>JAICLZ010000119.1 GCA_025929535.1 Gemmatimonadaceae bacterium
AGCCTCGGCTTCCGCGTTCACGCCGAAATCGACCTTCGCGATCATCGCCTGCACGTCGCGGCGATTCACCACGGCGTCGGTGAACTCCTCCAGGCCGCCACGGCGCTCGAGCAGCAGGATGGCCATGCAGAACTCCATCGAGAACTTGGCCTGAAGCTCGTTCTTCGGGCGATGGTGAATCAGCGCGTTGGGCATGTTGTGGTTGGTTCCGACGCGCACGTGCCTGACCTGATCGGCCCGGATGTCGTGCGTGCGAATCAATTCCATCATCACCGCCATGCCCGGGTGCGTGAGAGAGCCCGAGGGATGCGGCTTGATCGACACGCCGGGCGATTGGAACGTCCAGGGGTCGCCGAGCCTGCCCTCGATCATCTCCGGTGCATACCCTCCACCCGCAGCGCGGAAGAAGCCACGATCCGCCTCGAGTCCGTTGGGCGAGGCCGTGAAGCCGAGCGCCGCGATCTGTGCGGCGACCATGCCGTTCTCCGCCGCGCGGCCGGCGTGGAACGGCTTGGTCATGGTGCCGAAATTCTCCCGCAGGCCGCCGGCTTGCGTCGCAGCGATGCTGATCGCGCGTCGCGTCGCGTCGCGATCGAGACCGAGCAGCCGCGCGGCGGCAGCCGCGGCACCGATCGAGCCGCACGTGGCGGTGCTGTGAAAGCCATGCTGGTAGTGGCGCGGCATGATCGCCTCGGCCACCTTGCACTCGACCTCGACGCCGAGCTGGTACGCGAGCATCACGTCGGCGCCGCTGCGATGGTCGCGCTCACCTATTGCGAGCGCCGGCGGCAGCGCGGGGGCCGTGGGGTGCGTGAGGAGGCCGTAGACCCGGTCCTTCGCCACGGCAAGCTGCGTGTCGTCGTAATCGTCGGCATGAATCGCGAGACCGTTGGCGAACGCCGCGAAGCGCGCGGGCACTTTCATTGGCGTGCCTATGACGGTGGAACCGTGCGCGGAGGAAAGGCCGAGTTCCGCCAGGTAGCGCTGCGCGATGTGGCCGCACTCTGCCCGTGCACCGGCAAACGCGAGTCCGATGCCGTCGATCACGGAGCGCTTCGCGAGATGCGCCGCGTCCGTCGGGATGTCGGTGGCGCGGGTCGACATCACGAAGCCTGCGACCTCGTCGGTGATGGGATGCGTGCCGGTGTCGTGTGCTGCCATGGTTGCGATGGTGTCTTCGAAGTAGGAGTTCAGGCTGCGCGTGCGCGATGTACGTTCGCGGCTGCGAGCCGCGCGGCGAGGCGCACTGCCTGTTCGAGCGCGCCGGTCGTTGCCTTGCCCTGCCCGACGATGTCGAACGCGGTGCCATGCGCGGGCGTCGTGAACACGGTCGCGAGCCCCGCGGTCACGGTCACGCCGCGATTGAAGCCCTTGAGCTTGGTGGCGATCTGGCCCTGGTCGTGATACATCGAGAGCACGCCGTCGAATTCGCCCGCGAAAGCCTTGATGAACACGGTGTCCGCCGGATACGGCCCCTTGCACGCGATGCCGCGCGCGGCGGCCTTGGCGACGGCAGGTGCGATGAGATCGATCTCGTCGCGGCCGAAAAGGCCGTTCTCGCCGGCGTGCGGATTGAGCGCGCACACCGCGATGCGCGGCCGCGCGAACCCGGCGCCGCGCATCGTCCGGTCGGCGAGCGTGAGCGCATCGTCGATCCGCCTCGCGTCGAGCTGGTCGATGGCGGTTCGCAACGACACGTGCGAAGTCGCCCGGGACATCCAGAGATCGTCGAGCACGTTCATCTCGCCGAAATAGCCCGTGTGCCCCGTCAGGTGGGCGAACATCTGGTGCTCGTCGTTGAATTTCCAGCCTCCCTCGTGAAGAGCGGCCTTGTTGAGCGGGGCGAACGTGATGCCGTCGAGCCGCCCGGCGAGCGCGAGATCGATGGCGCGCTTCAGCGTGTCACCCGTGAGGCGCCCTGATTCGCTCGAAATCGCACCCTGTGGAATAGCCACGGGATCGTAATTGCGAAGATCGAGAACGGGCACGGCGGGCCCGGCGAAATCCGCGTCCTCCGGTTGCGCAACGCGGCGAAGCGCGAGCGCAACGCCGGCGTGCCGTGCGCCCCGCTCGAGCACGCGCACGTCGCCGATGACCAGCAGCCGCGCGGCGTCGGCGAGACGCCGGTCAGCCAGGATCCGCGCGCACTGTTCGGGGCCGATGCCCGTAGGATCACCGGGAATCAAGCCGAGGAGGGGAAGCGTCATGTCCGCCTTCGGTCGGTGAAATGGTGAATGAGCGTGATGAGCACGAAGCAGAGCGCAAGCATCGTGAGGGAGAGCACCGCGATCGGACCCCAGTCGTTGCTCTCGCGCAGATCGAACATCGTCACCGAGATCGTCTTGGTCTTCGCGGTAAAGAGCAGGATGGTCGCCGACAGCTCGCGAATTGCGCCGATGAAGATGAGAATCCAGGTCGCGAGCACGCCATTGCGGATGAGCGGCGCGGTGATCTCCCACAACGTGCGCAGCCGCGTCGCCCCGAAGATGCGGCCCGCCTCCTCCAGCTCCGGATGCACGGCCTTGAGCGAGGAGGACACCTGCTGGTAGCCGACGGGCATTTCCTTGGTGATGTAGGCGAGGAAGATGATCGCGAGGGTTCCGTACAGCACGAGAGGAGGATGGGTGTAGGCGAGGAACAGTCCGACCCCGAGCACGATGCCCGGAATCGCGACGGGGGCCGTGGCAAGGAAGGCGAGGTAGCGATGTCCCCAGACGACGCGGCGCAAGCTCAAGTAACCGACGGTCACGACGAGGATCGTGCCCACTGTCGCGGCGGTTGCTCCGAGGATGAACGTATTGACGAAAGCAAGCCGGGTCTGGCTGAACTCGAGGAACACGAACCGCCAATGCTCGAGCGAGAGGTTGCCCGACATCGGCGCCGACCAGTTCCTGACGAACGCAGTGCGCGCGAGCACCGCATACGGCAGCACGATCGAGCATCCGAGCACGACCGCGAAGAGGCCGAGGGCCGGGACTTTCCACCAGCCGAGCTTCACCGGACGCATGCCGGTACTTTTCCCGCCGATGATCGAGTAGCCGCGGCGTCCCATGATCACTTGCTGCGCGCGCAGCAACAGCGCGGTGACCAGCAGCAACGGCAACGATGCGGCCGCGGCAAGACCCAATTGCGGAGGAAACTGGAAGAGGCTCCAGATCTTCGTCGTCATCGTGTCTACCCGGGCCGGAAGGGCGAGGATCGCGGGGACGCCGAAGAGCGTCATCGACTGCAGGAACGCGACGATGAAGCTGGCCAGCAATGCGGGCATTGCGAGCGGCAAAGTCACGTTGAGTGCGGTACGCCGAGGACTCGCACCGAAGATCGCGCTCGCTTCCTCGAGCTCCGACGGGATCATGTCGAGGCTGTTGGCGACGAACGTGAAGACATACGGAAACGTGTAGAACGCCATCACGAACACCATGCCCCACGCCGAGAAAATGTTGATCAGCGGCGCCGCTTCGAACGGCTTTTGGCCGGTGAGCGCGTAATACCACTGGTTGATGAGGCCCGCGTTGGGGCCGCCGAGCAGCACCCAGGCGAAGGCGCCGAGGAACGGCGGCGTGACGAACGAGGCGAG
>JAICLZ010000122.1 GCA_025929535.1 Gemmatimonadaceae bacterium
CGATCGTGGATTGCAGTCGCCCGAATCTCCGAGAGCCCCGACTCGTTCGCCTGCTGGATCGTCGCGTCCAGCAGCGTTTCCGCGTACGGCAGATTTCCGCGGTCGATCGCGACGTTCGCTTCCTGGATTCGCGCACGCAGAACGCTCATCACGTCGCCAACCATCGACGCGACCTGCGACGCCGAGCCGAAGCACGCGAGCGCTTCGTCCCATTCCGCGAGCACGCGGAGACAGCGCCCCAGCTGAATGTTCGCGGCGATGACCGTTTCCGAGCTCTCCACGGGCGTCGCGTACGCGAGCACCGTGCGGTACACGTCAGCCGCCATCGGCCAGCTCGCCGCATGCTGCAGCGCGCGCCCATAGGCCATCAGTCTGGGCGCCACCGTCACGATGCGAGGCGCCTGTGCCGCCACCATCGATTCGACGATGCTGCCCAGCAGGCGCCGATTGGCGTCCCGCACATCCATCGAGGCGATCTGGCTGCGCACCGCCTGCAATCCAGGCGCTCCCTCGGCGACCACCTCGGCACCGCCCTGCATCCAGTTGTCGAACAGCCTCAGCACCACCAGCGCGGCGCTCGCACTCCGCCACTCGGCGCAGCCATCCGCCAGCGATGAGAGCTGTTCGAAATAGGGCATGTGGGCAAGCGATCGCGCGTTGCTGCTCATTTACTCCTCCATCCTCGGTCGTTTCGCCTTGGGCGAGCGTCCAACTTGCAAGTCAGTATCGGTAGCAACAAGCACAATTTTAGGACTTTCGCATGACATTTTAGGACAATCTTTTGATTATCCCTCGAAATCGACGCAGTTTCTGGGCAGTGACCAATAATTGAACAGCGCGCGCGACGGTCAGTGAGCCGCGCGCCCGAGCACGACCTTCGTCGTTGCCGCCGGTCGCGCGATCGTCGCCGGATCGCCATCGCTCACGTAGCGGCTCCCGCTCTGCTCGAGCTGGTCGAGCGCCCGCTCCAGCGAGCTCGCGAAGATCTCGATCCGCGTGAGCCGCTTGGGATCGAACGCCGGATCGTAGGGGCTCCGTATCGGCCCTCCGGATACCTCGAGCACCGCGTCGAAGGCGTAGTGCGTGACCTTGCCGCCGCGGGGATTCTTCCACTCGCCCGACACCGCGAGCGCCCGATTCTTCGGCCACACGCCAAGGGGGAGCGCGAACGTGCGCACGCGATAGCCGGGCACCGCGGAATCGATCGCCAACGTGCCGCGCGCGATCTGCTCCTGCACCACCGCATCGCTGTACTTGCCGAGGTTGGCGTGCCAGAGCGTGTGCCCGCACAACTCAAACCCCTGCTCGGCGAGAAACTTCATCTTCCGGAATCGCCACTCCGACTTCTGCCCCTCGATTCCCTTGTCGCCGAAGAAGGAATGCCCCGCGGCCCCGCCCGAGAGCACGCAGAACGTCGCCTTGTTCCGCCAGTCCGGATGCTCCTTGTGAAACGCGATCCAGATCCCGACGGCGCTGTTCGGATCGATCTCCAACGTGCCGTTGTGATCGATGTAGCTGAACTGCGACGGACCCGCATCATCGAAGGTGAACACCACCGGCGAGAGACCTGCGGGAAGATCGATCTTCCTGTCGATCACTTCCGAGACGGTCACCGGCCGGTAGCCGCTCGCGTACAACCGCTCGAGATCGCGCCGGAAGTGATTCCGCTCGACGTGCCATCGCGTATCGCTGTCGCCCAGCAGGTGGTACTCGAGGATGGGGATGCGTCCGAGCTCGTTCGGCGTGCGATGCTCCACCGCTCCCTTCACTATCTCTCCGTGCACCACTGACGCGATTGCGGCGTTTCGTGAGGCGCCCCGGCACGCGGCTGCGGCCAGGAGCAGTGAAGCGATCGTGCAGCGAGCGCGAAACATTGATGTCCTTGAAAGGAGCCGGGGTGGGCCGGAAGGATAATCATCCCGGCGCGCAATGGTAGTCTTGCCGGAGACGATCGACATGAAGGCGTCGATACTCCGCACCGCATACGAATATTTACACCACGCCCACCGTAGCGGTGCCGGTGAATCCCGGAAAGAGCGCATCGGTGCGCACGGCACCGAGATGCGTCCGCGCGACTTCCGCGAACACCGCGCGAAAATCAGTCGTCAGTGCGAGATCGCGCCCTTCGTTGAGCTGCTCGGGCGCGAGCCCCGGCCACTTTCCATGCACCCTGTGCCCCTGCACGCGGCCGCCGATCACGAAGAGCGCACCCGCGTGGCCATGGTCCGTGCCGCCGTTTCCGTTCTGCTTTGCCATGCGCCCGAACTCCGACATCGTCATGATCACGACATCGTCCATTCGATCGCCGAGATCGGTGACGAGCGCCGCGATCGCCTGAGAAAAATCACTCAGCCGGTTGGCGAGCTGGCCGGTTGCGCCACCTTGATTCACGTGCGTATCCCATCCGCCGACGTCCGCGAAGGCGATTTCCAGCCCGACATCGGCCTTCACGAGCTGCGCGATCTGCCTGAGACTCTGTCCGAACGGCGACTTCGGATAGTTCGCATCGTGCTCCGGTGCATACCGCTGCGGATCAGCCGCCTTCAGCATCTTCACCGCATCGAACGTCTCGGTGCCGGCGCCGTGAATCAGGTCCGCGGATCCGGTGCGATACAGCGCTTCGAGTCGCTGCACATCGGAGCCGGTTGCTCGAATCGTGAAGTCATCCAGGCTCGACATCGCGATGGTCGGTGCCGGGCCTTCCAGAATGCGCGGCGTCTGCTGCGCGAGCGCCACCGCGCGGAACGGCGACGCCGGCAGCTCGCATTCGGCGCACGTGTCCTTCGCCGCGAGAAAGCGGTTGAGCCAACCATCCGGTGTTCCCTTCACGTCCGGCGTGCCCGACTCCATGTAGTCCTGCGCGTCGAAGTGCGAGCGCGTGCTGCTCGGGCTGCCTACGGCGTGCACCGGCGCGAGCATCCCGCGCTCCCATAGTGGCGAAAGCGGAGCCATGGCCGGATGCAGCCCGAAAAATCCGTCGAGATCGATCGCGCCACCGCTCGCACCGGGCCGGGCGATCGCGATGTTCGGGCGAAGCGCGTAGTACTCCGGCTCCCCGTGCGGCACCACGATGTTGAGCGCGTCCGCCGCTCCGCGCTGGAACAGGCAGATCAGCACCTTCCCCTTCCGCGCCGGCGGCAGCCCCTGCGCGTACACCGTGCGCTTCAGGAATGACGGCGAGAGCCCCATCGTCACGAGCGCCAGTGCGCCCGATTTCAGGAAGACACGTCGCTGCATGCTCTATCTCCGTTGAAATTCGGGGGCGCCGAGCGCGAGACCGATCATCGTCTCGAGTCCGCCGCGTGGTGTCGCGTTTGCCGCGCTGTCATTCGCCATGGGATTGACTCCGCTTTCGAGCACCCTGCGCGTATC
>JAICLZ010000125.1 GCA_025929535.1 Gemmatimonadaceae bacterium
CGGAGCTATTCGGGAGGACGTGCTCGCCGTGATTCTCGCGAACGTGCGCACGCCGGCCGAGCGGAGCGGCGACTTGCGAGCGCAGCTCGCGGCGTGCGGGGCGGGGGCGAGCGGGTTGCGCGCGCTCATCGCTCGCGAGGGACGGGAGCGCGTCGCTGCATCGGGCCGCGCGCTCATCGACTACACCGCTCGCCGCGCCGAAGCGGCGATCCGCGCGCTCGGCACGCTCACCGGCAGCGCGACCGACACGCTCGAAGGCGACGGAGTCACGGACGATCCGGTGACGATCGCCGTCGCGCTGCGTGCGCGCGGCGATCGGCTCGTGCTCGACTTTGCGGGAACGGCGAAACAGGTGCGCGGAAACGTGAACTGCCCGCTCGCGGTGACGCGCGCGGCCGCGGTGTTCGTGCTGCGCACGCTGCTCCCGGACGATGTGCCGACGAACGATGGCATCGCGCGCGCCATCGAGATCGTCGCGGAGCCCGGAAGCGCGGTGCACGCGCGGTGGCCCGCGGCGGTTGCTGCGGGCAACGTCGAGATGTCGCAGCGCATCACGGACACGTTGTTTGCCGCGCTCGCCAGCGCGGGGCTCGACGTGCCTGCGCAGGGGCAGGGAACGATGAACAACATCACATTCGGCGGCGACGGATGGACGTTCTACGAGACACTCGGCGGCGGGCAGGGCGCATCGTCGCGCGGCCCCGGACCGAGCGCGGTGCACGTTGGGATGAGCAACACGCGCAACACGCCGATCGAATCACTCGAATGGGCGTACCCGATTCGGATCGAGGAGTACTCGATTCGCCGGGGCAGTGGTGGCGCGGGGGTGCACGCGGGCGGCGACGGTGTGGTGCGCCGCTATCGCGCGCTCGAGCCGTGCACGGTCACGCTGCTCACGGAGCGGCGTCGGCGCGCGCCGGCCGGTGCTGCGGGTGGTGCGAGCGGGGCCACGGGACGGAATCTGTTGAATGGACGCGAGCTGCCTTCGAAATGTCGCGTGCAGCTGACGGCTGGCGATGTGCTGACCATCGAGACGCCGGGTGGTGGCGGATGGGGAGCGCCCGATGGCTAGGCAGATCCGACACGGGCGCGCGCAAACGTCCGAGTGATGAGCGGACCGATTCCTGGCGGCGCGCGAAACGCCGGGTGACGACGCAGCACCAGCAGGCTGGCCGCCGAGAGAATGCCGAACGACGCGAGCACCAGGAACGCGCCCGTCGTGCCGCCGGTGAGCGTCTTCGCGACGCCGATGATGTTGGGCGCCGATGATGTTGGGCCCGAGGAAACCGCCGAGACTCTGGATGGAGTTGACGAGCGCGATGGCGGCCGCCATCGCGGTGCCGCGGAAGAGCATGGGCGGGAGACACCAGAACGGCGCCAGAAACATCAGGGCTCCGATCGGCACGAGCGCAATCGCGAGGACCTTCGCGAGAGGCCACGGCAACAGCGCCACACCGAGGAAGCCGAGCGTCTCCACCAATGCACCGCACGCCACATGCACGATTCTCTCGTTTGTGCGGTCGGAGTGCGCGGCGTTCACGAGCATCACGATTGCCGTGACGAGAGCAACCAGACCGCTCGCGAAACTGGTTGCGGTGTCGCTCGTGCGCAGCGCGTCGCGGATGATCGTCGGTCCCCAGAACTGGTACCCGTAGTACGCCACTGCGCACGCGAAGTAGGGAAGCGCTACGAGCCAGACCATGGGATCCACGAGTGTGCGCAGCGGCGGGATGCCATGAGGCGCCTATCGAGGGCAATCCTTCCGCGACGAAGAGCCATTGCCATCCCGCGAGGCCGAGTCGGCCGTCGAGCCCGAGCAGCGAGCCGCCGATGGCGCCACCAAGCACACCGGCGAGCGGGATGGCGACCATGAACCGAGCCGACGCGCGGGCGCGCACGTCCGACGGAAACCACTGGCTCAGGTAGTACACGACCCCTGGAAAAAAGCCCGCTTCCGCAACGCCGAGGACGAAGCGGAGCACGTAGAACTGGATCGGTGCGCGCACGAGCGCCATGGCGACGGCGATCACGCCCCACGTGAACATGATGCGCGCGATCCACCACCGCGCCCCCACGCGCGCGAGCAGCAAATTGCTCGGCACCTCGAACAGCGCGTAGCCGACGAAGAGGATTCCGGAGCAGGGTGGGGCGGGTGGGAGCGTCAGCGGCAGCAATTCGATTGTGACAACTGGGCCGAACACCACGACATTCGAGTATGTCCAACGAACCAGTCGTAGAAAGGCCGAGCTCTGAGTCGAAGCCGCGGCTGCTGACGCGGGTGCGCGGTCACATGCGTGCTCGCCAGTTAAGCCCGCGCACCGAGCAGTCATATACCGCCTGGATCATCCGCTACGTCAGATATCACCGCATGCGTCATCCCGCAGAGCTGGGCGAGGCAGAGATCGTTGCGTTCCTGACGCATTTGGCCGCCGAGAGGCGCGTCTCCCGGTCGACGCAGATGCAGGCGCTCAGCGCCCTCAGGCTATTGTACCGCGAGGTGCTGCGCATGGAGATCAGCGATTTGCGCAGCGCGCTGCGGTCGTTCGCGCCGACCCATCTTCCATCGGTATTGACGAGAGCAGAAGTGCGTCTCCTGCTGGAGCATCTGCATGGCACGCCACAACTGATTGCGCTTCTACTCTACGGATCCGGCCTGCGGCTGATGGAGTGCCTGAGCCTACGCGTGAAGGACATCGATTTCGATCGGGGAGAGATTCGCCTTCGGCGCGGCAAGGGTGGCAAGGATCGCGTGACGATGCTCCCAACGACCGCTCGGGAACCCCTGCTGGCGCAATTGCAGCATGTGCGTGAGTTGCATGCGCGAGACATCGAGGAGGGCGCCGGTCGTGTGGTGCTGCCGGACGCGCTGGAACGAAAAGCACCGGACTGGGCGACGCAGCTTGCCTGGCAATGGATCTTCCCGGCGACACGGCGCTATCGCGACACATCCTCGGGAATCGAGAAGCGCCATCATATCCACGAAACGGCCATGCAGCGTGCGATGCAGGCAGCGGTTCGCGCCTCGGGAATCATCAAGCGCGCCACCTGCCACACCTTACGCCATTCGTTCGCGACGCATTTGCTCGAGGATGGCTACGACATCCGCACCCTCCAGGAGCTGCTTGGGCACTCGGATGTCAGCACGACGATGATCTACACGCACGTGCTAAATCGAGGGCGGTTGGGGGTGCGGAGTCCGGCAGATCGGCTGGATCGAGAGTAGCAGATATTGTTGCAGTAGTTGCGGGGTTTTGGGGTAAGGGCGTAGAATGCTGTGCAGGTGAATGAGTCGTTAGCCAC
>JAICLZ010000004.1 GCA_025929535.1 Gemmatimonadaceae bacterium
AGATGAAGTAGTCGTCCGATAGCGCGATGCGCTCGAGCTCGAGCGCGATCTCGAGATCCTTGTCCACGCCCACTTCCGCGAACACCTCGTCCGCCAGCGATTTCACGATGCGCGCCCGCGGATCGTAGCTCTTGTAGACGCGATGGCCGAAGCCCATCAGGCGGCTGCTTCCCTTTCCGCTCTTCACCTCTTCGATGAACGCGGGCACGTTCTTCACGTGGCCGATGTCCTGGATCATCCGCAGCACCGCCTCGTTCGCACCCCCGTGCAGCGGGCCGTAGAGCGCCGCGATGCCGGCCGCGACGGCCGAGAAGGGGTCGACGTGCGAGGAGCCCACGGCGCGTACGGCGTTGGTCGAGCAGTTCTGCTCGTGGTCCGCGTGCAGAATGAAGAGGATCTCCGTGGCGCGCGTGAACACGGGGCGCGCCTCGTACTGCGGCTCGCTCATCCGCGCGACCATGCTCAGGAAGTTCTCGACGTAGGAGAGGTCGTTGTCGGGATAGACGAACGGCAGGCCCTTGATGTGCCGGTACGCGAACGCCGCGAGCGTCGGGAGCTTCGCGATCAGCCGGATGATCGCGAGGTTGCGCTCCTCGGGATCGTAGATGTTCTTCGCGCTCGGATAGAAGGAGGAGAGCGCCGCGACGGCGCTGCACAGCATCGACATCGGATGCGCGTCGTAGCGGAAGCCCTGCAGAAAGGTCTTCACGTTCTCGTGCACATACGTGTGGAACGTGATGTCGTGCACCCACGAGTCGTACTCGCTCTGCGAGGGCAGCTCGCCGTGACGAAGCAGCCACGCGACCTCGAGGAACGACGCCTTGCCGGCGAGCTGCTCGATCGGGTACCCGCGGTAGCGGAGAATTCCGGCGTCGCCATCGATGTACGTGATCGAGCTCTTGCACGATGCCGTGTTGAGGAACGCGGGGTCGTAGCTCATCAACCCGCCCTCGTCGGTCGGGATCTTCCGGAGATCGGTGGCGCGGATCGCACCCTGATTCACGGGAAGGTCGACGCTCAGATCGGAGCCTGGCGCTGAAACGTGCAGGCTCGCGGGCGTGGTGGAGGTGTCGGGTGCGGGTGCTGTCGTCGCGTTGCTCATGCTGACTCACCTGTGCCGGAGGCGCGCTGGCCGCCGGGAAAATGCATTGTCGAGTGCGAAGAAATGCGCAGAGTGCGCACGTGGAAAGCTACGAAAGAATCGAGGGAACGGGATGGCTGCGATTGCGCGGCGTCGAGCACGAGCGAAGATTCCGACCATCATGCGCTTCACCGCACTCTCCCTTCTGCTCCTCGGCTCGGCCCTCCCGCTTCGCGCGCAAGTGCCCGCAACATGGGTGCCGGGCAACGCGGAAACCCGGTCGCACGACTACGATCTCGTGCATCAGCGGATCGAGCTCCGGGACATCAGCTGGGACTCGGCCTCTCTCGACGGGCGGGTGGTGACCACCCTCGCAGCCAGGCGGCCGGCGCTCGATTCCGTGATGCTCGATGCGGCCGCGGGCATCACGATACGCGGTGCAACCGATGCCGCGGGACGCGCGCTCCGCACCGCGCACATGGGCGACACGCTCGTCGTGCATCTGGCGAAGCCACTGCGCTTCGGCGACACCACGCGCTTCACGCTCGACTACCACGCGAAGATCGACAACGGTCACGGGCTCACCTTCATCGACGCCGACGGGCGGCCCCACAGGCCGCAGCAGCTCTGGAGCATGGGCGAGACCACCGGGAACAGCGCGTGGTTTCCCACCTACGACTATCCGAACGACAAGGAGAGCTGGGAGCTGATCGCGACCGTGCCCGCGCACATGACGGTCGTGTCGAACGGCAGGCTCGTGAGCGACGTGAAGCGCAAGCACGGCACACACACGACGCACTGGCGCCAGGACCAACCCGCGTCCACGTATCTCATCTCGATGACCGTCGCGCCCTACGCGCGCATTCGCGACAAATGGCGCGGAATGCCCGTCGACTACTATGTGTACCACGAGGACAGCGCCCTGGCGCGTCCGCTCTTCGGCTACACACCGGACATCATCGAGACCTACACGAAGCTCACGGGCGTGCGCTATCCGTGGGCGAAGTACGCGCAGGCGACGGTCGCCGACTTCTTCGGCGGCGAGGAGATGGTGAGCGCGACCGAGCTCGTGGATTGGCTGCCCGATATACGCGCGTACGCCGACCGGCCGTGGTATCGCTGGCTGCTCATCCCGCACGAGCTCGCGCACCAGTGGTTCGGCGATGATGAAACGACGGAGAGCTGGTCGCACCTCTGGCTCAACGAGGGATTCGCCGAGTTCATGAACGGGGCCTACTGGGAGGCGAAGCTCGGACGGCATGCGAGCGACGACTTCTACTTCGACGAGTACCTGCACTTCACCGCCATCGACGCCGAGCGCTCGATGCCGCTGGTGGCGGAGGGCTCGAACAACATCTATCCCAAGGGCGCGCTCGTGCTGCGCATGCTGCGGCGCAGGCTGGGCGACGAGCGCTTCTGGGCCTCGATGCATCTCTTTCTCACACGCCATCAGCTGGGGAGTGCCGTCACGGAAGACTTCCGCCGCGCGGTGCTCGATGCGACCGGTGAGAACCTCGCGCAGTTCTGGAGCGACTGGATGTACCGGCCCGGCTATCCGCGCATCGCGGTGCGCGCGACATACGACTCGACGAAGCACGCGCTCTCGCTCGACGTTCGGCAGACGCAGCGCGATACCGCCGGTGCTGACTCCGCATGGCCGCCCACGCCCGCGGTCTATCACGCACCGGTGACGGTGCTGGTTGGCACGGCGCGCGGCAACATCGAGAAGCACGCGGAGCTCGATGCGCGCGAGCAGACGATCGTGATCGACTCGCTCCCGGCTGCGCCTACCATGATTGTGTTCGACGAAGGAAACACGATCGTCAAGGCGCTGGACTTTCCGCAGCCAACCGAATGGCTTGCCACGCAGCTCGCTCGCGATCCCGACCTGTGGAACCGGTGGTGGGCGATCCGGGAGCTGAGCCGCCGCGCCACCGACTCCCTCGCGGGACGCGCGCTCGCCACCGCGGCCACGAGCGCGGACTACGCGCTCACGCGCGCGCAGGCGGCGACGGCGCTCGCGCGTTTCCCCGCCTCGCTCGCCACCGCGGCGCTCGAGGCCGCGCGCCGCGACAGCTCGGCCCACGTGCGCGAGGCGGCGGTGGTGTCGCTGGGATTTCTTGGGGGCGCGGATGCACTGGCGGCAGCGAGGGACGCGATGCGCGATTCGAGCTACGCCGTCCAGGCGGCGGCCACCGCCGTGCTGATTCGGCTCGATCCGGCGAATCGCCGCTCGTTGATCGCGCGCGGGCTCGCAACCGACTCGTATCGCGACGTGATTCGCAACGCGGCGCTCGACGCGATCGCGCGACTCGGCGATCCGGCGTACACCGCGCGCGTCGATTCCCTGCGCGGCGTGAGCCCGCGCGTGGCGAGCACGCTGGCGGTGCTCGCGGTCCGCGGAGACAGCGCGGCGCTGACCGCTCTGGTCAGCTCGCTCGACGATGCGCGGCCCTACGTGCGCGAGTGGGCCGTGCGCGCGATCGCGCAGCTTCCCCCGGAGATGCGCGACCCATCGCTTCGCGCCATCGCGAGCTCGCTTCGCGACTCGAAGACGAAGAGCGCGGTGGACGCACTGCTCAACCCGAAGCCGCTGCCCGGAAAGCGCTAGGCGACGCGCCCGCTCACGTTGCCGGCGCCTGAAAGCGTGAGATCGCGAACGGGCCGAGATCGAAGCTCGTCTCGCCAGTCGTCGCCAGGTCCGCGAGGATCTCGCCGATCGCGCTCGCGAACTTGAAGCCGTGGCCCGAACACGGGCTCGCGATGATCACGTTCGGATGCGCCGGGTGGCGGTCGAGAAGAAAATCGTGGTCCGGAGTGTTGGTGTAGACGCAGGTCGCGCGATCGACAATGCGCCCCGCAGCCTGCGGCAGATAGCGCGCGAGCAGCGCCTGCATCTCCACTCCCTCGGCCGCGGATGCCGGCGCGCGCGGCGCGTCGATGTCGATCACTGCCCCCTCGTGATGGATGCCCGCCTTCACGCCGTGGCCGACATCCGGGAACGTCGCGAAGAAGCGCGCATCCGCGTACTCGATGAGCGAGATGGGCGAGTGCGCCGCGTCGTACCACTCCGGATGCGATGCGGGCTCGAACCAGTGAAAGAGCTGGCGCTCCACGTTGAGGGGAAGGTCGAGATCGGGCACGAGCGCCGGAAGCCAGGGGCCCGCCGCAAGGATGAGCGTGCGCGCGCGGAGCTCGCCCGCATCCGTCGCGATGCGCACGCCGTCATCCGCGGTCCAGCCGGTCACCGTGATCCCCGTGCGGATCGTCGCGCCGGCGCGCCGGGCGAGGGCGAGATGCGCCTCGACGCACCGCTCGGGCAGGAGCAGCCCCGCGCGGGGCTCGTGGAGCGCCAGCGACCCCCGAGGCACGCGAAAGCCGGGGAAGCGCGCCTGCACTTCGGCCGGCTCGAGGATCGTGTGCGCGAGCCCGTGCTCCGTCGCGCTGCGCAGCGCGCCCGCGAAGAGCTCCCCTTCGGGCGGTCCGATCATCAGACCGCCCGTTTGCACGAACAGCCGCTCCCCAATCTCCTTCTCGAGCGCGGCCCACAGCTCGTACGCGCGCTGCACGATGGGCACGTAGCACGGATGCTCGTAATACGCCTCGCGGATGATGCGCGTGCGCCCGTGCGTGGAGCCGTGAATGTGCGGTGTGACGAAGCGATCGACGCCGAGCACCTTCACGCCGCGCGAGGCGAGATGATGGAGCGCCGCGCTGCCCATCGCGCCGAGCCCCACGATCATCGTGTCGCATTCGTCCGGATTCGCCACTATTTGCGCTCCAGCCGGCGGCCGGCCTTGTACGGAAACACGTCCACCACTTCCCCCTCGCGCTGCCGCTGCTGCATGCCGCGCCAGTAGTCCACCGTGAGCAGATCGGCGTGCGCGCTCAGGAAGCCGTCGCGCAACGGTCCGGACGGAACGAGGAATGCCGCGAACTCTTCCGGGAAGACATCGAGCTCGCCCACGTAATACCAGGGCTCCGCCGCCATCTCCTCCTCGTCCGTGCGAGGCTGGGGGAGCGAGCGAATGTTGCACTCCGTGAGCAGGCAGAGCTCATCGTAGTCGTAGAAGATGACGCGGCCGTGCCGGCTCACGCCGAAGTTCTTGAGCAGCATGTCGCCCGTGAAGATGTTGGCGGCGGCGAGATCCTTGATCGCGGCGCCGTAGTCGAGAATCGCATCGGCCGCTGCCTCGGGCGATGCATCGCGGAGAAAGACGTTGAGCGGCGTGACGCGTCGCTCGGTGTAGAGGTGCGCGATGATGACGTGCGCGCCTTCCACGCGCACGATCGACGGCGCGACTTCGAGCAGGTGCTCGAGAAGCTCGTCCGGAAAGAGACGCCGCGGAAAGGCGAGATGCTCGAACTCCTGCGCATCGGCCAGGCGCCCCACGCGGTCGCGCACGAACACCAGATGATATTTCCCGAGCACGCCGGTGCGGGTGATGCGCTTGGGATGCCCGAAGCGATCCTTGATGATCTTGAACACGACGTTGAGCGATGGAAGCGTGAACACGCTCATGACGAGCCCTTCGTCGCCCTCCGCGAAGTCGAAGCGTGCATCCGGCCGCGCCATGTGCGCGACCAGGCTGCGGTAGAGCTCCGTCTTGCCGTGCTTGTTGAAGCCGATCGCGTTGTACAGCTCGTCGATGCGCTTGAGCGGCATGATCGAGGCGAGAAACTCCACCACCGCACTCGGCCGCTCGGTCTCCACGAAGAAGTACGACCAGCTGAAGCCGAAGACGATGCTGACCTCGTCCGACGTGGTGAGCACGGCGTCCACGACAATGCCGTCCCGGCCGTGCAGCAGGGGGAGCACCAGGGGAATCCATGCGTCGCCGTTCCTCACGCGCGCGATGACGTACGCGCCCTTGTTGCGGAAGAAGACCGGGACGAGCACTTCGAGCTCGCCGCCCGATGCGGGGATGGCGGCGGCGCGCATTGCGAGCTCCACGCGCTCCGCAGCGAGCTCCACATCGCGCTCGACGTGCGCGTAGGGCACGCTCCACGCGAGGTCAGCGAGCAGCCTGTCGAGCGCCGCCGACACGCCCCCGTCGAGCGAGTAGCAGCGCGTGATCGGCTGCTCGTCGCCGCGAGGCTCGGGAGTCGTCTCGGAGAGCACGTACTCGACGTGCGTGTTCACACCCACCGTCGTGAACACGCGGCGCGTGACCGAGCTGAAGAACGTCTCCGCGATCTCGCAGTCGTCGCGGTCGACGATCAGCGCGCCGTGCAGCCACTTCACTTCCTCCCAGGTCGCGACATCCGTGGCGAGCGGACCGAGCTCGTGGCGCACGTCCTCGAGCGCCTGCAGCACGTGCGTGCGGTAGAGCGCGAGACGCGCGGCCGCATCGTCCTGGGTGCCGAGCCAGTCGCGACGCTCGAAGCGATCGCGCACGCCGCGGGTGATCGCGGCGAAGCGGGCGACGAACGAGTCGAACGCGCTCGCGATCGCCAGCGCCGCGCGTGCCGTCGCCTCGTTGCCGTTCACGTGCTCCGTCAGCACATTTCGCGCATTGGCACTCATCGACGCAGGAGCCGAGATCTCATGACGACGTCCACCGCACCCGAATACAAGACATTGAAGCCACCCGCCCAGGGTGAAACGATCACAATGCGGGGCGGGGTGCTGCAAGTCCCCTCCCAGCCGATCATTCCGTTCATCGAGGGAGATGGAACGGGACCCGACATCTGGCACGCCTCGCGGATGGTGTTCGATGGCGCCGTGAAGGCCGCCTACGGAAATTCGCGAAAGATCGAGTGGTTCGAAGTGCTCGCCGGAGAGAAGGCGAAGAATGCCGTTAACAACTGGCTGCCGGATGATACGCTGGCGGCACTCGATCACCACCTCGTGTCGATCAAGGGGCCGCTCACGACTCCGGTAGGCGGCGGCTTCCGATCACTGAACGTCGCCCTCCGGCAGAAGCTGGATCTGTACGCGTGCGTGCGCCCGGTGCGGTGGTTCACGGGCGTTCCCTCGCCCGTGAAGGCGCCGGAAGACGTGAACATGATCATCTTCCGCGAGAATACGGAAGACATCTACGCGGGAATCGAATGGAGGGCCCAAAGTGCCGAGGCGAAGCAGGTGATCGACTTCCTGCGAGGCGAGATGGGCGTGCAGACGATCCGTTTTCCGGACACGAGCGCGATCGGGATCAAGCCGATCTCCGAGGAAGGAAGCAAGCGCCTGATCCGCGCCGCGATCGACTACGCGATCACGCATTCGATGCCGAGCGTGACGCTGGTCCACAAGGGCAACATCATGAAGTACACGGAGGGCGGCTTCCGTGACTGGGGCTACGAGCTCGCAAGGAAGGAGTACGGCGCAACGGAGCTCGACGGTGGTCCGTGGCTCACGCTTCCGAACGGCGTGGTGATCAAGGACGTCATCGCCGATGCGTTCCTGCAGCAGATTCTCACACGCCCGCGCGAGTACAGCGTGATCGCGACGATGAACCTGAACGGCGACTACATCTCGGATGCGCTGGCGGCGCAGGTGGGAGGCATCGGGATCGCGCCGGGCGCGAACATCAACTACCAGACCGGCCACGCCGTGTTCGAGGCGACGCACGGCACCGCGCCCAAGTACGCCGGACAGGACAAGGTGAATCCGGGCTCCGTGATCCTGAGCGGCGAGATGATGTTCCGCCACCTGGGCTGGCCCGAAGCTGCGGACCGCATCCTCTCGTCGCTCGAGAAGACGATCGGACAGAAGCGCGTGACGTACGATTTCGAGCGGCAGATGAAGGGTGCGACGCTGCTCAAGACGAGCGAGTTCGCCAAGGCGATGATCGAGAACATGTAGCGGGCGTGGCGCGATGTTCGGGTGCGAAACGGGGAGGCGCAGATCGCGCCTCCCCGTTTCTCGTTGGTGCGGCGAAGGAACCTCGAGAATCAGCCCCCGCCACGTGCATTGGGATTGTTGTTCGTCTCCACCGCGGGAAGCGGCATGCAGGTTTCCGATCCGTACGTGCCACCCTTGCTGTACGTGATGGAGTACGGCAGTCCTGCCGCCGGAACGAGCGGAAGATCCAGGCGGCGAACATCATAGAGGTGTGTTCCCTGCAGCCACAGCCACCGGGCACGCTCCTGCGCGATGTCGGCCTTGATCACCGCCGGATCGGACGACGACGGAAGTGCCGAGAGTCCGGCGCCTGCACGAAGCGTATTCAGAATCGTGATTGCACCGGGGCCACCAGTGGCTTCAGCCAGAATCAGCTGCGCTTCGGTGTAGCTCCCAACGGGAATCGGCGCGGAGCCATCCGCATACTTCCCCTGCAGGAAAAGTGGCGTCTGCTCGTCCGCTGCGAGGCGGCCGGCATCGGTCACCGGAACGCGTGGATCGTTGAGCCCGCGATACTCCGGCGCGACGGTGACGGCGTGCCCGTTGTTCTGGGAAAAGACACGATTGGTGCGATAATCCGTCGCGGCATCGTAGGTTGCATCGTACTCGAAGTCGGGCGGTATGAGCGCCGCGTCCGTTGCTGCGGCCGCGGTATTCCCGACGTCGAGCTCTGCGCGAGCTCGACCGAGAATCGCCAGATTCAGGATGTCGCCATCGCCAACCGGATTCGTCGGATCCGCCTGTGCTGCGGCGACGGCGGTATCGAACTTGGCAATCGCGAGATTGAACAGGTCGTTCGACGTGAGCTGCGGTCCAAGATCGATCGCGGCCGCGCAGAACGCCTCACCCAGCAAAATCCGGTCGTAGCCGCCGTAGGTTGCGGCATGCGCGATCAGATTCTGGCGGTTCGGTACCTGATCGTCCGTCCACCCGTCCAGCAGCGTCAGGGCATGATCCGCGGTGAAGCGCGCCGTCGAAAGAGGCGTGTAGGTGCCGAGGGACGTGCAATCGTTCGTCGAATACGCCGTCTCGTTCGGATCGATGTCGCGGCGGTCGTACGACCACCGCGACGCCGTGAGCGTCGTCTCCTGGAGCTCGCCGCTCATCAAACCCGTCGCAACGACGTACGCGCCGAGCGCGCAGTCGAAGTCGCCGATCGTGCTCTGCACGAGCAACAGAGCGCTTCCGGGGTTTTCGATCGTCGTGGTGCCGATCGCATCCGGAGCCTGTACATCGAGCAGGTTGTTGCACGCGAGTGCCGTACACAGCACCGCGATCGACAAGAATGCCCATGCCTTCGTGCGCGTACGGCGCGCTGAGTTTCTCTGCATGTGTGTTGGCCTGTGAATGTCGGGTGACATTGTGGGATGCTCCTAGAAGGAGAGATGAATGGTCGTGACGAACTGCATCAGCTGCGGAGTCACGTCCTGCTCCCACTGTCCAAATCCGCGCGAGCCGCCCTGGAACGACCCTTCCGGATCGAGGCCGGGGTACTTCGTCCACGTGTGCAGATTGCGGCCGGCAATCGAGATCGTCGCGCCGCTCGCGCGGAACGTCGAGGCCCAGCTCTCCGGCAACGTGTAGGAAAGAGAAACTTCGCGAAGCTTCACGAAGCTGGCGTCGTTGATGATGTCGCTGTAGTACGTGCTCCTCGTCTGCGCACCCAGCGTCGCGAGATCGAAGCCCTCCGGATACCAGTTCGACTCGCACTCGTCGAAGATGTGACAACGGACGCGCGCGTTTCCGTCCAGCTTCTTGTAGCCACGCTTGCTGTCCACCATCACGAAGAACTGGAAGTTCTTGAGAAAACGGAGTGTGGACGTCGCCGACCCTTCGAAGTTCGGCAGCGTACGCCCCAGATAGACCACGGGGGCATCGGCGCAAGCAACATTGCCGCCGTTGCCATCGTCGCACATCACGTCGGTGATACTTCCATCGCTGTTGAGCGTGGAGCCCGTGACCCGCTTTTCCCACCAGGAGCCCACCGGGAACCCGACCACGTGACGCACGTTCGTCGAGGCCTGCAGGTAGGCGGCTCCGTTGAGATCGGTCACCTTGTTGTCGGCCGTCGACAGGTTCAGCCCCAGCGTCCACTCGGTGTTCTTCGTCTGATACGGTGTGCCGTGCAGCGCGACCTCGAAGCCATGCTTGGTGAGCGCGCCCGCGTTCACGAAGCGCGTGCCCGGGTATCCCTCCGACGGCGCGACCTGCTGCTGCAGGATCGCGTCCTTCGTTCCGCCGAAGTAGTACGTGAACTCGGCGCCCGCCCGATCGTGGAACAGTCCCACGTCGAAACCGAGCTCCGTCTCGTAGCCGCGCTCCGGTCCGAGATCGGGATTGCCGATGTTGAACGGCGTCACCGAGGCGCCAAAGGGGCCTGGCACTCCAGTGAAGGTCGCATTCGAGGAATAGGGGAGCGGCGCCTGTCCCGATTCGCCGTACGCCGCGCGCAGCTTGAGCGTGGTGACGCTCGGAAGATGGAAGAACGGCTCCTCGCTGATCACCCAGGATCCGCTGACCTTCGGATAGTAGACGTTCCGAAACTTGCTGCCGAACGCGCTGTTGTTGTCGAGTCGCACGCCGCCAGTGATGAACACGCGGTCGCGCCACGCCAGCTCTTCCTGCGCGAAAACGCCGACCGTGTTGTCGAGCGTATCCGTCTCCTGCGTGACCTGACGCGCAGTCGTCGACGACAGTGAGGTGAGCCCAGGCGCGGCGAAGTCGGCGCCAAAGCCGTTCACGTACTTGCCGGCGCGCTTGATGATGTCGCCGCCCAGCGAGGTCGTCGATCTCAGCGTCGATGACACGGGTAGCACCAGGTTGCCGACGTAGCTCGACGTGAAGACCCGGTTGTCACGCGTGAGGACGTTCTTGAACCCGGAGTCCGCGTCCGTGTCGAAGAAGAAGGAGAGATCGTGATGGATCGCGCTCAACTCCTCGCTGTCCTCGTATCCGTTGTCGATGCCGAGCACGAGGCGCTGGTTGAACCAGGACACGGGGCGGTGGTTCACCGCGACGCTGCCGGTAAAGCGATTGATCGCCTGAAAGAGCTGATACTGCTCGTGGTAGGAGATCGGCAGACCGGAAAGGAATCCGAGATGCTGGTCGTCGATGTTCGCCGGATCCGCGAAGTACGTCGTCCACGTCGTGCCACCGTAGCCGGCTTCCGCGGCAAGATTCGTCTTGTTTACCGTGTAGCCCGCGTCGACCGCAATGTCGAGCTTGTCCGTCGGGAACACACCGAGGCTCGCGCGCGCGGTGTACAGGTTGTCGTTGTTCGAGGACTCGACGCCATTGTTCTTCTCGTATCCGCCGGAGACGTGATAGCGCAGCAGCGGAGACCCGCCGCCGAGTCCGAGGTTGTAGCTCTGCCGATAGCCCGTCGTGAAGATCTTGCCCAGTCCGGAATCCGCCAGCGTTCTCTCGAGATCGGAGTACGTCTCGCTGATCGTGTCGCCCGCGGCATTGACGTCGAAGTTCCGCCAGAGCCGTCCTTGCGGATTGTGGAACCAGTTCGCGCCCTGGCGCGTGCTGAAGTCCCACGCGGTCTTTCCGATCGCACCCTTCTTGGTGATGATCTGGATCACGCCGTTGGCCGCCTCGGTTCCGTAGAGCGTCGTCGCGGCGGGGCCCTTCACGATCTCGATGCTCTCGATGTCATCAGGATTGAAGTCGTTCCAGCGCGTCGTGGTCGCGGCACCGAAGCTCTGGTTCTGCACACCGGTGGACTGCGAGTTGTCGACGCGAACGCCATCGACGTAAATGAGCGGCTGGTTCGTGAGCGAGAAGCTCGAGACGCCGCGGATGCGGACCGTCGAGCCTGCACCGACGACGCCCGAGTTGTTGAGCAGCGTCACACCGGGTGTGCGCCCATTGAGCAGCGACTGCACGTCGTTGATCGGCGCCTTCTTCACGAGCGTCGACGCGTCGATCTGCGCGACATCCACGCCCAGCGCCCGCCGCTCCGTGCTGCCCGGGGTGCCGGTGACGACGACTTCGTTCAGCGCGACCGCCGCCTGCGTGAGCTTGATGGTGACGTTCTCGTCTCCGACGTGCACCTGCACGGTCGACGACGAGTAGCCGATGCGGCGGGCGACTAGCGTGACCGCCGTTCCGACCGGGTCGGTGAGGCCGGTAAGGTGAAAGCGGCCGTTTGCATCCGTGGCCGTGGCCAACCGGGTGCCGGGGATCGAGACCTGGGCCGCAACGATCGGCGCGCTCGTCGGATCGGTGACGGTGCCGGAGATCGAGGCGGTCTGGGCAAGCGCGGTACTCGAGATGGCGGAGCAGAGCGCCGCAGCCACCGCGAGCGACGAGAACCACCGACGCCCTGATGGTTGGCGTGCGCGCGTGCTCGATGCTGACTGGTGGCGCAATGCACACCGGGGGAGTGTCATGAGCCGTCCTCCGAGGGGGGAAGATGATGCGGATCTTCGTCGTGAAGATCGTTGCCGCGGGTGAAACATCACTGCGGGAGCAGGAACATATCGCGCGTTCCGCCACTCGCAATGGTCTGTTGACACTGTTTTACAATCTGTTGGCCGCAAAAAGGCCCGGCATCCGAGCCGGGCCTTGTTGTCGCCAGTGTGCGATCCGGGCTACCAGATTTGCGGCCGCAGCGAATCCGGTCGCACCATCGCCTCGCCGGCCTTGCAGCCGAAAGCCTTCGCGAACTCGGGCATGTTCGCCAGCGGACCGTTCACGCGCCAGTGCGCCGGCGCATGTTGATCGGTGAGCACCTGCTGCCGCTCGGCTTCGGGACGCGCCTTGGTACGCCAGACGTGCGCCCACGAGAGAAAGAACCGCTGCTCGGGCGTGAAGCCATCGATTGGCGGAGGCCGCTTTCCCGAAAACGAACGCTCGAGCGCCTCGTAGGCGATCTTGAGTCCACCGAGATCGGCGATGTCCTCACCGAGCGTCAGCTTGCCGTTCACATGAAGCGAATCAAGCACGACATAACTGTCGAACTGTCGCTGCACGAGGAGCGCACGCTGGTCGAACGCCTTCGAGTCCGCCGGCGTCCACCAGTCCCTGAGATTGCCCTGCGCGTCGAACTGGCGCCCCTGGTCGTCGAAGCCGTGCGTCATCTCGTGGCCAATGGCCGCGCCCATGCCGCCGTAATTCACCGCATCGTCCGCGTTGGGATCGAAGAAGGGCGGCTGCAGAATCGCCGCGGGGAACGTCACGTCGTTCGAGAGCGGATTGTACTGCGCGTTGACCATTGCCGGCGTCATCCCCCACTCCGTGCGGTCGGTGAGCTTCCCCACCTTGGCGAGATCGCGCTTGCTCTCGAAGTCGAACACGGCCGTCCGGTTGTCCACGAACGGCTTCTGTTTCGAGAGCTCGAGCTTCGAGTAGTCGCGCCACTTGTCGGGGTAGCCGATCTTGTTCACGAACGCATCGAGCTTGGCGAGGGCGAACTTGCGTGTGGAGTCGCTCATCCAGGAGAGCGTGGACAGCCGCTCGCGCAGCACCGCCTCCATGTTGCGCACCATCGCGAGCGCGCGCGCCTTCGCCTCCGGCGTGAACGTCCGCGCGACGTACGCCTTGCCCACCGCCTCGCCCAGGTTGCCCGCGGTGGAGTTCAGGCACTCCTTCCAGCGCGGCAGCTGCTCCTTTGCGCCCGTCATCGCCTGCTGCATCCGGAAGGCCTCGTCCGCGAATGGCTTGCTCAGCCACGGCGATGCGTCGCTCAACGTGTGGAACCGGAGATAGGCCTTCCAGTCGGTGAGCGGAACGGAGACGAGCATCGAGTCGAGCGTGCGCAGAAACTCCGGATGTCCCACGCGAATGATCGAAGACGCGGGCGCGTGCACGTCGCGAAGAATGGTCGAGAAATCGAGATGCGGCGCGAGCGAATCGACCTGGGCCAGCGACATCGGATTGTAGAGCTTCTTCGGATTGCGGCGCTCGACGCTCGTGAGCGATGCCTTCGCCAGCTGCATCTCGATCGCGAGCACGCGATCGGCATCGTGCTCGGCCTGCGCCGTGGACTCGCCCGCGAGGGCCAGCAGTCTGGAGACGTGATCGCGATACATGTTGCGAAGCTTCGTCGAGACGGAATCCGTTCGCGTGTAGTAGTCGCGATCGGGCAGTCCGAGTCCGCCCTGATCGAGCGCGAGAATGACGCGTGCGCTGTTCCTGAAGTCGGGCTCCGAACCGGTGCTGAACATGACGGGCACGCCCACGAGCTGCAGCTGCGCCACCTCCGCACGCAGCGCGGGAAGCGACGAGATGGCATCGATGCTCGCGAGACGCGGCTCGAGCGGCGACACGCCCTGCCTTTCTATCGCGGCCGTGTCCATGCACGTCGCGTAATAGATGCCGGCCTCGTTCGTCGCGTGGTCGCTCGAGCCCTTCGCCGCATCCTCGAGCACGCTGCGCAGCACCACGTCGCCCCGATCGGCGACTTCGCGGAAGGTGCCGTACGAGGAGTACGCGGCGGGGATCTCGGTGCGTTTGAGCCACCCGCCGTTCGCGTACTCGTAAAAGTCGGCGCAGGCCGCGCAGGTGCTGTCGATGTTCGCACGGTCGAGCCCGTGCGTGGGCGTGGAGCCCTGTGCGCGCAGGTCGCCGCGCGCGAAGATGAGAAGCGTCGCCACGAGTGCAGCGCGCCTGAGAACCGAGATCATTTCCGCAGGTAGATGAGGGTTCGAGGCCCGCGCCGTCTGCGCGCGGGCTCCGGGGTCGTCAAGCTTCTCCGGTGTAACCTCCGCCAGTTAAGCTCGGGCGCGCTCTCACGCGCTTCCGAGTGCCGCGCCTACTTCGGGAGGTAGAGCTCCGATCCGCCGCGCTTGATGTCGCGGACGCCGTGTGCCACGGCGGTACCGACACTGGTGCCGAGCACGAGCGCGGTTCCGAGTCCCACGAACGGAAGAAAGGCCGCGATCGGCAACGCGATGAGCGCGACCGCGAGGCCGGCGACCCACGGCGCGATCGGCGTTTGAACCTTGTCGACGTAGCGAAGGCGACGGCGCACGAAGTCGCGCGTCTGCACGTAGGCGATCACGGAGACCGCGATCGAGATTCCGATTCCGATGAGACTCAACATGCGCGCTCCCAGGTGAAGGCGGGTACGGAATGCCTTACGGCAGGAGCGACCGTTGTGTTTCGCGTCCGGGTGGACGCGCGCGCGTCAGGGCGCGAAGCTGAACGTCAGGCTTTTGGCACCATCGGCGACGGACGGATCGTTCGACGCGAACGTCCAGTCGTGTGCGAGCGCGCGCACGCACGACTCGACCTCACCCGCGCTGATCCCCTGCCAGCTGCGCTTGACCACCACTGCGTCCTCCACCGCGCCATCGGTGCGCAGCGAGAGCTTGACCGTGATCTCACCCTTGAGGTCCGGATTGTACTTGAGCCCCAGCTGCGTGTAGCAGTACTGCGCCTCCTTGTCGCGGTCGCTGAGCAGCGCGCCGGGAATCGTGAACGGTCCGAGCGGCGTGCGGATGAGCTTGTCCGATGGCACCTCGACGTGTGGGGGCACCGCGGTGTCGACGACAGCGGTGACCACCGGCGGCGCCGCGATCGATGGCGCGGGCAGCGCGGAGAGCGCGGGAGCGGCACCCATCGGCGCGACACGCTCGCTCGGCGTGGGCAGCACGAGCTCCGGCGCAGGCGCCGACGCGGTCACCGGAGGCACTGGTGCCGGAGGCACTGGTGCCGGAGGCACTGGTGCCGGAGGCACTGGTGCCGGAGACGCTGGTGCGGGAGACACCACGTCCCGCATCGGCATGCTCGCCATGATCGTTGGCGCCGGTACCGACAGCTCGCGAGTCACCCGGGTTGCCGAGTCGAGCATCGCGATGAAATCGCGCGCGGTGGGCTCCGCCATCCTGATCGGCTCCTCACCGCTCACCAGCACGCGCAGTCCCGAGTACGATCCGCCCACGCGACGCATCATCGTCACGTCCGCACCCAGCGCCGTACCTCTGAGCTGTGCGTCCGACGAGCTCGAATCATCCGCTGGAACAGGTTGGACCGCTCGCACGCTGTCGATCCACTGTTGCAGCCTCGCCTCATCCATGTCGTGCGCCTTCGCGAAGGCGTCGCGAAATCCGTGTGCGACGAAGAGCTGGACGACGTTGGCATTCGTGCCGCGCACCCACACGAGGTAGCCGCCGACAGTCAGGGAGCCGGTCTCGCGAAATGCGGTTTGCGCGCGCGCGCTCGCCGCTGCCACGAGCAGCAGCCCCGTACACGCCATCGCCGTGCGAATTCGTCCACTCATTGCTGCTCCTCTCGGCTCTCACGGGCACACGCGTGCCATCCATGGAAGGACAATCCGCGCGACGCGCGCGCAACAGCAGTCACGATGCATTACATGGCTCATCTCGTTACACGAGCCGCCAAAAAGATTTGCACAGGGCTTGCGATAGCCCCATAATCGGTGCCTCTCTCGAACTCGGAGCGTGGGTGCAAATCGGAAATTTCCTCGTATCCTGGATCTCGCTGATCGCGGCGGGAATCGGGGCGCTCGTGGGCGCCGCGATTGCCTCGTTCGTGTGGGCGCGTCGTGCCCGTCAGACGCGTCAGGATTTTTCGTACTCGATGCGCAAGCGCGCAGTGCAGTCCGAGAAGCTCCGCGATCAATTCGGCGAGCTGCAGGAACGGCTGCGCCACTTCGACGAGCAGGCGATCGAGCTGACGAACGCGCGCCGCGATCTTGCCGCCCTGCGCGTCGAGCTCGAGCACGCGCGCGCGACGCTCGACGACACACAGCGTGCGCTCGAGGCGGCGCGCTCGGATGTCAGCGAAGTCGAGTCGCGGCTCGGCGCACAGCTCGAGTCCGAGCGACTGGAGAGCGCCGAGCGCCGGCACCATGTCGAGTCCGAGCTCGCCAGCGCCCGCGACGCCATGCTCACGCTGCAGGACGAGCTCACTGTCGCGCGCACGAATGCCCAGCGCACGACCGATCGTCTCGAGACGGATCTCGATGCGACGCGCATGATGCTCAACCAGTCGGCGGAGGCGCTGCGCAGCGAGCGCGAGAGCGCGGCTTCGTTGCGCGACGAGCTCCGCACGCAGATCGCGGCCGTGGACTGGGATCGCCAGCGGGCGGAGCTCGAGCTGCAGGAGGTGCGGCGCGAGATGACCGAGAAGCTGGCGGCAACGCAGCCCTTCGTGGCGACGATGCGCGAACAATATCTGCTCGCGGCTGCCGAGCGCGACGCGATGCTGAAGGAGCTCACGATGCAACGCGAGCGCGCCGAGCAGAACGCGCGCGCGCTGGAGCAGGCGCGCACCGACTTTGCGCAGGCGCTCGAGGAAGAGCATCGCACCGCAATGGAGCTGCTCAATCGCGCATGGAGCTACGCGCAGACCTTCCCGCGCATTCCGGACTCCTGGACGCGCACCGAGCGCCCGCCGCTCGCGGACAACGTGCCGCAACCACGAAGCGAACCACAACCAGAACCACAACCGCCACCGCGGCGCGCTTCGGAATCGGCGACTCGCATCGAGGTCGAGCCGCAGGCGGATCGTGTCCCATCGGCAGCGTCCACGCCGGCCGACGAGCAATCGGAGTACGACATCGAGGCCGAGCTCGCGGACGCGATCGCCGATGATCTCGACACACGCAGCTTCACGCGCACCCGCAAGCCGCGAAAGCCCGTCGGCACGGTCAAGCTCGGCGACGAGACGGTGGTCGTCTGCGACGATGGCTCGACGTGGCGCAGAACCGAACGGGGGTGGCGGCAGGTGACTCCCCTGCCCGGCACCCCCGCGCAGGCGCGCGAGTCCAGAATCGAGCGCGCCGGCTAGCCGCTCGGATCTCCTGCGAGCCCGCTGTTACTACGGCGCCGCTGCTACACCGCTGCGAGCTGCGACGTGCACTGTGGACAGCGCGTGGCCGCGATCGGAATGTCCATCGCACAATACGGACAGGGCTTCACCTTCGGCGACGCAGTCTCGCCGAGCGGATGCATCAGCCGGTTCACGGCGCGCACGAGCAGGAATGCGCAGAAGCCAATGATCAGAAACGAGACTACGTTGTTGACGAAGATGCCGTAGTTGAGCGTCGTTGCGCCGGCCGCCTTCGCTGCCGCGACGGATGCATAGGGGCCTGCAGCCGCCGCGCCGTCCTTCAGCACGATGAACTTGTTCGAGAAATCAATGCCGCCCGTCGCCAGGCCGATGGGCGGCATGATCACATCGTCGACCAGCGATTTGACCACCGCGCCGAACGCGATACCGATGATCACGCCGATGGCGAGATCGATGACGTTGCCCCGCATGATGAACGCGCGAAAATCCTTCCACATGGGCAGCTCCTTGCGAGATGGCAGGCTCGCTGGCGAGCGAGCGTCGTGTTGCTGCCGACCAATGTACGCGATTAGAAATTTGCCGCAGAAGCGAGCTTAGCTATGTGAATCGCGCCCCTGACTACGTTCTGCACGCAGGCCATTTCGGAGACATCTGTTTCCCCTCCGAGGTTTCTCATGTCGTTTGCAGGTCGCTCCTCCGCGTTCACGCTGGTCGCGACCGCGCTCATCATCGCGGCGCCGCGCGCGCAGCAGCCGGGCACCTTCGACGACCTTGCCTCGTGCTCGAACTACGGATATCCGGGTGTGGACGTGTTCGCGCCAGGCGGGGATTTCGCTGCGGGAAATGTCCTCGCGGATCTGGTGATCGGTGCCTGCCGCAGCTTCTCCAATCCCGATTGCGCCGATGGACGGTCGTACGCGCTCGGTGACGGAACGAGCTTCGCAGCGCCGCTCGCCGCCGGCGAAGCCGCCGTGATCCAGTCCGACACGCCGGACCGCAAGACCAAGCTGGACCAGTGCATCATCCAGACGGGGGATCCATTGAGCGGTCGCGTGCCCGACCGCGTCTTCGGCTTCGGCCGCATCGACGTGCTCGCAGGCATTCACTGCAAGCGAATCAACTGAGCGTGCATCCGAGCGCGCATCGGGCGCGGACGCGATTACCGGGCTCGTCCGCGCTCGATCTCGCTCGGGGCATGGAGCGTGCACCCGCTGGTACGACTGTTCACTAGCGGACGCAGAGCATCAAGGGCCAGCATTGCGCCCCGCACGCTGATTCATCTGGCCACGGAGCACTCCTATGACAATGAAAAACGACGACGTCGTCTCGGTACTCGAGGATCTGATCGAGACGTGCCAGGACGGAATTGAGGGGTTCAAGACCGCGAGCGAATCCGTCGAGAATCCAGCTGCGAAGACGTTGTTCCTGAGCAGGCTTCCCAACATCCAGCGCGGCATGGCCGAGCTGAAGGCGGAAGTGCGCCGGCTCGGGGGCGATCCGAACAAGTCGGGCACGGTAGGTGGCGCCATTCATCGTGGATGGATCAACCTGAAGTCGGCGGTCACCGGGAAGAATGAAGAGGCGATCATCAACGAGTGCGAGCGCGGCGAAGAGCACGCGGCGCACGTGTACGAAGACGCGCTGAAGAAGGATCTTCCCATGGACACGCGCTCGATCGTCGAGCGCCAGTATCGGGGCGTGGTCGAGAATCTCGAGCGCGTCCGCGCCCTGAGCCACGATCGATCGAAGTCCACTACCGGCACCACGGGTTCCTCCACCACTCGCACGAGCGAAGGAGACATTCGTCCTTCCGCCTGATCGCATGAGCAGGCGTCCGTAGGCACGTGCCCGCATCGCGAGCGACTTCGCGGTGCGGGCACGCTCGTTCCCCCCACTTGCCACGTCGCGTGACGGGAGGTATCTCGAAGGCTCCCCCGTCGCCGAGGCTCAGTTGTCGCTCCGTCCGATTCGTCGTCAGCTCCAACGCGTGACGACGTCATTTGTGTGCGTCGCCCTCCTCTCGTTTCTCTCCGCCGGCACACTCGCCGCGCAGAAGATCAAATACCCGGGCTCGATCAGCGAAGACACGGTTTCCTGGCGCGGGCTGCGCTGGCGCGACATCGGGATCTTTCGCGGCGGCCGGAGCATCGCGGTCGCCGGCTCGGCGAAACGTCCCTTCGAGTACTGGATGGGAACGACCGGCGGCGGTGTGTTCAAGACCACCGATGGCGGCAACAGCTGGTCGCCCGCGAGCGATGGCTACTTCGGCGGCACCATCGGATCGATCGCGGTGAGCGAGTCCGATCCCGATGTCGTGTACGTCGGCACGGGCGAGCACGCGATCCGCGGCAACGTCTCGCACGGCGATGGCGTGTTCAAATCCACTGATGACGGAAAGACGTGGAGCTACGTCGGACTCGCGGCCACGCAGCAGATCTCGCGCGTGCGCATTCATCCCACGAATCCCGACATCGTGTGGGTGGCGGCGTTCGGCCACGTGTACGGCCCGAATGCAGATCGCGGCGTGTTCAAGACGACGGACGGCGGCAAGACGTGGCGGAAGGTGCTCTTCCGCAACGATTCGACCGGCGCGGCCGATCTGGTGGTCGACCCGTCCAATCCCGACATCCTCTACGCGTCGTTCTGGCAGGCGTATCGCAGGCCGTGGATTCTTTCTTCGGGCGGCGCGGGCTCGAGCATCTACAAGAGCACGGATGGCGGTGAGCACTGGACGGAGCTCACGCACAACACTGGGCTCCCTCCGGGAGTGCTCGGGCGCATTGGCCTCGAGGTGTCGCGCGCCAAGCCGTCGCTGGTGTGGGCGCTGATCGAGGCGGACTCCGGCGGCCTCTATCGCTCGGATGATGCCGGTGCCACGTGGCGATTCGTGAACGGCGATCACCGCATTCGCGAGCGCGCGTGGTACTACATGCGCATCATGGCGGATCCCGTCGACACGAACCTGATCTACGCGCCGAACGTGTCGCTCATGAAGAGCACCGATGGCGGCAAGCATTTCGTCAGGCTCGCTGAACCGCACGGCGACAACCACGATCTGTGGATCGCGTCGAACGACGGCAAGCGCATGATCCAGTCGAGCGATGGCGGCGCGAGCGTGTCGTACACGCGCGGCGAGACGTGGACGGACCAGGACTATTCGACGGCGCAGTTCTACCACGTCGAGACGACGAACCATTTTCCCTATCGCGTCTGCGGCGCGCAGCAGGACAACTCGGGCGTGTGCGGACCGAGTCGCTTTCCCGGCGGCATTCCGCGCAGCGAATGGTACGACGTGAGCGGCGAGGCGGGCTTCGTGCAGGCGCGCGCCGATGATCCGGACATCACGTACGGTGGCGACAACAGCGGTTTCATCGGCCGCCTCGATCATCGCACCGGGTTCTTGCGGCTCATCGACGTGTGGCCCGAAAGTCCCGACGGACATCCGGCGAGCGAAGCGAAGTACCGTTTCCAGTGGACGGCTCCGCTCCTGCTCTCGCCCCACGATCCGCACACGCTCTATGCGGGCGGCAATCGACTGTTCCGCACGCTCACCGAGGGACAGAGCTGGACCGCGGTCTCACCCGACCTCACGCGCCACGATCCGGCGACGCTCGGCATCTCGGGCGGCCCGATTACCTCTGACCAGACCACGGCCGAGTACTATGCGACGATCTTCGCGCTCGCGGAATCGCCGCTCGCGAAGGGTGAGCTGTGGGCAGGATCGGATGATGGGCTGCTGCACCTCTCGCGCGATGCCGGCGCGACGTGGAGCGACATCACGCCCAAGCAGTTCGGCGACTTCACGCGCGTCTCGAGCATCGAGCCGAGCCACTTCGCGCGCGGTACGGCGTACGTCGCGGTGAATCGGTATCAGCTCGAAGACATGAAGCCGTACATCTGGAAGACCACCGATTTCGGCAAGAGCTGGTCGCGCCTCGATGGCGGACTTCCGCCCACCGAGTTCGTGCGCGTCGTACGCGAAGATCCCGTGCGCAAGGGGCTGCTGTTCGCGGGCACGGAGCGCGGCGTGTGGGTGAGCTTCGACGACGGCGCGACGTGGAAATCCCTGCGCCGCAATCTGCCGATCGTTCCCGTGCACGACCTCGCGATCAAGGACGGCGATCTCGTCGCCGCGACGCACGGCCGCGGATTCTGGATTCTCGATGACATCTCGCCGCTCCGGCAGATGACCGAGCAGACGGCGAGCGCTCCCGCACATCTCTACAAGGCGAAGGATGCGTGGCGCGTGATCTGGGGAAATCCCGAGGAGCCCGACCCCGCTCGCCCCGTGGGAATGAACCCGCCCGACGGCGCGCTGATCTACTACTCGCTCGCCGAGCCGCGCCAGCTCGTGACTGTCGACATCCTCGATGCGCGGCATCATCTCATCAAGTCGTTCTCCAGTGTGCAGGATTCGCTCTCCCGCGTGGATAGCGTGCACGCGGACAGCGTGCATCACGTCGAGGTGGACAGCGCGCGACGTGTGCGCAACGACTCGCTCGCGAAGGCGGGCAAGCAGCCCGACACATCGAAGGTCGTGTACGGCGGCGAAGAGTCCGGACTCGGCGAGGAAGAAAAGCCGTGGCCGCAGCGCGTGCCGCCTCAGCCGCGCGCACCCGACAAGCGGGGGCTCAACCGCTTTGCATGGAATCTCCGCTATCCGGAAGTACAGGGCTTCGCCGGAATGGTGGACATTCTCACGAGCGGGCCCATCGCGCTTCCGGGCCGCTATTGGGTGCGGCTGCACGTGGGCAGCTACGTGGACTCGGCGAGCTTTCTGCTCAAGGAAGATCCGCGCGTGAAGGCGACACCCGCGGAGGTTGCGGCGCAGTTCGCGTTCCTCGAACGAGTTCGCGATACGGTGAACGCGGGCACCACCGCGATCATCACGATTCGCAACGTGCGCGAGCAGCTGGACGACCGGCTCGCTTCCGTGCACGGCGCCGACAGCATCGCGCTCGCGCCGGCGGCCACCGAGCTGCGGGATTCACTCCTGGCGGCCGAGAAGCGGTTGTATCAGGTGCATCTGCGCGCGGATGAGGATGCGCTGAATTATCCCGCCGCCGTGGTCGAGCGCATCAGCGCGCTCACGGCGCAGGTGTCCGCGGTGACCGCTCGTCCCACAGACCAGCAGGTTGGCGTCTTCCGCCAGTTCGCACCGGTCTTGCAAAAGAATCTCGTGGCGTACAAGCGCGTCCTCGCCGTCGAGCTTCCGAAGATCAACGACAAGCTTCAGAAGCTGGGCAAGCCGCCGATCCAGCCGCAGGCGAAGGAGATTCGTCCGCCCAGGACGGTGGCATCGATTCGGCAAGCGAGATAAATCGCCGGCCGATGGCGGGCCTCTATCTGGGCTGCACGTCCGGGAAGAGGCTCGTCATCACTGCGTCGGCAACGACCGCGCGAAGCATTCCGAATTTCGGCGTGTCGCGGGTGGGGTTCACGCGGTTGGTCAGCAGCACGACCACGATGTCGCGCGTGGGGTCGATCCAGATCGAGGTGCCGGTGTAGCCCGTGTGCCCGAAGCTCAGCCCGGACATGTAGTGCCCGGCCGATGAATTCTCGGAGGGCGTGTCCCAGCCCAGCGCACGTGATGAGCCCGCGGGTTGATTCTGGCGCAGCGTCCACGTCACGAGCTCGCTCGGAGGCTGCAGCGGGCCGGCGTAGCTGCGCCCCGTGGCGCCCGCGAGCACCCATTCCCCGAACCGCAGCAGATCGTCCGCATCGCTGAAGAGTCCCGCGTGGCCGGAGACACCACCGAGGCGCCACGCGTTCTCGTCGTGCACCTCACCGCGCAGCGCTGTCGTGGGTCGGCCGGGCACCGCCTCGATCTCGGTTGAGGCGATCTCGTCGCGCCACTCGCGGGGAGGGAGGAAGCGCATGCGCGTGAACCCAAGCGGCCGCGCCACGCGCTCGGCGAAGAGTGCGTCGAGCCGCTCGTGATACTGCTTTTCGAGGATCGCGCCGAGCGTGATGGCGCTCAAGTCCGAGTAGACGAAGACCGCGCCCGGAACGGTGTCGAGGCTCGCGCCGAGCGCCTCCTCGAGCCCGGCACTCCTGCTTCCGGGATGCATCCAGAGCGGTGGCACCGGATCGGGCGGCAGTCCGCTGTCGTGCAGCAGGAGGTCGCGCACGACCACGCGTGATTTTTCGCCGCTTCCGCGCCCGAACTCGGGGAGGTAGTGCACCACGGGCGAGTCGAGCTCGATGCGATGCTCGTGCGCCGCCATCATCGCCAGGGTGGTGAGCGCGACCACCTTCGTGAGCGATGCCATGTCGTAGATGGTGCGTCCATCCGGCGGACGTGGATCATCGACCGCGAGCTGGCCGATCGAGTGCTCGAAGTGCCGTCCGCCCAGCGATACCGCGAGCACGGCGCCGGGAGCGGCGCCAGCGGCGATCGCGGAATCGAGCGTGCGCGCGGCGGGCTCCAGCCGCATCGAGAGCGCGGCGTCGACTGGTATGGGATCGGTGCGGGGGAGCGCGACGTGCGCGCACGCGGTGACCGCGGCGAGCACACACGCGCCCGCGATCGGCGCGACACCCACGTGATGATTTCGCATCCGAGCAAACTAATGGGCGGCGATGTCCGCTTCCGGAGCGCTTTCACGTTCTACAAGGAAGCACGAGTGCGGGCCTGGCATCCGGGCACGGGTCTGCGCAGTATCGCTCGCGCGGACTTCCGCGCGCCCACTATCCCACGTCCCCCAGGAGGACGTATGACTCGCATCATCTCAACCCGCGGTACCACCCGAGGACCCGCTCTCACCCGTCGCACCACCCTTGCCCTTGGTGCACTCCTGGCTGTCATGGCGTGCTCCAGCGACTCGAGCATCACCGCGAACACCAACCGCCAGCGGTCGGACGCGCGCCTGCCGACGCACGACGAGCTCCAGGCGGCGCTCGAGTTCGCGCGCGGTACCCCGAATGGTGGATTCAATCTCGACATGTGGGCCACCGTGGTCGATCGCAGCGGCAAGGTCGTCGCCGTTGCGTACACCGGCGAAAAGGAAGGCGATCAGTGGCAGGGAAGCCGCGTCATCTCGGCCCAGAAGGCGAATACCGGCAACGCGTTCAGCCTTCCGGGGCTCGCGCTCTCGAGCGCGAATCTCTACGCGGCGGCGCAGCCGGGCGGCACGCTCTTCGGGCTCCAGGAATCGAACCCGGTGGACCCGGACGTGGCCTACCGCGGGAACGTGGCCGACTTCGGAACCGATCACGATCCGATGATCGGCGGCCGAATCGGGGGGATCAACGTGTTCGGTGGCGGATTCCCGCTCTACGCGAGCGACGGGACGCTGATCGGCGGCCTCGGAGTGAGCGGCGACGCCTCGTGCGCGGATCACAACATCGGATGGAAGACGCGCGACCGGCTCAACCTGGACTTCGTGCCGGCAGGCGTCAGCCCCACGAATGACGACAACATCATCTACGACCTCGACGCGAACGACCACAGCGCCAGCGGCTTCGGACATCCCGAGTGTTTCGCCGCGTCGACGGCGATCAGCAACGCGCTTCCGCACGACTACCCGATCGGCCACTGAGATCGAGCAGTCCAAACAGGACTTCTCACGGGGCCGGCCAACTGCCGGCTCCGGGAGAGGGGTAGACGCGGGGCTGACCCCGGCTTCAATTTGCTGTTCGCCCCGCGCGGGCGAGGCACGGGGTCCAATCACAACGGGGCAAGCGAGTCGTGCGTACGCTGTCGGGAATCGCTGACCGACCGCTCGCTTCCGGGAACGTCATCATCATGAGCTCAGTCACTCGTACGATATCGGCGCTGCTCGGGGCCTGCGCGCTCGCGGCCTGCGGCGGCCACACCGGCGCGAACGAGGGCGCCGCGGCGCCCACGCCCGCGAGCGCGCAGGGCGAAGCAGCCGCGATCGCGAAGGCGCGGGCGGACAGCATCCGCTATCCCTATACCGCGGCGGATGTGCACTTCATGCAGGGCATGATCGGCCACCATTCGCAGGCCATCGCGATGGCGTCGTGGGCACCGTCGCATGGCGCCAGCGCGTCCGTGCAGCGTCTGGCGGAGCGCATCATCAACGCCCAGCAGGACGAGATCGCGACGATGCAGCAGTGGCTCACGGACCGGCGCCAGACGGTGCCGGAGGCCAAGGCCGGCCCGATGAAGATGATGATGAACGGGAAGGAGCAGGAGATGCTCATGCCCGGCATGCTCACGGCGGAGCAAATGCACGAGCTCGACCTCGCGAGAGGGCCCGGCTTCGACCGGCTCTTTCTCGCCGACATGATCCAGCACCACAAGGGCGCCGTCTCCATGGTGCAGGATCTCTTCGGCACGTACGGCGCCGCGCAGGACGAGCTCACGTTCAAGTTCGCCTCCGATGTGAACGTCGATCAGACCACCGAGATCGCGCGCATGGAGAGGATGCTCACCGCCTTCTCGCTCGAGCATCGCGCGCAGTAGTCGCGCTGTCATTCACCGGTACACACCGCACTTCTGGAGGTATTCGCAATGGCATCCGTTTTTCGTGCTCGCCGGCAGGTAGTGCGCGCGACCGTCGTCCGTCGATCTGCGCTGCCGATCGCCGTCGGGCTTCTGCTCACGGGCGCCTGCGCGCACTCCACACCATCGGCGATGGCGGGCGACGGTGCGTCGCCCAAGGTCAGCATGTCGGCCACGGCGCCCAATCCCGATCCTCGCGTCGGACTGAAGGCCGGTCTCATGGACGCGCAAGAGGCGGTATGGAATCTCCACGTCCTCTCGCGCACGCAGCCGTCGCCCAAGTTCATGGGGATCACGAACTCCGACCTCGCCTTCACGGGACCGTACGCGATCCAGGGGAGCTACGCCGGCTATCAGGTGTGGGACATCTCGAACCCGAGCCATCCCGCCCTCAAGACGGCGTACTACTGCCCCGCCTCGCAGAGCGACGTGTCCGTGTACAAGAATCTGCTCTTCGTTTCCGGTGAAGGACTCACCGGCCGCATCGACTGCGGCGGCGAGGGCGTGAAGGACACCGTGAGCAAGGAGCGCCTGCGCGGACTCCGCATCTTCGACATCTCGGACATCTCGAATCCGAAGAACGTCGGCAACGTCCAGACGTGCCGCGGCTCGCACACCCACACCGCGCTGGTCGATCCCAAGGATCCGGACAACGTCTACATCTACATCTCGGGCTCCTCGCGCGTGCGCTCGCCGAACGAGCTTCCCGGCTGCTCGAGCGCCGATCCGAACGAGGATCCCAACTCGGCGCTCTTCCGCATCGAGGTCATCAAGGTGCCGCTCGCGCATCCCGAGCAGGCCGCGATCGTGAGCTCGCCGCGCATCTTCAACGATCTCACGAAGCCCGCTCGGCACGGCGAGTCCGAAGTGGACAAGGCGGAGAGCGCCAAGGAGGTTGCGGAGGCGAAGGCGAAGGGTGGATTCACCGCGACGATCTTCGGTGAGGAGCAGGTGCTGCCGTCGCGCTTCGTCAAGCCGATGCTCGACAGCGCCGTGAAGGCGCGCGGCGGAACAGGAGAGCCTACGGCTGCCGACAGCGCGGCCGTGCGAGCCGCCATTCCAGGGATGATCGCGAAGATGATCGGACCGCCGCCGGCGAATCCGAACGCGGGTCCAACGCAGTGCCACGACATCACGGTGTATCCGGAGATCGGGCTCGCGGGCGGCGCGTGCGAGGGCTACGGGCTGCTGCTCGACATCAGCGATCCCGCCCATCCCAAGCGTCTCGATGCCGCGTCCGATTCGAACTTCTCGTACTGGCATTCGGCGACGTTCAACAACGATGGCACCAAGGTTCTGTTCAGCGATGAATGGGGCGGCGGTGGCCAGACCAAGTGCCGCGCCACGGACAAGCACGAGTGGGGCGCAGACGCGCTCTTCACGATCGACAACGACAAGCTCAAGTTCCAGAGCTACTACAAGATGCCGGCGCCGCAGACCAAGTTCGAGAATTGCGTGGCGCACAACGGCTCGCTCGTGCCGATCCCCGGCCGCGACGTGATGATTCAATCGTGGTATCAGGGCGGCCTTTCGGTCTTCGACTGGACGGATGTCGCGCATCCGAAGGAGATCGCGTTCTTCGATCGCGGACCGGTGGACTCGACGCGCATGGCGAGCGGCGGATCGTGGTCGGTGTACTGGTACAACGGTGTGATGGTGAGCTCCGAGATCTCGCGCGGACTCGACGTCGTGGAGCTGACGCCGAGCGCGTTCATCTCGCAGAACGAGATCGATGCGGCGAAGTCGGTGAAGTGGGACTATCTCAACGTGCAGGGCCAGCGGAAGATCGTGTGGCCGCCGAGCTTTGCGCTCTCGGGCGCGTACCTCGACCAGCTCGAGCGCTCGCACGGGCTCGCGGCAGACAAGATCGCGGCAGCCCGGGCCGCACTGAAGAGCGCGGAAAAGGCATCGGGCTCCGCGCGGAGCACGGCGCTCACCCAGCTGGCGTCGCAGATCGATGCGGACGCGAGTGGGTCGAGCGATGGTGCGAAGGTGCAGAAGCTCTCCGAGTCGGTGAAGGCGCTGGCCGCTGGAGAGTAAGCGGGAAGGCGAGAGCGCTTCGTTCAGGCGAAGCGCTTTCGCGACCGCTCCTGTGCCTTCCGTGCCTCTTCGGCGCGGTCGCGCGGAGCGGCGTTGGTCTGAAGCGATGCAAGCAGCGAACGGGCGGCGGCGGTGACTTCGTCGACCGCCCGTTCGAACACCTGCTCGTTGACCCGCGAGGGACGCGTCGTCCCACTCAGCTTGCGCACGAACTGCAGCGCGGAAGCGCGCACCTCATCATCGGTGGCGGGTGGCTCGAAATTCGCCAGCGTCTTGATGTTTCGGCACATGGGCTGTGCTCCTCTCTGCGAAAGATCGGCTCAAATGCGTTGGCTCACGGCAAGAATGTTTCCCTCGCTGTCCTTGAACCACGCGGTCCTCGCACCGCCTCCGGTCGCGATGCCGTTCACCGTCTTGAAGCCTGGCGAATCGTAGTCCTCGAACACGACGCCGTGCTTTCTCAGGTCGGCCATCTCCGCATCCAGATCGGACACGTCCCAGAATGCGGTGCTCGCCTTGTTCGTGCCTGCGCCGCCGGACGTGTACGCGAAGAAGCGTGAGCCCTTCCCCGATTCGTACATGACGCCGGCGTCGTTGGTACCGATGGGACGGAAACCCAACTTCCCCTCGTAGAACTCGCGCGCACGCGCCAGATCCGAGACCGGAACATACGCGATGATCTGCGATGCGCTCAACATGATGGTGCCTCCTGAAATGGTCGCGAAACGAGCGTGCGAATGCGAATTACGGAATTTCCATCGGGAATCGGGACAGTGGCAGTGCGCATCCGCCGGTCCTGCGATTTGCTTGCCGGAGCGTTGCGCTCGAGCGCTGGAATCGGCATCCTCGATCAGTACGCTTCGCACGCCACGTCCGGGGCAACCTCATATGAAGCAACTCATTCGTTCGGCCGTCGTTCTCGCCTGCGCCGCGGGCCTCGTCGCCGCGCACACACCCGCGGCTGCAAACCCGTGGACGATACTCGTCAGTGGCGGACCATATGCGGGCACGTACCACGCAAAAGCCGATGAGGTCATCTGCTTCTACGCAAAGGATCACGACACGTATGCGGCGACGTTCAGGGACTTCAAGGCGAATACCCCCCGCAGTTTGGCCGAGGGCGGGATCATGGTCGATAAACCCTACGTCGCGGGAGCGAAGAAGGGCGATCTTCAAGTGGCGTTCGGCACCGACGACAAGCGCTCGATCTCCTACGATGTCCACGCCGTCCCCGTCACACTGACGCTGAAAGGCAAAGGCGCCGATCTCGCGGGCGTCGCGAAGACGAAGGACGGCGTATCGCTGCAGATCACCGCGAGCTGCGCAGAGACGGACAAGGTCTAACCGCCTTCGACTGGCGCACACGAATCGCGCGATCAACCCGCGGCGATCGTCTCGAGCTCTTCCCAACGCGAGATACGCAATTCGATCTCGCTCTCGATTGCTGCGAGTCGCGTCTTTGCCGCCACCGTCGCAGCGCCGTTACGCAGTAGTGTCGGATCGGCGAGCGATGCGTACACGTCCTCGCGCTCGCGCTCGAGTGCATCGATGGAGTCCGGAAGCGACGCGAGCTCGCTCGTCTCCCTGAACGTGAGCTTGCGCTTCCGCTCGGGAGCTGCGGATGGGGCGCGCGCGGTGCGCACCGCAGGCGACGCCTTCACCGCCTGTCGCGATTCGCTCGAGCGCGCGCGCTGCCGAACCCAGTCCGAGTAGCCGCCCACGAACTCGCCCACCTTTCCTTTTCCCTCGAGCACGAGCGTGCTCGTCACCACGTGGTCGAGAAACTCGCGATCGTGGCTCACCACCAGCAGCGTCCCCGAAAACTCGAGCAGCAGGTCCTCCAGCAGATCGAGTGTCTCGATGTCGAGATCGTTCGTGGGCTCATCGAGCACGAGCACGTTGAAGCGTCGCGTGAACAGCCGCGCGAGCAGCAGCCGGTTTCGCTCGCCTCCGCTCAGCGCGCGCACCGGCGTGCGCGCGCGATCGGGCGCGAAGAGAAAGTCCTGCAGGTAGCCCAGCACGTGCTTGCGGTTGTCGCCGATCTCCACGAACTCCGCGCCCGCTGCGATGCTGCCGAACACGGTCTCATCCGGATCGAGCGTCTCGCGCAGCTGATCGAAGTACGCGATCTCGAGATTCGTGCCGAGCCGCACGGTGCCGCTGTCGGGCGCGAGCTCGCCGAGCAGGAGCCGCAGCAACGTCGTCTTCCCCGATCCGTTCGGGCCGATCACACCAACGCGATCGCCGCGCGTGATCGTCGTCGAGAAATCGGCGATGATCGTGCGGTTCCCGCGCGCGAAGCTCACGCGCCTCGCCTCCGCGACGAGCCGTCCCGATCGCTCGGCCTCCTGCGCCTGGAGCTGCACCGTTCCCGTGCGCTCGCGCCGCCGGCCGCGCTCCACACGCAGCGCCTCGAGCGAGCGCACGCGCCCCTCGTTGCGCGTGCGCCGCGCCTGGATCCCGGTGCGAATCCACACCTCCTCCTTCGCCAGCTTCCTGTCGAACTCCTCCCATGCACGCGCCTCGGCCTCGAGCGACGCCTCCTTTCGCTCGAGATACGCGTCGTAGTCGCTCCCCCAGTCCACGAGTCTTCCGCGATCGAGCTCGATGATGCGCGTGGCCACACGTCGCAGGAAGGCGCGATCGTGGGTGACGAAGAGAAGCGTCGTGCCGCGCTCGAGGAGAAACGCCTCGAGCCACTCGATGGCGTCCACATCGAGATGGTTCGTGGGCTCATCGAGCAGCAAGACATCGGGCTCGCGCACGAGCGCGCGCGCGAGCAGAATCTGTCGCTTCGTGCCGCCCGACGCCCCGGCGAACGCTGCATCCGCATCGAGCCCGAGGTGGATGAGCACCGTCTCCACGCGCGTATTCACCTGCCAGGCGCTCGCGCCGTCCAGCGCGTGATGAAGGCGATCGAGCTCTCGCAGCGCAGCGGGCGTGGCGCTCTCGCTCACGCGATGGCTCGCCTGATGATAGCGCGCGAGGAGCAGCCCAACCTCGCCCAGCCCTTGGGCAACGACATCGAAGGTGGTCCCGGCGATATCTGCGGGCACCTCCTGCTCGAGCCGCGTCACGGTGATCCCCGTCTGTCGTATGATCTCACCGCTGTCGGGCGCGATGGTGCCGTCGAGCAGCTTCATCACGGTGCTCTTGCCTGCACCATTGCGCCCGAGCAGAGACACGCGCTCGCCGCGCTCGATGGCGAAGCGCGCGTGGTCGAGCACCGCCGGCCCACCGAACGCGATCCCGACGTCCTGCATGACCAGCAAAGCCATCGCTACCGCTCCGCCAGCACGAGTGCCTCGCGCGAGAGCTCTTCGAGCATCGCGCAGAGATGTCCGCGCTTGGTGCGCGAATTCATCACCGTGACGCGAAGCACGCGACGATCGCCCAGCACGGTGGTCGTGATCCACCCGTGCCCCGCCCGATTGTAGCGCATGCGCAGATCGAGATTAACCGCGTCGAGCGCACCGTCACCGAGCGATCGGTCGCCCACCCAGCGAAAGCACAGGATGTTCGTTTCCGGCTCGTGCATCGCCACGAAATCGTCACGGGCTGCGATCAACTCGTGGAGCGCGCGCGCGGAATCGCAGAGCACATCGTACAGCGCGGCCAGTCCCGACACGCCGTAGCGCTGAATCCCGACCCACACCTTGATTGCGTCCGCTCTCCGCGAGCACAGGAAGCTGCGCGTGCCCTGATCCCACACACGCTCGTCGCGCGCACCGTGGAAGAGGTAGGGCGCATGCTGCGAGAACGCCTGCGCGAGGTCGGCTTCGTCGCGCACGAGCAGCATCCCGGCGGCGAGCGGCATGAGCATCATCTTGTGCGCATCCCAGGCGAGCGAGCGCGCGTACGCGAGCCCGCGCACGCGGTGCCGGTGTGCCGGCGAGAGCAGCGCGGAGGCGCCGTGCGCGCCGTCCACGTGCAGCCAGATGCCGCGCGCCTCGCACAGCTCGCCGATGGCTGCGAGATCGTCGAACGACCCGGTGGCCGTCGAGCCGGCCGTTGCCACCACGGCCATCACGTTCGTGCCCGCTCCTGCGAGCGAATCGAGCATTTCTCTCAGTGCCGAAATATCCATCTTCCAGTTGCGCGACGGCACCGCCAGAGCGCTGCGTCCCCCGAGCCCGAGCTGCGCCACCGCGCGCGTGACGCAGTAGTGCGCGTGCTCGCCGCACAGCACCACAGGCGGCTCGTCGCCAACTCCCTTCTCCCACGCAGCCGGCATCGCATACGCGCGCGCCGCCAGCAACGCCGAGAACGTCGCCTCCGTTCCGCCGGACGTGAATGTCCCGCCAGCCTCGTCCCCCCATCCGATCAGCCGTGTGAGCGCGCGCACGAGCTGCGCCTCTATGACCGTCGCGGTCGGCGACATCTCCCAGATCGCCGTCGACTGATTGAGTGCACCGATCAGCGACTCGCTCCACACCGCCGCCGGAAGCGGCGCGGCCACCTGATGGCCGAGCGACATCGGATGCATGAGCTGATTGGCGTCGGCAATGACATCGGTGGCCAGCCGTCGAACGATGTCCGCCAGCGGCTTTCCCTCCCCTGGAAGCGCATCGGCGAACCGCGCGGCCAGCTCCCCGGCGGTCCTGGGCGTCGACACCTGCCCGTCGCCGTCGCGAGTGGCGGAAAAGTATCCCGCGATCAGATCGACGAAGAGCGCCCCGGACGCGGAGCTCATGTCTTCCTCGAGGGCCTCGAGGGCGGCGGCGGACCGATCCAGCTGTGCGGACACGCGAGGGCTCGTACGTTGAGGGTGATGTGCGCGGTGACTCGCAGGGAAATCTACTCGCGAGGCGGCGTTGACAATCGCAGTCGCCCCACTCTTGCATTACGACCACGTGGATGCCCGGCCCACGCCCAGCTCGAGGAGACGGACAATGCAGATCGCTCACATCATCATTGCTCCGCTGGGAGCTGCCGCACGGTGCCTCGTGCTCGCACTCGCGGTCGCATCGCTCGGATGCCGAAGCGGGCGTGCGGCGCGCAACGCGAACGATGGCCCGGTGCGCACGACGATCGACGTGCAGAACGAGGACTTCAACGACATGACGGTGTACGTGCTCGTGAACGGCTCGCGCACCAGGCTCGGCATCGCGAACGGCAACAAGACCACCGTGTTGACGATTCCGGAATACCTCCTCAGCGGCACCACGTTCCTGCGCTTCGTCGCGAGCCCGATCGGCGGCAATCGCACGCCGGTGAGCGAGGAGGTGGACGTCAGTCCCGGCGATCAGCTCGTAATGGTGATTCGCCCCGGTGGCTGATCCGCGCATGGCAAGACCGAATCCGTACTCGCGTACCGCGCCGGTGAAGGATTCCACCGGCTTCGTGCACGTGCGCGGCGCCCGCGAACACAATCTCAAGAACATCGACGTGGAGATTCCGCGCGACGCGCTCGTGGTGTTCACGGGCGTCTCGGGCTCCGGAAAATCGTCGCTCGCCTTCGGAACGCTCTACGCGGAGGCGCAGCGCCGGTATCTCGAATCGGTGTCGCCGTACGCACGCCGGCTCTTCCACCAGATGGCCGTGCCCGAGGTGGACGAGGTGGACGGGCTGCCTCCGGCCGTCGCGCTCCAGCAGCAACGCGGCTCGCCCACCACGCGCTCCTCGGTGGGCAGCGTCACGACGCTCTCGAATCTCCTGCGCATGCTCTATTCGCGCGCCGGACACTACCCGCCGAAGCAGGAGCATCTCGAGGCGGAGGCATTCTCGCCCAACACGCCCGCGGGTGCGTGCCCGCGCTGCCACGGGCTCGGACGCGTGTACGAGGTGACCGAACGATCGATGGTGCCCGACGACTCGCTCACCATTCGCCAGCGCGCGATCGCCGCGTGGCCCACGGCGTGGCAGGGGCAGAATCTGCGAGACATCCTCGTCACGATGGGCTACGATGTGGACAAACCGTGGCGCGAGCTTCCGAAAAAGGAGCGCGACTGGCTGCTCTTCACCGATGAGCAGCCCACCGTGCCCGTGTACGCGGGGTACACGCCAGCCGAGGTGCGTCGAGCGCTCAAGCGGAAGGAAGAGCCGAGCTACATGGGCACCTTCACCGGCGCGCGCCGGTACGTGCTGCAGACCTTCGCCAACACCGAGAGCGCGTCGATGAAGCGGCGCGTTTCCCAGTACATGGAGAGCACCGAATGCCCGCTCTGCCACGGCAAGCGGCTGCGCCTCGAATCGCTCTCCGTCACCTTCGCGGGCTACGACATTTCCGACATTTCTGCGCTGCCACTCAAGAAGCTCGCGCAGATCATGCAGCCCTATGCGAATGGCACGGCCGCGGGCCACGAGAAGCTCGAGGCGCAGCATCCCGAGAGGGCGCTGGTCACGCTCCGCATTGCGCAGGACCTGTGTGCACGGCTTTCCGTGCTTCTGGATCTCGGCCTCTCGTATGTCTCGCTCGGACGCAGCACACCCACACTGTCGCCGGGCGAGCTCCAGCGGCTTCGCCTCGCCACGCAGGTGCGCTCGAATCTGTTCGGCGTCGTCTACGTGCTCGACGAGCCCTCCGCCGGGCTGCACCCCGCGGATACCGAGGCGCTGCTGGTTGCGCTCGAGCGGCTCAAGGGATCGGGCAACTCGCTGTTCGTCGTCGAGCACGATCTCGATGTCATTCGCCGCGCGGACTGGATCGTGGACGTGGGCCCCGCAGCCGGTGAGAACGGCGGCCACGTGCTGTACAGCGGCCCGCCCGCAGGGCTCGCGGCCATCGAGGCCTCGCAAACGCGCCGGCATCTCTTCGGCAACTACGTGCTGCCGCCGCGCACGCCGCGCGCGCCCGCGGCATGGCTCGAGCTCGAGAACGTCACGCGCAACAATCTCGACAGGCTCGATGTGCGCTTCCCGATCGGCGTGCTCACGACGGTCACCGGCGTCTCGGGCTCCGGCAAATCGAGCCTCGTGAGCCAGGCGCTCGTGGAGCTGGTTGCCGCGCAGCTCGGACACGAGCTTCCGGAGGAGTCGGACGAAGCCGAGGAGCTCGAGCGCTCGGCGCCGGTCACACTCGATGGATGCATCAAGTCGGGAATGGAGCACATCAAGCGGCTCGTGCGCGTGGATCAGAAGCCGATCGGCCGCACGCCGCGCTCGAATCTGGCCACCTACACGGGTCTTTTCGACCACGTGCGCAAACTCTTCGCGGCAACGAAAGCCGCGAAGGCGCGGCACTACGACGCGGGACGCTTCTCCTTCAACGTTGCCAAGGGCCGCTGCGATACCTGCGACGGTGAAGGCTTCGTGATGGTCGAGCTGTTGTTCCTGCCGAGCGTGTACGCGCCCTGCCCCACCTGTCATGGTGCGCGGTACAACGCGAAGACGCTCGAGATCCAGTATCGCGGAAGGAACATTGCCGAAGTGCTCGGAATGACGGTTGACGATGCCTGGTCCTTCTTCGAGGGCGAAACGGCGCTCGTGCGCTCGCTCGGCGTCGTCCGCGAGGTCGGGCTGGGCTATCTGCGATTGGGGCAGCCCGCCACGGAGCTCTCGGGCGGCGAGGCACAGCGCATCAAGCTCGCGACCGAGCTGCAGCGGCAGCAGCGTGGCCACACGTTATATGTTCTCGATGAGCCGACCACCGGATTGCACCCGTCGGATGTGGAGAAGCTGATGCTGCAGCTCGACGGACTCGTCGAATCCGGCAACACGGTGATCGTGGTGGAGCACGACATGCGCGTGGTCGCCGGAAGCGATTGGGTCATCGACATGGGCCCCGGCGCCGGCGACGAGGGCGGGCGCATCGTTGCGGAGGGTACGCCCGCCGCGGTTGCGCGCGCGAGCGGAAGCCGCACGGCACCGTTTCTCGCGCGCTTTCTCGGCTGAGCCGCCGTGGGCACCATCGCGTGAGCGAGCGGGCATTGCATCGCGAGCTCGGTCTGCTCTCCGCGACCATGATCGTGGTGGGCGGCATCATCGGCGGCGGCATCTTCTTCACACCGGCGCAGGTGGCGCGCACGCTGCCCGGCGGCGGATGGGTGCTCGCGATCTGGATGTTCGGCGGCTTCGTCGCGCTCGCGGGGGCGCTGACCTTCGCGGAGCTCGGCGCAATGCTGCCCGACGCGGGAGGCCCGTTCGTGTACATTCGCCGTGCGTTCGGCGAACGAGCGGCGTTCGTGTACGGGTGGATGATCCTCACCACGATCGCGAGCGGGGCCGCGGCCGCGGTGGCGCTGGCGTTCGCCAACTACGTGGGGCGGTTCTTCGATCTCGCGCCGCTGGGTGGCGTCACGGGCGTTGCCGTGGCGGTGCTGCTCGTTCTCACCGCCACGAATTATCGCGGGCTTCGACTCGGAGCCGCGGTCCAGAACACGCTCGTGCTGAGCAAGCTCGCGGCGCTCGGCGCGCTGGTGCTCGGCGTGATTCTCCTCTGGAACCACACTCCGGCGCCGTTGCCGGTCGCATCGGCGCCGCTGCCACCGCTGGCAACAGGACTCGCGGCGGCGTTCGTGCCGGTGCTGTTCTCGGTGGGCGGATGGGAGAATCTCAACATGGTGGCCGGCGAGGTGCGCGATCCGGCGAGGCTGATTCCGCGCGCGCTCGCACTCGGCATCGCGATCATCATGCTCTGTTATCTCGGCGTGAACGTGGCGTATCTGCACGTGCTCGGCCGTGACGGAATGGCCGCGAGCACGAGCGTTGCCGCCGATACGGCGATCGGCCTGGTGGGGTCGCTTGGCGGAACGCTGATCACGATCGCGGCCATGGTCTCGATACTGGGGCTCGTGAACGTGGTGCTGCTCGCCACGCCGCGCATTTTTTACGCGATGGCGCGCGAGGGACTCTTCTATCCGGCGGCGGCACGCATCCATCCGCGCTTCGGTACACCGCATGTCAGCATCGCGATGCTGGGACTCTGGTCGATCGCGCTGCTGCTGCTCGCGCGCTCGCGACTGGACTGGCTGCTCAACGGCGAGGTGTTCGCGGACTGGATTTTCTTCGGGCTGAGCGCGGCGAGCGTATTCGTATTTCGGCGAACGATGCCGCGGCAGCCGCGTCCGTACCGCGCCTGGGGGTATCCGCTCGTGCCGCTCTTCTTCGTCGCGGCATCGGTTGCCGCGGTGGGGAGCGCCGTGGTGAGCGCGCCAATCCCCTCTGCCTTTGGTGCGTTCAGCGGTGTGGTGGGCGTGATCGTTTACGCGTTGTTTGCGCGCAGATGGAAGGCCACGGAGGTCGCGGCGCCAAGCTAGCGGCGCGAGGGCGGTTGCCATGAAATCGAACGCATCGTCGTTGGAGGGATGGACTGCCGGCTCGCGCGCTGCTCGCGCCGGGCCCTCACACATCGGCGCCCACTCATGCACTTACCGAGACTCATGCGCGACCTCCTGCTGATCATCACCGGCCTTGCGTGCGCGGCGGCAACACCGACCACGCCCGGTCCCGACACGAGCGGAAGCACCGGACCTCGTGCCACCGTGATCGCAAAGAGCAGCGGCGACGCACAGCACGGGACGATGTCGTCCGTGCTCGCTGCACCGCTCGTCGTCACGGTCACCAACTCGGCCGGCGCACCAGTGAGCGGTGCGACGGTCACGTGGACGACGGCTCCCGGCAACGGCACGGTGAGCGCGAGCGCCAGCAGCACGGATGGGAGCGGCCATGCGAGCGCTCGCTGGACACTCGATGGCACGTTCATGCTCACCTCGGTGACTGCCTCGATCACAGGATCCTCCGTCACCTTCACGGCGCTCGGCAACGGCAGTGGAGATCTCGGCGGCAGGGCGATCTTCCCCGCGACGGACGCGTGGCGCACCGACATTTCCGCTGCTCCGCGCGATGCGAACTCCGACAGCCTGATCGCATCGTGCGGCGCGACGACCGGAATGCATCCGGACTTCGGAACGGTGTACGCGGGAGCCCCAAACGGCCTTTCCTACGTTGTCGTGCACGGAACGCAGCCGCGGGTACCGGTCAGCTTTTACTACGGCAACGAGAGCGATCCGGGACCCTACCCGGTGCCGCCGTACGCACCGGTCGAGGGTGGCTCATCGAGCACGGGCGACCGGCACGTGCTCGTGATCGACGCGGACAACTGGAAGCTGTACGAGATGTTCGATGCGCATGCGGTGAATAATGGCGCGAGCTGGACCGGCGGCTCGGGTGCGATCTTCGACATGACCACGGGCACCGTGCGCCCCGCGGGATGGACGTCCGCCGATGCTGCGGGTATGCCGATTTTTCCCGGGCTCGTACGCTACGACGAGGTGGGCATCCGTCATGCGATCGAGCATGCGCTTCGCTACAGCTGCGCGCGCACACGCAAGGCGTACATTCCGCCCGCGCGGCACTCGGCCGGCTCGCAGACGAGCGCGAACTTTCCGCCCATGGGCATGCGCGTGCGCCTCAAGGCGAGCTTCGACATCTCGGGATACTCGCCCACGAATCAGGTGATCCTGAAGGCGCTCAAGAAGTACGGAATGTTCGTGGCCGACAACGGAACGGACTTGTATCTGAGCGGGTCACCCGATCCTCGTTGGAACGACGACGACCTGCACAACCTCACGCACGTGCACGGGAGCGACTTCGAGGTCGTGCAGATGTCGGGAATGGTCGTGCAGCCGTAGCGCCACGGGAAGCCGCCCTCAGCGATGTCGATTTTCCGATCGCTCGTTCGACGACTGTATGGAGCGGCGATTCGAGCCCGGGCAACGTGCCCTGGCGCCCCGCTCCCGACCAGACGAGCGAGGAGACACGACATGCCGACCACATCCTTGGGAGCAAGCTCCCCCGCCTTCTCGACCGCGAAAAATCGCACCGGGGCGAAGCGCATCAACATCGCGATTTGGACGTTGCAGGTGCTGCTCGCGTGCCTGTTCCTGTTCGCGGGCGGTGCGAAGCTCGTGCTGCCCATCGCCGAGATGACCAAGCAGTTCCCGTTGCCAGGACTCTTCCTGCGCTTCCTCGGTGTGGTGGAGCTCGCGGGCGCCGTGGGGCTGATTCTACCTTCGCTGCTCAGGATCCGCCCTTACCTCACGCCGCTCGCGGCCGGCGGACTCGTGATCGTGATGAGCGGGGCGACCGCGATCTCGATGGCTGGAGGCAAGGTGGCGCCGGCGATCCCTCCGTTCGTGGTGGGGTGCCTCGCGGGACTCATCATCCATGCACGCACGCGCGTGGTGCCGATCCGCGAGAGGAGTCGCGGATCGGTGCGTCGTGCGATTGGCGGCGCGACGTGGGTACGGAAGACGGCCTGAACGGTGCTCAGCGAGTGGGTGCGCATCGCGCTCTGGATCCTGATGCGCGATCCAGCGGTGAGTGCACCGTCCTGCGCTGCGGCGATGCTCGACCAAGACATGATCGCGACAAGAGCGATCGACACTGCCCGCGCAACGCCGCGGAAGCGGATGCTATCCGAGATGTGAATCGCTCGCATTCATCAGCCCCTCCGAGGTGGGCTCCGGCAGCTCCGGTGGCGAGATGCGATCGATCACCCGTTCGACGGCAGTCGTGAGCCCATCGGCGCACAGGACGATCACGCCAAGAACCATGAAGCTCCCGAGGAAGCTGCCGTCGAAGCTCGCGTCGTGCACATCCGCCAGCTTCGCGAGCATCGCCTCGCGGCTCAGCGATCTGTAGGTGCGCATCTCGTCCTTGTCGATCGCGACCAATGCGAGCGCGGTCACGTAGGCGAGAAGCACGAGCGCGATCCCTCGTGCGATGGTGCGACGCTTCATTCGCTCGGAACTCCGGAAATGACGTGCGGAACGCATTCGTGGAGACAATGCTGCGGCGACCCGCTCGACGCAAGCGCCGCTCGCGCTAATGCGGGAGCGCGGGCTTCGCCGCGACCGCCGCGCCGCTTGACAACTTGTCGACGTCGCGCATCCACACCTCGAGTCCCCCGTCCGCGAGCGTGCGCTCGTAGCCCGCGACGAGCTGCGCGTTGTAGCGCGAGAGATCGAAGCGGAACACTTCCTCCGGATCGAGATCGGTGATCTGCATTTCCGCGTCGAGCATGAGCAGGCGCCCAAAGCGTAGCGTGCCGCCCTTGTAGTACATGTAGTTCTTCACCGTGGTATCGGGCGGAACCAGCGCCTGCACGGGCGCATGCGGTTCCGTCTTGCCGAACGCCTGCACCACCTCATTGCCGTCCACGCGCACGGACACCACGCGTCCCTCGATCGTCGGTGGCGGCAGAATCTTCGCCGGATCGAGAAGAATGTCGTTGCCGTGCACGCTGGCGCCCGTCGCGCCCTTCAGGTCGAGCAGCTTCTCGAGCGTGAGCCCCAGAAATTTCATGAGCTTCGCCCCGTTGACCCCCATGATCTTGGTCTTTGTTGGATGTATGCGAATGAGACCTTCCGGCGTGACATCCATGGTAGCGGTGATCTCGAACGGGATCGTCGCGAGCTTGTGCATGCGCCCCGTCTGCACGACGTGATCCCCTTCCGTTCGCAGATGCAAATGCGAGAGCGGCGATCCCTCGTAGCCGAACACGTACTTGTTGAGGAGCGCCGAGAGATCGGCACCCGTCATTCCGACCTCCGCGGTATCGATCGTGATGATGAAGGAGCTCTTGTCGTCGAAGATGATCGGGCCGCCCTCCTTGCTTCGCATCGTGCCATCGAGATGATGAATGTGAAGCACGACTTCGCTGTCGACGTAGAAGTTCACCCGCCGCATCGAGACGCCGGTGCGCACGTGTGCGGAGTCGGCGCGCGGAGCCGGCGCGGCCGCGGGAACGGCCGCGGGAGCGGCGGCCGGAGGGGTTTCGGACCGCGCCGCTGCGCATCCGTGCGAGAGGAGCGCCAGAGCGCTGAGCACTCCCACGCTACCCAAGGCGCGGATCAGGCCGCGAGTACGCACGCGCTGCACCATGCCATAAGCCTTATCACGGCTGCGCCCGCGACGTACCCGATCGGGGGTGAAGCGCGAATTTCGCGCGGCGAAGGCATGGTTTCGCGCACTCATCGCCTCGCCCATCGCCGCCAAGGACGCGCGCCACCGTTGCCATGCGCCCCGAGCCTCCGGAGATTCATCGGGTCTCGCTCCTGCCCTTCCCCCTTCCACTCGCAATGCACTTCGAGCCGGTCGTCTTCGCGGTCGTGATCGCGGTACTGGTTGTCTCGCTCACCGCGCTCGCGCGGCGCCTGCCCGTGCCGACGCCGATTCTCCAGGTGATCGCCGGCTTCGCGGTGGCGATGATCCCGGGCGTGACGATTCCGCAGCTCGATCCCAATCTCGTGTTCTTCGTGTTTCTTCCGCCCATTCTGTGGGGGGCGGCGATGTTCACGTCCGTGCGCGAGTTCAAGCGCAACATCGACAAGATCGGCACGCTTGCGGTTGGACTCGTGATCGTGACCACGGCGGTCATCGCGGTTGTCGCACGCATGATGTTCCCGGACCTCCCATGGCCCGTTGCCGTCGCACTCGGTGCAATCATCTCGCCACCCGACGCCGTGGCCGCCACCGCCATCGTCTCGAGGCTGCGCGTGCCTCCTCGCGTCATCACCGTACTCGAGGGCGAAAGTCTCGTCAACGATGCGTCGGCGCTCGTGCTCTATCGCACCGCCGTGGCGGCAGCCGTGACGGGCGTCTTCAGCTGGGGCGAGTCCATCGTGCGCTTCTTCATCGATGCGGGCATCGGAAGCCTGATCGGCTTGCTCGTCGCGTGGCTGATCGTACGCGCGCTCCGATTGACCAGGGATCCTCTGGCCGAAGCGCTGCTGACGCTCGCCGGTCCCTACGTCGCCTGGACGGCCGCGGAATCGCTCCACGTCTCCGCGGTGCTCGCCTGCGTGGCCGGTGGCGTGTACCTCCAGCAGGGGCTCTCCACGGCCGTCGGCCCCACGTCACGCCTGCAGTCGCGCACGGTGTGGGAGCTCGTCGCCTTTCTCGTGAACGCGCTCATCTTCCTCCTCCTCGGCGCACAGTTCGGCAGCCTGATCAGGATCGTCCCGCGCGGCGACCTCGGCGCCGTTTTTCGCGGCGGCGTGATCATCACGGTCGTCGCGATGCTCGTGCGACTGATCTGGGTGCCGGTGATCACCCTGCTCCCGCGACTCAGTGCGAACGTGCGGCGCAGAACGCCCAAACCGAACTGGAAATCGCTCACCCTCGTGTCCTGGACGAGCATGAGAGGCGTGGTCTCGCTCGCGACCGCACTGGCTCTTCCGCTCGTCATCGCGAGCGGCCAACCGTTTCCGCACCGCACCGAGATCATTCTCATCACGATGTGCGTGATCGTGCTGACGCTGGTCGTGCAGGGGCTCTCCCTCTCGACGATCGTGCGCGTGCTGCGCTTCGAGCCCGAGGAGACGCGCCACATCGAGGAGCGGCTCGCGCGGCGCGAGGCGACGAGGCGCGGTGCGGAAGCGCTCGAGGATCTCTCGCACGAGCCGTGGGTCGATGCGCGCGATGTGGAGGCGCTCCGCGCCGAGCTCCGCGAGCGGCTCCGCAGCGATGAGCAGGAGGGCGGCCGCTTCGAGGGGCGCCGCCGGCTGCGGCTCGCAATGATCGACGCCGAGCGGCGCATGCTCATCCGACTGCGCAATGAAGACACGATCTCGGATGAGGTGCTCCGCTCGCTCGAGCAGGAGCTCGATCTCGAGGCAGTACGGGCCGGCGGAGGAAACGCCGCCTAGCGCGACGGCGCGACGCCGCGCTCGAGTGGTGCAGGCGTGCGCGTCGCCCCATCCTCGAGCCGCTCGGTGCGACTCAGGCGCTCGACGTCGATCGCGATCACGCCATCCGGACCGTTCGCGAAGATGCTCGCGAACTTCACGTCCCAGCGTATTTCGTCCCAGAGGTACGACGCGCGAGTCGAGACGCGCGTGGAGAACGTCTCCTCCAGCGCGTTGATGAAGATCAGGAACTCCGCCTGTGAATCCGCGAGGCTCTCGGGCGTGACGCCCGCGAGCGGACTGTCGGCGGTGATCGGATGCACGACGGTCCAGTGGAGGGTGAAGAACTCCACGGAGTTTCGCTCGAGCGCGAGCGCGTGAAAGTTGCGCTCGCGCGAGCCGCCGAAGTCCTCGTAGCGCACGAGATTCACGCGCGCCTGCACGTCACTCAGCTCGCCGGGCTGGAGATTCACGATCCGGAACATGAGCGCCCGTCCACCCTCGTACGGCGCGATGATCGCCGAATCGCTAAAGCCGATGCGCATGCGCGGGCGCGTGAGCCGCGCGATGAGCAGCCCGAACGCGATGACGAGCGTGATCGGTCCGACGAACGACTCGAGGTTCACGAGCCAGTTCGCATCGGCACCGAAGGCGTGCATCATCCCGGTACCCGTGGTGGTGAACACCCCGATGCTGAACGTGAAGGCCTGCAGAAACGGGTCGACGATACCCATGTCCTCCACGCCGCGAAGCGCGCCGTTGCCGAGGGCCAGATAGGCGAGCGCGAAGCACCCGTTCATGAGCAGCAGCACGCCCGTCATCCAGAGGAAGAACGCCGTCCAGCTCGCATCGAGTGAGGCGAGATAGAAGCGCGCGAGCCGCTGTGCGCCAAGCCCGTACTTCTTGCTGTTGGGCCTTCCGTCGCGGTTGAGAAAGCGCCCCCGCACCGCCTGCGCAACGACGCTCCCGAACCCGAGGTCGGTGGGCTGACTGAGCGGCGGTGGATCGTCGTCGAGAGTGGAGTTCGGTGCCGTCACGCGTACCGTTGCAAAGTGTTCATCGTTGATGCCGTTAGCGGAACATTCGCTTGCCCGGTGAAAGATGCAACGAGCTCGAGCATTCGAGCATTGGAAACGCGAGCGTCAACCGGCGCGAAACTCCGGCCGTCGCTCCGGGGTGGCCTTCGCGAGGTCGTCGCGAACGCCCTTCACGTCGTGATCGGTTCCGTACACGGGCGTCCCCGGCTGCTGGCGCCACGATTCGTCCAGCGTGCCCGCATCCACTCCATCGAATCCGAGCTCATCGAGCAGACGGATCACGATCGCTTTCGCCTTCGCATCATCGCCGGCGACGGGGAGCGCGATCCGGCCCGGCGCGCCGGCGGGCCTCCTGCGGTCGAGCAGGTGTTGCGCATAGATGTTGTTGAACGCCTTGACCACCGGACGCCCGAGCCGATTCGATACCCACCGGCTCTCCGTTGTGCCGCGCTCGATCTCCTCGATGCGTCCGTCGCGCCCGGGATAATAATTCCCCGTGTCGATGACCACGGTGTCCGGGCGCGCCGCACCGAAGAGATCCTTCGGCAACTTCCCAACGCTCTTTTCGGGGATCGTGACTACCACGAGATCCTTGTCGCGTACCGCCTCCTGCGCGGTAACGGCCTCTGCTCCCGTTTCACGGGCCAGTGCGCGCAGTGTGTCCGGACCGCGCGAGTTCGCGACGGACACCTCGTGTCCGAGCTTCGTGAGCCGGCGAACGAGCGCGCCTCCGATGTGACCGGCGCCGATGATTCCTATCCGCATTGCAAGCATCTCCGCGATGAACGACGCCGTGAGCGACGAGCCGCTCACTTCCTTTAGCTGAACCGCGGAGGCGCGTGAGCGGTTCCGGGCGAGCCAGGCTCGGCCGGCGTCGAATCATCAGTCCATCACCACGTGCGCACCTCCGGTGCTCCTCGTCTTCCCGACGAGCAGCAGCATGGGAATGAGCAGGAGGATGCTCAGCATCGTGATGATGTAGATGTGCGAGTAGGCGATGACGCTCGCCTGGCCATACAGCTGCTGGTCGAGAATGCCGAGCGCCCGCTGGTGCGCGGTCCACCGATCGACTCCGTGCGTCATCATGCCGCGCGTGAGCATCTCGATGCGCTGAAGCGCGAGCGGGTTCGTCGTCGTCACGTGCTCGCCGAGCACTTCGCGAAATTGTGTGGTGTAGCGCGTGACGAGCGTGGCGATCACCGCGATGCCGAACGATCCGCCCAGCTGCCGGAAGAAGTTGTAGAGTCCCGACCCCTGCGACAGCTCGTGCGACGAAAGCCCGGCGAGCGTGAGCGTGGTGAGCGGCACGAACATCATGCCGAGCCCGATGCCGCGCAGAATCAACGGCCAGAAGAAGTCGATCTCCCCGCTCTGGCTCGTGATGAGCGAGAGCTTCCACGCGGCGAGCGCGAAGATGAGCGCACCTCCGGTGACCAGGAGTCGCGAGTCGACGCGCGCCGTGAGGCGGCCCACGATCGCCATGGAGACGGCGGTGGCCATCGCGCCCGGCAGCAGCACCAGCCCGGTCTGCTCGGCTGTCATGCGCAGATCGTTCTGCATGAACACCGGGAGTGTGAACGACATGGCGTAGAGTCCGACGCCCATGACGACGCCGAGCAGTGTGCCCACCCACACCTGGCGATGCTTGAGCACACGGAAGTCGATCGCCGGCTGATCCGTCGTGAGCTCGCGCCAGACGAGCCCGATCCCCGACACGACGGCGAGCGAGGTGAGAAAGATGATCTGCCGCGACTCGAACCAGTCCTCGCGCTGCCCGTGCTCGAGCACGTACTGCGTCGCGAAGACGCAGATCGCGAGAAGCGAGATACCCTGATAATCGATGCTGGACGGCTTCTGCTGGTGCTCGGGATCGTGGACGTACGCCGCGATCATGGTGGCGGCGACGATGCCAATGGGCAGGTTGATGTAGAAGATCCACGGCCAGCCGGCGTTGTCCACGAGATAGCCGCCCAGCGTGGGCCCGATGGTGGGGCCCACCATGACGCCGAGCCCGAAGAGCGCCATCGCCATTCCGGCCTCTTCGGGCGGAAACGACTCGAAGAGCACGGCTTGCGAGACGGTCATGAGGGCGCCCCCGCCAACGCCTTGCAGGAGACGCCAGAGCACGAGCGTCGCCAGCGAATGCGAGGCGCCGCAGAAGAAGCTCGACATGGTGAAGAGAATGATCGAGCCCACGAAGTAGCGCTTGCGCCCGAACAGATCGCCGAGAAACCCGGTGAGGGGCATGACGATCACGCTGGCGATGATGTAGCCGGTCGAGACCCAGGCGATCTCGTCCAGATTGGCGCCGAGATTTCCCATCATGTCGGGGAGCGCCACGTTGACGATCGACGAGTCGATCACCTGCATGAGCGCAGCGACGACGACGGCGAGCGCGATGAGGTACTTGTGCTCGGCGCCTCGCCGCACTTCGGGTGGGGCTTCGAACCCGGCCCGGCTCGGGGGGCGCTCGGTTGCACTGCTCACTACGGAAGTGGCCATCGCTTGACCGGAAGTCGGGAGCTGGAGTAATATACCCGTGAGTATGATACTCCGCAAACCGTCTTACCCGACTGCGAGGAGCGTGCGATGCACTCGCTGAAGCAGCTGAAATGGGAGCGCCGGCCGCAGGAGCGGCCGCAGGAGCTGCTCAAGGCGGCGCTCGAGGTGTTCGCGCGCAACGGCTATCGCAACACCACGCTGGAGGAGATCGGCGAGGCCGCCGGCGTGACCAAAGGGGCGATTTACCACTACTTCGCCAACAAGGAGCGCCTGCTTCTCGCGGTGATCGAGCACTATCAGACGCTGACGTTCACCCGCGCCGAGCAGGAGATCCGGAACCGGCGGCTGCCGGCGTCGACTCGCATTCGGCTGCTGATCCGCAAGGTCTTCTCCGACACGGAGGGCCGGCGCGATCTGCTGGCGCTCCTCGTGCGCGGGGTGACCCAGGAGATTCCCCACGTGCACGAGCGCTGGATGCGAGGGCCGGTCCACCTCTGGACCCTCGTGGCCAATCTCGTGGAAGAGGGAAAAGCGCGCGGAGAGTTTCGCCTGGATGCCGATGGGGACGTGGGCGCGCGCGTGCTCGTGTCGGGACTCATGCTGCAGCTGATGTGGCAGCTGCACGTGGAGACGATGCCGGCGATCGCGATGGATGCGGACCGCCTGATCGATTCGAGTGTGGAGATGTTTCTGGCATCGCTGCGCATCACGACCCCGCGCGCGAAGCGGAAGAACCGGGCTCGGCGCGCGAAAGCGATTTAGATACGCGTGCGTATGTCGTTGCGCTCGCACGCCTGGCGGCGCGCCACAACTCGCACGTTCTCCGTCGGGCTAGCTGTCGTTCGCGAACGCCGCTTTCGATGCTTCGAGTCGCAGGATCTCCAGCAGCGCCTCCTGCGCCTCGGCCTGTTTGATGAGCGGTGCGTACGCCACCGTCGCGAGCTCGGGAACCTGTCCCGCGTTCGCTTCCAGCGCCTTCCAGAGTCCGCGCTTTCCGTGTACGCCGAGCTCGACGGCCTCCACGGCTTCGAAGAGCCGCAGGGCGCCGTTGCCTGGATCGTCGGCGATGAGCTTGAGCGCCAGCGCCTTCTCGGACATCCATCCAGCCACGCGCCTCGGCGTGCTGCTGGATTCATCCAGCCGATCGAGTAGCTGGGCGAGCACTGTGCGCTCGCCCTCGATCTCGCGTCGGATGCGCGCGGTGATGTCCGCGATGCGGCCAACGCCGTGCGCGGCTTCGATGTGCTCGAGGATCGCCAGCCCCGCTTCCGAGCCCGCGAAATGATCCTTGAGATAGATGGCGAGATGCTTCTTGGACACTGCCCCGCTCCGCGTATGTGACCTCGCCCATGCTAGGCGTTTTCCGTGCCGTGACTTCCCCGGCGCGATCGATGTCAGCCGCCGAGCTCCGAGAGCGCGGCGCGCGCAGCGTACATGCCACAGAGGCCATGCACCCCGCCGCCGGGAGGCGTGGACGCGGAGCACAGGTAAACACCCTCGATCGACGTCGCATACGGCACGCGGCGCACGACCGGCCGAAAGAACAGCTGTCGAAGCGTGTTCGCTCCGCCGACGATGTCTCCGCCGTGCAGATTCGCGTTGTGCTGCGCGAGCTCCGACGCGCGCGTCACGCGCCGCTCGAGAATGCAATCACGAAATCCGGGCGCGAAGCGCTCGATCTGTCGCTCGATGCGATCGCTCATGTCGACACTCGAGCCGTACGGCACGTGGCAATACGCCCACAGCGTGTGCTTGCCAGCGGGCGCGCGCGTCGCGTCGAAGAGACTCGGCTGGGCGGCCAGCACGAACGGCTGCTCCGCGTGCTCTCCCCGGTGCGGCGCGGCCTCCGACGCAACGATTTCCGCGAGCGTGCCGCCCAGGTGCAGCGTGCCCGCCGTCGCGCACTCCGCGTTGCGCCACGGCACAGGCTCGCTCAGCGCCCAGTCGACCTTGCACACGCCCGATCCATGCTCGTAGCGCTCGAGCGCACGTCGGTAGCTGCTCGAGAATCGATCGCCGGCAATCGCGAGCGCTCCGCGCGGCGACAGATCGAGAAAGATGGTTTTCGCATTCGGCAGGTCGCCGAGCGATGCAACGGGAGAATCGGTCACGATCTCGCCACCCAGCGATCGGAGATAGGAGGCGAGCGCATTGGCCACGCTCTGCGCGCCGCCCGCGGGAATCGGCCAGCCGGCGAAATGGCCCACGACACCGAGCACCAGCCCGATCGATGCCGTGGCGACATCGGTGAGCGGCATGACCGAGTGCGTGGCGAGCCCTGCGAAGAATCCGCGCGCGCGCTCACCGCGAAATTTCCCGCGCGCGAGCGAGCGCGCACTGCGCAGGGCGTCGAGGCCGAAGTGCGCCACGAGAAGTGGATGGCGCGGGAGGTGCAGCGGCGCGATCGCATCGACCGAGAGCACATCCCACCGCTTCACGAATGGCCGAACGAGCTCGGCGTATGCATGTGCATCGCTGCCGAGGGTGGCGCCGGTGCGCTCGATCGACGTGCTCAGGATCGCCGGCGGTCCATCGTCGAACGGATGCGCCATCGCTGCCGGCGGCTCGATCCAGCGAAGCCCGTGCTGCTCGAGCGGCAGCGACGGCAGGAACTCCGTGCCCACCGCCATCGGATACACGGCGGAGCAGATGTCGTGCGTACACCCGGGAAGCGTGAGCTCGGCAGAGCGCGCTCCACCTCCGAACGTGGGCTGTGCTTCGAGCACGAGCACGGAGCGCCCGGTCCGCGCGAGCACGATGGCCGCCGCGAGACCGTTGGGTCCGGATCCGACGACGACCGCGTCATAAGAGTGACGAGGAGACATGGGTGCGCGCTCGTCACGGTGACGGAATGAAGCTCAGCTTGGAACGACGGACGAGCGGATGAAAATGGCAAGGCGCGGACCACCGCTCCTTCCGAAGGCGTCGTTGAACTCTGCGACCGCGGCCGGCACGGCGAGTGGGACGCGTTGCCTCTTCCACCTGCGATATCGGTCGAGCGCCATGGCCGCTCCCAGAGGAATCGAGAACGAGAAGAAATAGGGTGCGTACGGCCCCGCCCGAGTATACTCGGCACCGAGAAGCTGAGCCGTGAGCAGATTGTACGACCAATCGCCCGTCGACCAGGTGCTTGATGTCTCACTTCATATACAGTGTCGCAGACTTCTATCGAATAATGGCTTAGCTTCACTTTTTGAAACTTCCACCGCGCGAGCCAACCCGTTCACGGGAATGAGCTCCCATGAACGAAGCGTCCGTCAGCTATTTTCCACACCATCTCCCCGCTCGGAACGCGTTCGCCGCCAAGGGCCTGACTCTGGGCGAACGCACCGAGCTCGCATGCATGGCCACCCGCACCGAGACCCAGTGATGAAGATGTCGCTCCGCGCATTGACCGCAGCTGCCCTCGCAATCTGCTCCGTTGCCTTCGCCGCGCCGCGGGCTCGCGCGCAGATGACGCTCAATCCGCACCAGCAGGCGCTCCACGACATCTACAAGGAGCTGATCGAGACCAACACCGAGGACTCGGCCGGCGTGGGCAGCGTGACGAAGGCATCGGAGCAGATCGCGGCCCGCTTCCGCGCCGCGGGATATCCGGAGTCCGACATCCATCTGCTCGGCCCCACGCCGGACAAGCACTCGATCGTCGTGCGGCTGCACGGCACCGGCGCGCGGAAGCCGCTGCTCCTGCTCGCGCATCTGGATGTGGTGATGGCGCTTCCCAGCGACTGGACGACGGACCCGTTCAAGCTCGTCGAGAAGGACGGCTACTACTACGCGCGCGGCTCGATCGATGACAAGGCGATGGCGTCGATCTTCGTCGCCAACATGATTCGCTACAAGAAGGAAGGCTTCGTTCCCGATCGCGACATCATCCTGGCGCTGACGCCGGACGAGGAGAAGTCGGGACAGCTCGGCGCGAACTGGCTGGTGCAGAATCACAAGGATCTCATCGATGCGGCCTACGCGATCAACGAGGGCGGAGGCGGCTCGCTGAAGAATGGCAAGCCGTTTCTCCAGGCGGTGCAGGCGACGGAAAAGGCGTTCACGAACTTCACACTCACCGTCAGGAATCCCGGCGGTCACTCGTCCGTGCCGCGTCCCGACAACGCGATCTATCAGCTCGCCGAAGGGCTGGTGCGCTTCGAGCACTTCAAGTTTCCAGTACAGCTGAACGACGTGACGCGTGCGTTCTTTTCGGGCACCGCCGCCATCGAGACACCCGCGAACGCTGCGGCGATGCGTGCCCTGCTCAGGAATCCGAACGACGCAGCGGCGGCGGCCACGCTGTCGAAGGATGCGCGATACAACTCAATGCTGCGCACGACCTGCGTCGCGACGCGCCTCAGCGGGGGGCACGCGGATAACGCGCTGCCGCAGACCGCGACCGCGCTCGTGAACTGCCGCGTCTTCCCGAATGTGCCGATCGACTCGGTTCGCAACACGATCGTTCGCGTGCTCGCGGACACGGGCATCGCGGTGTCACCGTCGGAGAAGATGGATCCCACCTCGCCATCGCCGCTGACGCCGGAGCTGATGGAGCCGATCAAGACGCTCACCAGGCAGATGTTCAACGACGTGCCGGTGATTCCGTTCATGTCGACTGGCGCGACGGATGGACGCTACCTGCGCGCGGGCGGGATTCCGACGTACGGCGTGTCCGGACTCTTCCTCGATCCCGCCGACGTGCGCGCGCATGGGCGCGACGAGCGCGTGCCGCAGAAGTCGCTCTACGACTCGCAGGAGTTTCTGTATCAGCTCGTCAAGATGCTGTCGACCGAAAAGCCCAAGGTGTAGCGAGCATCGCGTGGTGACGGCGAATACCCGTCACCACGCGTGCGGCTCGTCAGTACGAGATCGCGCAGCCGCCCGATCCGGCGTTCACCCAATTGCGCTGGATGAGATAATAGTTGCCGTCCTTGAGCTGCATGTTGTACACGCCGCCGTTCGGAGCGGTGTGCGTCGTGCCCCACGTCCACGCGCACTTGTCGGCGTTCTCGTAGCCGCGCCGGTCGTACCAGGCGGTGCCCAGCTCGTCCGTGGTGGTCTCCTCGATCTCGTGCGCGAGCGTGTTCACCTCCGAGCTCGCGGCGACATCCGCGTTCGGCGATGCGAGCCCCGACGTGCAGCCACTCGGAAAATCCTGATTGTGCGGCATCGCCGCGTACAGCACGAGCTTGCCCGCGCTCGTGCTGCCGTGCGTGTGATACGCGCAGTACTGCGACCCGAAGCCGCCGCCGAGGTTGATGCCGCTGCCCGTGAAGATCGCGTACACGGTGTTGGCATCGTAGGCGATCTTGCCTTGCGAGATTCCCGCCGAGATCACGTTCACCATGTCGGCATCGGTTGGGCTGGATTTCGGACCGGCGACATCGGATCCCGTGCTCCAGTATCCCGTGTAGGTGACCGCGTTGGTCACGTGCGCCCCCGCGCCGTTGTAGTACGTGGTGTTGATGTTGAAGTACGGCGATCCACCGAGGCTGCGGAGGAACGAGCCGATGAGCGTCGCATCGTTGCTCCCTAACCCGATGCCCGTTTTCTGTCCGCTGTAGATCGTACCGGTTCCCCAATAGATCGCCACGACCTTCGTGATGGCGGGATTCACGATGAGCGGTCCGCCATGGTAAAAGATGCCGCTGTTCGAGCTGGGCTTTGCCGAATTCGACTTTGCATAGAACTGCTTCGTGTGAAAGAGGTGCCTGCCGTTGAGCTCCTGCACGTGTGATGCGGAAGGCTGGGTCGCATCCGATGAAGGAGCCGTGATGCTTCCGGACTCCGTACATGCGTTGATGAGGAGAACGGTGCAGGCGCCTGCAATGACCGTGCGTCGTGCAAAGAACGAACGTGACATGGATGGTCTCCAGCGCGGTGAGAGTGTGCGCGATCGTGAGCAGGAAAGATGGTACCTCGCCGCCGCGTTGCGCGCCAGATGTTTCTATCGAGCGGAGCAGTAACGGGCGCCGTTCGGCCGTTGGCCCTGCTCAGCGCGCAACCGCCACCGTGATTGCCTGATGCATCCCGCGCAGGAAGTGCGGCTGGCCGGCACTGTCCGGCACCCAGCAGAGAAAGAGATACTTGCCGGGGCGAAAGGTGGCGGAGACGACGGCCTGCTGGCCGGGATGGATAGCCACCACGCCGCCGATCGCTCGCGCCGCCGGCATTTCGCGCGCGGGATGCGCGAACCAGCGCAGCGCGTCCGCGGCCGAGTGCCCGGGGAGAATCTCGAGAATCTCGAGATCGTGCCCCTGTGAGGCGCCGTTCTGCACGTGCACCGTGCGATCGCCGGCCGTCAGCGTGCCGCGCACGGCAACGTGATAATCCGTGAGCGTCACGCTCGCATCCGCAGGCGGAGGCGCGTGCGCGGCGGTGGAGCTCGAGTCCGGCGTGCCCGTCACCGTCATGACCGCCATCATGCCGTGAAGCGCGTGCATCTTCCCGTCGGCGCTCTCGACCGCGCAGCTGATCGCGTACTCGCCGGCGGGAAAGAAGAGCGTGACCGTGGCGGTATCGCCGGGGCTCACCGCATTCGGACCGCCCCAACTGGATGTCTCGGGCACCGCGCGATCGTGCATGATCGCGTCGAGCACGGCGCGTGCGGAGTGGCCATAGGGCACGCGCTCGATGCCCAGCATGTGCACCTCGCTGCCGGCGTTCACGAGGCGCAAGGTCAGCCAGCCGGCGTGAACGCGGACAGGCACACCGGTGAAGGCGTAGTCGTGCGCGGTGATGAGAACCGTGCGAGCGGTGCTCGCGCCGCTCGATAGTGAGCTGCGTGCCACGCTGGTATCCCCGAATGGCGCGCGTCGGCGCGTCGCGTCGTGGCCGGGGGATCTGCACCCTGCGCTCGAGCCGGCGGGCGCGATGAATAGCGCGACCAGCGCGAGCATCGAGCGGGCGGAAGCCAAGCGAGTCTCCCTGCAGACGGTGGGGAGAAGATGCAGTGCGGTTCCGACTGGTGATAGTGCTCGAGGAGATCGATAAAGGTCGTGCGGGTGAAGCGATCCGCCGGCGAGCCAGGGCTGGAAAGAAAATGAGGCAACCACAACAAGTAGTTGCCTCATTTGTACTTATGAAACACAGGTGAAGCTACTTCTTGCCTTTCGTCGAATCCGCCACCACCAGGTTCGACGCCTTCATCGTGCCATCCGGCTGCTTCAGCCCCAGCACCACCACTCTCGTTCCGCTCGCGAGCTTCGTGCTCACGGGAGCGAGCGTGGTGACGGATACGTTGGGTGGTACCGTGATCGTTTGCGATCCGCCACGATAGTTCACCGTGATCTTGCCCGTGTTCTGGCTGGCGATCGTGCCGTTGGTCATGCGCGGCGGCCCGCCCGTCTTCGGTGCGGCGGACACCGTACCATTCGTCATCGTGCTTTTCTGCTTGCTGCTGTCCGCGCCGCCTTTGGGCGTCATCAGGTAACTCCCTTCTCCCGTGCCTCGCAGCTCCTCGGGGAAAATGTGGATCTCGGTTGCGCGCTCGCTGCCGTCCGGCTGCGCAACGGAGGTCACGCCAACGAAGGAGCTCGGCTTCACGTCCGACAGCTTGGCAGACGCCCTGGAGAACACGTGCAGCGGCTGCTGCAGCACGATGCGCACATCGCCCGTCGACGTCTTCACGGTGATCGCGCTGTCGCTCACGCTGGCGAGGGAGCCACGCACCGGCGTGATGTCCGCAGGCGCCGCCGCGGACGTATCCGGAGCCGTCGTCGCGGCTGATGCGGAGGTGCTCGATGACGCGGTGGAGTCCTGCGTGGCTGCAGAGTTGTCGTGCTTCGCACATCCGGCGAGTGCCAGCAGCGCGGCGGAGAGCGTTGCAATCGAGGTGAATGCACCTCTCGGTATCGTGAGCGGTATCTGACGCATCGTGAAGCTCCTGTGGTGGCGGATTGGCGAAAAACGCGAGCGGCGTACGCGCGAAGAGCAGGCAACACCTCGTCGCGCTGCATATACGCACGATCGCGTTCCACCGCTGGAGCTCCGCTCACGATTTTGTGCTCACGAGGCGAGTGACGTGGCGGCGGGCTTGAGCGACGCGAGATAGTTGGCGTACGACGCCTCCACGAGCGCGACGTTCCTCTTCCCTTTCTGCCAGAGCCACCACCCGAAGATGGCGACCGGCACGCCGATGATGGCAAGTATGATCGTAAGTGAGCTGAGTGCACCGGTGATCAGAAATCCGAGCCCCTGAAAGCGCTGCGTGGCGAACGTCGATCCATACTCTTCCTTGGCAGCGTACAACACGTCGGGATCGCTCGAACCGGTCGCCTTCAACACGCCCACCACCTGCTGGGCGCTCGTATCGGCAAGGCTGAACTTGCTCAAGTTCACGTTCATCTGCGTCACCTTGTTCGTTGTGGGAATCGTTTGTTTCGAGATCACGCATGGAGCTCACGATCCGGACGGTCATCACCCCGTGGATCACGCCCTGTTGCACGGTCCGCCAGCGGGTATTAGCGTGGACTCCGGATCGGCGCTCCTGGAGCGCCCGATCCCGATCCGATGCTCGCAGTCCTGCATGACATTGCGCAAAGGCGCGGGGAAATCCGTCATGGCAGAAGGCACGCAACAGGTACAGCCACTCGAAGCAGGCATTCCGCAGGGGATCGCGGGAAAGCGCAGCGAGCTCGATCTGCTCTTCAGTGTCACGTATGAAGAGCTGCGTCGCCTTGCCGCGAGCGTTCGTCGCAGTGATCCCGGCGCGACGCTCAGCCCGACCATGCTCGTCAACGAAGCCTGGCTCAAGCTCGCGAGCTCGCCGCCGGCCGCCGTCGCATCGCGACTGCACTTCAAGCGCATCGCCGCGCGTGCGATGCGCCAGGTGCTCGTCGAGGCGGCGCGGCGCCACTCCGCGGAAAAACGCGGCGCCGACGTGGCCTTCGTGACATTCGATGAGGCAGTCGCCGCGAGCACGCCCGCCACCACCCATGCCGACGAATTTCTCGCCCTCGATGCTGCACTCGAGGAGCTTCGCCTCGCGCATCCGCGGCAGGCACTGATGGTGGAGAGCCGATTCTTCGGCGGTCTCGACATCACCGAGACCGCGGAGCTTCTCGAAGTCTCCGAGGCAACGATCGTCCGCGACTGGCGAGCAGCCAAGGCATGGCTCGCACACGAGCTACACAAGCCGCGCTGAGCGCGCGCACCGGCTTCGCAGACATCAACGGACATGGACGCCACGCGCTGGGAGCGAATGCAGTACGTGTTCCACGGTGCATGCGATCTCGATGAGCCTGCGCGACATGCGTTCGTGGAGCGCGAGTGCGGGATCGATGCGCAGCTCAAGGCCGACGTGCTCTCGATGCTCCAGGAAGATGCGCGGCAGCATCCTCTGCTCGACGGCGACGTCGCGAACGTTGCCGGACAGCTGCTCACCAAGGGCAAGCACGCCGCGCTTCCGCTCGGCGCGTTCGGCCGCTATCGGGTGAAGCACATGCTCGGCGAGGGCGGCATGGGAGTCGTGTATCTGGCCGAGCGGGATGATCTGGGGAGTCTGGCAGCGATAAAGATCCTGCGCGATGCCTGGCTTTCACCGGCGCGGCGCGAGCGCTTCGCGAACGAGCAGCGGACGCTGGCGCAGCTGAATCATCCGTCCATCGCCCGGCTCTACGATGCGGACGCCCTGCCGGACGGCACGCCGTGGTTCGTGATGGAGTACGTGGAGGGCGTCCCGATCACGGAGTACTGCGCCGCGCACGCGTGCACGATCGCGGAGCGGCTCACTCTCTTCCGCGCGGTGTGCGAAGCCGTTCAGCACGCGCATCGGCATCTCATCATCCACCGCGATCTCAAGCCTTCGAACATTCTCGTGAGCCGCGATGGAGACGTGAAGCTGCTGGATTTCGGAATCGCGAAGCAGCTGGATACGCTCGATCAGCCGGCGAATCCCACGCTCACCGGCCTGCGGCTCATGACGCCGGCCTATGCCGCGCCGGAGCAGATGCGTGGCGGCTTCGCAGGTGTCCTCAGCGATGTCTATTCGTTGGGCGTGGTGCTGTACGAGCTCCTCACCGGCCGGCTCCCGTTCGATCTCGCGAACCGGACGCCTGCCGAAGCGGAAGCAATGGTCATCGATCACGAGCCGGTACGGCCGTCGGCCGTGGCACGACGCATCGCATCGGTGTCCAGCGTGGAGACTCGCATTCCGTCCGTCAGCAGGACTGCGTGGGCCGATCTCGATGTGCTCTGCCTCCGCGCGATTCACAAGGATCCACAGCGCAGGTACCGATCGGTCGAGGCGCTCGCGCGAGACATCGATCACTATCTCGGAGGCGAGCCGCTCGAGGCGCGCCCCGACAGTGCCAGCTATCGACTCGGGAAGTTCGCGCGCCGGAACTCTCGCGCACTGTCCGCGGCGCTCGGCACGCTCATGATCGTCGTCGCACTCACCGTCTTCTACACCGTGCGCCTCGCCAGCGCGCGGAATGCCGCCATCGCGGAGGCCGCGCGCACGACGCGCATCCAGCGGTTCATGATGAATCTCTTCCAGGGCGGCGACGCGGACGCCGGACCCGCGGACAGTCTGCGGGTCGTGACACTCGTCGATCGCGGCATGCAGGAGGCGAAGAGTCTCGACAGCGATCCGGCGACGCAGTCCGAGCTCCTGGTCACACTCGGAAGCATTTACCAGAAGCTTGGAAACTTCGAGCGCGCGGATTCCCTGCTTCGATTCGCGCTCGATGAGCGGCGCCGTTTGCTCGGCCCCGAGCATCCCGATGTCGCGGCGAGCCTCGTAGCGCTCGGCTCTCTCCGCGACTCGGAGGCGAAGTATGCGGAAGCGGAGCGGCTGATTCGCGAAGGGCTCGCGATGAGCAGGCGGCGGCTCTCACCCCAGGATCCGATGGTGCTGACGGCGACTACGGCGCTGGGGCAGCTGCTCGAGGATCGGGGCTCATACGACGAGGCGATCTCGGTGTTGCAGGATGCCGTGCGCCTGCAGTCCGTGAGCGGTGAGTCGCGCGATCTCGCGGGAAGCATGACCGAGCTCGCGAACAGTCACTTCTATGCGGGGCATTACGGCATCTCCGATTCGCTCAATCGCCGCGTGCTCGCCATGGATCGCCGCCTGTACGGCGAGCGCCACCCGCACGTGGCCGACGATCTGATCAATCTCGGCGCCATTCAGCTCGAGCTCGGACACTTTGCGGAGGCCGAGCGGTACGATCGCGAGGCCCTGGACATCACCGCACGGTGGTACGGTCCGAACCATCAGGAAACGGCATCGGCAATGACGATCCTCAGTCGCGCGCTCGTGTCCGAGAAGCGGTACGCCGATGCAGCGGGGATGCTGGAGCAGGCGCTCGTCATCCAGGAGCACGTCTACGGGCCTGTGCATCCTCGCGTCGCATCCACCCTCAACGAGCTCGGAAGAGCGGCCGTGTCGCTCGGCCAGCTGGACGAGGCGGAGGGGTATTTCCGGCGAGAGCTGAGCATCTATCGCTCCGTGTACGACGACAAGCACTATCTGATCGGTGTCGCGCTGTCCAATCTCTCCGGAGTGGCGCTCGAGAGAAAGGATTATTCCAGAGCGGAGGCGCTCCTTCGCGATGCGCTCGCGCGTTATGCCGCGACGCTGCCACCGGACCACCAGCTGATTGGCATCGGGAGAGTGCGACTGGGGCACGTGCTCTTGCGCGAGAAGCGCTTCGCGGAGGCGCAGTCGGAGAGTCAGGCCGGGTACGACGTTCTCATGAAGAAGAGCGGCTCATCCGTCAGCTGGATTCAGACCGCTCGTGAAGATCTCGCGACCGAGCACGACTCGCTGCAACACCCGGTGCTCGCCGCGGGCGCTGGGTCGAAACAATGAAGAGCTCTCGAGTCATGAACGGAGGGTGACGGCATGCCGATGAGCTACAGAATCTACCTCGAGCGGCGCGCGGCACTCGACCAAGATTGCGCGTACACTGAGAAGCAGTTCGCGCAGGCGATCGCGCTTCGAGACCGCGCCGTGGGCGCCATGGACGCGGCCGAAGCAAATCTCGACAACGGCAACGAGGAGCTGCGAGCCGCGCGCGAACACGAGCTGCTCGAGAGCACCGCTCGCGCCGACGCCGCCATCAAGGAAGTGGACGTGGCCGCCGAAGAGCGCGATCGCGCATTGGCAGAGCGCAAGGATCTCGAGGGCGAGTACCCCGAGTTCGAGGAGGCCGCGAAGGAACGGATCTCTCCGACGGATGAGAATGCGCCCGCGGACATCGCCAGTCCGCGGGAACGCATCAGCGACTTCATGGATCAGGCGAAAGGCGTCTTCGACACTGGTCTCATGACGGGTGGAATGATCGCGCAGATCGTCACCGCCACTCCCGACGTCCACGAGCAAGCGACGCCCCCGGCGACGATCGAGCAGATGAAGCAGGAGGTGGCGAGAGAGGCCATCTCACTGGAGGAGCACACGACGCAGGTGTACGAGGCTCGCGTGAGCGCGCCCGCGGGGGAGCTGCCGCCCGAGATCACCGAGCATCAGAGCCAGAAGGAGCGCGAGGAAGAACGCGAGAAGGAACGCCGGAAGGAGCTCCAGGAGGGCCGCGAGACAGAGGAGGAGAAGAAGTTCGTCGACTCGCAGATCGAAGCGGCCGGCGGTGAGGAGCACATGACCAGCGCAGACGATTTGAAGGAGAAGAACAACGAGCTCCTCGAAAAGCTGGCAGAATCGAGCAGGCACCCGTCATTTCCCGACCCGGAGAAATCGGCCGACCTGATCGCTTCGCGATCGCGCATGGTTGCCAACGACAACGACCCTGGGCACGATGGGCACGCGCCAGCGAATGACAACCAACCTGGGCACCGTGGCATCCCCGCTGCGGACAAGCCTGCGGAGATGCCGGCGCAAACGAACACCAAGGTCGGCGCGGGAATGCCCGATCCCGATCCGCCAGCAGCCACGCTCGCCGCGCGCGCGCCGGCGAACGACAGTCAGCCGCTCTCTCCCGCGAACGACAACGACCAGGACCTCTAGCGCGCCCCGATTCACGCGTGCCGCAGACGCACGATCTCGAGCGATCGTCGCCACGCGGCACGGATGCCGAGCAGATTCCCGAGCAGGAAGTGCATCAGCACGATGGCACCCACAATTGCCCCGACCTGTGCCGGACTTCGAAAGAGTCCGCGCAGGGGCTGCATCCACATGGGTGGCGCCGAATCGATGGGCATCGTGCTGGTGAGCCGGTAGGCGAGCACCGCAAGCAGCGCGAGCCGCACGATGTGCCGTGCGACTCTGTAGCCTCGATGATTGGCGAGCCGCTGCTCGAGGCGGCTCGCGGGCCACAGGAGAACGAGGCACGCAGCGGCCGTAATGGCGATGTGCGTGTTCGTCGGCGCACCCGGATCGAGCTTGCTCACCAGCGAAAACACCCCGCGTGCGGCGCCGAGCTCGATCGCAGCGGCGAGTGGATACAGAGCGCCGAGCAAGGGAAGCGCTCTCGGTACCTGTGCGAAAAAAATCACGAACGCCGCGAGAGCGACCGCGCCCGCGCACCCGGTGCCGCCGTACCCACCCGCGTACGCCCCGGCGTATCCGCCACCGTGCGGCACGCCGCCGGCGGTGGTGCCCCACCCGTCGGTGGCTGGCCCGCCCAGCGACATGGGCGGGTTCGTTATTGGCGGTATCTCACCCGGTGCATGACCCGGGAGCTGCGCATCGTGCCCCGGCCAGGGAGATGTGTGCCTCCAGTAGTCATCCGAAGGCGTCATCCGGATCCCCTTCGATCGACGTCAAGACACTCAGACTCGCGCAGCCACTGCACCCGTGGACGTGCGAAGCCGCGCGTCCGCCGCCCCGGCCTGCGCGTGCTCGAGCGCGCGTGCGACCTCCCGGCTGGAGCCGGGATACTCCGGATGCAACCGGACCACGTCGCGCCGCGGTACCCTACCCCGCGTCGCAAGCACGACGGCGGTATCCGGCACGGCCGCAATGCTCGCGATCTCGCCGCCGACCACGAGTGGACGCGGACCGAGCATCATGCGAAGCGGCGACTGGTCCCTGGTTGGCACCGGAGCGCCGCGGAGCACGGACAGCGCCTGTGCAATGCGACTTGGTGCACTGAACCACGCCGCACCGCCCGCGAACATCTGCGCCATGTGCGGTTGCGTGCGAGTCACGGCAGTCGGCCCCGAGATCGCCTCCATCGCCAGGCTGCCCCGCACCGTATTGCCCTCGACATCACTCGGCGCGAGCTGCCAGGCCTGCCCCGCACGCTGGGAGATGAGCTCGTCCGTTGCTGGCGAACGCCCCGACAACGCGATGACACTTCCGAAAATCGACAGCCACTTGAGCGCGGTCGCCTCCCCGAGCTTCGCGTTGACTCCCTCGATTCCCTGCGTTGCCGCGACCATGGCCAGTCCAAGAGAGCGGCCGATCGGCAGCATCTGCGCGTCCTGCGTCGTCGCGACTTCCTGCGCTTCGTCGACGATGAACGCCACCGGTGTTTCCGACGTTCCGCTCCAATCGCGATCCGCACGCGACTTGAGTCCGCTGAAGAGCCGCGCCTTTATCAGCGCAGTGACCACCGACCCCGCAACACCGTAGCGATATTCGGGGATGAGCAGGCCGATTCTTCCTCCCGTGAGTGGAGCGAGGATGTCGATCGAGTCCTTGCCCGCGGGCGTCTTCGCCCATCGCAGAAGCTCCGGCGTGGCGGTGATCGTCGAGATCCACGAGCGAATGACCGCGAGAATGTTGCTGCGGGTCTTCTCCTCCATCGTGTCCCACTCGAAGCGGAAGTACGTGAATGCTTCCCGCAGCAGCGGGTCCTCGTCCGCCTTCGGAAGGAGCGCGTCGATGAGCTGATCGCGATCCTGTTTGTTGCTCACCACCTGCGCGGAGTGATAGAGCGACCACCATGCGCCGCCCGCGGCCTGCGCGATCACCGCGCCGCGCCTGAGCGCGCCCGCTGCGCTGTTGACCCAGAACATGTCCTGTCCCGCTCCGGCCGGCGCGAGGATCTCGCGTACGGTATCGATGATCACCGAGGGCTCCACTCCGGACACGAGCGAGACCTCCACGCCGCGCGCCGGGTCCACGAGCTGCATGCCGGGCAGATCCGCCAGCTCACTCGGAAGCGCGCCCTTGCCGTCCATGATCACGAGCCCGATGTCTTCGTGCTCGCTGAGCTGCCGCGCGAGCGGACGCAGAATTCCCGACGTCTTCCCGGAGCCCGTGCCGCCAAGCACCAGCGCGTGCATCTGCAGATCCCGCAGCGAAAGTCGGAACGGCAGTCCCGCGCTCGGCGCGAAGACATCGCCACGGCCGGCGAACACGCCGGTGGTTTCGCCCAGCTCCACGGCGGCGCTCGTATCTCGCGTGGCCTCGAGGATCTGCCGCCTGCGCGCCGTCTCCGGAATCGCACCCCACGCCTGCCCGCCTGCCGCGACGAACGCAGAGCCTTCGACGCCTTCGGCAGCCTGGAGCTCCAGAGCGCGGTTCATCAGCGGGCGTCTGTCGCGAATCAGCTTGAGAAGGAGGATGAACAACACCATCCATGAGCCACCGTGCTTCGTGAAGCTGAACATGTCCGTCGCGAATCCGAATGGACTGCCACCCATTCCTGGTCCGCCGCCCAACCCGCCCGCCGAAGGATCGAATCCCTCGGCACCCTGCGGAACCGCCCCCGGCGCGGCCGTGGTGAACAGATACGCCACGGCCCATCCGACTGCGAACGCGGTCAGTATCCACCAGAGCGAGCGATTGGTCGCTTCGAGCGTGCGTCCATCTTCCGCGGAAATTTCGGACGAGAGCGGGCGCCCATCGATCGTGAGCCAGCTGTTCTGCACTTCGTCGCGCAGATCAGCGGGCGTGTCGGGCGGAAGGTCTCTCAGGAACGCGCGTTTGACGATCGACTGCGCTTCATGGCTCGCCGACGCCGGACACGCGAGGCGCATCAGCACCGGTACCGCGAAGAAGAGAAAGGCGCCGAAGGCCGCAAAGCCGAGGAGAATGCCGAAGCGGTCGCCTCCTCTGAAGGCGAACTTCTCGCCCAGGAACACCGTCGCCAGCCAGGCAGCGGCAATCACGGCGAGCTGCATCCCATGCGCGCTCTCGGAGACGATGCGGCCGAGCAGGCGATGGTAGACCTCCCGCGCAATCCTGACGATGCTCCCGTCGTGCGAGGGAGCGAAGAACACGAGTGGATCGACCGGGACGAACTTCCAGAACCAGTAGTTGACGATCGATGGATCCAGAGCGATCGGCTTTGGCCCGACTGCGGTGATCTCCTTCATTATCGACTCGCTCATCGCATTCCTCCTCATTCCGTTCGACCGACGAGACACGCGCGCACCGATAGCGCATGCAGGCTGACGCTGTGCATTGCGCAATCGCGCGGAGAAAGTCGTCAAAGGCGGATCGAGAGGGCTGCGGGAGCGGGATTCTGATACCCTCGAGCGCGCAGCTTTCTGAACGGTGTGCCGCTGGCCCGTGACTCACTGCGATCTCGCCCCTGACAGCCAGGTCACGAGCCTGCTCGTGGTCCGGCGTCCTACACGGCCGTTCACGAGAGTTCCCCTCGATCTGCTCTTTCGTCCGATCCGATCAGCTTCACACGACTCGTAGCCTTCTCGAAACCGGAGGGCCGCTCGCGAGCGGCTCCCAATTCACGAGGCACGTGCTGCGAAAATGCGAGTGTGCTGATCGAGCGTGGCTCATACATCGGAGATCGAGATGCGCAGGAACATGCTTGTTTTAGTGGCGGTCGCTCCACTGGTGATGGCGTGCAACGACACGGCTACCACCAGCTCCAGCGCCCCACCCTTTGGGCGAACGGTCGTGGCGGTAAGCGGAAACATCGCCGATCCCGTGGCCGCATTCAGGACCTTGCTCGGCGCGCCGAACGGCGTCGTGGCGGGGGAGCAGCCGGCGGGACGGCGCGAGATCAACTGGGACGGCGCAGCCGCCAACGTCTTTGACAACGCCAATGCTTTCCCTGCGGACTTCTTCAATACCGTTGCCAAGGTCGGCGCCGTCTTCACGACGGACGGCATCGGCTTCCGGAACGACTCGACGCTGTTCGTCGACGTCAATCCGACGTACGCGAACGAGTTCCGGTCCTTCAGCCCGAACAAGATCTTCGCGCCGGTTGGCAGCAACCTGCTCGATGTGCTCTTCCAGGTTGCGGGGCAGCCTACTCCGGCCGTGAGCAATGGATTCGGCATCGTGCTCAGCGACGTGGACGTTGCCAACGCAACGACGATCGAGCTGTTCGCGCAGGACGGATCGAGCCTCGGCGTCGTCGCCGCACCCGTACGCACGGACTCGGCAGGCTTCTCGTTCGTCGGTGTGAGCTTCGATCAGCCGGTCATCGCGCGCGTGCGCATCACGCTCGGCACCGGCGCGCTCGCGGCTGACGCCAACGACATCAGTGCGGGCGGGCCGAAAGACCTGGTCGTGCTGGACAATCTGATTTATGGTGAGCCGAAGAAGGCGTTTTGAGCGTGGAGGACGGGCGGGCCGAGTCCAGTGGACGCGGACCGCGTGGCCTTCCGACCCCTGGAAGGGTACCTTATCCGTCCCTCCCTTGGAGTGGCGACGATATGCCTGCTTCGGGCACTCTGGAGAACGAGCAGCTGCTCGAGTTCTTCTTCTCCCAATCCACGCACGGCTTCTTCTTCATGATGCTCGATGAGCCGGTGGAATGGGGCGAGCACGTGAACAAGGAGCACGTGCTCGACTACGTCTTCGACCACCAGCGCATGACGAAGCTGAACTCCGCGATCGTGACGCAGTTCAATGCGTCCACACCCGAGGAGCTTCTCGGTCGAACGCCCGCGCAGTTCTTTGCGCACGATCTTGCGCACGCACGGGAGCGATGGATGGAGTTCTTCGACCGTGGGCACATCCACACGGAGACATCGGAGCGGAAGCTCGATGGCACATCCATGTGCATCGAGGGCGACTACATGGTCATCTACGATGATCGTGGTCGCATCGTGGGGCACTTCGGCATCCAGCGCGACATCTCCGCGCAGCACGATGCGCACGAGCAGCTCCACCTCTCACGAGAACAGCTTCGAGCGCTGGCGTGCCGCCTCCAGACCGTGCGCGAGGAGGAGCGCACCGACATCTCGCGCGAGATTCACGATGAGCTCGGGCAGGCGCTCACGGGGCTGAAGCTGGATATCGCCTGGATGAAGCGGCGGCTTCCGAGCGACCACGCGATGATCGAGCACTGCGGCTCGATTCTCGTGCGCATCGATCAGGCTCTGAACGCCGTGAGGCGCATCGCGACTGAGCTGCGCCCGAGCGTGCTCGATCAACTGGGGCTCGCGGCCGCGCTCGAGTGGCAGGGACAGGAATTCGCCACGCGAACCGGCATCGATGTCGCAATGGACATCGCCGTGGACGGATGCACGATTCCGGATCAGCTGGGAACCTCCGCGTTCAGGATTCTGCAAGAGTCGCTGACGAACGTCGCGCGACACGCCGTCGCGACGCACGTGGATGTCCGGCTGACGCAGTCGCCTGCCGCGTTCACCCTCGAGATCGCCGATAACGGCATCGGATTCCCCCAGCGGCGCCTCGAAGGCACGAGCTCACTGGGCGTGCTCGGCATGCGCGAGCGCGCGTTGGCGTGCGGCGGCGACTTCAGCATTACCTGTCACCCCGGTCGCGGCACGACGGTGCTGCTGCGCGTTCCGCTCGCCGTCGAGCACGATCAATGATCAGGATCGCGATCGCGGACGATCACCCGATCGTGCGCGAGGGACTGCGGCGCATCGTGAGCGAGGATGCGAGCCTCTCCGTTGCCGGCGAGGCATCCGCTGCGCCCGAGCTCTTCAAGCTCCTGACTGCGGCCCCGGTGGATGTCGTGCTGCTCGATGTGAGCATGCCCGGTGCCCCGTTCACGGACACGCTCCGGGAGCTGAGAGCCAGACACCCGAGCGTGAAGATCCTGGTGTTGAGCGCACACCCCGAGGATCAGTGGGCGATGCGTGCGCTGCAGTCGGGCGCCGCTGGATATCTGACGAAGGACCACTCGCCCGAACAGCTCGTGCAGGCCATCCAGCGCGTGGCGCGCGGACGCAAGTTCGTGAGCGACACGATGGCCGAGCGGCTCGCGGCGATGGCGGATGACAGCATGTCCCGCGCGCCGCACGAGCGACTGACGCAGCGCGAGTTCGAAGTGCTGCGCGCGCTCGGCGGCGGCATGATGGTAAAGGATGTCGCCGCGCAGCTCCGACTCAGCGCGAAGACCGTGAGCACCTACCGCTGCCGCCTGCTGCAGAAGATGGGCTTCACGACGAACGCCGATCTCGTGAAGTACGTGGTGGCGCACGGTCTCATGAAGTAGCGCCCGCGATCCATCAATTGAGCGGCAATCCCGCCGGCTTTGGCCAGAAGGCCGCGCTGCGGAGGAACGGGTGGCCTTTGATGTCGATGCGAACCGCCGGCACCGGAGCACCCGAGGTGGCAAGTGCGGAGTGCGCGTACTGCGTGAGCACGCCCTCGGCATAGACGACCCACAAATTTCCGTGATCGTCGAACGTCAATCCCAGAGGCAGCGATGGGGCGGTCGAGCTGGAGGAGATGACGACGTCTGCGTGCACCGATGCAGTCGCCGTCAGGTGATTCGCATGGATCGCAATCACGTTCGCCTGGCCGGAATTCGCGATCGAGAGATTGCCGGCTGCGTCGAATGCGAGTCCGATTGGATTGCCGATATCGGGACCTTCCGACGTCAGTACGATTTCCGGGAGCTTGAACCCGGATGTGTCGAGCTGGGCGGCGCCGTACCTGGCTACCCGGTGCCCACCGCCTTGGGAAAACCAGAGGCCGCCGGCCGCATCGAAGGCGAGCCCCGTCGGATGTCCAACTCCCGAAAGAATGACCGAGGGCGTCGGCCTGCCACTCGCGGCCAGCTGCGCGGAATCGAAACGTACGATCGTTCCGTTGTTGGTATTCGCGACCCACAACCGGTGTGAAGCATCGAAGGCCAGCGCGGACGGAGCATCGAGCGAGCCCCCGACTGACGAGATCACAGTGGAAGCGACGCGCGCGCCGGACGCCGCGAGCGCGTTCCGCGAAAATGCGAGCAGCGCAGAATCCGACTGGCTCGTCATCCACAGGGTACCGGCCGCGTCGAATGCGACGCCGTTGAAACCGGTGAGCGCCGCGCTGCTCGTGGTGATCGCCGTGGCGGGCGTGATCTCACCGCCCGCCTGCAGCTGCGGGGCTGCGAGGCGGACGATTCCGGGAAGAGTGCCACTGATGGACCACAGCCCATCTTCGAACGTGGTATCCGGGGGATCCGGTGCACGGGACACGGCAGAGTAGTCGGAGCAGCTCGCAGACGCGATGATCAGCAGGAGCGACGCTGACGTACGAACGGTCAATCGCAGCATGTGGTGACGCCCCCCAAGGGCGAAAAAATCGTGACGGCGTTCGAGGGAAGGCCCGGCGGACCGCGGTAGAGATCCGCGGGCAAGGCGAATGAGCCATCCCAGCGAGCCATGAGCGCGCTCGCGAGACAGTTGCCGAGGACGTTCAGCGACGTGCGTGCTCAATGCCGCCGCGCCGCGACGCCGGTCGAGCTCTGTGGTTCAGTGATCATGATTCGCCCGAGGTGCGCTGCGTGATTAGCTGCGCAGAATACGCCGATCACCGGATGTGATCAGTCGGCACCTCGAGCGAGGTGCACTGGGGCATTCGGAACGTGGCGTGTAGGCCGGAGTCCTACGCTCCGGCCCCGCCGCTCGACAGTGCGGGCGTGATGCTGCTCCACACCGCCGAGCGCGCGCCGCTCCACAAGCGGGCTTAGGGCGTCGCCGTTGCCGCGGTGAGCGTGAACGTCGCGGTACTCGGCTGTCCGGACGCGATGCTCTCGGCCGCGGGCACACCGGGTGTGATGGTGAAGACCACGCCCGCCGGCGCGGTGAAGTTCACCGTTGCGCTGCCCGGCGGCAGGAACGGGAACAGCGCCTGGAAGGTGCCGCTCCCCGCATCGGTAAGGGCAACGCTACTCGTGCTTGCATCGCTGGCCGTCACGACGGCGGTGAAGTCGCCGAGCGTGAGCGGCGAGCCGTTCACGCTCGGCATCGCGAGCCCCGGGCTGGCGCCGAGCTGCACGGTGAGTCCACCCGTGAGCTCGAAATCCGTGGCCTTGATCACGGGATGCATGGCCCATTGGCCGGACGCACCGGCGGAATGTCCAAAGCTCTGCGCAACATCGAAGTCGACCAGATAAACTCTCGCGCTTCCGCCCAATGTCGTACCTCCGGAAGGCAGATCGACCTTGAGTCCGCTCTGGCCGAGACTCGGCATCTGCAGCGTGCCGGCTACCTCAGCACCGGCGGGCAGTCCCTGGTAATCGGGCGACGAGGCGTAGATGCTCGTGCTGCCATCGGAGTTTTCCACTTCGATGTATGCACCGGTGATCACGAATCGAAGCTGCGCGTAGGTTCCCGATGGCACGACTGCGTCCTTCACCAGCTGCGATGTGGAGCTCGCGAGCGTGAGGAGATCCACGGTCACGGGCGCATTCAGGAGAACCTGACTTCCGCCCGAGCCCTGTAGATCGATCTCCGAGATCGTGACGACAGCCTTGTGTACGTCGCCCGGCGCGTCGGTGAGCAACAGCGACACCTTCGTCGTGCCGGCGGATGTCGCATCGCTGCTGCACGAGGCGAGCACGCCGGCCGAGAGCAGTCCGAATGCCGCGAGGGAGAGGCAGCGTGCGAGTCGTGCGGAAGAATGAAGCTTCATCTGTTCTCCTCGGTGAGTGATCGATTCGTCGGGCACATCTGGGTGTCGGGCGAAGTGCAGTTATGAAGTGCAGTTATAGTGTCGTTCTGAGAACAATCATGCACTGTTACGGCTTTCCGGGTTTTCCTGGCGATCCGGCCGGGGGGTTTCCGGAATGTGCTCTCTGACCACCATTCACCGGCACGTCTGCGGGCGGCCCATTACCCTGCCCTCGGTTAGCGCCCGCCGGCGCTGAAGGCCGCCGAGCCGCTCCGAGCTCACGGCCGACTGCACCCGGAGTGCCGCCGTGCGCATTCGCTTCCCGCGCAGACAGCGCTGCGAGATCGGAGTCGCTTGCGCCGGCCGCAAGCCGGTCGTTCACTCGTGCGAGTGCCTGATCAGCCGGAACGCCAGCCGCGATGAGGCTCCCCAGGACGTACAGTGGAATGGTGAGCGATCGCGCCGACGGTGCACTCCTGGCGAGCGCGCTCACAGCGCCAGCATCGACGCCTTCGCGCATCGCTTCGGCACCCGCCTCGACTTCATCTCCGGAGGTACTCGATCCGCGCGCCGCGTCAAGAAGAGTTTTGGCATGGGCCTGGCGATCTGCGTGCTCACCCACCGCGCGCGCAATGTCGGCGGCGGGCACGCCTCGCGCCGCGAACTTGAGCGCGCGCTGTTCGAGCGCATTCGCCGGAAGGCCGTGCACGCGAGCGTCAGCGATCACGGCCAGCACATGCGCAGCGACATCGGGCGGCAGCACCTCGCGCAAACGCGCCGAAGGATCCGTTGGGACATCGGTCGTCTGTGCCGCGAGAGAAGTTCCGGCCGCCCCGGTGCTGAAAAGGAATAGCGCGTAGCTCCAGAATAGTAGTCGCATCGTTCCCCTCCTCTGCCGGACGTGCTCGGCGGCTCTTTCATCACTGCTCGTTCCGGGATCGCATCGTTCCGTAGATGAGACTGCGACGTTCATTCCTCCGGTCACATCTCCAGAGCTCGGGTACGCTCGCTCGTGCCGGCGCAACGCGTTACGGCACATTCAACACTCCCGACAAGCCTCCGAATTCATCGGTCACGGGCACGAGCCCGGGCGGTGCTTCCCACGGTCCGTTGTCTACGCGCAGGCTCACCAGGTGCGCACCCGCCGGTATGGCGAGCGCGATCGTCCACCAGCCATCTCCCGTCGGCGTGAGCGTGATTGGTACCCAATTGAGCATGTCGCCGGAGAGCTGGACCACTTCGGCCCCCGGTGCACGCACGCGGATCGTTCGCAAGGCGCTGGAGCTCTCCGTGTCGAACTGCGCTACGCGACTCGAACGTGCGGCAGCCATGCTGTCGCGAGGAGGCGGCTCGTTCGTCGCCCGCGCTGCGCCGAGCCCGGTCGCGCGACGCAATCGCGGCTGAATGTCTAGGCGCAATGCGATCGAGACATAGCGACCGTTGGGGAATCCCTGCGCAATGTCGGGAGGATACGTTCCTGCGCCGGCAACGACGCCGACGTGTGGCGTGAGCCAGAACACGCCGCTCACCGATCCCCACGATGTGCTTCCGGTGAGCAGTCCGTTACCCCTGCGCGCTCCAAGCGTCGCACCGATCTCCTCGCGCGCGAGTACCCAGCGCGCCCCGAGTGCAAAATCGATGTAGCGCATACTGTCGTCCACTGCGGTCGGCGCGGCGGACAGCAGCGCGGTGAAGGCGCGAGTGCGCAGCCATGCGCCCGCGTCGCCAACCGCGAGCACGTGTGCAGATGATCCGTCCCACGCGCGCCCTGCTCCTCCGCCAATCCAGACTCCCCACACGTCGCGCATGAGGTGGATCCGCGCCAACGCCTGCAGCTGGCCAGTGCGCGTGCCATCCTCGTGCGCAGATCCTCCGGCATTTCCAGCCAGCTCGCCGCGCAGCGCTGCGACCAATGGAGTGAACGCCGAGCCATCCAGCGCTGCCTGCGCGGTCCAGGCATTGGTGCCGAGCTCCGAAATGCTGCCCGCGAGGCCGAGCGTCGCGTGCGCCGCGTCCATGCGAACGGCAGGGCTCAGCGTCGCCGCCGCCGTGCCTATCGAATCGGCGTACCGAATGCCCGTGGCCCCCACATCGATCGTGGTCTCCACTCTCTGTGCAGCAGCGACGGTCGCGAAGATGCTGGCGGGAATCGCCGGCAGAATGACATGCCAGAAACGAAGCATGCACACAGATTCGTGAAATGAGCGAACTGCGAAATATCAGGTCGCGTCGCCGACGGCGATCACCGAGGTCAAGGTTCCAAAGTCATCGTTCACCATCGTGGCCGATGCCGGATCCGGCATCCACGATTTACCATCGACGACGAAGGCGTACTGGTGTGCGCCCGGTGGCAAGGTGACCGAGACCGTCCATGTGCCCTCAGCGTCCGTGCGGTGGAGCGGCGTGATGGCACTATCCCAGTTGTTGAAGTCTCCCACCATGGTCACGCTGGACGCGCGAGGCGCCCTGAACACGAAGCGAACCTCGTGCACCGTGTCGATACGCGCGTCGGCGGCTGGCAGGGCGGATGTCGCGGCTGCGACAGGAGTGGTGCGCGCCAGAGGCGCACGGGTGTTGTGCATCGCGAGATTCGCGAGTACTGCGAACGTGGCGAGGCCCGCCGCGATGCTCAATGCGCCGAGCGGCGACACCGAGAGTCGAATGGTCCGGCGGCGTCGCCACCAGCCGTGCGCGCCAAAGACCGCGGCATGCTGTGCCAGCGCGCTCCGTGAGTCGGCTTCTGCCCGCGCCATGAGTCGCGTCGTGAAGTCCGATGCAGCCGGCTCCGGCGCTCGCAGCACTTCGGCGATCTGCTCCATTAGCGCGTCCACGTGCTCATCGTGCTCCGACATCTCAGCCTCCTGTGCGCCACCGCTGGCGCGTCTCACTGATAGACAGCAACGAGTAACGTGCGCAGGCGCGAGCACGCCCGCTGCACGCGCATCTTGAGTGCCGAGATTCCAACGCCCGTGCTCTCCGACATCTCGTCGTAGCTCAGCTCCTCGACGTACTTGAGCAGGAACGCTTGGCGTTGATCGAGCTCCAGCTGATCGAGCGCGTACTGAATCTCCGCCAACAATGCCGTGCGATCCGCCGTGTGCTCGACGGCGGCCTGCGCGGATCGTGCCTCATCCCGAACGAATCGTTCCGCGCGACGCGCGCGTCGCGTTGCCAGGGTACGGCACTCGTTGACTACGATCTGGAACAGCCACGACTCGAAGCGTCCCGGGTGGCGAAAAGCGGCCAATCCGCGAAAGGAGCGGAGAAACGCCGACTGCAACGCTTCGTCGGCGTCGTCGCGATCGCCGAGGAATCGCACGGCGAACCGATTACACCGATCCCGATAGCGGTCGACGAGCTCTGCGTACGCCTCGGTGTGCCCGCCAAGTACGGCGGCGATGATCTCCTGATCTGGGCGTGGCTCCACGAGAGGATGACTGCTCGACCCCCAGGCTGCGTCACTTGGCGGAGGTCTTCGACACCGCGGGGTGCCGCTTGCGCTTCTGGCAGGTCCAGGCTGTCCCGCATAGGTTCTCGATCGAGCCCGTTCCGCAAGCAATCCGCTCATGGAGGCCTCGATGACTGCCCACGCCGCTAGCCTAAGCACACCGATCTCGCACCGCGATGACCTGTTTTTTGGTGGGATGGGGATGATCATCGCCGTGCTCGTGTTCCTCGGATTCGCGCCGACGTTCTTCCTGGCCGCGCATTATGCCGGCCCCCCGCTATCGGCGCTCCGAATTGCCCACGGCACACTCTTCACGAGCTGGATAGTGCTCTACAACGTGCAGGTACTCCTGATCGCGAGCGATCGTGTGCGCACGCACCGGGCACTCGGCGTCGCCGGCGCAGTGATGGCCACGGCGATGGTGCCGCTGGGCATTGTCATGGCCATCACGGCAGTGCGCGAAGGACACGCGCCTCCGGGTATTCCTCCACTGTCGTTCCTCGCGATTCCGCTGTTCGACATGGTGGTGTTCGCGCCACTCGTAGCGAGCGGCATTTACTTTCGTCGCAGGCGCGACACGCACAAGCGGCTCATGCTGCTCGCGACCGTGAGCCTCGTAGCCGCAGCCGTCGCGCGCATGTCGCGGATGGTCCCGATCCCTCCTGCCGTAGTCGCCACCGGTCCGCTGTTTTATTTCGGCGTTGGAGACGTGTTGATCATTGCGATCGCGGCGTACGACCTCATCACTCGAGGCCGAGTGCATGCAGCCACGCTGTGGGGCGGCGCGTTCATCATTGCCTCACAAGTAGCCCGACTGGCGATCAGTGGAACTGATGGATGGCTCGCATTCGCGGAGCGCATCACGGGTGGGTGAGGAGTTGTAAGGCTCTGAGAAACTGCCGAGCTCGCCAGCGTCCAAACATCTGGCGTTCCTTTGACTTGCAACTTATTATCCGCCGTCGCTTCCACTCTTGTCGATCGCCGCCTGCAGTCCGGTTGATCGCTGCGGGAACTCGCGCGCGTGAGGCTCGGAGGCACTCTCTCAGAAAACCTCCCCGGGGTCCTTCATGCCGTCACCGTTCCCTCGCTCGTTCTCCCGTTTCCATGCTGCGCTACTGCTCGCGCCGGCCATCGCGCTCACCATCTATGCGTGCGATGCCGATCGCAGTGAGACTACCGCGCCCATGCTCCTCGGCGCCCGCAGCGCTGCGAGCAAGGTTCCGCTCACGGTGAACGCGGCCGGGAGCACCGCCGGAGGAACAATAATCTCGAGTCGCGGCGGCATCAGCTGCACGTTCACCGTTTCCGGCACCGTGCTGAGCAAGAGTGGCAAGTGCGCGCAGGAGTACAAGACCGGCACGACGGTCACGCTCACCGCCACGCCCACCGGCACGGGTGTGACCGCGACATGGACGGCGGGCTGCACGGGCGTGGCCGAGGGATCGCAGTCGTGCGAGGTGACACTCGATGTGGCACGCACGGCGAACGCGGTCTTCGCTCGGCCTGCGGCGTCGTTTCCGCTGACGATTTCCGGCGGTGCCGGCGGCAGCGGCAAGGTCACCTCCTCGCCCGCCGGGATCAACTGCACGATCACGAACGGTGCCGTCGCGACGACCGGCTGTGCCGCGAACTTTGCAACCGCGGCAACCGTCACGCTCACCGCTGCGGCGGCGACGGGGAGCTATCTCAAGGCGTGGGCGGGCGCGGGATGCGACGCAGCCGGCACGGGCAAGGGTGGTGCGACGGGCACGTGCGCCGTGAAAATGTCGGCTGCACAGGATGTCGTGGTGAGCTTCGACCCTACCGCTCCGGTTGCCGGCGCGGGACAATGGGCGGCGCCGATCACCTGGCCGGTGATCGCGATTCACGCTGCGCTGCTGCCCAACGGGCACGTGCTCACGTGGGGGCGCAGCGACAAGCAGCCCGTGGTCTGGACGCCGCCGGTGACCGTGGGCGCGGCCGGCTCGTTCGTCTCGGCGCCCGAGACTGCGGATCTCTTCTGCAGCGGCCACACCTTCCTGCCCGACGGCCGCATCCTCGTGGCCGGCGGCCACAGCGGCACCAACAGCCTCGGCATCCGGAACTCGGCGATCTTCGACTTCGCGACCAACACCTTCACCGCCGGTCCGCTCATGGAGAACGGGCGCTGGTATCCCACGAACACCACGCTCGCCACGGGCGAGGTCGTGACCATGAGCGGGGGCGACACGGCGCAGCAGCGAAACCTGATTCCCGAGGTGTACCAGGCGAACGGCACGTGGCGCGTGCTCTCCACGGCATCGCTCTATCTGCCGTACTATCCGATGAACTTCGTGACCCCGAGCGGGACGGTGTTCGCCGCGGGGCCGGCGAAGACGACGTATTTCCTGGATGCCACGGGAACGGGACACTGGACGGCCGGGCCGTCGAGCCTGTTCGGCTCACGCGACTACGGGTCGGCGGTGATGTACGAAACGGGGAAGATCTTCCTCGTGGGCGGCGGGGATCCGCCGACGGCAACGGCGGAGGTGATCGACATCAACAGCGGCACGGGGGCGTGGCGCTCCGTGGCGGCGATGGCCGTGGCGCGGCGACAGAGCAACGCGACGATTCTCGCCGATGGCAAGGTGCTGGTAACGGGGGGCACGAACGCCGGGGGCTTCAACAGTCCGCCAACGAATGCGGCCGTGCTGGCGGCGGAGCTGTGGGATCCGTCGACCGAGCGCTGGGCGACGCTCGCGCGCATGACGCACTATCGCGTCTATCACTCCACGGCGCTCCTGCTGCCCGATGCGCGCGTGCTGTCCGTTGGCAGCGGCGCGCCGGCGGCCGCGGGGCTCACGGATGATTTCACGGCGGAGATCTTCACCCCGCCCTACCTCTTCAACGCCGACGGCTCGCTCGCCACCCGGCCCGCGATCACGTCTGCGCCCACGATGGTGACGTACGCGCAGGGATTCGCAGTTCAGATGTCTGCGCCGACTGCCGTGAGCACGGTGACGTGGATCTCGCTCGCCTCGGTCACGCACTCGTACAACGAGAACCAGCGGGCGATGCGACTCAGCTTCACCGGATCCGGAACCACATCCCTCACCGTGACGGCGCCGGCGCGCGCGGCGCTCGCGCCTCCCGGCTACTACCTGCTCTTCGTCGTCGACGGGCGCGGGGTGCCATCGGTGGCGAAGATCGTGCACATCGGATGAGCCGTCAGAGTGGATCTTCCGTGGTGCGGTCGCGATCGGCGCGCGCGCCGAAGATCTCATTCCAGAAGTCCGTTTCCCATTTCCGTTCGAGCGCTCGACCGCCCGGGCGGCGTGGGTCACGGGTTCCGGGCATGCGCGCCTCGCCGTGCTCGATGGGCCCTCCAAGCGGCTCGCTCGCCGTGCTGCGCGCGGCGCCGCCTTCCCCCGGATGCGCGAGCGCCTCTGCGTAGCGCCTCGCCTTTATGCGCATTTCGACAAGAAATCGATCGAGAGCCGCTTCACCCACCTCGTCGACGAGCCCTGGAATCAACCCCTTGATCAGCACCAGGCGCTCGCCCGCCGAAAGCTCGAGCGCAGCGCGGACGAGCCCGCGGATCGTCGCATGATCGAGCCACGCGTAGAACGGGCTCTGTCTCGCGTCTATCGTCATTGTCGCTCCCGGCTCGCTTGAGAGGTCGTTGTCACTCTTCGTATGTTACGCGGAAGATCCAGCATCAGATAGCCTTCAGTCGCATCGTGCGCCGACCCCGCATGTACATTTCGGCACCCTCCCATCCCTTATTGCCGGATGAAGACGAAACAGCAATCGCTGGGACCCGGGACGCCGATGCAGCTGGCCATCGTGTCGCTGCTCGTGCTCACTCTACTCGGATCGGTGATCATTCCGGCAATGGAGACGAGACGCAGCCTGAGACTGCTGCGCGAAATCTCCGAGGAGATCGAGCCCGCTCGGCTTCTATCCTGGCGGCTCCAGTCCGGCCTCGTGATGGAGTATTCGGCGCTCCAGGCGTATTCGCTCTCTGGCGACAGCGCCCAGCTTCGCCACTATCAACTCATCACGGAGGCCGAAGCGCGCGATCTCACCTCCCTCGAGCGCCTCGCGCCGCGACTCGGCCCGGGAGCCAGGGAAGAGCTCGCGACCGCGCGGCAGAGGATCACGTCGTGGCAAGCTCTCAACCGCGCGCTCTTCCAGGGAACGCAGACACCTCGGCAGTTCACGATCGCCGCGAGCAACCAGAGAGCGCTCCGCGACTCGATCATCGTCGAGCTCGACCGTTTGCCCGCGCGGCTCACAGCGTCAGCCGCGGCTCGGCGTGCGGAGGTGCGTACGCACGAGAAGCGCAGTCTCTTGGTCAACGCCGTGCTGGTGTGCGTGGCCCTGGCGGCGAGTGGCGCGGTCGTAGCCCTGAGCCGGCGTGAACAGCGGCTCGCAGCCCTGCTCCAGAATCGATTCGAGGAAGAGGCCGCGATGCGGCAGATGGCGCGTGCGCTGAGCGAAGCCGTGACGATCGAGGAGGCGATGCACCGCATCGTCGAAGGCACGACGGCGACTCTGCCCGACTTCGGCGCGTACGTCGAGTTCGCCCCGTCCGACAATGAGACCGTTCGCGCTGCGGCGCTCCGTGCCGGGGGCAGTGCGACGCTGTCGAGCGCGTGCATGAACCGCGCGGGCTCGCTGACCGACGATGCGGTGCGAACGACTTCAACGCGGGTGACGCAAATCGATGCCGTCGAACGGCGGATTCCACCCGACCTCGCTCTCACCATTCCGTGCTGCACGGGACTCGTTGCACCGCTCGTGTCATCCGGCGTGCCGTTCGGTGTGCTCGTGCTGTTGCGCACGACGGCGTCGGCGCCGTTCAGCGAGGATGAGCGCACGCGCATGGAGCTTCTCGGCGATCTCGCCGCGGCCGTGCTCCGCCGCGTAGAGGTCGAGCGCGCCGCGCTCGCCGCCGCGCAGAAGCGCGCGACGTACGAGACCACCCTTCGCAAGGCTGCGGAAGCATTGGCAGAGGCATTCACCGTCGATGAGGTGACGGAGCAGATCATGCGCTCGGCGCTCACTGCCATGCAGGCGCGAGGCGCCTACATCAAGCACATCGTTGCCAGGGATGAAGCGGACGTCGTTGTCGTTCGAGGCGCAACGGGCGATGGGGTTCCCGCTCTTCGAACCACCCGGGAATACGCCGGGTCGTACACGCAGCGGGCGATCGTTTCCGGCGGGCCGTTGCTCGTGGAAACTCCCGATGCGGGCGTGACGAGCACGAAGTCGGCTGCGCGCGACAAGGCCGGCTCGACGATCGTCCTGCCTCTCGGCAGCGAGGACGCGCGTATCGGCGCACTCTTCATCGTCGGCGCTGCGCCGATGCGCTATGCGTCCGACGACATCACGTGGGCCGTGACGTTCGGACATCTGGCGGCGCTCGCGTACGAGAAGGTGAGATTGATCGAGGAGGCACGCGAAGGGCGCCGGGAGCTGGAACGCGTCATGAGAAGCCGTCAGCGGCTGATCCGGGGGTTCAGTCACGACGTGAAGAATCCTCTTGGAGCCGCCGATGGATATGCGGAGCTGCTGAGCATCGGACTGTACGGCGAGCTGTCCGAGCAGCAGAAGAGCAGCATCGCACGCATGCGCCGCTCGATCGGCGGCGCGCTCGCGCTGATCGACGAGCTGCACGACCTCTCGCGCGTCGACACGGGCAATCTCGCACTGCGATGTGACCCGGTCGACCTCGCGGAGCTCGCGCGCTCGAGCGGTGAGGAGTATCGCGGCGCGGCGATGGCGAACGGGCTCGCACTGCACGTGGAAGTGGCGCACGACATTCCGACCGTTCAGTCCGACGGCGCACGAATTCGACAGATCGTCGGGAACCTGCTTTCGAACGCGATCAAGTATACCAGGACAGGCTCGGTGTCCCTGCGCGTCGGCATGCATCGCTCGGTGATCACCGATGCTGCAGGCGAGTGGGTGTACTTCGACGTGATCGACACCGGAATCGGCATTCCCGAGGACAAGCGCGAGACGATTTTCGAGGAGTTCAGCCGCCTCAACGCCCACGACAAGCCGGGAGCGGGTCTCGGGCTCGCCATCAGCGAACGGCTGGCACGCGCGCTCGGTGGGCAGATCGTCGTCAAGAGCGAGGTGGGACACGGTTCGACGTTCACCCTGCGGATTCCCACGCGCGCGCCGGAAGGTGCGGCCGACGCGTCCCAGCAATCGTCGACGCGGGCGCACGTGAGCCTGACGCAGGCCCTTACGATCCCTGTCCTGCCCCCTGCACCACCGCAAGGCCTGTCGTGATCTCACGAGGCTCGCCGCGCGACGGATGTCTCACGACGTGCCCATGCGCACACGAGGCGACACCACCAGGAGATGATTCTTTTTTCCGATCATGCGGATGCCCGAGGTGGTGAACGAGATGGGCATGCCGTTCAGGTAGTATCGTGCCCCCGGCACTTCCGCTTCTCTCAGCACGAAATTCCACCCGCCCTCCTTCGCATCGATTCCGTACTCGATGCCTCTGGCTGTTTTTGCGCGAGAAAACGAGATCGTGTTCGTGCCGACGGGCAGATCCTCGACGCGCACATTGTCCCAGCCAGTAGGTAGATGAGGCTCGAGCACAACCGTTTTGTGAAGCGCGTCGGGCCGGATGCCGAAGAACTGCTGGATGATCGGGATCACGATGCCGTAGCTGGTCCACGCGATCGTGAAGCAGCCGTCGTCGGGCATCATCTCGGACATCGATCCCGGCAGCGCCCGATTGAACGTTTCCACGATCCTGTCCATGTACCAGAGCGCCTCGTCGCTGCGCCCGTAATTGCCTTCCGAGACCGCCTGTGCCCCGGTGGAGATGGTCATCATCGCCTGTCTGTCGACCGCGGACAGATACGGGCCGTACGCTCCGACGTTTGCCCTTCTGATCTTGTCCAGTGCCTCGATCGCTCGTGCTCGCGGTGCTATTCCCACCTCCATGGGCGTCGTGATCACCCAATTTTCGTTCGTGAGCCAGGCCCGGCTCGTATCCGGCATGGCCGAGAATTTTTTCGCGAGCTGCTCATAATAGTGAATCAGGGCCGAATCGCGCCGCGTCAGGGTGGCGGTCCCCTTCAGCTCGATCTGCTCGACCGATCCTTCCGCGGTGCTGACTGCCTGGGCCGCGCTGCCGTAGAAGTCTCCGTAGGAGTGCTCAGCCTCGAGCCAGAGCTTCCGGTTGATTCTCGATGCGAGCTCCGACGCGAGCTGCTCGTAGTGCCTCGCTGCGTCGGCCTTGCCGAGGATGGTGGAGATGTGTGCCGTGGCCTCGAGCGCCTGCTGGGTGTACACCGCGACGTCGATCACCTCGGAGTTCAGGCCGAGGATCTCGGTGATCCCGTAGCCCTCCGGGAAGAGATCGCGGTTCTGATCCATGTCGGTGAGAAGCCAGTCGATGCCGTGCGTCATGGCGGGGTACATCTCTCTCGCGAAGCGCATGTCCCCCGACCAGTCCACTACTTTGCCCACCGTCATGATGAACTGCGCGGTCTCCTGGGTGTTGCCGTGATTGACGACTCCACCGTTCGTCGTGACCTCGTGCACGATGCGGCCGTTGCCGTTCGCTTTCTCGGACTGCGTCCTGAGCAGCCGGAGATCGTCCTTGGCGAGATCGAAATCGCCTGTCGCCGCGAGGGCCTGCAGCGAATACGTCTCCGTTCCGAACCACCACGGATATTCCATGAGACCGGCGCTCAGTCCGCGGCCGATGCCGGGCACGCTCCGAACGAGCCACTCCATGTTGACGCGCGACCAGTTGTAGACCTCCTGGAGACGCTGGTCGGGAATTCGAATGCGTGCCCGGTCGATGAGGTGCGCATAGTGCGCCACGTTTTTCTTCTCGAGCGCGACACGATGCTCGACGAGGAAATGGTAGGCGCTCACGGCTGCATCCCTGCTGGTCGTCGAGCCGGCAAAGACGAACGTCAGCATGGACATGCCGTGGGGCTGGAGCGAGATGCCGTAGCTGGACGCGACGGTGACGCCGGCGCCGCGTGTGAGTACCGGAGACGGGTGCGCGATCAACTGCGCGCCGGTGGAGGGCACCGCTCCCCACACGCAGAACCATGGATGCCCGGTGTCCCGCGCGATGAAGAGATCGTTCGCCGGAGACCAGGACACGGTATCTCGTGCGTCGATGATTCCGAGACGCTCGGAGAACCAGACGGGGCGCAGATCGGGGTTGACGGAAAGCTGAACGCGCAATCGTCGCGGACGTGCCGTGGCATTCCTGATGGTGTACCGCACGACCACACCAGGCTGGCTTTCGGGACTGAACTGAAAGCGCTCGATCTCGATGCCGTCCAGCACGGGAGCGTATCGGAATCGATTGCCGTACGGATAGTTGATGAATTCGGCGCTCCTCGAGAGCTCGACGTGCTGCTTCGTGGCGGCGTCCGTCACTTCGGTCCAGAAGCCGTCGATCAGCTTGATCGGATGCATCCACAGGCCCCCCATCTCGCCTTGCAGATGTCCGCCCATGTCCGGGAAATCTCCGTCCTGCGTTCCGATCAGGTATGCCCGGTCGCCCGCGGTGGCGTACGGGCGCGTCGCGTTCCGGCCGTCGTTGCTGATGCCCGCGAGAATGGGCGCGGCATAGTCGCGCTGAGCCGGCAGGGAACGAGCGTGCGCCGGCGCGAACAGCGCGCAGAGGAGAATGGGGTGGAAGATGCGCTTCATCACGATTCGCCCGAACGGGACGGTGGCCGAATGACAGAAAGTCCTTTTATCCGGACAAGAGCTGAAAGATGCCGCGAAGTCAGTAGTCGTAGATGTGGTCCACCACCAGCCCGTTGCGTCGGGCGACCGTGAGCACATCGAGCAGGTCGCGTGCGTCGACGGCGAGCACCACGCGCACGCGCTGCGGATCCGCCGGCGCTGCGTAGCCGACGACCTCCGTTGCCCGGCTCGGGATCGTCCACGCGCGAGGCGCCGTGCCGGTGAACGTCACGACGCGATTTCCCGAGATCTCGGCCACGCGCACGCGATCAGCGTGCATCGCCAGGGCGACGAGCGCGTCGCGAAAGGGTGTGTACCGTGGCACCGTGAGCAGCGCGTAGCCGCGATCGAGCCATTCCACCCGGTGCATTGCACGCAGCGCGGAGTCTCCAACCTCGCCTCGCTGCGCGAGCGAGTCGCTCCATCCTGCAGCGACGACGTATCGCGGCAGCACGTCTGCCTCGTACGCGGACGACGTTCCGACCCCGATGATCGTCGCGTACACGGCCTTGATCGCGTACTCGCCGGAGAGCGCCACACGGCGCTCCCACTTTCGCAGCAGTCCGGGCCCGAAGAGCGGCACCTCCGTCCACAGATGCCCGAGCGCGCGCGCGAAGCCGAACTCGTACCAACCCTTCTCCACGATCAGCTTCGCGTACGCATCGGCGACATCTGCCGCGTACTTCTCCTCCGCCGTACCGCCCGCGGGCCGATCCAGCTCGAACAGTCTGCCGATCGTATTTTCGTAAAGCCCTTTGAGTCCGTACTCGAGTGCGGTGCTCAATCCGATGACGCCGAGCATGACGTGGTCGCCGACACTCACGGGGTAGCGCGTGTGACTGGCGCGCCACGTGGCGAGATACCCGCGCCAGAACGTCCCCACCGAGGCGACGTAGGGAAATCCGCTCGGCCGCCTGCCGTCGCGCAGCCAGCGCGCGTACGCTTCGCTGCTGTACACCAGATCCCATTCGGGATGCGTGAGAAACTCGCCCACTTCATCTCTCGCGTAGTCTTTCACCGTATCCAACGACACGCGAACCTCGGCGGGCAGGAAGCCGGGCATGCGGGCGGCCGAGACGCTGGGCGCGTGACCGGTGCTGTCGGGACGATAGAGGTCCCACAGCGTGTTCGTGAACTTGTTCGTCGGATCGACGCGACGCTTGAGCGCGAAGAGATCGGTTGCATGCGGGTACGCGCGCGCGAACTGCTCGCGTGTGGCGCGCGGTTGATAGGGCAGGTAATACCGCCCGCCAAAGTGAATTGCGGCGTCTATGAGCTCGCGCGTCCACGTCCCCACCTCCCGCTGCGATTCCGGGTCGGTGCGCTGCTTGTAGTAGAGAACGTAGGCGAACACCTCCGTCGGCGCCCATGCGAGATAGGTGCCGAGGTCCGGCAGCGCATGCCGGATCGAGACGTTCACGACGTTCACATGGTGCGCACGCAGGATCTGTCCCATCCTTGGCACGAACTGCGACAGACTGTCGGCAGGGACGAAGTATTCCTGGAGCACGTAGGTATCGGCGGAGCGGGAGGCGGGCTCGAGCTCGCTCACATCGTAGCTCGCCTCGTAGTTGCGCCACGCAACCGGATGTCCGTTGAAGATCAGCGGATCCACCACGTGCTGGCGAATCCAGCTGCCCATGCGACCGCTGCTGATGATTCGATAGACGGTGCGGTGCCACCAGCTCCCCTGCTCCTGCGGCTGCACGTGCTCGGAAATCGTGAGCGGGTCCGACGTTCGCGCGTAGGACACCGCGTGCACGGTCTCGAACGCAGGCGGGTAGATGTCCGCGTTGTGGAAGATCACGTTCGAATCGGGCTGAACGTCGTGGCGGAAGTATTCGAGGTAGCTGGTGACGGGAAGCGTGCGATCGAATCGTTTCACGTGCACGTCGGGAGCCAGGTCGAGCGTGACGTCCGCGATGACCCCGAGCGCGCCGTAGCCGCCGATGGCGCCGAAGAAGAGCTCGGGGTGCTCCGTCGCGCTCGCGCGCACGACGCTGCCATCCGCGAGCACGAGAGTGAGGGCGCGCACGGAGCGGATCAACGGCCCCTGCCCGATGTAGCGGCCGTGCGCATTCACCGAGAGGGCGCCGCCAACGGTGAAGGTGTTGTACGTCTGCATGATCTTGACCGAGAGCCCTGCGGGGTCGATCGCATGCTGCACATCGCGCCAGCGGGTGCCCGAGTGGACGGTGATGGTGCGCGCGGCGGTATCGAGCTGCACCACGCCCGTGAAGTCGCGAAGATCGAGCTGCAGCCCGTCGGGTGTGGCGGTCTGGCCTCCCATCGAGTAACGTCCCCCGCCAACGGAGATTGGGCCCGGGCTTTCGGCAACGGCCCGGGCGATCTCCTCGACCGTGTGCGGCGTCACCACTCTTCGCATGTTGACGGGATACAGCGCCGTGACCTCGGTAACCGCAACGGTCGAGTCGGTGCGCGCGGGGAGCCGAACCTCCGGCGCCTCGTACAATCCCATCAGGCTCACGCCAGCGGAAAAGAGCACGAGTGTTGCCACGAAGATGAACGCGACTCGGAGCGCGCGGCGCATGCGCGAGCGTCGCGCTGGCTTTTCAACCGAGGCGATGCTGCCAGTGACGTGCTTCCCCTTCCCGACTCGACTGGAGCGAAACCATGACATCAGACAGGACCTTGCGCTGGAGCGCCTTTGGGTTTGCTCTCTTCTTCGCGCTCGTGGTGGCGCTCGGATACATCCCCCGGTTCAATGGCGGGATGTCGCACGTGGAGATGAGCCAGGCGGGAGAGCACTCGATGCTCGGGCTGTACATGATCGGTGCGGCAGATGATGTCACCCACGGGCTCAGCGCACTAGTGCTTCTCGTGGCCGCGCTGAGCTCCGCCCGGGCCTCACGCCTGGCGCTGACCGCCTTCGGCTGGTACTACGCATTCGACGCGGCGATATATCTCGTGACGGGATTCATCCAGCACCACGGTTTCGGCTCGACGATCCTGCTCAATCTCCCGCACGTGATCATCAGTGCGATCATGCTCGGGTTGGCGTATCGCGGACGCGGGGAACCGGTGCGCGCAATGGCGTGAGTCGGCATCGCGCGCACGCAATTCTCTATTCGCGTTTCGAGCGGGCCCACGCATCGAACACGTCCTCCACCGCCGGCGATGCCTCTTCGGTATCTCTGCCAGGTTGGGCACCCGCCTCCAGCAGCAACCGCGCGACTGCCGCGTGATCGCGTGCGGTGTCGCCGTGCAGCGATCCGTGACAGCACCAGCCCAGCGGAGTCGCGCCGTAGTGCGCGTCCCTGATCGCGAGCAATACCGATGCCTCGCGATGACGGAGCAGCGCCGCCACCGTACCCGGAGAGCCCGCCCAGGCTGCGCAGTGAAGCGCCGTACCGGAATCGTGTCCCGGTGTTCGAGGGTCGAAGCCGAGGGTGAGCATGAGCGCGACGGCCTTCTCATCGCCTTCCCACGCGGCATCACTGATCGTCCGGTGCTCCTGTCGCGATATGGATTCCATGAGCGCCGGATGCTCTCGAACCAGCCTGTGCGCTGCGGCTTCGTCGCCACGCCGAAACGCGAGGCGCAGCCGCTGGAGCGGTGTGGCGAAGTCGAGCATCGCGCTCAGCGTCTCGTGCTGCTCGAACTGCGACGCGACCTCGAGCGGCGCACGCCCGTCGCCGATGGTCCACGTGTAAATGTGCGAGCTGCTCGGCGGCTGCTCGGCGTAACTTCCCTGCCCGGTCCTCAGCTCCAGCAACCCGGGATCGCTCGCCAGCATCGCGCGCACCCGAGCGGTGAGTCCGAGCGCCGCTGCGAGAAAGATGTCCGCATGCGCGCCGCGCGCGACGAGATGGCGCGCCAGCTCGTCGCGTCCCGATCCGGGAGCGCGCTCGAGCATCCACTCTGCCGGCGTCGAGCGATGATCGACATCTCGCGCGTCGATGTCTGCGCCCGCTGCGAGGAGCAGATCGACGGCGGCATGTGATTGCGCGAAGTGAAGCGGCGTCTGCCCGTCGCCGCCGCGCTCGTGCACACGTGACGGATCCGCGGCGATCATCTCCGTCAGCAGATCGAGGCGATCGAGATGGGCGGCTGCGCATGCGTCGGGGATCGCTCCCGCGGCGATCAAGCGTTCCGCTGTTTCGCCGGCAGCAGAATACAGTGCATGAAACCCACCCGCCCACCACGTGCTGCGCCGATTGGGATCTGCGCCGAAGTCGAGCAGCACGTCGACCATGGCTGGATCCCTGGCGAAGGCGACGATCGCTGGCGAGTCGAAGGCGAACACGGGCTCGTTGATTCGCGCGCGGAGCTCGGCGTGACGCTCGAAGAGTCGTCGCAGCGCGACCGCGTCGTGCCGGCGAAAGGCCTCGTGCACGCGATCGAGGGGCGTGCGGAACGCTTCGACTCGTTCATCGATGTGGAGTTTGAGCGCGGCCCAGCTGGCGAAGCCGTATTCACGCGCGAGCACGAATTGCGTGTCGGCGAGCGCGATGTGCCGTTTGTCCGGCAGCGCGGCGCGAACGCGCTCGCGGGCCTGGCGATCGCCTGCAGTGAAATCCCGCAGCAGCTCCTTCGCCTGCTTCTTCTGCTGAGCGAGATCCGGCCGTGCGGGGAACGAACGACTGAATGGTGACGACATGGGACGCCTCCTTCGTTATGGCCGGCGTCCGCAGGATCGGCCCGAAGAGGGCGCAATGTGTGTTGCTCGTCGAGAGATGGGCGCAGCCCTTTCCGCGGACCGGAGGCGTTCCGTACGCCAACAGGAAAGCTAGGGACAGTTCCCGCATCGTCAACGGCGGGCCAACTTCTCCTCGTACTCATCTGATCGGAGAACGGAGATGATGCTCACCCACGACCCCAGCATCGCGTGGCTTCTCGACTCCGACCCGTCGATCCGATGGCAGGTCATGCGCGACCTCACCGATGCATCATCGGAGATCGTTGCCGCCGAGCGCTCGCGGGTCGCCCTCGAGGGTTGGGGCGCGCAGCTGCTTCATCAGCAGCGCTCGGACGGGCAATGGGGTGACGGCATCTCGACGCCATTCTGGTGGTCGAACATGTACACGCTCGTTTTCCTGCGCGATCTCGGGCTCGACCCGGAGAGCGCTCCCGCGCGGCGCGCGATCGAGCTCGTTCGCAGCCACATCACGTGGGGACCGGAATTCGGAGATTCGCCCTTCTTCGAGGGTGAGGTCGAGCCGTGCATCAATGGCCGCATCGTCGCGCTTGGCGCGTACTTCGGCGTGCGCAGCGATCGGCTCATCGATCGGCTGGTGAGTGAACAGCTCGTGGATGGCGGCTGGAATTGTGAGGCGGAGCGCGGCTCGGTGCGCTCCTCGTTTCACACGACCATCTGCGTGCTCGAGGGGCTGCTCGCGTTCGAGCAGGCGTTCGGCGCTGCATCGAGCATAACGGGGGCGCGGATGCGTGCGCAGGAGTATCTCCTCGAGCGCCGTCTGCTCCGTCGCTTGTCGACGGGCAGCATGATCGAGCCGGCGTGGACGCAGTTCGCATTTCCAACGCTCTGGCATTACGACGTGCTACGCGCGCTCGACTATTTGCGCGCGGCGGGCGTGGAACCGGATGCGCGAACGGAGGAGGCGGTGACGATGTTGCTCGCGCGGCGGCAGCCGGACGGGCGCTGGCTGCTGGACGTGCGACACCGCAATACGCTGCACGAGGACAAAGCGGGTGCCGTGGGCGAACCAAATCGCTGGATGACGCTGCGCGCGATGCGAGTGCTCGAGTGGAGCGGCATCGAGAGGCACTGACCGAGGCGCCCGTGGCCACCCGGGTGCGGAGTGATCGCCGCACCGCCGCAGCGGATACGCATCACCGGCGCGGTGAGCGCATCCCGGTCCGCGTCATCGCTCGAGCCGGGCGGACATCGTGAGCGAACCACGCATGCACGCATAACATACTGGTGGCATCGTGACTTACCCGATGACCCCCGTCATTGGTGCGTGTGCGCCATCTCCGTCGATGGTGCAACGGCAATCCTCTTGCTCACGACGCTGGCGCGTGCGCCAATGCTTACGCCAACCGGCTGTCCTCCAGTCGGTATGGCGAAGTAACGCATGATCGTTCGATAGGAACGCGTACCGACAAAGGCACCCCGGCCGCGAGGCCGGTCCGCAAAGCCGAGGGTCTCACGCAGACCGACTTGGCTGCTGACGTACGGCGCATCTCGCTGTCGATCGTACATCAAGTACGTCCCGTATGTCCCCTGCATCCCCCCTGTCGGTGGAGAGATCCGCAATGAGGTACTCAGTAGCGTTGTCAGTGGCGGCGCTGACGTTCGTGGCCGCATGTGGTACCGAAGGTCCGACCGAGGCATCGCGCACTGCCGCTCCCTCGGGAAGCATCGTGATCACCGAGGGCGCGCCGGCTCCCACGCGGGCTCCGCGGCCGCTCCGGTCCACAGCTGTTGGTAGCATCTCTTCGAGCCTCGGCGGTTCGAGCACCAGTCCGGTGTCGCTCACCCCGCAGAGCTGCTCGGCAACGGCGTCGCAACAGGTGGTCATCACCTACACCATCACCGGAAAACAGAATAATCCGGCGACCTTCGATGTAAACACGGCGTGGGCGTATGATGGCAGCAGCTGGACGGGCTCCGCTCCAACGACGGTTAGCGTACCTGCTCAGGATCCTGGCGTTACGACTACGAAGCAGGTGACGCTCACGATCTCCAATGCAAGCGCAACGGGCTTGGGAACCTCGAGCTTCACGGTTCTCGCGCTCAATCTGGTTACGACAGGCACGGCTAAGCTTGCTGCCGGTGCTACCGCTACCGTCACGGTGCACGTGGCGTTCGCACCCTGCGCCGTGACGAACACGGCGCCGACACTCGTGGTGCCCAACGACATGGTAGTGGAAGCCACCAGCAGCGCCGGCGCGGCTGTGTCGTTCATCGTAACGGCGAGTGATCTGGAGGACGGAGACCTGACTTCCCAGGTGAGTTGCACGCCAGCCAGCGGCACCACCTTTCCGCTTGGCACGACCACGGTCAATTGCCAAGTCACCGACAACGGTGGACTCGAGACGACTGGAAGCTTCCAGGTCAAGGTTCAAGACACGACTCCGGCGTTCTTCACGAGCTTTCCCACCGGGCCGATCACGCTCATTGCCGCGAACATCAACGGTGCCACACTCGATCTCGCGTCGCTCGGCATCACGGCGGAAGACGTCGGTCACGTATCGGAGCCGTCGACGGTGAGCTGCGACTACGTGGACGGCACCGTGTTGGCGATCGGCAGCACCACCACCGTGTCGTGCACGGCTACGGACCACGTAGGAAACGAGAGCGCTCCAAGTACGCTCGACGTGTTCGTCAGTCTGAACGTCGACGCCTCCGGCTTCCTGACGCCGCTGCGCATGTCGGCGCCGTTCAGCGTCCACAAGCGTGGATCCACGATCCCTCACAAGTTCCTGCCACCGACGTACGCGGATGGCACTCCCGCGACGGATCTCGCGGGTGATCTGCGCCTGGTCATCAATCAGCTGGATGGTATCACGGAAGGCTCGGATATCGAGGTGAACGACTACTCCGCGGGCTCGACGGTCTGGCGCTACGATGCCACGGCCGGGCAGTACGTCTTCAATTTGAAGACGGTCACCGCGTGGTCCGTCGGGACGTGGAAGACCACGGTGTCCTACAAGGGCGTCGTGCTCGCCACCACGGATTTCGATCTGAAGTAGGCACCCGCTCGCCGGGAGGAGCATCGCTCTCTGCTCCCTCGTCATGATATGCGCAAAGGAAACGGGCTCCCGCATTTCGGGGAGCCCGTTTTATTCCTTGCGATACCGGCGGCAATTCAATAGTGTCCGCGCGCCTCCTCATGGTGTCACTCAAATGCGTGTGTTGTCCATTTTGGCGATTGTCAGCGCGATGGTTTCCGGCGGAGCTCCTGTTGCCCGCCCTTCCAACAGCGGCCCTTCCGCGGTCCTCAAACGCCTCGATTCCCTTTCTCGCTCGGCCGTGTCGGACGGCCCTCTGGCGAGCGTCTCCGTCGCCGTACTTCATGGCAGTGATACGCTGCTGCTTCGCGCCTATGGAATGGCCGATCTCGAGCGGCGGGCGCCAGCTGTGGTGACATCACAGTATCGGCTGGGCAGTGTGACCAAATCGTTTGCGGCGGCTGCGATCCTTCAGCAGGTCGAGCGCGGTACGCTCTCGCTCGATGACACCTTGGGAAAGTTTTTTCCCGAGTATCCGGAGTGGAAGGCGATCCGAGTGCGCCAGCTTCTCAACCATACGTCCGGGATCCCGGACTATACGTCGGTGGGTGACGCATTCAACGGCTCGGCGGCCGAGGACATTCCGCACGACTCGATCCTCGGCTTTGTTCGCGGGCGACAGCCGCAGTTCACCCCGGGCACCAAATGGAGCTACAGCAACACGAATTACGTTCTGCTCGGAATGATTCTCGAGCAAGTGACCGCCATGCCATTCGCCGAGTATCTCACGCGTGAAGTCTTCCCTCGGGCCGGGATAGCGCAAACGATGTACTGTGACGACGCCACGCTGGTGCCTCGACGCGCACTCGGGTACGGCCGATCGCATGGACAGTTCGTGAACGCATCCTCGATCTCGATGACGGTGCCCTTCGCAGCGGGCGCACTCTGCTCGACAGCCGGAGACCTGGCGCGCTGGGCTCGTGCGTTGCGGGGCGGGCATGTCTTGACGCGCGATTCCTACCACGCCATGACCACCGGGGAATTTGCCGGACGTCATCCAAACCCCAGCGACTCGGCGCAGCAATACGGCTTTGGCGTGGGCATGGGGATGCTGGGCGCGCATCGGATGGTCGAGCACGGCGGCAACATCAACGGCTTCAACGCGAGCTTCATCGACGTGCCGGATGTCGATCTCACCGTGGCGGTGCTGACGAACACGGAGGGCATCGGAGCGGACGCACTGGCGAGGCGGCTTGCGCAGGCGGCGTTGTCACTGCCGGTGGACACTGCCCGCCGCGCGGGCCCCGAGCCGACTCTTGCCGCAGGGGCATCGCTCACACCTTCCGCCAGATCGAAGTTCCTCGGCAGCTACCGGCTGCACGTGATGAACGCGCCCGCGCGAGCCGCTCTGCTCACCATCACGGAGCGCGTGTACGAAGAGGGAGGCCAGCTTCTCGTCTGGAGTCCGGGCTCTGCGCCGCAGGAGCTCGTGCCGCTGGGCAACGGCCGGTTCGCGAATCGAGAGGAGCCGGGGATGACCTTCGACTTTGGTGCGGACTCTGTCGCGAGCGTTGCGCTGGGTGCCAGCAGCGGCAAGGATGGCGGTACGTCCGAGACTGCACCGACGCAGGCAGGCGGTGCGCAGGATGCGAACAGGGAGATTGGCTGGCTCACGCGCCGTGTGTGGAACCAGCCGGGCTTCGCGCTGACCGGCGGGCGAGTAACGGGGCCGTAGGCGGCGGTCGTCGCAAGGGACACGATCTCCGCAGTTGCGGGAGTGTGGAGCGTATCACGCGGCGGGCTCAGAATGTCACAGCGTGCGAATTCAACTGTTGAAAGCTGAGCTGTCCGCTCGTATCATGGGGTCCCGCCAGGAATTCAGCGCAGTGCCCCGCGCGGCGACGGACAGAGTGGGCCGGAGGACACGGCATGAGCTTCGGGGACGGCGAACAATCTCATCGGGCAACGCCGCACATCGCTGATACCGTACGGGCGAAGGTGGCAGTTCGTGAATCGATGGAACGCACGCTTCGGCCGGATCTCCAATCCGTGCGGGGGCGCGGAACAGTCGATCGCTCGGTACTGACCGAGAAGATCCGGAGCGTGTGCCAGCACGCCCACGAGCAGGGTTTGCGCGCGGAGCAGGTAATCATCCTGATCAAGGAAATGTGGGCGGAGTTGCTGCCACCTCTCACCGTCGACGCGATGCGCGACGAGCATGACCGGCTGAGCGACGTGGTCAGCCTCACCATCGAGGAATTCTACGGGCGGCCAAACCCACCCGCGTGACATTCGAATTTCTCGTGGGGAGGTTCGTGACGCGACGCGTGTCGTCGAGCGCCGTGATCCGTGCCTCCATCAGTCATCGCATCTCCATCGCGGATGATTCATGATGGCGAGGAGCTGCTCTGCGGACATCAGAAACCACTCCGCCGGATATCTCCACAATCGTGTGCACCGATTGCCCGAATCAAAGATGAGGCAGGTCGAGGCTGTCGCGCCCGGCACGTCGATCGCGCGCGCCTCGCGGACTCGCCACGTCGTTCCCGTGGACGAGTAAATCTCTCGTTCATCGAGCGTTTCTAGCCTCGGCTCCTGCACCGTCTCATCGCAAAGGGGTCAGCGACCATAATTGACGTGCCGAAGCTGCAAGATATGGTGCACAAGGCCGATATGTGTAGCGGGGAAGGACTCGAACCCGCGACCCCGGCATTATGAGTGAGAACGTTAAGCCGTCGGATCTCGAATCCAGCAGTGATGATCCGGCGTAGTGCGGCGTCAATCGGCGTTGAATGTCGGCGTCGTCTTGTACCATTTGCTGTACCACTGAATTCGCTCCGCCATGAGCGTCGCACGCGTTTGTCGCTGCTCTATCGCAACCGCCGTGTGGCGTGACGAACCAACTGTGCTGCAAGTTAACGACAGCGCTCGGTGCGTTCGTCCGCTGCAACGGCGTGTAGCCCGTCGTGGGTATAAGCTCGGTTGATTGGTAACAGAGTATTCCGGCATGATGCATGACACCCTACCGTCTGGGCCCTTTCGCGAGGCTTGCTATTCCCTGGCGGGTGATTTCCTCGATGAATCCGCGCCTTCGATTCACCATGGATCATCAGCGTGGACTGTACGACCTGACGGAGCTCTGCGCACGGAATCGCATCAGCCGGAAGACCGGCTACGAGCGGCTCGCGCGGTACGCGGCCGAGGGCGCTCGCGGACTCGTCGAGCGCAGTCAAGCGCCGCACGCGTATCCACATCGCATGGCGGATGCGGTGGCGGCGCTGCTCATCGTGAAGAACTCGAGCGGCGACGGTCATCCGGACCATCATGGCGAAGGGCACACTCCTAACGCAGGGTATCAGTTCGTTGTAGCTTCGCTTCTTCACCTGGCGCGTCACCGAAAGGAGAACAGCTCATGTCAGCAGAGGAGGAAGTGCGCCGCGCTTCGAAGCAGTTCTACACCGCATTGAATCGGATGGCGAACGGCGATGCCAGTCTGATGGCCAACGCATGGTCGCACGGTCAAGAAGTGACAGCGATGCACCCCATTGATGGTCGGGAAATTGGCTGGGAAGCGGTGAAGGCCTCTTTTGAGCAGTTCGCCCAGGTCGCCACCGAGGGCAAGATCGAGCTGAAGGATCAGATCGTCCGTCTCACGGGGGACGTTGCATATGAACTTGGTGTCGAGCAGGGTGAGGGCAAGGTTGGCGGACATTCCGTAGCCTTCAGGCACCGGGTCACGAATATCTATCGACGAGAGAGTGGGGAGTGGCGGATGATCCACCACCACTCGGACACATCCCCCGCGATGCTGGATGTTCTCGCCAAGCTGTAGCGTTGTATCGGCGAGAGGGCCGCAGCCTGGAGGGTCGTTCTGGATTCCAATTCGCGCGTTCGCAGCTTCCGAGTCGTTAGGACATCCAAGCAGCAATCGCTCCGAGGACCAACACAAGCAGGAGGATGCCAATGAAGTACGTGATCAGCTGGTTCGAACGCCCGCAGGGCTCGCCCATCGAGTATGAGAATGCGCAGAAGCGAATCCTTGAGGTATTCGGTCAATGGAAGGCGCCCGCCAATTTCAAGATCGAATTCTTCGTGATTCGAGTCGGTGAGTGGGGTGGGCATATGCTGGTCGAGTGCGACGATCCGGTAACCATCCACAAATTCTGCTCGATGCTTCCCGCTTTCGTATTCGAGGCGCGACCCGTCATCACGGTCGAGGAAGCCGTCCGCGGCGAACTCGAGGTAATTAGCTGGCGAGATGGACTGAAAGGAAGCTGACCTCACTACGTGGGCGGAGGACAAAGAAGTAACCAAGCGGTTGCAGCTGCCGAACGCACGACCATCATGGCCTGGGGCCGTGCGGGCTCTAAGTGCTAGTGCTCCCGTTGCCGTTGTCAGCAGTAGCTCGGACGCTCAAGTCCAATGCTCACGCTCACCAAGTATGGCCGTTTCATTCCCCACTGTGGCGGATAGGAACGAGTGGGAGCACCGAGCAACAGAGCAGGACGAGCGGATCAGAGCGGCAAAATGAGCAGTCGTAGTGCCGCTGGAGGTGCCAATCCAGTTTCAACTCGCCAGGTGGCTATGTGAGCCATTGTGTTACAACAGCAGGGGCGGGACTCGAACCCGCGACCCCGGCATTATGAGCGACGACCTGGGGTCATCGCCCGAGGACACAACGCGTGACACGTACCGATTGGTCCCGGAAGGCATATCTGTTGAACGGCGATCGCGGGGCGAGACATGCCGTTCGACGCGCTGACTTCGACCATTCCTGTGCTTCGTGCAACCAACCGGCGGAGTTGTCGACGCGCCGATCATGGACCAGAATACCCGCCGCCTTTCGTGAAAGACGATCGCGTGCGGCCCCGATGCCGCACTGAAATAAAACGTCCGCCGATTTTATTGAACGACGTTCATCTACGAATCATTCGTCGCGCCTTACGAAGATCGGGACGACGGGATTGAACAGGCGGCCCCGTTAAGCCCCTTTAGCCGTTCGGAGGGAGTCAATCGTAAGTGGTTTGGCCGAGTGTCTCACGCTGTCGAGTTGGTGTTTACCCGCAAACGATTTACAGGGGCTACTTTCGCTTTACACACATAAAGGCGATGGGTTTCATTTCGACTTCGGCGATTGAGGGCGGGCCGCGGAACTGAAATAGTCTGGGTGCTCTCAGCGCAGACGTAACAACTGCGACTACAAAATAGGTATCGCGCCTCCACGTTTGCGCTTCCGCGTATGTCATAATGAACTGCTGCGCCGCGCCGCGCGTTCCTTTCACTTCGATATGTAGTTTGTTTGCCCCGCGCGCGCAGTCCAGATCGAAGTGGCAACGGGTTTTACTCACGTCACGAACCGACCAGCCATAGCGTTCGAAGTAGTCGCGAACAAAACGGATGGCCGCTTCTTCCACTCGGCGATTCTCTTGTAGACTGCCGAATCCGCCACCGCTTTCGGCTCCGCCGAGATCCGCGAGAGCGGTATTCAATGATGTGATATTTCCAGCTCTGGAGGCTTCCACGAGGTGCCAAAAGTCTGATGCTGATATCTCATAGAGAGTATGAACCGGCCCCTGCTGCAGTGCTGGAATTTTTGCTATCCTCCTGCTCGCCTTCTTAAGGGGTCGAACTTTCGCGCGCAGTTCTTCCATCGGACGAACGACTATGCTCGTGTACCCCCGATGTTGGTCCTTGCGAACTACTCTTACCATCCCAACGAGCTCGTTTCGATCTGTTTGATACGCAAGAACTTTGTCACCCGACCGTGTTTTTTTGAGCTCCGGAGTCCACGCTGTGGACCCCCACTCGATCGACTTCGTTTGAGCGAATACTTCATCCCAATCCCCAGAAGCCGATTGATATTCTCGCCGAAGCGCGTTGCACTTGTACACCCAGTGGGCCATTGTGCTACCACCTAATGTAGTGAAGCCAAAGTGTCGTTCGCCTTTTTGACTTTGGCGAGAATGGCGCGGACCGAGGCGGTCCACGTGAACGGCGTTGGATCGGTGTTGCGCTGGGCGATGTACTCGCGGATGGCGTGCTCGAGTTCGCGGACGGAGGTCACCGCGAGGCGGCGGAGTTGTCGCGTCGTGAGTTCACTGAAGAAGCGTTCCACCAAGTTCAGCCACGAGGCTGAGGTGGGCGTGCAGTGAAAGTGCACGCGCGGGTGTTTGCGCAACCACGTGGCGACTTCCGACGTCTTATGGGTCGCGTAGTTATCGAGAATCACATGCACACTCAGGCCCTTGAGGACCCGGCGTTCAATCTGCGTCATGAAGCGAAGGAACTCGTCACGGCGATGCCGGGGATGGCACGCGTGCTCAATGCGCCCAGTCGCGACGTCAAGCGCGGCGAAGAGGGTCGTCGTGCCATGCCGCTCGTAATCGTGCGTCATGGTGCCCGCGCGGCCTTTCTTCATCGGCAGCCCAGGTTGCGTGCGGTTCAGCGCCTGAATCTGTCTCTTCTCATCGACAGAGAACACCACGGCGCGCTTGGGCGGATCGACGTACAGCCCGACGACATCGCGCAGCTTGGCAACGAACTCGGGATCCGTCGACACCTTGAAGGTCTCCACCAAGTGCGGCTTCACGCCGTGCGCGCGCCAGATGCGCGCGACCGTGGTCTGGTGCACGCCCGCCTGCGCGGCCATCAGGCGGGTGCTCCAGTGGGTGCCCTGGTCGGGCGGTGGCGTGTGGAGCGTGGCGTCGATGATCGTCGCCTCCATCGCGGGGGTAATCTGCTTCGGCCGGCCGGCGCGCGGACGATCCGCGAGGAGCCCCGCGGCTCCCTCGGCGTCGTAGCGATCCAGCCAGCGGCTGACCGTCGGGCGCGACACGTCCAGCAGTGCGCAGATGGCCTCACCGGCGCGGCCGTCAGCGGACGCCAGCACGATGCGCGCGCGCTCCAGCAGCCGGCGCGGCGTCGTGCGCGCCCGCACCCACTGCTCGAGGATCGTCCGGTCCCCCCGTCGCAGCGTCGTCACACGGATGGGAAGTGGCATGGTTACCAAAATACCACTTCCCGCAGCAATATGCACGTTATTTCTGCTTCAGTACACTAGTGCGCGCGACTGAGGAAGAATACTTCGCGCACGTCGGCCAGCACCGCAGCCACGAGAGGCTGCGCTCGCTCGGTGCCAGCGCGAATCATCGCCATCACGCGGTCGGGGTCTCGCGCGAGCAGCTCGCGGCGCGATCGCACCGGCTCCAGAAGCGACTGAAGCAGCTCCTCGAGCCGGCGCTTGAGCGCGACGTCGCCCAGGCCGCCGGCGCGATATCGCCGCTCGAGCTCCGCGACCTCGTCGCGCCGCGGATCGAACGCCTCGAGATAGGCAAAAACCACGTTTCCCTCGACATGACCCGGATCACTCGCGCGCACGTGTGCCGGGTCGGTAAACATGGCTCGTACCTTCTCGCGAATCTCGTCGGGCGACGCGGAGAGCGCGATTGCGTTCCCCAGCGACTTGCTGGCCTTGCGGCCGTCGATGCCCGGCAGGCGCGGCGTCGCAGAGAGTAGCGCGCGACACTCCGGCACCACCGGCCATCCGGCGATGCTCGCGAGGCGGCGCACGATCTCATTCGTCTGTTCGATCATCGGGAGCTGGTCATCGCCTACGGGAACGAGCGTCGCCCGGAAACCGGTGATGTCCGCGGCCTGGCTCACCGGATACGATAGAAAGCCAACCGGGATATCGCGCACGAACCCCCGCAGCTCGATCTCGCTGCGTACGGTTGGATTGCGCTCGAGACGCGCGAGCGTCACGAGATTCAGATACAGCACCGTGAGCTCGGCGAGCTCGGGAATCGCGGATTGCAAGGCGATCGTCGACTTGGAAGGGTCGATGCCCACCGCGAGATAGTCCAGGGCGACCTCGAGCACATTTCGTCGCACATCTCGCGGCCGCCCCGCGTGATCGGTGAGTGCCTGCAGGTCCGCGATGAGAACCGTCTGTTGATGGATGTCCTGCAGCGCGACGCGATTCCGCAGCGAGCCCGCGTAGTGGCCGAGGTGCAACGGACCGGTCGGTCGATCACCGGTGAGCACGATCTCGCTCCGTGAGCGCTCGCTGGCATCGGTCACGATCGCTGATAGCTGCCCACTTCGGTGCCGAAGCTCATCGAGAGACGGTTCCAGCCGTTGATGGTAATCACCGCCATCGTGAGATCGACGAGCTCCTTCTCTGAAAATTGCGCGCGTGCGCTGTCGTAGAGAGCGTCGGTGATCTCCGTATCGGCAATCTTCGTCAATGCCTCCGTCCACGCCAACGCCGCTCGTTCGCGCGCCGTGTAGAACGGCGCCTCGCGCCACGCGCTCAGCACGTAAATGCGCTGCTCGGTCTCCCCTTGAGCTCGCGCATCCTTGCTATGCATGTCGAGACAGTATCCGCAGCCATTGATCTGCGAAGCCCGAAGCTTCACGAGCTCGAGCAGCGAGGGCTCGAGGCCGGAGCTGCGTACGTAGCGCTCGAGGCCCGACATTGCCTGCAGCGCTGCAGGTGTGGCATGCCGATAATCTACCCTCGATCCCATCACCATCCTCCGTTGTGTAGCCGATGAATGAATTGTACCCCGCGCGCGAGGCGAACGAATGGACGGCGCGATTGCGGCAGGCTGCGCCGTTCGTCGTCATTCGCACCGCGAGTATCCTTGTGGGCGGGCTCATGGCCGGAGCTATCCGGCGACTGCGACTGACTCCCTCACTGGCGCGCGGAGCGTGAGCGCCGCCGCCAGCGCGAAGACGATCGCTCCCGAATACCACATGATCTCGCCTGCCAGCCGCTGATCCGCGAGCGCCGAGGCCACGGTTGCACCCGGAACGAGCGCATAATGCGGGTACCACGGGCTCGTCGCAAAGGTGAGCAGCGCACCCAGAAGCCCCGACTGCATCGCTCCCGCGAGCAAGTATCCCACTCGCGCGGCACTGCTCTGCAATCCGCCGAGCACGAAGGGCGCGGCGATCAGCGGCCACCAGAAGATGATGTAGGCCACGAGAAATGAGAGATGCTCGACGCCGTGTACGGGCGGATTGGCGAGCGCGAGACCATACGCAGCCGGCGCGTGCCACGCCCAGAGCAGCACCGTCGAGATTGTGAAGGCGACGATGGGATGTGTGAGAAAGGCGATCGATCGCCCAAGTGAGGCGGGCAGCCAGCGGCCGTCCGCCACCAGCGCGAGCGATCCCGACACCAGCAGCGGCGCGGTGACCCACATCAACAGATCGTGCTCGATCATGTGCATCGAGAGCAGCCGCTCGTCGTTGGCGCCAATCGGCGACATTACCGAGAGCGCGAAGACCAACAATCCCGCCGTGAACAGGGCCAGCGCGCGCGACGACCGGCGCTCGTGGCATCCGCGGCTCGTTCGACGGGCCCACACAGCGACGAATCCAAGCTCGGCGATTGCGAGTGTCCCGATCAGCGGCAGCTGCCACTCCCATTCCCAAACGAAGCGGTCGATCACTGCCCCGCGAAAGGGCGCCGAGTGGCTTGCCAGGCCGAACCGAATCGAGTGGCGAGATCCCAGCTCAACCACGCGAGGCTCAGCGCGAGCAGGAGCACGAAGGGCACCGCCATGCGCGCATAGACCTGCCATTCGGTCAAATGCACTGCGAATCGGCGCGGAACGCTGTTCGCGCCGGAGACGAAGAACATGAGAATGAATCCGGCGCCGCCGATGCCGTACAGCCACGCCGCCGTGGGAGCTCCCCTTCTCTCGGAGATGTCGCTCAGGTCATCGAGTATGAAGCACAGATAGGCCAACGCGAATGCGAGGGCGCCGAGCACGAAATAGGTGTGGAAGTGCGCCGGCACCCACAAGGTGTTGTGCATGACCTGGTTCACCGGGATCGTCGCATCGAGCAACGCGCCGAGCCCGCCGAACACCCAGCCCCAGAGGCCGAGCGCGTACAGTATGGGCGCCACGGTCCAACGCATCCCTGAGCGGTAGATGAGCGCAAGCGCCCCGATGATCGTGACGATGAACGATGGCAGCGCGACCGCGTACGATCCGATCTCGCCCAGAAGCTGCAGCCCGAGCGGCTGAGCGAAATCCGCATAGAGGTGGTGCGAGTAGTTCAGCAGCATGAGTGGAATGATGAGATTCCACGCGGCGGCAACGGGCCACGTCGTCGGCCACGCGCGCCCGGTGTATGCCGGGAGGGCGGCGTAGACGAGTCCGGCGGTGATGTAGATGCTGAGGTTTGCCATCGTGTGCCCGAAGAGCAGCACGAAGTTCTTGGCGAAGAGCGCGTCCACCGACGTGATCACGCCCGACGCCTGCGCGAACAGCGGAACGAGGTAAATCAGGCCGGCGGCCGCGGCCGCGATTCCGTCGATCGCGATGACGACGGCGATCAGCTCCGCAGGCCTCGGCAATGCATCCCGCTTGTCGCGACCGAGGGAGAAGAGGAAGCGCCAGGCCAGCGCCTTGGCGAGGCTGCCGTGCGCCCTCGCCATGGCGAAGAGCATGTGGACGCAGAAGAGCAGCAGCCCGAGCGCGACGAAGAAATAACCCGCGTAGATGGCGAGCGCCGCCTGGAGCGACCAGACGATCCCGTGCTCGGGGAGTGGGTACAGCACCGTCCATCCGCCGCCAAAGCCGCCCACGAGCGTCGCGAAGATCACGAATCCGTTCCCCATCAGGTAGACGAAGAGCGCGATCCAGAGTGCGCGCGCGCTCAGCGGCGTCGTGGCGCTCACGGCGGCGGCGATACCGCCCAGCGCCGCGAGTAGCACCGCCGCGATCATCCCGCTTCCATGCAGCGTCATGACGCGGTAGAACCACGCCGGAGAGATGACCAGCATCCCCGCCTGATCGAGACGCATGAGAAGGCCGAGCAACCCCATGAGCAACACGGAGCCGAGCCCCGCGACCATGTACGCCATGGATGCGCGCAGCGCTGCACCGTTGCTCCGGTCGTGAGCCAGCAGGGTCGTCGACACCGTTCGCTCGGCGGCGGTCATCGGTCGGTCACCGTGATCGTCGTGGACATCGTGTGATGACCGAGCCCGCAATACTCGAGGCATCGCACGGTGTATTCCCCCACGGCGGGAAAGACGTACACGAGGTGATTGGTGTATCCCGGCATCCCTTGCACCTGCGCGAGCAAACGGCCGTGCGAGTCGAAGATGGCGAAATCATGGTTCACGTCGCGAGAGCCCACCGCGAACTCGATCGGGACGCCAACCGAAAGCTGTCGTGTCGAGAGCGCCCAGCCCCACTGCATACCGGTGACTGTCACCGTCGTGCGAGGGGCGCCCATCCTCGCCACGCGCGACTCACGGAACGGAAGCCGGCGCAGGGTGAGTACGAACAGCGCGATGGCGACGAGCGCGAAGCCGGTGAGCAG
>JAICLZ010000007.1 GCA_025929535.1 Gemmatimonadaceae bacterium
CGCCACGAAAAGGAGTTCAGGCGCATCGTCGCGTGCGCCTTCGACGAAAGGACGGGACCGCTCTATCGGCGAGAGTTGTCCGTGCGGCCGAAGTAGCGGCGGCATCGCGCGCTTCAAAACGAGCGGGCGTGCCGTAAATTGTCCATTCACTCGCACGCCCCGCTCGGGCGACTCTGAGAGGCGTGTGGCGCGCCGCGGCGCGGTCCACGCACAACGAACGTAAATCCGTTCCCGGAGATGTTGCGGACGATCTCGGCCGATCTGGGCACCACAGCGGAACGATCGATGTCTCCTCGTCCGCCGACGCAGGGACCTTTTTCACGTTCTCCCTTCCGCGCGATCCCGCAACGCCGATCGCGCCTCTTCGACCGACATCACGAACGGATCGACGAGGAGCCTGAACTCGGGCGGGAGTGCCGTCTTCTTCAGGGCAACGTCCACGCACACGAGCACCAGGTACGCAGCCCCGATCATCGTCGTTCGGTCATCCCGGAACAGGTCGATGTTCAGCGTGACGGATGTGCGCCCGATATTGCTGAAGTACGCCGCGATCGTGATCTCGTCGTCCAGCCGGGCGGGCGCGAAGTAGTCGATGTGCATGACCTTCCGCGGCAGCCACACCTTGTACTCGGCGTGCAGCACGCTGAGCGGCTTTCCCAGGGAGCGATAGAGGTCCGTCTCGGCCACATCGAGAAAACGGGTGTACGAGCCGTAGCGGGCGATGCCGGCGAGGTCGATGTCCTCCCAGCGGACGTGCTCTGTCGTGACGAAGGGCGTCTTGGCAGTCATGCGGGGAATCTACCCCGCGCCGTCGCACCCTGCGAGAATTCGGAAGCGAAGGCGGCGCCGGCGGAACTTTCACTCGCGCGACGGCCTTGAGAATTGCGCGGCCCTGGCCGTGCACGGCACCACACCTTTCCCGGGAGCATGCAGATGTCCGAGCGCAATGGCGCGATCAAGCCGATCGCGATCTATCACGAGCACCCGGACTGGTTCCGCCCGCTGTTTGCGGAGCTCGATCGCCGCTCCGTGCCCTACGAGCGCCTCGATGCGGCCGCGCACACGTACGACCCGTCCGAGACCTCGGTTCCGTGGTCGCTCGTGTTCAACCGCACCTCGCCGTCGGCATACCTGCGAGGCCATGGCCAGGCCACCTTCTACACACTCGACTGGCTTCGTCATCTCGATCGCATCGGCGTACCGGTGGTGAATGGCGCGCAGCCGTACACGGTCGAGATCTCGAAGGCGATGCAGCTCGACATCCTCCGCGAGCTCGGGCTGCCGTTCCCGCGCGCACGCGTGATCAATCACGCGAGCATGGCGCCGCGTGCCGCGCGCGGGCTGCGCTTCCCGGTGCTCGTCAAGGCGAACATCGGGGGCAGCGGCGCGGGGATCACGGGATTCGCCAGCGAAGAGTCGCTCGGGCGCGCGGCTGCCGACGGCACGATCGACCTCGGCATCGACAACGTCGCGCTGGTGCAGGAGCAGGCACCCATGCAGGATGCGCACATCACGCGGGTCGAGGTGCTGGGCGGGAAGTTCCTCTACGCCATCGATGTGTACCCCGATGTCGGCTCGTTCAATCTCTGCCCGGCGGACGTGTGCCAGACGACGGACGGCCGCGAGCTCGTGCGCGGTGCGTGCGCAACCGATCTCGCGAAGAACGGCATGCGCGTGGAGGCGGCGCACCCGCCGAGGGAGATCATTGCGCAGGTCGAGCGAATAGCGGCCCGCATTGGCCTGGATATCGGCGGCATCGAGTATCTCGTGGACGCGCGCGACGGGAATCACTACTTCTACGACGTGAACGCACTCTCGAACTTCGTGGCGGATGCGGTGAACGTGATCGGCTTCGACCCGTTCGCGCGGCTCGCCGACTATCTCGAGGAGCGCGCGGGCCTCCGTGGCTCGCTCGTGGGAGCCGCGTGATGCGCTACGGCTACTGGATGCCCGTGTTCGGCGGCTGGCTGCGCAACGTTGCCGATGAGCAGATGGAGGCCAGCTGGGACTACACGAGGACGCTCGCGATTCGAAGCGAGGAGATCGGCTACGACCTCACGCTGGTGGCCGAGCTCTTTCTGAACGACATCAAGGGGATCGATGCGCCGTCGCTCGATGCGTGGTCCACCGCGGCGGCGCTCGCCGCGGTGACGAAATCGCTCGAGCTCATGGTCGCGGTGCGTCCGACCTTCCATCTGCCGGCGATCTTCGCGAAGCAGGCCGCGAACATCGATCGGATCTCGGGCGGACGCCTCTCGCTCAACCTCGTGTCGAGCTGGTGGAAGGATGAGGCGCGGCGCTTCGGCGTCCGCTTCGACGAGCACGACGATCGCTACGCGCGCACCGAGGAATGGCTCGGCATCGTCGACGGCGCGTGGCGCGACCATCAGCTGTCGCACGAGGGCAAGTACTACACGGTGGACGAGACGATCATCGAGCCCAAGCCGGTGACGCGTGGCGCGCGCAGGCGGCCCACGGTATGGGCCGGCGGCGAGTCGGAGGCCGCGAAGACGCTGATAGCGCGCGACTGCGACGCGTACGTCATGCACGGCGATCCGCCGGAGCGCATCGCACCGAAGGTCGCCGATCTCAAGAAGCGCCGCGAGAGCTTCGGGAAGCCGGTGATGCAGTACGGCATGGCGGCATACGCGATCGTGCGCGACAGCGACGCGGAGGTGAAGAAGGAGATCGCGCGCATCACGAACGTGGCCGAAGGGACGCCGGGTTACGGCAACTATCGCGACTGGATCGCGAACACGAAGCTCGAGCAGCAGGTGTCGCTGGAGGATTATTCGGTGTCCAATCGCGGCCTGCGCGCGGGGCTCGTCGGCACGCCGGAGCAGGTGGCCGAGCGGGTGCGGGCATTCGAGGCGGTGGGCGTGGATTTGCTACTGCTGCAGTGCAGTCCGCAACGGGAAGAGATGGAGCGATTCGCGGAGCAGGTGATGCCGCTGGTGTCCGGATCGCGGTTGGCGCAAACGGCCGCGACCTGACCGGCGACTCTCATCCGTTTATATTTCATTGGTCCTTCAGCCTTCGGTGTCCCGTGGGCGATTCCTTGTCGCGCCGCACATTTCTCAAGTCCTCGGCTCTTGCCGTCGCGGGGTTGGCTGCGTCCGCCAGCGCCGCGGCCGCGGCTCCGCTGCTGCGTGGGCCGGACAACGAGCCCGACGAGGACGTGAAGAAGGTGCTGCATGAGCGGTTCGGCACGCGGCCGATTCGCGAAGGGCACGTGACGCTCGACGTGCCCGATGTCGCGCCGGACAGTCGCGAGGTCCCGCTCCTCGTCGAGAGCGACCTCCCGATGATCGCCGACAACTTCGTGAAGGGCTTTCACATCGTCGTCGATCACAATCCGGACATCTACCTGGCCGGATTCAATTTCACCGCGGCTATCGGCGCGGCGACACTCGACACGCGCATCAAGATGCGCCGCAGCTCGCACGTCCGGATCATCGCGGAGACGAGCAAGGGTGAGCTGTGGAGCACCTCCCGCTTCGTCTACACCTCGCTCAACGGGTGCGTGTGATGCGCGACGACATCGGTCAGGGCAAGATCATCCTTCCGGCGAAGATCACGCGCGATGCGGTGATCAACATCCGCGCGCTTCTGTCGCACCCGATGCTCACGGGGATGAGCCGCGACCAGGCGGGCATTCCGATTCCGGCCTGGTACGTGAAAGAGGTGGAGGTCATTTACGGCGGCGAGCGTGTGGCCCATTTCGAGTGGACGTCGGGCATCAGCCGCGACCCGTTCGTGGGTTTTTCGCTGCGTGCAGTCAAGGAGGCGCCGCTCAACGTGACGTGGAAGGACAACAAGGGCGGCGTGTTCACGCACAGCGCGGACGTGAAGTTCACGACGACCACGGCAGACGCAACGCGCTAGGCTACGCGCCCGACCGGGTCCAGACGACGATCACTCCACACGAGCCCTGAAACTGCGGCGGCTCGGTGGCGGTCGAGTACACCTCGACTCCCATGATGTCGTGCGGAGACATCGACTGCGAGAGCTCGGATAGCGTGCCGCTGAAGGGCATGTTGTCCCGATAGACCTTGGGCTCGCAGAGGTGCACCCCCTGGCTCGAGCCTCCCGAACTGGAGCCTCGAATGTTCGCCGTGCATCCGGTTCCGCCAACGAGGCGGACGTCCACTTCCGGGACCCGGCGCAGCAGCTCGCACGTACTCGTCGCGTTTTCCTGCTCGATTTCTTCCTGCGTGATGAAGTGGCCGAAGCCGTGACTCTTTCGGTCCATGAAGCCGGTGAGATCCCGAAGTGGCCTGCCTCTGGTGCCGAACACCGTGACTGCATCGAGCGTCGCGACCTGCTTGGACATCATCATGGTCACCGCTTCCGCCTCGGAACGCGAGAGCTCCACGCGCACGCGCACGGGCGCGTAGCCGAGCGCGCGCGCTTCGGCCATGCGCGTGCCCTCGGGGAGCCCACCGAGCCTGAACGCACCATGCGCATCCGTGATCGCGCTCGATAGGGATCCATCCACGGCGATTTGCGCACCCTCCAGCGGATGCCTGTCGTGCGCCATGACGATTCCGGAAAGTGTGGCGCCGCCGCCTGCGACGCCGTTTGCCAGGAGCAGCGAGAGGCGTACGATCGCACGAGAATGGATCGAAACATCCAGGAGCCCGCTCTCCTGATGTCCGTGCTCTGCGTGGAGCTGATAGTCATCGGCCTCGAGTCCGCACATCGCGAACCATCCGTCGGCCACGGTCGTGGCGCGCAGCGAGCGCAACTCGGTGTGCGCCGTGCCGACACCCAGCACGAGCGTTTTCCATTGCAGCGTGACGGCCGTTCCCGGCAGAGGCGCTCCGGTGGCCGCATCACGCGCGTGGCCGACGATCATTCCAGAGCTGTCGCCCGCGCCAGCACGCGCCGGTTTGCCCGCTGCTCGATCGCCGCCGCAGATCGCGCGGGCAACGCGTTGCGCCGACGGCACTGCAAGCGCGATACGCGTAAGCGTGCCGCCGTGTACGAGCACGCGGTAGTCGGGCGCCTCGATTCCAATCGAGTCGAGCAGCGGGTGGAGAAAGCCGGCCACGTAGCTGCCCGGACGCACGCTGTCCATCTGAAAGCGGCCGAGCGAATCCGTGATCACCGTGTGCGCATTGTGTCCGGGCGGCAACTCGACGAGCTGCACCATGGCTCCGGCGAGCGGACGATTCGCGATGCTGTCGAACACTACGCCCTGCACGCGTGCGGGCGCGGCGCCCGTCTGCGCAGGTAGCGATGCACGCATTCCGCCCAGCAGCACCATCGTGACGGCGCAATGGCGATGAAGCGGTGCCAACATGTCCAGTCCCCGGTCAATGGGTTGAGTGCGCTGCCCTCACCGAACTTGATGCGTGCTGCCCGTGTATCATTGCCAATCGAATGCATCCAGGTTCGATACATCCCGTGACCTCATGATACGTCGCATCGCCTTCTGCAGTTCGCCGGGTCGTGCACTCGCGCTCATCGCGCTCACGGCTGTTGCGGTGCGCGCGCAGAATATTCCGCCCACGCTCACCGTCGACTCGGCCTCCGCTGCGGCGCTGGCACGCCGGCAGCCACGCGAGCGGCCGGATACCATCCGTGCCTATCCCGTTCGGAAGCTCGGGCCGGGCGCGTACGCGGTACTCGGCGACACGGGACAGGGCTCCGAGGGACGCTCGAACGCCGGATTCGTGGTGACGCGCACGGGCGTCGTGGTCATCGATGCGCTCGCGAGCCCGGCGCAGGGGAAGGCACTGCTGCGCACGATTCGCACGATCACTCCCCTGCCGATACAGTGGCTCATCCTCACGCATCATCACCCCGACCACACATTCGGCGCGATCGTGCTCAAGCGTGCGGGCGCGAAGGTGATCGCGCATCCGGATCGGCGCACGCTCGCATCCGAGGATGGGGATGATGCGATGGTGAGCGCCTGGACCGGCGTGCTGGGACTGCGCGAGATGCAGGGCTTCGCGTTCGCGGACACGCCGGATGTTCCGATCGCGCGCGACACGACGCTCGTGCTCGGCGGTCGCACCTTCGACATCCAGGTGCCCGGCACGGCGCACACACCGGGCGATCTCGTGATCTGGGTTCCGGATGCACGCGTGCTGTTCGCGGGAGATCTGTTGATCGAAGATGGTGTCGCGATGGTGGTGGATGGGAGCTCGGGCGGGCTGCTCGCGGCGCTCGATCGCCTCGAGGCACTGAAGCCTGCGGCAGCGATGCCCGGTCATGGGCGCATTCCCGATGATCCGATCGCGCTCATTCACCTCACGCGGTGCGAGACGCTCTCGCTGCGCACGACGATGCGCGACGATGTGCAACAGGGCGTGTCGATGAGCCGCGCGCTCGCCTCGCTGCCGCCGGCGGATCGCGATCGGCCGGTATCGCGCAATTCGCGCGTGCGACGAAATGCGGTTCGCATTTACGCCGAGATGGAGCGGGAACTGCTGCACTCGAGCGACGATGCACCGGCGAAGAGTGACTCTGTCGCGATGCTGTCCTGTCAGCAGTAATGCGCGTATTTTCGGCGCTTGCCGCTCGCGAAATCACGGGATAGAATTGTCTCCCATTTCGTATTCAGGGAATGATTCACGCCCCCTTCGCATCATCGCTCGCACCCCCGTTCGTCTTCGTGGGCGAGCGCCTCTGGCTCGATTTCATCAACACCGATGACGTGCGTCGCGGCACGCGCGTGGACGTGCTGCGGGACTTCGAGCAGCTGATCCGCTGGCTCGAAGCGACATCGATTCTCGATGGCGAGCGCGCCGGCGGCATTCGGCGCCGTGCCCAGCAGCAGCCCGCGGGCGCAACGGCATCGCTCGCGGATGCGCGACGCATCCGGGCATCGCTGCGCGCGCTCGCCGAGCGGGGCGCGCAGACGGCGGATGTGCGCACGAATGCGCTGAGCGAGATCAACCGTGTGTTGGGGCGCAGCGCAGGCACGCGGCGCGTGGAGCAGCGCGGCGATGGAAGCTTCGTGCGGAGCTTCGTGCCCGTGGGCGACGCCTTCGCGGGACTCATGATCCCGGTCGTGGAGTCCGCGGCTGACGCGCTCGTTACGGGGGAGCTCGTCCGGGTGCGGCGGTGCGCGGATGCGCGCTGCCTCCACGTGTTCTTCGACGGCACGAAGAACGGCAAACGCCGCTGGTGCGACATGTCTACCTGCGGCAACCGCGCGAAGGCCGCGCGGCACCGCAGACGGGTCACCGAGAGTGCGCTCTCGGCGCGTCTCTCGTGAGCTGATCCGCGCCGCTAGCTGGCGATCGCCGGGCGCGGCTTTATGTACCCCATCTCCACGGCGTACCCCGCGAGCTTCTTTTGCAGCACGCGGCGCCCGCGAAAGAGACGGGACTTCACCGTTCCCTCGGGAATCCCGAGAATGTTCGCGATCTCGGCGTACCGGAGCCCCTGGACGTCGCTGAGCACCACCGCGAGCCGATAATCTTCCGGAAGCGCGTCGATGGCGCGCGTGATCTCATCGTCCATGAAAGAATCGTAGAACTTTCCCTCCGGGTCCGCCTCGCCCACGATCTCGTACGCGCCGCGCCCATCCTCATCTTCGGGGATGCGCACTTCGCGCGCGTCGATGCGCCGCTTCCGGCTCACGAACGCGTGATAGAGAATCGTGAAGAGCCAGGCGCGAACGTTCGTCCCGAGCTGATACTGCTCCCACCGGTCGAAGGCGCGGAGCATCGTCTCGGACACGAGATCTTCTGCTTCATCGCGCTCGTGCGTGAGCTTGAGCGCAAAACTATAGAGCGCATCGAGGTGCGCGAGCGCTTCGCTTTCGAATTGCGCGCGACGCTTCGCCTTGTCGTCGGTCGAGAGCACGCGGGCACGCTCCGCAGAAACGGGCGCCGCCATTGTCGTCGGCATTCCTTCCCCCACAGGCTGCATGTTCATTGAATTACCAACCCCACCCCTGATCCTGCAGCTACCGGCTCCCGCTCTCGTGCATACGAGCGAACCGATCGCTTGAGCTCCGTCGCGATTCCCTCCACGCTGGCCGGGTCGCCTTTTACACGAGACATGAACCACGCCCCTTCGAGCGTGGCGACGATGAATCGCGCGAGTCGCGCCGTGTCTGCGTCCTCGCTGAGTCGCGGCCGCGCCTCCCACAGCACGGCTTCGATCTGATCGGCCCAGCGTTGAAAGAGCGCATCGACGAGCTGCCGAAACCCCTCGTGGTTCGAGGCCATCTCGGTTGCGAGCGCGCCGCACGGCGTTCCGGCGGGACATCCGCCCTTCGCCGAGATGACGGCATCGATGAATCGCGTGAGCCGCTCGATCGGCTCGATCGTTGGCTCACGCAGCGCAACGAGTCCACGCTCGGCGAAGCTCTCGAACTGGAGCTTGAGCACTGCGTAGCCCAGCTCCTCCTTCGACTTGAAGTAGTGGTAGAAATGGCCTTTGCCACACAGGCCGGACTCGCGAATCACGTCGTCGATCGACGTGTCGCTGAAGCCCTGTCGCCGCATGACTGCTGTTGCGGCCTCCACTATTTGCGTTCGCCGATCTTTCATGGAAGCGAAGATAAGACCGGCCAGTCCATAAGTCAAGTAAACGTTTGACTACTTTGCAAGCTCTTGCTACACAGAGAGTTGCGCCATAGGAGTAAATACCTGACCGTTCGGGTAGGTATCGGAGGGCGGTCGAGTTTGACTCGCCAGTCCTAACGCGCTGCGCCGTATCGATTTGCGCGATCGATCGCGCTGGATTCCTCGCGTCATGGCTTCAGCGCGAGCGCCGCCTGCGTCGCCCCGGCCCTCCGCCCCCACGCTTGTCGCCGCCGCGTTTGGGCGCTGCGCCGTTGAGCGGATGCTCGCGGACACGCTCCGGCGCTCGCTCGCGCTCGACCTCGTCCGGCATCCACGGGCGCTCCAGCAGCTCCTGCAGCTCATCCAGCGTCGCGGCACGAACCGATCCGCGCGCGCCCCGATGCACGGCGAAGCGCAGCGGACGATCGAGCGCCGGGAGCTCACTCTCGTGCAGCGTGCGCGCCATCTTTTCGGGCAGGCGCAGCCGCGCAACTCCGCCCACTCCGTCCTCCACATCGTAATCGATCGGCACTTCGTGGTCGCGTACGAGGACGGAGCCCGGCAGCGCGAGCCAGCGCTTTCGCACCGGGGCAGGCACGATCCTGTCCGCATCGATGACGAGCGGCGCCGAGCGAAGCTCATCGAGCGAGCTCACGCCCTCGAGCAACTTCGCGTACACCTCCGCGAGCTCCGCGAGCGAGAGCCCGGGGGTCGTGCCGCCGCTCCGCCGATAGACATCCCGGATCTCTTCGATCGCAGCACGATTCCGCTTCACCGCCGGATGCCGCGCCTCGACGCGCGCGAGCGACTCCGCGATCTTTTGCCGAGCCTGTGCGGCGAGCTCCGGCGGGAACTGCTCGACCGGCTCCTCCTCGCGGCCCAGCTCGAACCCGAAGTACGTGATCTGGCTGCGCAGCACGAGTGGAGCGCGCTTGCGATGCGCATCGAACACGAGCTGCGGCGGGGCATGCGTCGCGTACTTCATGATCAGATCGTACGGGATCTGCGTCCCCTCGATCGCTGCGCGCGGAATCCCCATGCGGTCCGCGAAATAGCGCAGCTCGCCCGCGATCGCGCCGTAGCTCGAGCACACGCTCGTCTTCGACACGCGCGCCTCTTCCCCGCTCGCGGTCCGCTCCTCGATCACGAGATCGAACGGCATGATGCGCGCGAGGAGATCCGCGAACTGCCGCGCGACGGCTTCGCCCGCGATCGGCAGCTGTGCCGGCAGATCGAGCTCGAGGCTCCGATAGATGCTCGCCATGCCGAGTGCGGCATCCTCGACCGTCTTGACCAGCGCGCCGCGCTCCTCCGCCCATTCCTCGATTCCCTCCGCGAAGAGATAGCGCGGCAGCCCGTACACCTCGCCCTTGTAACCGTGCGCGGCGTACGCGTCGGCGAACAGATTGTACGCGGTGAGATTGTCGCTCCCGGGCACGACCAGCCCGCGCAGGTCGCGCTCCTCGCGCGTCATGCGGTGCAGCGATTCGATCGACGCCATGATCGTGACGTACGGCACGAGCGACTCGCTCGCGTGCACCAGCAGCTCCGCCCACGGGCGATCCACCGGCAGCGCTTCCACCGCTGCGCCGTATTGCGACAGCCGCCCATTCTCGATGATGCCGCGCGACTCGAGCAGCTGCACCGCCTGCCTGTACGACGCGCGATCGAGCGGCACCGGAAGCTCGAGCTCGTCCGCGCGCACACCGAGCCCAGCGCACGTGAGGGCCACGCGCTCGGAGTCGCCGGCGAGCTGAAACTCGGGCTCGGTGGGGCGGAGCGATTTGAAGCGAATGTCCCGATCGCTGAGGATGAACACGCGGCCGCCGGCGACGCGTCCGTGTACGCGCCCCGCCATCTGCAGAATCTCGTTGGCGCCCAGGTGCACGCGGGTGAGCACGTTCTTCCCGCCCTCGATGAGATTCGTGAAGCGCATGTCCTCGATCACGACCGTATCCAGCCCGTGCACGTTGAGCGCGCTCTGCCCCGCTGCCGTCATGCTCAACAGATAAGGCTTGCGTACGTCGCCCTCGAGAAAGGGGCGGATGATCCGGATCGGCTCGCCGCCATGATAGAACGCCGCGTTGATGCGCGGATAGCGGCGCTGCACGAACCCCGCGACGTCCTCCACTGCCGCACGCGTGGGCAGGAACACGCCCACACCGCGCTTCTCCTTCTGCACATGGCGCAGAAACGTCTCGTCCAGAAAGTCGAGCGTCTTGCGGTGCACGACATTCACCTGTGCCGCCTTGTCGGGATCGAACGCGGTGGTCTCGAGCACGGCGGCCGAATTCAGGTAGCGCGCGTAGAACGTCGGGTCCACCGTAGCCGAGAGCCAGATGAACCGGCAGCCGACACGTTTGCCGAGCGCGAGACAGAGCTCGAGCTCCGCCGATGTCTGATGGATCTCGTCGACGATGAGCGTGTCCTGCGCGAAGATGTCGCCATCCTGAAACCAGCGCCGCGCGATTCCGGTGGTCACGATCACGACGTTCCAGCTCGGCGTTTCCGGCGTGGCCTCGCGCTCGCGATTGACGACGCCAACGCGCAGCCCGGTGCTGCCGAGAATCGTTTCGGCGATGGGGCGGATCGCGAGCGTTTTCCCCGTGCCCGTGCCGGCGACGATGCCGAATCCCTTGCCGGCTCCGGCGAGCTCGAGAATCTCTTCGCCGTGCTCGCGCTCGAGCAGCGTATCGAGATGAAGCTGCACGGCGAGCTCGATCGTCTCACACGCTGCGCGCGTGGGTGCGATGACGATGATGCGTCCCGTCGATGGCTCCGCGGCCGCGAATGCTTCACGATCCGGCGGAAGATAGTGATCACGAACGTGACGCAATGTCGTTCAGTTATCCCGGCCGGCGCGTAGAAAATGACGAATGCGGAGGACGCTGCGGTTTTTCGGTGTGCGGACGCGGCGCGGGCGCGACGCGCTCCTGCGTGCGCGGCGGCGGCGATGGCGGTGCATGGCTGGCGGCGGCGCGCTTCTCCTGCTCCTCACGCTGCCGCTGCGCCTCCGCGCGCTGCCGCTCCTGTGCGTCGCGCTGCTGTTGCTGCTGCTGGGCATCGCGCTGCTGTTGCTGCTGCGCGGCGCGCTCCTGCTCTGCACGCGAGGGCGTTTGATTTTGCGGAGCGAAGCTGCGCTCCGTGCCCGGCGCCTCGCTTCCGAACACGACACGCGCGTTGAGCGGCCGCTTCCGAATGGCCGTGGCGCAATCGGTGGGCGCGGGCTGATGCGCGGGCGGTACGCCGTCGATCCAGATTCGGCACATTCCCGGAGGCGGCCGGTGGCTCTCGGGCACACCGCTCGAATTCGATTGTGCGTGGAGTGTCGCCGCAGACAATGCAAAGCCGGCGAGGAGTGCTGCGAAATGCTTCATGGTGCTCCCGGAGTCGTGTAGCATACCCTCCAAAGGCAGGGCGAGTGCCACGATTGCCGGGTTGCGCGAGTCCCGCAAGCCGCTGTCACATAAAGACTTGGACAATGGGAGCAGATCAGTGGAGATGACCCTGTCCTCCGAACGGGACACATGCGTCTCGGGAGCGGGACGACCGAGCACCGTTCAACTTGTCAGCACGGCTGGCGCCGCGCCATGAGGAGATCAGCCCGAGCCGTTGCGCCCGCTGCCCGCCGGAGGAAGGAGCATGACCGGAACGTTCCGCGAGCGCGCCGCGCTGAGCAGCGCGTCCAGCACGTTTTCCGCGCCCCACGGAATGGCCGCAAGCAGTGATTCGTGCGGCTCCGTCATTCCGATCAGCGTGATCTCTCCGTCGCCGTTCGGCGCGCAGACGAGCGTCGAGTAGCGAAGCGCCTCGAACGCATGCTCGACCATGTCCGGCGGGAGCTCGCGCGCCGCCTGCGTGACGATCACGCGCTGCGATCCACTCTCCAACCGGTTGCGCACGATCTCCGTCACACGCTCACCCGCCCCATCTTCGGTCAGCGAGACGCTCTCGATGACCCGTCGCTGTGCGCGCTCGCGCACGTGCGTGCGTTTGTTCACGTCTTCATTCTCGATCACGTGCATCGAACCTCGCCCGGCGCGTGAAAATGGATTCTCCCTTTGCGAGCACCAACCACGACATGCACAAGTCGCGCTAGGGGAATACACCAATCGCAAAACAGGTTCCGAATTTTTTTTCATGCGCCGACGTGACCGTGCTCTCGGCGCTGCGCGTGACCCGAGTCACAGCTTCAATCGCCAAAAGAAATCCCCGTCGCGCGCGCTGTAAGCATCACGTCATGTTCGAGCTCTACACGCTTCGGCGCCTTCAGCACCTCCGCGATGGGAACGCACACGATGTGGGGTGACTGCAGCGCGACCATCTCACCCCACCGCTCGTCCGCGATCGCGCGTACGGCCGCTCCGCCGAACCGCGTCGCGAGAAGGCGATCGTAGCCGGTGGGCATTCCACCACGCTGCAGGTGGCCGAGCACGAGGGAGCGGCACTCCTTGTCCGTGCGCTTCTGAATCTCGCGACCGATCGAGTCCGCAATTCCTCCCACGCGATGCGCCTCACCGAGGAGGGAATCGCCCAACGTGGCCTTGCCTCCCCCAATGGGAAATGCGCCTTCAGCCGCAACCACGATGGAGAAGTGGCGACCGGCGCGATCGCGACTGCGGATCTTGTCGCACACCCGTTCAATGTTGTACGGAATCTCGGGGATGAGAATCACATCCGCCGTGCCCGCGAGCCCGCTGTACAGCGCGATGAATCCGGCATCGCGACCCATCACCTCGAGCACGATCACACGGTCGTGGCTCTCCGCCGTGGTGTGCAGCTTGTCGATCGCATCGATCGCCGTCGACACGGCGGTATCGAATCCGAAGCTGGTGATGGTGCAGCTGACATCGTTGTCGATCGTCTTCGGCACCGCCACGATCTTCACTCCCTTCTGGTACAGCCTCTGCGCGATCGCCAGCGACCCATCGCCTCCGATCGTGAGAATCGCGTCGATGCCCAGCTCGTTCGCACGATCGATCAGCTCGTCGGAGCGATCGATCTCGACGATGCTTCCGTCGGGCTGCCGCTCGGGAAAATGAAAGGGATTGCCGCGATTGGTCGTGCGGAGGATCGTGCCGCCCAGGTGTCCGATGCCACTCACGGAGGCACGATTGAGCGCGATCACTTCGTCTTCGCCGAGGAGTCCGGCATAGCCGCGCTTGATGCCGAGCACGTCCCAACCACGATCGAAAGCCGAGAGCACGGCCGCGCGAATGACTGCGTTGAGCCCGGGCGCGTCGCCGCCGCCGGTGGAGATTGCTATGCGCATCAGCGAAGGAAAGAGAATGCTCGGTGGAGGGATGAACCGGTGCAGCACCCTCGCTGCCGGCTTCTATATATCGCGCTCCCCAGGCAATGGGAATCTATGCGAAAGGGATACACACTGCTCGAACAGCTCGTGGTCCTCGCCGTGATGACGATACTGCTAACGCTCGTCGGGCCGCGAACGCTGTCGGCGCTCGACCGCTCCGCCGTCCGCAACGCGCGACGACAACTCGTCTCCGCACTCGGCGCCGCCCGCGGCTCGGCGCAATCGCGCGCCGAACGGGTTTCCGTCGCCATGGATAGTGCCGGGGGGCTGCTGCGAGTTCTCTCCGGCGCAGACACATTGCTCGTACGCCCGTTGCGCGCCGAGCTCGGCGTGGCATTCTCGGCTTCTCGCGACACCATCACGTACGGCGCGAGCGGGCGAGGATACGGGGCAGCCAACTCCACGATCGTGCTGACTCGCGGCGCCGCGTCAGAAACGGTGTACGTCGCCCGGCTGGGGCGCGCGCGATGGTGAGCGTTACGCCACCGATGCGGCGACGGTGCCGAAATCGTATCCGGGCACCGAGATGCGCGGTATCGGCTGCCCGAGTGTGCGCTCGATGAGGCGCACCATGGAGATCTCGTCGGCGGCCATGAAGGTGAAGGCGTCGCCCGTTGCCGCCGCGCGGCCCGTACGACCGATGCGATGCACATAGTCCTCGGCCTGCGCAGGCACGTCGTAGTTGATCACGTGCGAGATGCCGGCGATGTCCAGTCCACGTTGCGCAATGTCGGTTGCAACGAGCACCCGGATCGTACCCTTCCTGAATTGATCGAGCGCATCGGTGCGCTGCCCCTGCGACTTCTCCGAATGCATCGCGAGCGCGGAGATCCCCTCGCTGTCGAGCTTGCGCACCACCTTGTCCGCGCCATGCTTGGTGCGCGTGAACACGAGCACGGAGTCGAGCTCGATCTTTCGCAGCAGCTCCACGAGAAGATCGCTCTTCCGGTCGCGCGGCACGGGATACACGGCATGTGTCACCGTGTTCGCGGCCTGCGTGCGCATGCCCACCTGGACGACGACCGGCTTCCGCAGGTACTTGCGCGCGAGCGCCTCCACTTCGGGCGGCATCGTCGCGCTGAACAGCAGCGTCTGCCGGTACTTGGGGATCTCGGCGACGATCCGATTGAGCTGCGGCGCGAACCCCATGTCGAGCATCCGGTCGGCCTCGTCGAGCACCAGCACCTCGAGGTCGTCGAAGGCAACGTTCTGGCGCTCCATGTGGTCGAGCAGCCGACCGGGTGTTGCGACGATCACGTCGACGCCGGCGCGGAGTGCCTGCTCCTGGGGTCCCAGCGGAACGCCACCGTAGATGTCGGCGACTACGAGTCCACTGTGCTCGGCGTATCGGGCGAAGCTCTCCTTCACCTGCACTGCCAATTCGCGGGTGGGCGTGAGAATGAGGGCGCGTGCGCGACGGGGGCCGCCGAGCAGCCGTTGAACGATCGGGAGGGTGAACGCGGCGGTTTTGCCGGTGCCGGTCTGGGCGAGCCCCATGATGTCTCGTCCACGCAGAATCAGCGGTATGGCGCGAGCCTGAATCGGTGTGGGCTCGGTGTAGCCTGCGTCGGCTACGGCGCGGAGCAGCTCCGGCGCGAGCATCAGCTCGGCGAAGCTCGCGGGCGCGCCCGTCTGGGATGTTTCGATGATGACTGTCAAAATGCTCTCGAATCTGGCGCCGGGGCCGCAAGTCCATCGCGTGTGCGATGGGGCCGGCGCGCTGGGTGTGTCGCGAGACACGTTCGTGCCTCGCTTGCCGGTCCATGCCCCCGAGGTGAAATCGAGCGGGGTGCGGACGCGGTACAGCGACCTGTGGTGCTCTAGTTTCCCTGTCCCGCTCCGGGGACAGACTGCGCGAGCGCCTGAGAACGCAGGAGTGCCTGGTATTCTCTTCTCGATTGTGGGAAGAAAGTTAACTCTTTGGGGTCAACGCGCTATGTGAGATTGATCGGGCGGCCGGAGTGGCGGGCGATCACGCCCAGCCGGAAGGTGACGTCGCTCCAGCGCTCCTCGGCCGTGGCCTGAAGCTCGAGCGGGAATCCCGGCCAGGCGAATGGATTGTCCGAGCGCATCGTGGCGGTGCGCTTGGGCGGGTGCCACACGCCACCGGAGTCGCAATCGTCGATCAGACGTTCGTACAATTTTGTCCAATTGTCGTTGCGCCGTAGGAAACCGAGCCGCGCGAAGATCTCGAGCCAGAAAAGCGCGGACGGCATGTCGGCGTCCGCGGCGTTGCGATGGGGCAACGGATCGCCCAGCACCAGATGGGGCTCGAGGACGATCTTGCTCCCGACCATGGTGGCGGCTTCCTGGCGCGGCTGTGGCTGGGCGAGCTGCGCGTAGAGCCGATCGAGCAGATCGTAATGCTCGCTCCGATACAGCGGCATGTGCGCGAGCATGATGAGCGCGTGCACCGATGGCGGCGATGCCCCCGGCGCGAGCACGTGATGGTTGCCTACGCGGATGAAGGGCTTCTGCGCCAGCGGGGATTTGAGGTAGGCGTCCACGCGCTCGAGAATGCGACGGGCGGCGCCACGGAGCCGCGGATCGTTCTCGTAGCCCGCCTGCGCGAGCGCGGCGGCCGCCGCCTCTCGGAGCACGCCCCGCCCGTGGCGAACCATGGCAAGCTCCATCTTGCTCTTGGTGCCCAGCTCGTACAGGTACGCCGGATCATCGTCCTCTGCCAGAAGGCGAAAGAGCACGCGTCGGGCCTGCAGAAGCGGAGGAGACTCGCGGTCCCAGCCATACTCGAGTAGCCGTCGCACTGCGGGAATGGTCCCGACGCCTTTGTACCTCTCCGTTCGGGAGGTCGGGACGGCGAGCATGTTGTGGTTCCAGGTTCCATCGGGCTGCTGTGACAGCGCGAGCTCTATGGCGGGCTGATATGCGTATGGAAGGGCCGAGACGCTGCGGGAATTGGCGAGGGGTAATCGGGCGACCTCGATGGCGGCGCGATACTGTATTGGAGGTGGCGCGAACTCGAGCAGCCAGGAAAGCGGGAATTCCAGCGGGGTGGGCGGGCCGGCGGGGGCGGCTGGTGACACCGGGGCCGCTGGAGGAACGCCCGGCGTCGGACTACTCGGAGTCGGCAAAGCTGTCAAAGCGCCCTCGGATTGGTCGTAAGCCGTTGATCGGCAACGCACTTCGGCCGCTGAATCGCGTCGGTCCAGCCCGGCGCGGAACGATACCATCTTTTTCGGGAAACGCTAGGTCGGCAGGCGGCCTTAACGCGTCTCCCACTCACGCGTCTACCTCCTCGAACGGCGCGATGAGCCGATTCGCGCGCCCACCGATCTTTGGAGGATCTGACAATGCTCCGCAATACACTGATTGCACTTGGGATGGCTATGACGCTCTCTGCCGGTGCCTCGACGATCGCGAGCGCGCAAGCCGTGGCTCCTGCGCGATCGGGCGACGTTCGTCGGGATTCGCGCGACATCCGCTCGGACCGACGCGATCTTCGCAGCGATCGCCGCGACATCGGCAGCGACAAGCGCGACCTCCGCTCCGACAATCGCGACCGGCGCGCCGACCGGCGCGATCTTCGCCGCGATCGCGCCAACGGTAAGTACGGGAAGGCACGGAACGATCGCCGCGACCTGCGCCACGATCGCAAGTCGGAGCGTGCCGACGCGCGCGACCTTCGCGGGGATCGACGCGATCGCCGCAGCGACCGCAAGGATCTGAACCGCGACCGGCGTGAGCGCCGGCACGATCGCTCACACTGAAGCTGGTTCTGATGCTCGCTTCCAACACGCGCATCCGCGGGGCCCGGCCTGGTGCCGGGCTTCGTCGCATTCGGCACCATGTCTCGCTTGTGATACCCTCCCGCGACCCGCATCTTCCGATGCATGATCCAGAGTCTTCTCACGCGCGACGTACGCAAGGTTCCTGATCGCGTCCGATTCACCGGACGCGTGCTGTTGCTCACCGAGGACCCGACGTTGCTGCACCGCCAGCTCGCGGGAGAGGATCTGCCGTTCGATCCGTCCGCTCCAACGGGGTCGCCCACGCATCCGAAGCTGCGCGACAACATCTCGACGGACGAGATCACTCCCGCCTACATCTGCTACTACTTCGACGACACGCTGGGCCAGTTTCCCTACCTGGGCCTCAAGGCGGGCGAGGAATTCCCGCTCGTTCGGGGCTCGGTGCGAGCGGGCGGTTTCGTGGCGAGCGTTGCGGGCACTCGGCGCGGGAAAGGCTCCTCTCGCGAGGCGTCGCCGTACGCGGAGATGCACGCCGGGATCCGGATCGTGATCGCCGAGAGTATCGAGCGCATCTATCGGGAGAACTGCCAGAACCTCGGTGTGTTCACCAGCACCGATTTCTCGCTGATCGAGCGAATTCGAAACGGTGAAGAGATCGCGCTCGAGGAGCTGACGCGCGGCGAGGGTGGCATCTCGCGCGGAATCGTGGAATACGGCGGCCTGTTCAACTACAACGTCGCGCGACTGCAGGGAAAAGTGGAAGTGCCGGTGGTCACGACTCCCATGCGCCCCATGACCATCGCCGAGAAGATCTTTGCGCGGCACTGGGTGCTCGATGCGGCCAGGGACAAGGTCGGCATTCCCGCCGTGCAGCCTGGCGACCAGGGCTTCGTTCGCACGGACATCCGCTTCAGCCACGAGTACGTGACGCCCATGGCGGCGATCTTCTTCGAGGAACTCGTCGGAAAGAACGAGCCGGTGAACGATCCGGCGTCGGTGTTCTTCTTCCGCGATCATCTCACGTTTCTGTCGCAGGTGATGCGGCCGGAGCACGTGGAGATGGGGCTGCTGGACGTCGCGAATCAGCTCGAGGCGAAGCAGCGGATTTTTGCAGGCGAGAAGGGGATCAAGCTTTACGGCGAGCTGAACCGGCTGAACCTGCACGGTGCGCTCTCGGCGCAGGGCTCGGAGGCAATCTGCCATTCGAAGATTCTCGAGGCGCACGCCGAGCCGGGGCAGATCATCATCGGATCGGATTCGCACACGCCGCATGCGGGCGCGGTGGGATGCATCGCGTTCGGCGTCGGCACGACGGCGATCTTCAATTCGTGGATCACCAAGGACGTGCGAGTGGAGGTGCCGCCGACGTTTCGCGTGACGCTGCGCGGAGCTAAGCCGCGCAACGTGACCGCGAAGGATTTCATGCTCGAGATCCTGCGCCACCCGTACATCAAGGGCGGCTCGGCGATCGGCCAGATCATCGAGTACGCGGGGGATGCGGTCGCTTCGCTGTCGGTGGACGAGCGCGCGACGATGACGAACATGGCGGCGGAGGTGGGCGCGTTCACGGGAATCATCGCGCCCGATGAAAAGGCGGTGGAGTATCTGGTCGCGCAGCGCGGGATGTCGCCCCAGGCGGCACGCGCGCTCTGCGAAGGGCTCCATTCGGATGAGGGTGCGACGTACGTGCAGGAGATCGAGATCGACGCGTCGTCGATTCGTCCGATGATCGCGCTGCCCGGCGATCCCGGAAACGGGATCTACATCGATGACATGTCGGGCGATGTGAAGATCGACATCGCGTACGCCGGCTCGTGCACGGCCGGCAAGAAGGACGACATGGACATGTACGCGAAGGTGTTCAGCGAGGCACTCGAGCGCGGCGAGAAGGTGGCTGAGGGTGTGCGCTGCTTCATCCAGTGCGGATCGCAGGAGGTGTTCGCGTACTGTCGCGCGCAGGGCTACGATGCGGTGTTCGCGGCGGTGGGCGCGACGCTGATCGAGCCGTCGTGCGGCGCGTGCATCAATGCGGGGCCGGGAATCTCGCGCACGCGCGACGAGGTCACGATCTCCGCGATCAACCGCAATTTCCCCGGGCGGTCGGGACCGGGACAGCTCTATCTCGCGTCGCCATATACCGTGGCCGCGTCCGCGATCGCCGGACGCATCGTTGCGTGGGATGCGGATGCTCGCCAGCTCGCGCATGCATAGTCCGAACACGGGCTGCCGTTCGGCGTGCCCGTGTCTGCACGTGTCACGATTCACCAATGCGCGGTGAATTCGTGGATGTCGGCGGCGTTCGCCTCTACTACTACGCGGCTGGAAACGGCGGTGGGGGCGAGCCCATCGTGTTTCTGCACGGCTTCCCGACATCGTCGCACATCTGGCGCGATGTGGTACCGCTCGTACCGGACGGGCATCGTGTGGTCGTCGTCGATCTGCTGGGCTATGGGCGCAGCGATCGTCCGGAGGGCCGTGAGCTCAGCATCAAGGCGCATGCCGAGCGCGTGCTGGCGCTGCTCGATGTGCTGCGCATCTCGTACGCGACCGTCATCGGCCACGACCTCGGCGGCGGGATCGCGCAGTTCCTGGCGGTCCGGCATCCCACGCGTGTGGCGCGGCTGGGTCTCGTGAGCTCGGTAGCGTTCGATGAATGGCCGACGCGCGAGGTGCGGCTCGTGAAGGCGACGCTCCCGCTCACTCGCTATCTCCCGGCGATGTGGGTGGCGTCGGTGCTTCGCACGGACCTTCTGCGCGGCTATTCGGATGCGCAGCGCGGCGGCCATTCGGTGGACATGTACATCCTTCCCTTCGAGGGAGCCGAGGGACGGGACACGCTGGTCGAGCATCTCGCGGCGCTCGATCCCTGCGAGACGGAAGCGCTCGCGCCGCGCCTCAAGGACATCGTGGCGCCCACCGCGATCATCACGGGCGCGCACGATCCGTTTCTCGGCATCGGGGTGGCCGAGCGACTGCACGAATCGATCAAGGAATCGACGCTCGAGGTGATCAGCGACGTGCGGCACTTCGTACCGGAGGTCGCACCTCAGCGCGTGGCCGACATGATCACCAATCTCGTGGCGCGATGAGCTCGCGGCTGGAGACCTTCCGTGCCATGGTGGCGCAGCATCCGGACAACGTGCTCGCGCGCTTCGGACTTGCGAACGAGGCGCTGAAGGAGGGACTCCACGCGGAAGCGGCAGAGCAGTTGCGCGCCTATCTCGCCGCGTACGATGATGAGGGAAACGGCTTCGGGCGCCTCGCGCTCGCGCTCGAGAAGCTCGGCCGCATCGACGAAGCGAAGGACGCGCTGCACGCGGGGATCGCGGCAGCGCGTCGGTTCGGCCATCCGGGAATGGCGGCGGAGCTCGAGGCGCGCCTGGAGGAGTTGGAGGCGGGGTGAGCCCTACCGCAGCGCCGCCGTCGCCTTGTTCAGTGCGTCGGTCGCGCTCGTGAAGCGTGTCGCGAGATCGTTCATCTCCGACTGCGCGAGTGCCTGATCGCCAGCGCGCGTCGCCTCGTTGATCGACGGGAAAACCATGTTCGAATAGCCGTTGTCCTCGTCCGCGGCGTAGATGAGATTCCGGAACCACGGGCGCGTCTCGAGTCCCCGCGGGCGCGTGAGTGCGCGCTCGACGAGCATGAGCGATGCGTTGGCGTGCGCGCTCACCGCCTTCGACGGCGACCCTTTCGCCAGCGCCGAATCGCGCGCGGCAGCGAAGGCGGCCGCGGCGTGCTCGAGTCCATCGATCGATGCGCCGAGCGCCGAGGCGTCGAGCGTCCAGTGTTTGGCCGCGGCGTTCTTTTGCGTGGTGCCCATGTGGGTGCGCATGTCGCGCGCGAACTCCACGTAGTCGTACGGCAGGATCTCGGCATTCGCGAGCCGCAGCACCATTGCCGCGGCCACACGCCCCGATGCGGCGTGAAACGCGTACGTCGGATCGCCGAACGTCGCCATCCAGTGATACGAATCGAATTGCGAGTGATAGCTGCCGCCGGGACCACCGTAGCCCCATTCCTGAATCGGGATGCCGAGGTGGTTGTAGAAGCCGGCGAAGTCAGAGCCGCCGCCCGGATCATCCATCTCGGGCTCTGCGCTGTCCGCCACCGACGCCGCCTTGCGCCAGACCGCGTAGACCGATCCCTTGCCGCTCGGATCGGGCACCTCGCGCGCGACATCGCGAAGCGTGGGGCGGAGCGAGGGCGATCCACCTGCTCCGAAGTTCGGCCCTGAGGCCGCGCCGTCCTGATTGAAGTACGCGACCGCGCCGCGCTCCAGGCGAAGCGAATCGTCTTCCACGAATTCGGTCGACCCGAGGAGACCCCACTCTTCGGCGTCCCACGTTGCGAAGAGAAGCGTCCGCTTGGGGCGCCATCCCTTCTTCAGCTCGGCCGCCACGGCCTGCGCGGCCTCGAGAATGCTGACCACGCCGCTCACGTTGTCGCCCGCACCCGGGCCCCACGCATCGCGGTGTCCGCCGATGATCACGATCTCGTTCGGAAACTCGCTTCCCTGCACGACGCCGAACGTGTCGTAGATGTGCTTGATCGCGTTGGTCGCCGAGTCGCTTCGCACGATGATGCGTGCGGCCACGGGACCGGGACCGACGTGATATCGAAACGGGAGACCGCCCTGCCACGTCTGCGGGATCTGCGCGCCGCGAACGCCGCGCAGAAGCGCCGCCGCATTCTTGTACGAGGCCGGCATCACGGGAATGTGCGGCACCTGCATCTCGCTCAGCGGGATGCGCTTCGCACCCGGGTGACTCGGATACCCGGGCGTGCTCGGATCGCCGTTGTCGTTCATGACGCTGCCTCGCTGCACGCCCGTCTCGGCGCGCATGGGCCCCGTGGGATACACATCGCCCCGCACGTAGCCATCGTCGGCGGGATCGCTGTAGATGATGAGCGCGACCGCGCCGCGCTTCTCCGCCTCGCGTGCCTTGATTCCGCGATACGAGCGGCCGTAGCGCGCGATCGCGATCTTTCCCTTCACCGACACGCCGATCGAGTCGAGCTGTTTGTAATCCTCGATCAGTCCGTAGTTCACGTAGACGACGGGCGCGCTCACGTCACCGGTGCCGCTGTACCCGTTGGCGATGATCTTCTCGAATGCGGGACCGGAGGTCGAGTCGCCCGGCATCGCACCCTCGGCGAGATCCAGCGACAGGGTGTCGGGAGCGACGCGCCAGAGCTTGATCTCCGTGGTGTGCGGCATCCACACGTCGTAGGAGCGCACCTCGGTTTGCAGCCCCCACGACTTCATCGCGTTGATGACGTAATCGCGCGTGCGCTCCTGCGCCGGCGTGCCCGCGATGTGCGACTCCTTCGAGAGCTCGTGCGAGTGGCGGCGTGCGCTCGCCGTATCGGGGCGCGCGGTGGCACTCGCCTCGAGCGCGCGCTCGGCGCGAGCGGCTGCCGGCGAGTAGCCCGGCGTTTCCGGCGCCTGTGCGCCGAGCGATGTTGCGGCGAGGAAGAAGAAAACCGGCAGCGTACGATGCATCATCACGACCTGGGTTCGGGATCTGTTGAGCCATCATGAGCGGCGCTCGCGCGCCGTTTGTCGAACTGCATTGCCGTGCGTTCCGGCGCGGCGTGAATCGCGCTCTCGGTGTACATGCTGCGCGGGTTCCAGAGCACCCAGCCTTGCACGCCCTTCGCATAGCCGGCCTCGATCTGCGCGCGCACCTCGGTTGCGGTATAGTGCGGCGGCCCGAGCGTGAAGTCCTGGTACCACGGGCGCAGCGATGCGGCGCCGGGCACCTGCGCCGAGCGACGGTGCGCGTCCTCGAGCCCGTGCGCGATCGTCTCGTACGGATGCGCGTTCGGCTTCGCGATGCCGTACGTACCGGGGTTGTAGTGCGACGGATACATCATCGGCAGCACGACATCCACGGTGTTCACGAACTGCTCCCATTTCTGGCCGATGCCCATGTCCGTGGTGTCGGTGGCCGTGAGCCCGAACACGTCAGCGGTGACGGGAACGCCAAGCGGCGCGAGGCGCGCGCGCGTGGCGAGCAGCTGGTCGCGGATCACCTGCGCGCGCACGCGCCCGCGCGCGAGCGGAAAGGTCGCATCCATCACGAGTCGCTTGTCATCAGGGAATCGAACGTAATCGAACTGGATTTCGCTGAAGCCGAGATCCACGGCTTCGCATGCCAGCTCGGCGGCGTAGCGCCAGGGGCCCTCCTGATGCGGGTCGAGCCAGGGATTGCCCTTCTTGTCGCGCCACGGCGTGGACGGATCGGCTTTTCGGCGAATGGCCCACTCGAGCTTCGCGTTCGCGAGCAGGGGGTCTTTCGCGACCACGATGCGCGCGATCGGATAGATGTGGTGGGCGCGCATGGAGTCGAGCATCGCGCGCAGGCGCTCGTGGCGCATGGGACGATTGGTGTCGGCGCCGATCGCGCGCGCGAGGGGAACGCGTGAGCGATAGAGCACGAATCCGCGGTCGTCCTTCACATCGATCACCAGCGCGTCGACCTCGCTGCGGCTCGCGAGCCCGATCAGCTGCCAGCCGCGATCGCCGAGTGCTGCCCACCGATTGACGTAGACCCCGCGAACGACCTTCGGAGTGGGAACGAGTGGCGGCCGCAGATCCGGGAGGGAATCCGGCGAGGTGACGCGCGCGGGCGCGGGGCAGAAGCTCCGCGCAGGCGTCTGCGCAACCAAAACGTTCGCGCACACCAGCAAGGCGAGTCCAAAGGCAACGCGATCGGCGAAACGCATCACACAATCTATCGCGACGCATCCTTGACCGCCCCTGCCCTCGCGATAGGTTCGCAGCATCCTCGTTGCGATTCTCATCCATCAGACCTCGTCGCTTTCATGCTTCGTTCCGCCCACTTCGCCGCAGTCGCGGCTACGATGTTCGTTTGCCTCGGCGCTTTCGCCGGCGATGGTGCGACCCAACAGCTTGCCCGCACCGACTGGCCCGCGCGCTACCAGGCGATCGTTGCCGAGAAGGGGGAGAAGCCGGATAGCGTGCGACTGCACGAGCTGTTCGCGCTGGATTGGGACTACACCAACATCGAGTTTCCCGAATCGGCAACGTACTCCGGATACAAGGGGCAGAATGGTCGGTGGACCGATGTCTCGCTGGAGGCGATAGCGCAGCGCAAGAACGAGCTGAAGTCGCCGCTCGCCGTGATCACCTCCATCGATCGCGCGTCGCTTTCGACGAACGATCAGCTCAATTACGATCTCTTTCGCCGCGGCGCCGAGGATGCGGTCGCGGGCACGCGCTTTCCGAGCGAGTATCTCGCGATCGACGCGCGCAGCGGCCCTCAGCTCCTGTCGCAGATCATCGAGCTGAACCCGAATGCGACGGTCAAGGACTACGAGGACATCGTCTCGCGGGTGAACGGGCTGGGCACCGTGGTCGATCAGACGATCGTGCTCCTGCAGAAGGGGCTCGAGGCGAAGGTGACCGCACCGCGCATCACGCTGCGCGACGTTCCCGCGCAGGTGCAGGGGCTGCTCACTGCGGATCCTCTCGAGAGTCCCGTGCTCGTGATGTTCACGCGCTTCCCCGCCAGCATTCCCGCGAACGAGCAGAAACGACTCACGGACGCCGCGGTGAAGGCGTACTCGGCGAAGGTGAAGCCCGCGTACGAGCGCCTGTATGCGTTTCTGACCAGGACGTACATCCCCGGCGCGCGCGAGACAGTCGGGATGAGCGCGCTCCCGGACGGCGCCGCGTGGTACGCGTACAACGTTCGCATCCAGACGACCACGAATCGCACGCCCGAGCAGATTCACCAGATCGGGCTCGCGGAGGTGAAGCGCATTCGCGGCGAGATGGACAGCGTGATGAAATCCATCGGGTACAAGGGCACCTTCGCGCAGTTCACGAAGTTTCTGCGCACCGATCCGAAGTTCTTCTTCACGGACAGCGCCGATCTCGTGCGCGCGTATCGCGACATCGTGAAGCGCATCGACCCGGAGCTCATCACGCTGTTCGGACATCTGCCGCGGCTTCCATACGGCGTCACGACCATTCCGTCGTACAGCGCGAAGTCGGCGACCACCGCGTACTACCAGCCGGGATCGTACGAGGCCGGGCGACCGGGCTACTACTACGTGAACACGTACGCACTGAACACGCGCCCGAAGTGGGAGATGGAAGCGCTGTCGTCGCACGAGGCGGTGCCGGGGCATCATCTGCAAATCTCCATCGCGCAGGAGCTCACCGATCTTCCGAACTTCCGCCGCTACGGTGGCTACACGGCCTTCGTGGAGGGCTGGGCGCTCTACTCGGAAAGCCTCGGCTCACGCATCGGCCTCTACAAGGATCCGTACTCGAAGTTCGGGCAGCTCACCTACGAGATGTGGCGCGCGATCCGGCTCGTCATCGACACCGGCATCCACGCGCAGGGGATGACGAGGCAACAGGCGATCGACTATTTCGAGACGAACTCCGCGAAGACGCACAACGACATTGTGGTTGAGGTCGACCGGTACATCACCACGCCGGGTCAGGCGCTCGCCTACAAATCCGGCGAGCTCGAGATCAAGGAGCTGCGCGCGTACGCCGAGCAGCAGCTCGGCGACAAGTTCGACATCCGCGAGTTCCACGATCAGGTACTTGGCCAGGGTGCGCTGCCGCTCGATGTGCTCGACGCGCGCATTCGCGCGTGGGTGGCGGAGAAGAAGACGAAGGCGTGAGCGTGCTACAATCCCAGCAGCGCCGCCCAGAGTTGCGGATACATCGCCATGCTCTGCGCGCGGTACTGCGGGCGATAGCCGAAGAGCACGACGTGTCCCTTCCCTTCACGCACGTCCACGAGCGCCGCGTGACCGCGCAGCTTTTCCTCGCCGAGCAGCCATCCGGACAGCAGCGCCGAGCTGTTCGGCGGATATACCGCGGCCGCCGTGGCGCGCGTGCTGTCGGTGATCTCGAACGCGGGGCCGTCCTCGAACCACGCCGCGGGATGGGCGAGCATCAGGCGGTTGAGCGGGTGCGACTGATTCAGGTTGAGCGCGAAGAGCGATCCCGGTGCGTAGAAATCGCGACTGCTCACGCCCGCGAGCACGTCCTTCACCGGAAGCTTCAGATATTCGATCGCCCAGCGGCTCGCATCGTTGAAGGTGACGAGCGTGCCGCCTGCGCTCACGAAGTCGTGCAGCGCTGCGTCGCCCGCGGCGGCGAGCCCGCCCTTGAGTGAGTCCGGATAGTTGGCCTCGCGCGGACCGTTCTGGAGTCCGCGCGGCGATTCATCCGGAATGATGATCGCATCGAAGCGCGACGCGAGATTTCCCGCGTGCACCTCGCGGTCGCCGATCACGGTGAACGGAATGCGATACTGATCGAGCACGAAGCGCGTCCATCCTTCGTCCATCGACGGATTCCAGCTCCGGTAGATCGCGATGCGCCGGTTCGTATTTCCGCTGAGCCCCGGCACCTCGAGCTTTGGAGGCGCAATCGGCCCGATCGGATCCGTCATCGTCACCGGGAACGAATCGACCGCGAGCACTCCCACGCCCATGAGAAGCGGCAGCGTCTGCGCAGTCACATCGTACGGCGCCTTGGGCGGACCACCCGGATATTCGTGCAGGTCGGGGTAGTGCTGGTTCTCGAGCAGCGCCTTGGCGAAGCCGCCGTACGGCTGATCGAGCAGCACCACGTACGTGCCCGCGGAGAAGCGCACGCGATTGGCGATGAAATTCGCCGTTGCCCGCCGAATCTCCACCTGTCCGCGCTGCAGAATGCGCAGCAGCGCACGGAGCGGCGCCTGATCCGGCTGCTGCATCGGGATGAGATAGGCGGCGGGCCACCTCTCCCGGCCGGCAGCGCGCTGCCCCTGCACCGCGCGCTCGCTCACGCGCGAGAAGTTCTCGAGCCAGGTGCGGCGCATCGGTGCCGCGGCCTGCAGCAGCGCCCACGACGCGCTCACCTGATAGTCGACGATGTCGCCGATCGTCCACGTGCCGCCCTGCCACGGCACCAGAAAATTCCACGACGACACCTTCGAATCGTAGCCCCGGCCGGGACGCAGTGAATCGAACGGGATCGTGTACGGCGAGGCGAGCCTTGCACTCGCCGTCTCCGTGAGAATGCGCGCGCCGCCGTGATAGTGCTGGTAGGCGCGACTCGGCGTCCACGCATCGTACGTGGAGTTGTTGGTGATGCCGGTCTTTCCCTGCGCGGTGAGGCGCCATGTCATCTCGAGCCCGAGCGCGTTCAGCCCGGAGATGAGAATCGGATCGACGTTCGGCTCGATCGGATCCATGAACGGCGGAATGAACAGGCGCGCCTCGTCCGAGCCCTGCTGATGGATGTCGTTCACGATCTGGGGATGCCAGAGATTGTGGAGCGAATCCACCGTCATCTGCGTCTCGACCTGCGTGAACGCGTACCAGTCGCGGTTGTTGTCGTGCCCCGTATAGTGATGGTAGAGCACCGGCGGATCCGTTCCTTCCGCGGGCGTGCCGAGCGTGCTCCTGTACCAGTCGCCCACGATGTCGACGCCGTCGGGATTGAGCGAGGGCACCAGGAGCACGATCGTCTGCGCGCGAATCTCGCGGGTCTCCGGGTCTTCGCCGCTCACGAGCTTGTGCGCGAGCACGAGTGGGGTGAGGATGCCGCCCACCTCATCGGAATGAATGCTCGACGTGATGAGCACGATCAGCTTCCCGTTTGCGATCAGTGAATCGCGCTCCCCGGGCCGTCGCACACGCGGATCGGAAAGGCGGCGCTGGATCTCGCGATATTTCGGCAGGTTCGCGATGTTCGCCGAGTCGGAGATGATCGCCGCGATGAACGGGCGCCCGAGCGTGGTCTTGCCGAGCGTGTGCAGCTGGATGCGCGGGCTCGACTTCGACAGCGCGGTGAAGTAGGAGACCACCTGCGACCACGCCGGAAGCTTGCGATCTGTGCCGGGCGTGAAGCCGATTACGGATGCCGGCGTGGGGACTCGCGATGGCGCAGACGGGGTTTGCGCGCCGAGCAGCGATGGCGCTCCGATCGCAATCGCGATTGCCGTGCGACGCAGCATCCTGCTACGCGTCGATCTTGCGGAGCTCGTCGGCCGCCTCGAGCACGTGGCCGATCTCGCGGGAGAGTGCGCGCGCCTCGACGGTTGCGCTGTTGACGTCGCCGATGGCCGACTGCACACCGGATGAGCGAAGCTTGAGAAGGTCATACTTCAAATTCTGCAGCGCGAGACCGGCGCTGTCGAGCTGTCCGGTCAAACGCGCGCGCCGCGACCCGAGCTCGGTCATCGAGATGAGCTGCCGCTTGAGCAGCGAGAGCCGCCGCTCGCGATCCGCAGCCTCGGCGGGCTCGCGCTCCACCGCCGCGATGCGCGCCTCGAGCTCGGACACCAGCGCGGGCGAGCAGTCGGCGTCGAGATGATGGATGGTCTGCGCCAGCGATGCGACCCGCTCGACGAGCGCCGTCACGGTGGGCACGACGTCCGGGAGCATGTCGCGATCGGTTTTCCCGAGCGAGGCAACGGTCGCGAGAATCGCGGTGCGATCGGCCACCGCGCGCCGCACGTTCGCGCCGTACGGGCCCGCGAGCACCTCGCGCGGCGCGAGCTTGGCGGCTTCATCTTCCAGTAGGGGCGCCGGAAGCGCACGCGCCTGCCCATCGCCGCCTGCGGAGCCGAGCGATGCGAGATCCGGCGCTGACGGCCGCGCGAGAATCTGGCCGAGCGTCACGCCTTCGGACCAGAGGCTCCCCCACTCCTTCATGATGCCGACGATCATGAAGATCGCGGGAAAGAGAAACCAGGGAAATCGCGGATCGGTGAGCATGTTGATCCCGCCGAGCATGGCGATCACCGATAGGTTCCCGATGACGTGCTTGCGAAAATGGACGATGCGCTCGCCGATCGTGCGTACCGGGCGTCCATCGGTGCCGTACTTCATCTGCTGCTTGTAGTTGCGACGCCACTCCTTCCACTCTCGCTGCGACATCGGATGCATGGGCATGCCATCCGCGCCGATCGGAAAGGCGGCGGGATGCGCCCACGGCACGGGTGCAGGAAGCGGTGGCACCCACGGCGCGAGTGGAGGACGCGCCAACTGCTGCGCTGGTTGTGGCTGCGGCACAGGTGCAGGAGCCTGCGCGCGCGAGGCCGCGGGCTCGGGCGCACGCCACCCCGGCGATGCGAGCGCCGCCGCCATCTCGGCGGCGCTCGAGAATCGGTCCTCCGGCTTTTTCTCGAGTGCGTGCTCGATCACCGCCGCGATGTCCGCCGGCGCATCCGGACGCACCTCGCGCACGGGGCGCAGCCGCTCGGTGAGGTGCTTCATCATCATCGAAGGCGTATTCGATGCCCTGAATGGCAGCTCGCCCGTGAGCATCAGGTAGCCCACGACGCCGAGCGAGTACACATCGCTCCGGCCATCCGCCTCGCGCTCGCCGAGCGCCTGCTCCGGCGACATGTAGGCCGGCGTGCCGATCGCGACGCCGGTGACGGTGAGCTTCGCATCGCCTTCCGCTGCGCGCGCGATTCCGAAGTCCGTGACCATCGCGCGGCCGCTCTCGCGATCGACGAGAATGTTCTCCGGCTTGATGTCGCGATGGACCACGCCTCGCGCGTGCGCGTATGCGAGCGCGCCCGCGACCTCGCGGAGCAGGCGCCGCACCTCGTCGTTCATCATCCGCGGCTGGCGCGCGAGTCTGGCCGCGAGCGTCTCGCCATCGACCAGCGCCATCACGAGATAGACGATGCCGTTCTTCTCGTCCACCGAGTAGATGGGGACGATGTTCTGGTAGTTGAGCTTCGCCGAGGTCTCCGCCTCGCGCATGAAGCGGCGCCGTACTTCCTCGCGGAACGCCAGCTCGGGAGGAAGCACCTTGAGGGCGACGGGTCGCTTCAGCCGCCGGTCCACGGCGCGATACACGAGCGCCATGCCGCCCCGGCCCAGCTCGCCCTGCACATCGTAGAGATCGCCGACCGCCACGACGACGCGGTCGCGCATCACGTCGGTCATGGGGCGCCGCGGGCGCCGCTCGAGCCGCGCGCGGACTCCGCGCCGTAGACTGCAGCGTCAACCTCTTCCGCGAGCGACCGTGCACGCTCCGTGAGCTGCGTGATGTGGCTTCCCACGTTCGCGACCGAGCCCGCGCGCAGCCGCAGGATGTCGAGACGCATGTTCTGGAGGGCGAGCACGCAGCTATCGAGCTTCGCGCGCGCCTCATCGTGGCGGCGCGCGACGTCCGCAACGCCGCGGCGCTGGCGCTTGAGCAGGGCCAGGCGGCGCACGCGATCCTCGCTCGCGCGAACGTCGAGCGGATTCGCCTGCGCCTCGAGCTCGGAGATCTGCGCCTCGATCTGCGCGAGCGCCTCGGGAGCGGCAGACTTCTCATCGGCCGCCGCGGCCTGCGCGAGCAGCTGGATGCGCTGGAAGAGCGCCTCCGTTGCGGGAACCACGCCATCGACGAGCGACTGATCGTTGGGCGGCAGCGAGCTCACCATGCGAAGAATCTCGTTGCGATCCTGTTCCGCGCGCTGCACCGTGCCGCGGTACGGACCCATGTCGGTGCGATCGGCATCGAAGCCGCTGGCGCGCTGCTGTGCGGTGCTCCCCGGCATCGGGGGCATGGGCGGCAGCGCCACGCGTGGGGGGCGCGGAAGCTTGCGCCGCTCCTTGTCGAAGAGGCCGCGCGCCTCCTCGATGGTCTCCCCCGCCACGTCGACGAGCCGGCGATCGCGCGGCTGACGGAACACGTCGCGCCAATCGTAGCCCGCATTCCAGAGCTTCGAATAGTTGAAGGCCATGATCATCGACCAGAACACCGTGATCACGTAGAAGTCCGCGTGACCGAAGATCGACGCGATGACGATCACGGCGTTCACGAATGCGAACGTTCCGAACTTGCCGCGGAATCTGCGCACCTCGGGCGCCATCCAGCGCGCCATCTCCTCGCTGGTCGCCTGATAATGCGTGACGCCCGTGCGTTGCGCGGGAAGCGGCGATGACGGCGCCGTGTCGAACGGGCGCTGCCAATCCTGCTGCGAGGTGCGCTGCGCGGGCGGCGCCTGGGTGGGCGCGGGAATCGCGCTCGTGTCGCCCGACAGCGCGCGCGCGAGCGCTCCGGCATTCGGAACGCGATCCTCGGGCTCCTTCTCCAGCAGCGACATCACGCTCGCGGCGAGATCCGCGGGACAGTCGGTGCGCAGCTGCGCCACCGGTGTAGGACGCTCCGTGATGTGCTTCATCAGCATCGATGCGGTACTCGATGCCTGAAACGGCAGGCGCCCCGTGAGCATCTGATAGGCGACGACGCCGAGCGCGTAGAGATCCGTGCGGCCATCGATCTCGCGATCTCCCGCGGCCTGCTCCGGCGACATGTACGCCGGCGTGCCGATCGCGACGCCGGTGGCGGTGAGGCGCGAGTCCGCGCCCTCCTGGATCGCGCGCGCGATTCCGAAGTCCGTGACCATCGCGCGGCCGCTCTCCCTGTCGAGGAGGATGTTGTCCGGTTTGATGTCGCGGTGGATGACGCCTCGTCCATGTGCGTATGCGAGCGCGTCGGCCACCTCGCGAAGCGCACGGCGCACCTGCTCGATCGGCAGCTGGCCATCCTCGTACATCCGGCGCGCGAGCGTGGGCCCTTCCACGAGCGCCATCACGAAGTACACGAGCCCATCGCGCTCGTCGACGCTGTAGATCGGCACGATGTTCGGATGACTCAACTGCGCCGCCGTTTCGGCTTCGCGCAGAAATCGTGTCTTGATCTCGCTGCGGAACGCCAATTCCGGCGGCAACAGTTTGATCGCGACCAGCCGTTTGAGCCGGCGATCCCTCGCACGATACACGATGCCCATGCCGCCGCGCCCGAGCTCATTGTCGAGCTCATAATTCGCGGCCAGCGCGCGCTCGGCTACAGCACGAATCTCCGCATCCGCAGGTACGGCGGTGGGATCAGGCACTCGAGAACCCCTGGGGGGAGCAAGAAGCCCTCGGGGACACGGCCCTCCGGGAGGAATAGAGTCTGCTTAGTGTACCATTGGCTGCGCGATCTGAAAAGCCGATCGGCCTCGCTGGCAGGAGCACTACGTCAAAGCGACGGGCAGAAGTTGCAACTTCTGCCTTCATGGCCTGTTTGGTGCTGCACCTGCTCCCGCGGAACGACTTCCCACATCAGCATCTTGGTCTGATGATCGGAGGCCGGGTTCCGGCTTCCGATCATGTCTTACATCAAGGTCGATACAATGGCGCAACGTCAAACACTGCCAGTACTTCCGCTTCGCGGAACGGTCATCTTCCCGGGGCTTACCGCACCGATAGCCGCAGGACGTCCAGGCACGCTCCGCGCCATCGAAGCGGCGCTCAAGGGCGACCGGCTCGTATTCGCCGTCGCGCAGCGCGACAACGCGGATGAGCCCACTCCGGAAAATCTCTACTCCATGGGAGTGATCGCGCGCATCGGTCAGGTGCAGCGCGGGCTCGGTGGCGTGCAGCTGCTGCTCCAGGGCGAACAGCGCGCGACCTCACTCCAATACACCACGGTCGACAATTACCTCGCCGCAGTGACGGTGCAGGTTGATGACATGAACGCGCTGGACGAGCACGACAGCGCATTCGAAGCACTTCACAAGGAGATTCGCGAGCGCGCAGCCGAGCTGGGCGAGAAGCGCGGACTTCCCGAGGAAGTCGTACACCAGGTGCTCGACTCGGTTACCGATCCCGGCAAGTTCGCCGACCTCGTCGCCGGATACATCGAGCTCTCCGTGGCCGAGAAGCAGGGGTTGCTCGAGACGCTGAGCGTCGAGGAACGGCTGCGGCGCGTGCTCGTGCACGTCCAGCGCCAGATCGGACTGCTCGAAGCGCAGGAAGAGATCAAGTCGCAGGTGCAGGAAGAGCTCGGAACGCGCCAGCGCGAGATGTACCTGCGCGAGCAGATGAAGGCGATCCAGAAAGAGCTCGGCGACGACGATCAGAGTCGCGAGATCGAGGAGCTTCGCGAGAAGCTGACGAAGCTCGATCTGCCCAAGTCGGCGCGTCAGGAGGTCGAGCGCGAGCTCGGTCGTCTGGAGCGCTCGGGGCGTGAGTCGATGGAAGCGCAGGTCATCCGCACGTACCTCGAGTGGGTTGCCGAGCTGCCGTGGAACACCCGCTCGGACGACAATCTGGATCTGACGCACGCGAGCGAGGTGCTCGACGAGGATCACTACGGCCTGCCGGATGTGAAGGACCGGGTGCTCGAGTTCCTCGCCGTCAGGCAGCTGCGGGCGCAGGAGCTGTCGGATGAAGCGGCACGCACCGGCGAGCTCCCGGCGTCGAAGCTCAAGGCCGAGCTCAACGAAGTGCCAGACACGGTGATCACGAAGGAGATTCCCGTGGAGGGCGACGACCGTCCGATCACCGATGCAAAGGAAGTGAAGGCCCGCGCGATGGCGAAGGGTCCGATCCTTCTCTTCGTCGGACCTCCGGGCGTGGGCAAGACGTCGATCGCGAAGTCGATCGCGCGCTCGCTCGGGCGCGAGTACATCCGCGCGGCGCTCGGCGGCGCGCGCGACGAGGCGGACATCCGCGGCCACCGGCGCACGTACGTGGGCGCGATGCCGGGGCGCATCATCCAGGGGATGAAGCAGGCAGGAACGAAGAACCCCGTCTTCCTGCTCGATGAGGTGGACAAGCTCGGCGTGTCGTATCAGGGCGATCCATCGAGCGCGCTGCTCGAGGTGCTCGACCCTGCGCAGAACGACAGCTTCACGGATCACTATCTGAACGTGCCGTTCGACTTGAGCGAGGTGCTCTTCATCGCGACGGCGAACTTCATTCAGAACATTCCGGCGCCGCTGCTCGACCGAATGGAGGTCGTGGACTTCTCGGGGTACACCGAGCGTGAGAAGGCGGAGATCGCGAAGAAGTATCTCGTGCCGCGGCAGCTGGAGGAGGCGGGGCTCAAGGACAAGAACGTGAGCTTCACCGACGACGCGGTGATGTCGATCGTCACGCGGTACACTCGCGAGAGCGGTGTGCGCCAGCTCGAGCGGCAGGTGGGCGCGGTCGCGCGCAAGGTCGCGCGCAAGATCGCGGCGAACGAGATCTCATCGCTCGCGATCTCGCCCGAAGACGTGCGCGAGCTGCTGGGACGTCCGAAGGTGCACCCGGAGCACGCGGCCGAGATGAACGAGGTTGGTGTGGCGACGGGGATGTACTACACGCCGATGGGCGGTGACATCATGTTCGTGGAGGCGGCGATCCGCCGGCTCTACGGAGCGGCCAAGTCGAGCGACGGCGAGGTGCAGGTGGAAGGTTGGGGGAACGTGTCCCTCATTCTCACCGGCCAGCTCGGTGAAGTGATGAAGGAGTCTGCTCGGGCGGCACTCACGTATGCGGCAACGCACGCGTCGCAGCTGAGCATTCCGGCGGACAGGCTCGGATCGATCGAGGTCCACATTCACGTGCCGGCCGGAGCGATCCCGAAGGACGGACCATCGGCCGGTGTCACGATCTCCACGGCGCTCGTGTCTGCCATGTCTGGACGGCGCGTTCGCAAGGACGTGGCGATGACGGGCGAGGCGACGCTGCGCGGCAGGGTGCTGCCGATCGGCGGGCTGAAGGAGAAGGTGCTGGGCGCGCATCGCGCGGGAATCACGACCATCATCCTGCCGAAGGACAACGAGGCGGACATGGAAGACATTCCGGAAGAGGTGCGCAACAGTCTCACCTTCCACACGGTGAGCACGCTCGACGAAGTGTTCGCGATCGCGCTGGAGCCGGAGGCTGGGCGCGGCGCACCATCGCAGCCGACGCTGATGGAAGAGGCGGAGGAGCGCGGCGAGGTGCACGCGGCGGTGTAAGCCGTGGGCGTGAGGCAGGTTGACAGGCTCGTTGAAACGAAGGCGCCGCGGAGAAATGCCGCGGCGCTTTTTCATCGTGGATGTCGCGGATTTGCGCGGCACGCCTCCGCGAGCGAATTATTCAGGGCCATGACCGACCGCCGATACAACGACGACGAGATCGCCGAGATCTTTCAGAAGGCGTCCGAAGGACCGCAGGGCACATCACTCCAGCGGGCTGGCGGTGATGGGCTGACACTGGCTCAGCTGCAGGACATCGGCCGCGAGGTAGGCATCTCGCCCGAGGCCGTGGATCGCGCCGCGAGGTCGCTGGATGTTCGGCCGCGCGCCGGCAGCCGCAAATTCCTCGGGCTGCCGATCGGCGTTCAGCGAACCGTCGACCTTGGCCGTCGACTCACCGAGGACGAGTGGGAGCGCCTCGTCGTCGAGCTGCGCGAGGTATTCGGCGCGCGAGGTACCGTGAGCGGGAGCGGCTCCTTTCGCCAGTGGACGAACGGCAATCTGCAGGCCCTGCTCGAGCCGACCGCTACCGGACAGCGCCTTCGCATGCTGACGACGAAAGGAAACCTGCCCGTATCGATCGTCACGGGAGCCGCGATGATGAGCATGGGCATCGTTGCAATGATCACCGCCGGCGGCATCGGCCACGTCGGCACCGTGCCCGATCTGTTGATATCGCTTTTCGGCGCAGGATTCATCGCGAACAGCACGCTCCGCCTGCCAAGTTGGGCACGCCTCCGCGCCAGCCAGATGGAAGCGCTCACATCGCGAGTCGCGCTCGAAACCGCCGCGCCGCCCGCTCCGGACGATCCGGACGATCCGAAGCCGCTTCCACCCTAAAACGTGATCGGCCCCTTCGCGAAGATCGCCCACGGGTCGCCCGGCTGCGTGCCGTCGATGAAGTACTCCGTGTAGCGCTTGTCCGGCAGCGTCGTGCTGTCCGCGGGCGCCATCCTGTCCCGATCGAAGTCCATCGCGACAATCCCGGCTGGCAGGTTCCACTCCCCGGAGCTGTGCTCGGCGTAGTAGCGTCCGATCATGTCGCCCCAGATGGGTGCCGCGAGTGAGCCGCCGGCGGCGCCGGGCGCAATCGGCACCGGTTTGTCGAAGCCCACCCACACACCGGCCACGATCTCCGGTGTCATTCCCACGAACCACGCGTCGGTGTCGTTGTTCGTCGTCCCCGTTTTGCCCGCGACCTCGATGCGGTCGGGCACGTAGCGCCGCACCGAGGTTGCCGTGCCGCGCGTCACCACATCGCGCATCATGTCGCGCACGATGAACGCAATGCGCGGATCGAGCACCGAGTCGCGCCCGGCGCTCTTCTGGGTGTACACCACGCGTCCGGCGGCCTCGCTGATGTGATCGATGAAGCGCGGCGTCACGGACGAGCCATCGTTGTCGAAGGCGGCGTATGCCGCGACGAGATCGATCGGTCGCACGGCCGACGCGCCGATCGCGCTCGACGGATACGGTGCAATCGGGGTACGTATGCCGAGTGAGTGAGCGAGCGCGGCTATCGTGTCGATGCCCTCGGCCATGCCGATCTCCACGGCAACCGGGTTGCGCGAGCGTGTGAGCGCCTCGCGCAACGTCATGGGCCCGAGAAACTGTCCGTCGTCGTTCTTCGGCCGATAGACGGCGTTCCGATCGAGCGGGATCGCCAGCGCGGTGTCGTACACGATCGAGGTCGCCGTGAACGTATCCGCGAGAGCGGTGGAGTAGACGATCGGCTTGAATGCCGATCCGGGCTGGCGCAGCGCGTTGATCGCGCGATCGAAATGCGAGTCCGCGTAGCTGCGACCACCGACCAGCGCGAGCACATCTCCGTCCTCCGGATCCATCGCGATGACGGTGCCCTGGAGATAGTCGCTGCTTCCAGGCGCGCGCGTGGCGAACATGGGATGCTTGAACCCCGCGCGTGCCTCGGCGCGGGCGAGCCCGGAGGTGAGCGCCTCGGCCGCGAGCGTTTGGAGCGGGGCGTTGATGGTGGTGGTGATCTGATAGCCGCCATTCATCACGGGCACGCCGTTCGCTTCGGCTTCGCGCCGAACGACGTCCACCACGTACGGCGCCGTAGCCATCGCTGGCGCGGTGATCACGGGCTCGGCTTTCGCGGCGGCGGCGGCCTCGGCGGATACGTAATTCTGCTGAGCCATGAGCGTGAGCACGAGATCGCGCCGCTCGCGCGCGCGGTCAGGGTGCCTCACGGGATCGTAGAGCGCCGGGCCTTTCGGCAGAGCGGCCAGGGTTGCCGCCTGTGCGAGCGAGAGCTTCGCGGCGGGGATGCCGAAGTAGTGGCGCGCGGCCTCCTCGATTCCATACCAGCCATGGCCGAAATGGATCTGGTTGAGGTATGCCTCGAGAATCTGCTCCTTGTCGTAGTGGCGCTCCATTTCCCGCGCGGCGTTCTGCTCGTGGATCTTGCGCGCGATCGAGCGGTCGGCGCGATCGATGATGTCCGGATGCATGTTGCCGACGAGCTGTTGCGTGATCGTGCTCGCGCCGCGCGCGTGGCCGCGCAACGCATCCTTGAGCGCCGCGGCCATGCCGACCACATCTACGCCGTCGTGCTTGTAGAAGCGCTGGTCCTCCACCGCGATGAAGGCCTGTCCGACGTACGGCGGCAACGTGCCGATCGGCACGCTCATCCGGAATTGCGTGCCCAGTTCCCCCAGCAGTTGCCCGTCGCGCGCGAGCACGAGCGACGACTGCGGCTGCGGCACGATCTGCCACGCCTGGGTCGCGGTGGTCGTAGCGGTTTGCGCGGCGAGCGGCGCGGTGAGTGGCGCGCCGATCACCGTGGCCGCGAGCGCGATTGAAGCGAGTGTGTCCCGCAATTCCATATCGGATGAACGAAACGAAGGGTGCCAGGATATTCGAGCCGGGGCGCAGTCGCATACGGCACTCGCATGCAGCGGATGCGCACAGCTACCCCTCAACCTCTTATACACGCATCTTTCGGCGATGCCTCACATCCTCCAGCTGGCCGCGCTTCAATTTTCTCCAGCCAAGGGAGAATATGAAGCGAATCTGTCGAGGCTGGGCGATATCTTCGCGCAGATCGACTCGCTCGAGCCACGGCCGAACGTGCTTCATCTGCCGGAATCGGCGCTCACCGGCTACTTCCTCGAGGGTGGAGTGCGCGAGCACGCGCGCACCGCGGGCGCGCTCGCGAGCGATCTGCAGCGCATGTATCTGGCCGCGGGCGCTGGAGCGCGGCCGCTCGAGGTCGCGATCGGTTTCTACGAGTCGTGGAACAGCATCCTCTACAACAGTGCGCTCTGGGTGCGACTGGGCGGCGACGCGCCGCTGATCCGCCACGTGCATCGCAAGAACTTTCTGCCCACGTACGGGCTCTTCGACGAAGAGCGTTTCGTCGAGCGCGGGCACGACATCCGGGCCTTCGACACTCCGTGGGGCCGGTTCGCGATGCTCGTCTGCGAGGACGCCTGGCACTCCCTTCCCGGTACGCTGCTCGCGCTCGACGGCGCGACGATGATCTTCATCTCGGCGGCGGCGCCCGCGCGAGGAGTGTATCCGCGCGACGACGCGATTCCCGGACCGGCGAGCGTGGCACGATGGGATCGCCTCGTGCGCGACATCGCCGAGGAGCATGGCGTGTTCGTCTCCCTCGCCAATCTCGTGGCGAACGAAGGGGGAAAGTCCTTCCCCGGGGGTGCCACGATCGCGGGACCGGGCGGCGAGGTTCGTGCGCGCGGGCCGCTCTGGCGCGAGTCGCTCATTTCGATCTCCATCGATCTTCACGATCTCGCGCGCGCACGCGCGGAGATGCCGCTGCTCGCCGATCTGCAGACCGCGATGCCGCATCTGCTCGACGATCTCGAGCAGATCCGGGCGGAGGAGCCGACGCCGCTCGAGTACGATCCTGCGCCGGCCGAGAGGAAGGCTCAGCGAAAGCCGCGCGCCAAGTCGAATGCGCGCACGGCGGGGATCGAGGTCGTGGAAGTGAGCGCGCGCGAGAATGGCGCGCCATCGCCGCTCTCGATCGATGGCGCGCTCACGGAGGAGTGGCTCGCTACCTTCATTCGCGATGAGCTCTCGCAGCGCAATTACGAGAAGGGGCTCGTCGCGCTCTCCGGCGGCCTCGACTCCGCTGTCACCGTATTCCTGGCCGTGCGAGCAATGGGCGCGAGGAACATCGTTGGCCTACGGCTTCCGTATCGCACATCGAGCCCGGAAAGTCTCGAGCATGCACAGATGGTCATCGATGCGCTCGGGATCGAGTCTCGCACGCTCGACATCAGCGGTGCCGTGGATGGCTATCTCGCGAACGAGCCCGACGCCGACGCGACGCGACGCGGCAACGTGATGGCGCGCGTGCGCATGCTCGCAACGTTCGACCTGAGCGAGCGCTACAAGGCGCTCCCCCTCGGCACCGGCAACAAGACGGAGCGGCTGCTCGGCTATTTCACCTGGCACGGCGACGATGCTCCGCCGGTGAACCCGCTCGGAGATCTCTACAAGACACAGGTGCGCGAGCTGGCACGCCATCTCGGCGTACCCGCGCCCATTCTGGAAAAGGCGCCAACCGCAGATCTCGTGCATGGCCAGACCGACGAGGGTGATCTCGGCGTTTCGTACGATGAGGCCGACCAGATTCTGAACTGGGTGCTCAGCGGATTTTCGGCCGAAGAGATAACTGCCCGGGGATTCGATTCGAAGGCGGTGGATACGGTGCGGCGCCGCCTCGACTCGACGCACTGGAAGCGCCGTCTGTCCACGGTGGCCATGCTCACAGGGACGTCGATCGGAGACAGCTATCTGCGGCCGGTGGACTACTGAGCGAGATCAGCGCTCGCATCCGCCAGGTCACAGCCACGGATGTGGCGGCGATGGCTCGCCTTCGTGCGGAAGAGTGGGAGACGATCGAGTACTGGGTAGCGCGAATCACCGGCTATCTCGGCGGCACACAGGATCCGCGAAATTCCCTTTCGGCGCGGCAGGCATTCGTCGCTACCGTCGATGACGAGGTGGTCGGATTCGTCGCCGGCCATCTCACGCATCGGTACGGCTGCACGGGCGAGCTCGAATGGATCAACGTCGCGAGGACGCACCGCAGCCGCGGAATCGCATCCGTGCTGCTACGCGCGATCGCGGAGTGGTTCGTCGAAGCGAATGCGACGAAGGTGTGTGTCGACGTGGATCCCGCAAACCTCTCGGCGCGACGGCTTTACGAGTCTCACGGAGCGAGAGAGCTGAATCCGCACTGGCTCGTGTGGGATGACATCGGCGCGATCGTGCGGGGCGGCTGAGGTCCGACCGTGACGCAGCTAAGTCACCACGCGTCCACTAGTTACAATGACGACGACGCCGCTCGAGATCACCGGCACGCGTGTGCTGCCGATACGTCGATTCTGGATGACCGACGAGCTCGTGCGCATGTGCGTCGTCGCCTTCGGCACACTCGCCGTCGCGCTCGGGCTCGCGTTCAACTATTACGCACATCCGTTCCCGTGGCTCGGCGCGATGCTGCTGCTGCTCGTCGCCGCTGCGACCCGTGTATTCGGAATTCCCCTTCCGGGAAAGGGATTCGCGAGCTTCGCGGTCGGACCGGGCGTGGCCGCGATCATCGCGCTCGACTGGGCGGGCGGATCGCTCGTCGCTGCGTTCGGCATCATCCTCGGCGACGCCATCTTCCGCCGGCTTCCGATCCGCAACGCAGTCAGCAACGCCGGGCACTTTCTCACGGCCGGCAGCATCGCGGGCTACTGCTACTACGGCCTGATGAGCGGCCAGCTCGGACTCGCGGCGTTTTCCGCGAACAATGCGTGGCGGCTCGGCTTCATGATCGCTCTGTACATGGTAACAGCGAACGCCACCTTCTATCTGCAGCTCAAGCTCTCTCCCGCGATCGCGTGGGTGGACCCAAAGCTCACCGCGCGGTGGGAAGGCACCGTCGCGGTGCTCGCGACGCTTCTCGCCCTCGGCTCGCTCCAACTCGCGTACAGCCAGGCGTCACCGCGTGCGATGATCGCCGGCGCGCTCGTCCTGACGCTCGTGGCCGTGCTCATGCACTGGCTCGTGCGGCAGGCGGCGGTCGGCGAGAGCCTGCTACTGGTGCAGCGACTGACGACGGCCATCAGCGCTCGCCCCGAGCTGCACCTCGCTCTCAACGACATTCAACGGCTCACGCGATCGCTCGTGCCCTGGGAGCAGATGGGCATCGCCGCGTACGATCCGGAGCGCAACGAGTTCGTGGTCGTGGTGGACACGTCGCCGGATTATCCCGTGGGCAGGCGCATCTCGGCCACCGACGGAATCGTCGGGAGCGCGATCAGCGCGGGACACGCGATCACCGATCTCGCGCTGCCAAGGGGCCAGCGTCCTACGGAGATCTCGCAGCGCTCGCAGATCGTGCTGCCGCTCATGTACGGCGATCGGCTCGCGGGCATCTGGACCGTGCGGCATTCGCGTATCGAGATGTATCGCGGTCACGATGCCGGCCTGCTCGAGTACGTGGCGCCGCAGCTCGCGCTCTCGCTCTCGCTCGACAAGTTGATCCAGCCCGTGGTGGCCGCGTCCGCAGACATGACGTCGCACGTGGAATCGATCACCGCAACGACACAGCAGCTGCATGCATCGGCTCAGGAAGGCGCGGAAACTGCGCGCCGCCTCGCGGCAACGGTGCGTGAGCTCGCGGACACGCTTTCGCGCGGCGCCGAAGGGGCTCGCAATGCGCAGGTGATCGCGGACACCACGGTCGCTGAAGGGCAGGTGACGCAGCAGAGCGGAAGCCAGATGCTCGCCGATGCGCGCGTGGTGCGCGGCGCAACGGAACAGGCGCGCGCGCAGCTCACGGCAGCCGCAGCGGTGGTGCAGAAGGGTGCGGATCAGGTCTCGCGGCTGCGGGACATCTCCGAAGCCGTGCAGACGTTCGGGCAGACGATCACCGAGCTCGCAGACCAGACGGGCCTGCTCGCGCTGAATGCCGCGGTGGAAGCCGCGCGCGCGGGCGTGCACGGGCGCGGCTTCGCCGTGGTCGCGCGCGAGATTCGCGAGCTGGCAGACCGCAGCGCGACCGAAGCCGAGGGAATGGACAAGGCCGTTCGAGACATTCGCGCGACCCTCGATCGCGCGGTCACGCTCATGCAGCGCACGCGCGGCGAGGTGCTGTCAGTGGCGGAATCGAGTGCGGCGTGGGTGGACGAGCTCGATCGCATCGTGCTCGCGAGTGAGCAGGTTGCGGCCGCGGGTCACCGCATCGTCGACACGGCACGCGAGAGCGCCGGACGCTCCGGGATGATGTCGCGCGCGCTCACCGAGGCGAAGGACGAGGCGACGCGTGCCGCATCGGAAACCGGTGCGGTGGCTGGCGCGAGCATCCAGCAGGAAGGCGCGATCGATTCGCTGAACGGCGCCGCAACCGAGCTCAGCGCAACGGCGCAGACGCTCGCGGCTGCCGTGGCCGCGGTACGCGCCGGACGCTAGCAGTACACCCGCGACTGGCGGCTACTTCTTCGAGACTGCCGCGGATGCGCGGGGCGTGGGGCGCATGGGATCGCGCAGCGCCGCCAGAATCTGCGCCGCCTGCGCGTCGAGAACCGTTCGATCCGGCATCACCGACCCGGGAAACGGCAGCGGCACTTCGAAGCCATCACCCGAGCGGCGCGGAATCAGGTGGATGTGAAAGTGATAGACATCCTGCCCTGCTGCGGCGCCGCTCGACACGATGAGATTCATCGCGTTGGCGCCCACGACCTTCCGGATCACGGGATTCAGCCGCATTGCCACCTCGAACAGATGCATCCCGAGCTCCGCCGGCAAGTCCAGAAACGATTCGAAGTGCTGGCGCGGTACGACGAGCGTGTGGCCGTGATTCACGGGCTGCACATCCATGAAGGCGACGGCACGCGAGTCTTCGTAGCACACGGACACCTCGGCGGCGCCCTTCATGATGTCGCAGAAGATGCAGTGCACGGATTGCGAATCGGAGTGCTGCATAGGGTCGCCATGAAGCGGCCGAGGCCGCTCGAAAAAAGAGTCGTTGCAGTTGGAGTGGTGAGCACGGATGATAAGCCGTCCGGCACACCCCCGGTAGACGTTCATGTGGCATCAGCAGCGGCCCGGAAGGTATCTTTCACCGTCGATTTCACAGGACCTGGAGAGACATGGCCACGCCCACGATCGCTTCCAAGCCAGCCGCTGCCACACTGAGCTCCGTTCAACTGCTAGACGCGTACCGCAACATGTATCTGTCGCGTCGGCTGGACGACAAGGAGATCCAGCTCAAGCGACAGAACCGGATCTTCTTTCAGATCTCGGGGGCGGGACACGAGGCGATCCTGACCGCTGCGGGGATGGTGATTCGCCCCGGCTCAGACTGGTCGCTTCCCTACTACCGCGACCGCGCATTCTGCCTCGAGCAGGGCGTCACGCCGGCCGAGATGCTCTACGAGGCCGTGGGCGCGGCAATAGATCCCGCCTCCGGCGGCCGGCAGATGCCGAGCCACTGGGGGCACAGGAAGTACAACATCGTCTCGTCGTCGTCGCCAACGGGAACGCAGTTCCTGCAGGCCGTTGGCGTGGCCGAGGCGTCGCTCCGGGCCAAGCTGCTCGGCATTACCGAGGGCTTCACGGAAGACGAAGTGGTGTACGTCTCCACGGGCGAAGGCGCCACGAGCGAAGGCGAGTTCTGGGAATCGATCTCGAGCGCGTGCAATCTGGGCGCTCCCGTGGTGTACGTGGTGGAGGACAACGGCTACGCGATCTCGGTGCCCGTGGAGATCAACACCCCGGGCGGCAACGTGTCGAAGCTGCTCGCGTCGTTTCCGGGGCTCTACATCCAGGAAGTGGACGGGTGCGACTTCGTGGCATCGCACGCGGCGATGACGCGCGCGGTGGACTACGCGCGCAAGCGAAAGGGACCGGCACTCGTGCACGCGCACGTGATTCGTCCCTACTCGCACTCGCTTTCGGACGACGAGGTGATGTACCGTCCGGCGTCGGAGCGCGAGGCGGATGCCGCGCGCGATCCGCTCGTGACCTTCCCCAAGTGGCTCGTGGCGGAGGGGCATGCGACGGAAGAGGAGCTCGCGAGGGTGCGCGAGGAAGCGGATGCGGTCGTGCTTGCTGCAACGGATGACGCGCTTCAGCAGCCGCAGCCCACCCCCGACACGATCTACACCGGCGTCTACTCGTCGCAGGTGGATCCGTGCGGCGAGAATTTCGACACGGAAGAGGATCCGCAGTTCACGGGCGAGCCCACCACGATGGTCGATCTGCTCAACGCGTGCATGAAGGACGAGATGCGGCGCGATGAGAAGATCCTCGTGTTCGGCGAGGATGTCGCCGACGTGTCGCGCGAGCAGTACCTCGGCTCGCTCAAGGGCAAGGGCGGCGTGTTCAAGGTGACGTGGGGGCTGCAGAAGGAGTTCGGCGGCGCGCGCGTGTACAACTCACCGCTGGCCGAAGCGAACATCATCGGCCGCGCGATCGGGCTGGCGCTGCGCGGGTTCAAGCCGGTGGTCGAGATCCAGTTTTTCGACTACATCTGGCCCGCGTTCATGCAGCTCCGCGATGAGCTCGCGACCATGCGGTGGCGCTCGAACGACGCGTTCAGCGCACCGGTGGTCGTGCGCACGACGTACGGCGGCTACATCCGCGGCGCGATCTATCACTCGCAGACCGGCGCCTCACTGTTCACGCACACGCCCGGACTGCGCGTAGTGTGTCCCTCCAGCGCGCTCGATGCGAACGGGCTGCTCCGCACCGCGATTCGTGGCGACGATCCCGTGATCTTCCTCGAGCACAAGCATCTCTACCGCCAGACGTACAACAAGGCCTGCTACCCGGGCCCGAACTTCATGATTCCGTTCGGCAAGGCGAAGGTCGTGCGCGAGGGATCGGACATCACGGTCGTCACGTACGGGGCAACCGTGCAGCGCGCGCTCGTGGCCGCGAACCAGGCGGCCGAGCAGGGTGTGGAGGCGGAGGTGATCGACCTGCGCACACTGAGCCCATGGGATCGCGAGACGGTGTTCGCGAGCGTGCGGAAGACGAACCGCGTGATCGTGGGCTACGAGGATTCAATGTCGTGGGGCTACGGTGCGGAGATCGCGGCCGCCGTCGCCGACGAGTGCTTCGCGTGGCTCGATGCGCCGGTCAAGCGGGTGGCGAGCACCGACACCTTCGTGGGCTACGCCCCGCAGCTCGAGGATGCGATTCTGCCACAGGTAGACGATTTCAAGCGCGCCTACGCGGAGCTGATGCGGTTCTAGATACGCCAACCGCGAGCACGAGCCAACCCGATTTCCCTTCCGCTACTTCAGTTACCAACCGAGGAATACCGCTGCCCGTATGTCGATCGATGATGCCTGCATCGTGCGCGCGTGCCCAGAACGGCAACAGCAGCTCGGGCTGGCATCAACATTTTTGACATACGGATAACAAACGGATTGAAACGGATCGAACGGAGACGGCAAAACTCCCGCGATTCCCTTCATCATCGCGCGGGAGCGAAGACGATCGATCTTGACCGGAAACGGCAGGGGTGTAGAGCGCTTCAGTGACTTCGGTTGCCAACCAAAAAAGCAACGCTCCCCATGCGCACCGCCCCTTCGCCGCACGCCGGTGCGATCCGTTTCTCATCCGTCAAATCCGTTCAATCCGTATTTCCAGAATTGTTGATGCCTGAACCGTGCGCGCGTGGCCGAAACGGCTTTATTCGTGCGCAGCACACTCGCAGTGCGCGCCCCGCTTCCCTCAGCGCGGAAGGTGAAAGAGCCCGTGCTTTTTCTTCTTCGGCGCGGTGTCGGCCTGCGCGCCCTGCGATGAGGCCCCCTGCGCAGCAGATGCCTGCGACGGTGGCACGTACTTCGTGTAGCCCGCCGGAATCTCGAACGTCGATGCAGGGATGTCTCCCCTCACCAGGTTGGTGGTGTGCATCGTCGTCGTGCCGTTCACGACCTTTCCTTTCTTGTCTGTATTCGCGCTGTGGATCACGACGAGCACCGGCACGCCCTTGGGCATCTTCTCGGCGGCTGCCTTCAGCTGGTTCGTGTAGTCCGCATTGTTGAAGAAGTTGGTCGACGCGCTCCACCCTGAAGACATGTAGGGATTGACCAGATCGGCGAATTGCGGCGCGTAGTAGTAGTCGCCGCTCGCATTGACGTCGCCTTCCTGGTGAATGAAGGCCATGGACATCTTCATGTGGTACGTCTGATTGAGATGGTAGTGCGCCGTCTTGTAGCTGTCGATCGTCGTATCCGGCTGCACGCGGCCCGCATCGATGTGCACGTTCGTCATCTCGAACTTGACCAGGTTCGTCAGCGCGCTCGTCATCTGCATCAGCTGGTCCTGACTCATCTCGGAGTACTGCTTCTGCCTCGTGTCCACGAGAATGAACTGCTTCGTGTCCCCCTTGAGCAGAATGTAGGCGCCATCCGCGAAGGGGCCGCCCTGCGCCTTCATCTGGGGCACGTTCACGTTCGTGAACTCGATGCGCGCATTGCCGCCGGCGACGTAGCCCTTGCCGACCATCTGCATGTCCTTCCCTTTGCCCGCGTCGTTCGAGGTGACCATCGAGAAGTCGTACGAGATCCCCTTCGTCGCGCTCGGCGTGGCGGCCACGAACAGGGCGAGCGCGGGGATTCCGGCAGCGAGACGCCACCGCGAGGCTGACTGCGACACCAGGATTCTCCGAGGAGTAGGTGGCGCCAAGGTAAGACCGGCAGAGCCCGGATGCCAGCAGTGCGACGAATTCTTACAGCTGACGAGCTGCGAGCCTCTACTTCGTGGCTGTCTCCTCCCGCTGATACACCACCCGGCCGCCCACGATCGTCATCACGATGTGCGCATCGCGAATCTGTTCGGGCGGGATGCGTGTGAGGTCGCGGTCGATGAGCACGAAATCGGCGAGCTTGTTCGGCTCGAGCGTTCCCTTGATGTTCTCCTCGAACGACGCGTAGGCGCTCCCGCTGGTGTAGGCGCGAAGCGCGTCCTCCACGGCGATCTTCTGCTCCGGGATCCATCCGCCCGGATGCTTCCCGTCGAGCGTCTCGCGCGTGACGGCGCCGTAGATCCCCTCGATCGGCGTTGGTGGCGCGACCGACCAGTCGCTGCCGAACGCGAGGCGCGCGCCGGCGTCCAGCACCGACTTGAATGCGTACGTCGTCTTCGAGCGCTCGTGGCCGATGATCGCCTCCGCCCAGCGGCCGTCGTCCATCTCGTGATACGGCTGCATGCTCGCGATCACGTGGAGCGTGCCGAAGCGCGGGATGTCGGAGGGCGCGATGTGCTGCGCGTGCTCGATGCGGAAGCGGCGATCCTTCGGCCCGTTCTCCTTTTCGACGCGCGCGTAGTTGTCGAGCTGCACGCGAATGGCGCGATCGCCGATCGCGTGTACCATCACCTGCAGCCCGGCCTTGTCCGCGCCCAGGGTGCGCGCGTACAGGCTCTCCGGCGGCGTGACGAAGAGGCCGGAATCCTTTGGCGAATCATCGAATGGCCGGAGCATCGCTGCCGTGTGCGAGCCGAGCGAGCCGTCCACGAAGCCTTTGAGCCCGCCGATGCGCACCCACTCGTCACCGTGGCCGCGCGCGGCAACCGTATCGCGAAGCTGTTCCCACGTGGCGAGCGGGACCACGGCGTACATGCGCGTGATCATGCGGCCGGCCTTGTGCGCGCGCTCGAAAATGGCGAGATCGTCCCACGAGCCGCCCATGTTCTGCGCCGACGTCACGCCGCGCTCGGCGAGAAAGTGCATGGCCGCGTCGAAGGCGCGATCGGCGACTTCCGGGGGCGGAGTGGGCATCGAGTCGTCGACGAGCCCCTGCGCGTTGTCCTTGAGCAGCCCGGTGGGCTCTCCGGAGGCATCGCGCACGATGAGCCCTCCCTCCACGTCCGGTGTGGCCTTCGTGACGTGCGCAGCGGCGAGCGCGGCGCTGTTGGCGAGACTCATGTGGCCATCGAGGCGCGCCACCCAGACGGGATTGTCCGGCGTGACGGAGTCGATCCACTGGCGCGCGGGAAGCTCGCCGCCCCAGCGCGTGTGGTCCCAGTCGCCGTCGGTGATCCAGGCACCCTTGGGGATCGTTTTCGCGTACGCCTTGATGCGCGCGATGAACTCCGCCGGGGTGGACGCGTCGCGCAGCTTCACGCTCGAAAGCCCGCGCCCGGCGCTGATGATGTGGACGTGGGCGTCGTTGAACCCCGGCACGAGCATCTGCCCGTGCGCGTCGACGACCTTGGCGCCGGCGCCCGTGATCTTCCGGATCTCGGCGCTCGAGCCCACGGCCGCGATCCGGTCGCCGCGCACGGCGATCGCCTCGGCCCACGGGCGCTTCGGATTTCCGGTCCAGATGCGCGCGTTGACGACGGCGAGCGAGACGGGTGTGCTCTGCGCGTCGGCGGGCGCGGCGAGACTGAACGCGGACATCATTGCAAGGGCCGTGGTGAGAATCGAAGTGCGAAAGCTGCGGGGGAGAACGCGGATGAGGCGCGGGGCGTTCATCATCTAGCGACGCTCCATCGCGTCGCGGATGTCGAGAAGGATCTCGAAGTAGAGCTGCTCGCGGCGATACGCAAAATCGAGCGTGGCCATCTGCGAGCTGTCGTTCGTCGCTTTCGCGCGCTCGAAGCTCTCGCGGTACATCTCGTCCAGGTTGTTGAGGATGCGTTCGCGGCTGCGCGACATGGGAATCTTCTCGAGGGCTCGCAGGGTGAGCCGTGGCGGGTCATCGTTCGGGGTGGCGTTGAGCGCGGCTTCGCCCTGTTCGAGGAAGTAGCGCTTCGCCGCTCCCATCAGCGCACGGCGTGGATTGACAGGATCAGGCATGACACGAGACCAGCTGTTCGCTCGCGACAACTATCGATGCGTCTACTGTGGGGAGATCTTTCCCGCGGAGGAGCTGACGGTGGATCACGTGCAGCCTCGTGTGCGTGGAGGAGACCGGTCCGGTGGGAACTTAGTGACGGCGTGCAGGGGCTGCAACACGCTCAAGGGGCATCGCAGGCTCGCGGAATTCCTCTCCGCGGAGCCCGTTGCACGCACACACTTCTTCGCGCTCGCGACGGCCGTGTGGCCCCGGCATCTGCGGGCGGTGGAGGAGCAGCTTGCGCGCAGGGACACGAAACGCGCGCAGCGCGAGCGTGCGCGCTGACGCTCGGGCTACGATCCCGAGTCTACCGCGGTCGCTCGCGTGAGGAGTCCTGCGAGAGGGCGCGGAACCGCTCCGACATTTTGTTCAGGCGCTCCGCGTATTGCCGCGGTGTTTCGTCCGCCGCGCGCGGCGGCACCACCTGGCGGCACAGCTCATCCGCATGGCCGGTGAGCGGGACCTGCCCCGCGAGCATCTCAGCGGCGCGGCGGAAGCCCTCCACCGCGCTCTGCATCAACGTGAGCTCGGCGCCCGACTCGGATCCGGTGACGTCTACCCCGTGCTGCTCGAGCGAGCGAATCATCGCCTCTGCCTGTGTGTTGAATTCCGAACGTTCACCTTCCCGCCTTCCCTCGTCGTGCCAGTCTGCTCTCATCATGCTGCACAGCTCTGCTTCATTTGGGTAGCTTGTTGTCGCCCGGTGGGGCGACATAGTGATACTGCTCGACCGTTCGCCCGCCGATGAGGTGCTCGTGCAGAATCTGTTCGGCTCCGGTCACATCGACGTGCGCGTACCATATGGCTTCGGGGTACACGGCAACCATCGGCCCGTTGCCGCACTGTCCCATGCATCCCGCGTGATTGACTCGAACGATACCCTGCAGCCCGGCTGCAGCGGCGCCCTTCTTGAGTGCGGCAAATACCAGATCGCTTCCCTGTTCCGGACACGTTCCGCCCGACGTACACACGAACACATGATGCTTATACTGTCCCATGCGGGAAAGGTAGTGGCCAACGCTCATTGAATGGACGAAATCCTCCTTGACACACACATTGGTGATGAAGCGCACAGCTGAAGCGAGCCAATCAGCGGGGGAGACACATGGCTGAGCCCTGGCTGCGCGGACCGATCGCCGGCATGCCGGCCATGGTGATGCCCGCGGCGCACGCCCTCATGCAGGCGGCCGAGGACATTCCCAGGGCCGCCGACGGACTCACCACGGCGCAGCTCTGGGCACTGCCTGGTGGCGCCGCCGCAGTGGGCTTTCATCTTCGTCATCTTGCCGGCAGCATCGATCGGCTGTTGACGTACGTGCGCGGCGAGATGCTCACCGACGAGCAGATGACGCAGCTCGACGCCGAGATTTCTGACGATGGCCGGAGCGCCGACGAGCTCGCGCGCGATGCGCTCGCGGCGATCGAGCGCGCGATACACGCGATGCGCGAGACGCCGCCGGGGATCTATCTCGAGGCCCGCGGCGTGGGACGGCGACGGCTCCCGAGCACGGTGCTCGGACTCCTCGTGCACATCGCCGAGCACACGCAGCGGCACGTGGGAGCGATCATCGCCACGGCCAAGGTGGTCAGAGTCATGTCAAAAGCCTGATCGGCTTGACAGCGCCCGCAATTCGTCCTAGTTCTTCGCCCATGAGCATTGCCCGGATGCGCCCATGTTGTCCTCATCCCGCCGACCGGCCGGGGGAGCGTGCGCGTCTCGTGTGATCTCTTCGCACGATTGCGATTGACACCCTCACGGCCGCCGATTGGCGGCCGTCGTCTTTTGTGCTTTGCACTCGTGCGAAACCGCGGCGAGCGCTCGGGCGTTCAACAGTGCGTACACCCAGAACAGGGAGAAAGACATGGCCACGACTATCGCAGCAGACACCGACAAGGCAATCGCCGGCAAGGGATACGTACATCCCGAGGTGCTGGTCTCCACCGAGTGGCTGGCGCAGAACCTCGACAACCCGAAGGTTCGCATCATCGAGAGCGACGAGGACGTGCTTCTCTACGACCTGGGCCACATCAGGAACGCGCAGAAGGTCGACTGGCATCTGGACCTGAACGACGATGTGATGCGCGACTACGTGAGCCCCGAGCAGTTCGAGAAGCTGCTTCGCTCGAAAGGCATAGACGAGTCGATGACGGTCGTGTTCTACGGGGACAAGAACAACTGGTGGGCGACGTACGCCTTCTGGGTGTTCAAGCTCTTCGGCTTCGAGAACGCGCGCGTGCTCGACGGCGGCCGGATCAAGTGGGAACAGGAAGGTGGCCCGTTCGTCACGGAGGTTCCCAGGTTCCCACCCACGAGCTACAAGGCGCCCAAGCGCAACGACGCGAAGATCCGCGCGTTTCGCGAGGAGGCGCTCGCGCAGTCGAACGCGAAGAAGCCGCTCGTCGATGTCCGCTCGCCGGACGAATTCTCCGGCAAGAAGACGCACATGCCCGAGTATCCGCAGGAAGGCGTGCTGCGCGGAGGGCACATCCCGGGCGCGAAGAACGTTCCGTGGGGACGTGCGGCGAACACCGACGGCACGTTCAAGAGCGCCGATGAGCTGCGTGCGATCTACGAAAAGGAGATCGGCCTGAAGAGGGACGATGACGTGATTGCGTACTGCCGCATCGGCGAGCGCTCGTCGCACAGCTGGTTCGCGCTCACCTACCTCCTGGGCTATCCCAGGGTTCGGAACTACGACGGGAGCTGGACGGAGTGGGGAAATTCGGTGCGTCTCCCCATCGAGAAATGAGCGACGCGCCACCGATGGGAGTGAAGCCGCCGCAGCGTATCGTTGCGGTGTGGAAGGGTGGGGAGGAGTTCGACACGAGCAAGCCGGGCGGCCCCGTGGCCCGCATCGACGGGCACGGGGTGAGCGGGCAAGGTCCGGTGGACACGCTGCTCAGCGCGCTCGGAACCTGCTCCGCAATGGACGTGGTGGGAATCCTGAAGAAGCAGCGCACGCCGGCATCGTCGCTCGAGGTCGAGGTGATCGGCACGCGCGAGGACTCGAGTCCGCGCCGGCTGAAGCACGCGCTCCTGCGTTTTCGGATCGCCGGCGCCGGGATCGAGCGGGAGCAGGCGCTCAAGGCGATCCAGCTGTCCGTGACGAAGTACTGCTCGGTGCGCGATTCGCTCGACCCGCGGATCCCGGTCGAGTGGGAGCTCGAGTTGTCGACGTAGGAGCGACGTGATCGATGCAGCGATAGGACACACTCCGCTCGTCCGGCTCGAGAAGGTGGTCGAGCCCGGGATGGCGGAGGTGTGGATGAAGATGGAAGGAATGAATCCGGGCGGGTCGATCAAGGACCGCACGGCGCTCGGGATGATCACGGACGCCGAGCAGCGGGGCGTGCTCCGTCCGGGCGGAACGATCGTCGAGCCGACGTCGGGCAACACCGGCATCGGGCTGGCGCAGGTGGCCGCTGCACGCGGATACAGGCTCATTCTGTGTCTGCCGTCGCAGATGAGCGAGGAGCGCAAGCGCACGCTGATCGCGTACGGCGCGCAGCTCGTGCTCACGGATCCCGAGCGCCGCATGCTCGCGGCGATCGAGGAGGCGGAGCGCATTCGCGACAGAACGGGCGCGTGGATGCCGAACCAGTTCTCGAATCCGGCGAATCCGGCGATTCACTATCGGCTCACCGGCCCCGAGCTGTGGGAGCAGATGGAAGGGCGCATCGATGCATTCGTGTACGGCTCGGGCACGGGCGGCACGATCAGCGGCGTGGGCCGATACATCAAGGAACGCTCGCCCGGCACGGCGGTGATCTCGGTAGAGCCCGCGCGATCTCCGGTGCTGAGCGGCGGCGAGCGCGGCACGCACAAATTTCAGGGAATGGGGCCCGGTTTCGTGCCGGACAACTTCGACTGGTCCGTAGTGGATCGCGTCGAGACCGCGTGGGAAGAAGACGCCTTCCCGCTCGCACGCCGGCTCGCGAGCGAAGAGGGGCTGTTCGTGGGCATGTCCACCGGGGCGATCGTGTGGGTGGCGCTGAAGATCGCGCGCGAGCTCGGCGCCGGAAAGCGCGTCGCGTGCATCTCACCCGATTCCGGCGCGCGCTATCTGACTACGGCGCTCTTCGCGACGGACTGACCGCGCGCGCAAGCGCGCCCGCGCGGAATCAGCGCAGCTCGGAGAGCAGCTTCAACGCCGCGGGATCGGCCTTCGGATACTTCGGGTCCATCTCGTCGAGCGTCGCGACGATCTTCTCCAGCACGAGATAGTCACGCGCGTGCTTGCGATTCGCGGGCACGAGAAACCACGGTGCGTGCTTCGTGCTGCACTTCCGGAAGACATCCACATAGGCCCTGGTGTACTCGTCCCACAGCTTGCGCTCATCGAGATCGCCGGCCTGAAATTTCCAGTTCTTCGACGGATCGGTGAGCCGCTCGGCGAGGCGCACGCGCTGCTCCTCCTTCGAGATGTGGAGGAAGAACTTGAGAATCGTGGCGCCGTTTTCGGTGAGCATGCGCTCGAAGTGGTTGATCTGATCGTAGCGCTCCTTCCAGATCTTCTTCGGCACGAGCTGGTGCACACGAACGGCGAGCACGTCTTCGTAGTGCGAGCGATTGAAGATGCCGATCATCCCGTACGCCGGAATGGCCGCATGCACGCGCCAGAGATAGTCGTGCGCGAGCTCGATGCGCGACGGCGCCTTGAACCCCGTGACGGTGCATCCCTGCGGGTTCACCGAGCTGAAGACTCGCCGGATGGTGCCGTCCTTCCCCCCCGCGTCTCGCGCCTGCAGCACCACGAGCAGCGCCCGCTTCGACTCGGCGTAGAGCGCGTGCTGCAGCTCGTCGAGCCGTGCGCGGAGCTTGTCCATTTTTTTATCGAGGACTTCGTCGTCGGCGTCGAGGGAGCGCGGAGGGAGCGCAGCCTTCGCGCCGAGCGAGATTTTCTCGTGATCGTGGAGCGGGGTGAGCTTCATTGCGGAGGGCATTCGGAAAGCTTTGGGTGAGCACAGACGCGGTCAACGTTCACTCTGTAGCACGTGTCGTGCACAGAGGGATCCGATTGCCACTTCCCACCGTATTAACAATGGTACCTCGCCACACTCGCTTCCTCACTCGCACGTTCGCGGGAGCGCACGATGGAACGACGTCTGGAGATCGCGGACCTGCTCAGAAGGCGCGTCAAGCTGGGAATCCACGCGGGCTCACTCACCGCTGGAGACCGGCTGCCGAGCACGCGCGAGCTCGCGTCGGATTTCGAGGTCGATCATCGAGTGGTGGTCGCCGCCTATCATCAACTCGTGGCCGAGGGCCTGGTGGAGATGCGCCCGCGCGGCGGCATCTACGTCGCGAGCATCTCGCCGGGCGCAGTACGCGAGCCGATGCCGCCCGCGCACTGGCTGCACGAGGTGTTCGCGCAGGGGCGCGCGCGCGACATGTCGATGCGCGGCGTGATCGACGCGCTCCGGCGCGCGACCGAGACCGTCCGGCTGCGCGCGGTGGTCATTCACGCGGTCGCCGATCAGCGAACCGGCATGTGCCGGGAGCTGGAAGAGGACTATGGCCTCGAGGCAACGGGCATCAGCACCGACATGCTCGGGAACGGGCATCGCCCCTCCGAGCTCGGCGAGGCGGACCTGATCGTGTCGACGCCCGCCTATGAGCCGCTGGCACGACGGCTCGCCGCGCAGCACGAGAAGCCGTGCATCATCGCCGACGTGCGCTCCGATCTCATCGGCGGCGAGTGGCGGCTGCTGCTGCGCAAGCCCGTGTACGTGGTCGTCCGCGACGCGGAGTTCAGAACCGCACTCCTCGCCTTCTTCGCCGATACGAAGGGAAAGGAGAATCTGCGCGTGCTCGTGGTCGACGCGGACGACCTGTCGGCAATTCCAGCCACTGCGCCCACCTACATCACTCGAGGCGCGCGCGAGTGGCTCGATACGCACGCGCATACGCACCCGCGCGCGAGCGAGATCGGCGGCCGGATGCTTCCCAGTGTGCGCACCTTCTCATCGGCTACCGCCGACGCGCTGATCTCGTTCATCCTCGCGTCGAATCTCGAGGCGCTCGCCAATCGGGGCTGAGCCGGCGCATCGCGGCAGGTGTTGGGTCAGAATCGTGCAAGAGACTGTGTAAACGGGCAGTCGACGGCGGTACGGAGTGCGGGCACGGATCGTCCCGTACAGTGTATGAAATCGGCTCTGATTCCCTGTAGCTTTCCCGCATGCCAAACCCGATGAGCTTCTCGATCAGCCACTGGCGCGCGCTCGCGTGCGCCCTCGCGCTCGGCGCAGTCGCGCTCCCCGCGCAGAAGACCAGGCCCTCGCGCGGCGCCACAGTGGCGGCTGCGGCGCCCATACCAACGGTGCTCACGCAGCGCGCGAAGCTCGAGAAGATCATTCACCACAAGGTACTGGCGAACGGGCTCGAGGTGATCGTCGTCGAGAATCACGGAGTGCCGCTGGCCACGGTCGAGATGGATGTGCGCAACGGCTCGTTCACGCAGACGCACGAGTACGAGGGGCTCGCGCATCTCTACGAGCACATGTTCTTCAAGAGCAACAAGGACTACCCGGAGCCCGAGCAGTTCATCGATCGCGCGGCCGAGCTGGGTGCGGTGTTCAACGGCCAGACGCAGGAAGAGGTCGTGAACTACTATCTCACCGTTCCGGCGGACAGTCTCGTTGGCGGCATGCGCTTCCTCGCCTCCGCGTTCCGCTCGCCGCTCTTCCGCGAGGACGAGCTCGCGACCGAGCGCGAAGTGGTGCTCGGCGAATACGATCGCCAGGAGTCGAGTCCCTACTTCAAGCTCGACGAGCAGATGGGACACGCGCTCTACACCACCGAGTGGAGCCGCAAGAACAAGATCGGCGATCGCGAGATCGTGCGCACGACCACGCCCGAGAAGATGCGGATCATCCAGCATCGCTACTACGTGCCGAACAACGCGGCCCTCATCGTCGCCGGCGACGTGTCGCCCGATTCGGTGTTCCGCCTGGCGCAGGAGATCTACGGAGACATCCCGCGTGGCGAGGATCCCTTCGTCGCGAATCCGATTCCGCCGATTCCCCCGCTCACCGCCAACAACGCGGTGATCGTCGAGCAGCCGGTGAACACCGTCGCGGTGATCGTGCAGTGGCAGGGTCCGAGCGTGGGCAAGGATCCGGACGCGACGTACGCGGCCGACGTGTTCTCGGGGATCCTGAATCAGGATGGCTCCGCGTTTCAACGCCGTCTCGTGGACAGCGGGCTGTGGCACTCGATTCTCGTGAACTATTACACGCTGAATCACACCGGGCCGATCACGATCAGCGGCGAGACCACGGCCGACAAGCTCCGCCCTGCCCTGGCCGCACTCGATGAGGAAATCGCGAAGTTCGACCAGCCGGGCTACTTCACGGCGGCCGAGCTGGGGCCACAGAAGCAGCAGCGCGCCGTGGGCACGGTGCTCGGGCTCGAGCGCGCCTCGGGCTTCGCCCACGAGCTCGGGTTCTGGTGGAGCGTCGCAGGGCTCGAGTACTACATGGGCTACATCGACGACATGGCCAAGCGCACGCCCGCGGATCTGCGCGCGTACGCACACACCTACATCGTCGGCAAGCCGCACGTCACGGGTGTGCTGCTGTCGCCGGAAGACAGGAAGGCGCTCAATTTGACCAAGGAAGAGTTGATCCAGGGCGAGCGGGCGAACGTCGTGGGTGTGCAATGACCGCCCGCTTCGTGTTTCGCGCCATCGCCAGCGCCGCGCTCGGCGCTGCCGCCTCTCTTGCCTCGGTGCCCATCGCCGCGGCACAGGCCCACGCCGCGGTCAGCGCCGCCGCGGACACGTCGACATCGGTGTTCGATGTCGGCGGGCTGCACGTCATTCTCAGGCGCAACACGGCCAACGATGTCGTCGCCGCGAATCTCTATCTGCTCGGCGGCAACCAACAGGCCACGCCCCAGACCGCGGGCACCGAGCCCTTTCTGCTCTGGGTATCGGAGCGGGGCACGAAGCACTACTCGCGCGATGCGATTCGCGCGAAGATGGCGGCGCTCGGCAGCGCGATCGTGGTCGAGCCGCGCGATGACTGGACGATGTTCGGCTTCCGCGGCACGCGCGACACCTTCGACAGCACGTGGGCCATTCTGAGCGACCGGCTGATCAATCCCACGCTCGCGCCCGCGGACGTGGAGTTCATCCGCTCGCAGGTGCTCGCAGGCGTGCGCCAGCGCAACGACTCGCCCGACGATCTCGTGCAGGGGCTCGCCGACAGCCTGCTCTTCGCGGGACAGCCGTACGCGCTGCAGGCCACCGGTGACGAGCGCTCGCTGTCATCGATCACCGCCGCCGATCTGCAGAAGTACCGCGCGACGCAGATGGTGACATCGCGCATGCTGCTCGTGGTGGTGGGGAACATCGAGCGCGCGCGACTCGAGAAGCTGATCGCGCCCACACTCGGCACGCTGCCGCACGGCAACTACAAGTGGACGCCGCCGCCCGATCCGGTCGTGCGCCCGGCCGACGTGCTCTTCGTGCAGCGCGAGCTGCCCACCAACTACCTGCTCGGCTACTACGCTGGGCCGCGGTCGACCAGTCCGGATTATCAGGCGCTTCGGATCGCCACCTCGGTGCTGAGCGGGCGCATGTTCACCGAGATTCGCGTGCGCCGGAACCTGACCTACGACGTGTCCGCGCCGTTCATCGAGCGCGCGATCGCGTCCGGCGGGCTCTATGTCACCACGGTGTATCCGGATTCGGTGCTCGGCATCATGCGCCGCGAGATCGGGCGCATGCAGAACACGCTGCTCGATCGCGAGAATCTCAACGTCATCGTGCAGCAGTTCATCACCGAGTACTTCCTGAACAACGAGACGGACGCGGAGCAGGCGAACCAGATCGCGCGTGCGGAGCTGTACGGCGGCGACTACAGACTCGCCGGACAGTTCGTGGAGCAGCTGCGCGCCGTAACGCCCGAACAGATTCGCGACGCCTCGCGCAAGTACATGCGCGATACGCACTTCGCGTTCGTGGGCGACTCGCTGAAGGTCTCGCGGGCACTCATCACCTCGTTCTAGACCTCGTGCATGAGCTCGCGCTCGTAGGAGGCGAGGATGTCGTCCCGCGTGAGCACACCGAGAAACACCGGATGATCTTCGCTCTCGACTACCGGAAGAAGATCGGCGGCGCGCGCGTTGAGCTTCGCGAGCGCCGTCTGAACCGTGTCCGTCGCTACCGCGATCTCCGTCGACTCGGCCAGATCGGCAGCGAGTAGCAGAGGCGCGAGCTCGCCGCGGTCGAGCAGAGCGAGTCGCAGCTCGGCGAACGTGATCACACCGTGGAGCACGCCGTCGTCGTCGACTACCGAAATCGTCGTCAGGCGCGACTCCGACGACGCCGCCACCACCTCTGCCAGCGTTGCCCCGGGGGAAACGCGCACGGCCGCGGAGCTCATCACGTCGCGCACGAGCAGACGGTGCATGATCGCGCGGTCCGCACCGTGCGCGAGATGCTCGCCTCGCCGCGCGAGCCAGCCATCGTACAGTCCGTGCTTCGCGAAGCGGCGCGCCGTCGCGAGCGCGATCACGGAGACGATCATGAGCGGCGGGACGAGATTGTAGTCGTCCGTCATCTCGAAGACCATGAAGATCGCCGTGATCGGCGCGTGCACGGTTCCCGCGATCAGCCCTGCCATGCCCACGAGCGCCCACGCCTGCGGATGCAGTCCGAAGCGCGGCAGCAGCTCGTTCGCGAGCACGCCGATTCCACCGCCGAACGCGGCGCCCACGAAGAGCGTTGGCGTGAACAGTCCGCCCGAGCCGCCGGAGCCGAGCGTGAGCGAGGTCGCGAGCATCTTCGCGAATGCAAAGCCGATGAGCAGGTACCAGGCGATACCACCGAACATCTCGATAGGAATCGCAAGATGCCCGGTACCCATGAGAAGCCCTCCACCCGAATAGCCGAGGAGGCCCACCGCGAGCCCGCCGAGCAGTGGGCGCAGCCAGATCGGGCGCAGATGCTGGAATGCATCTGCGGTCGCGAAGTAGAGCTTCGAGTAGAGCGCGGAGGCGAGACCGCACGCGATGCCGAGCAGCGGGTAGAGCAGCACGATCGAGAGCGGGCGGATGCCGCCGTACGGCGGAATGTGAAACGCCGGATGCGAGCCCAGAAACGGCCGCACCGTGATCGCCGCGACGACGCTCGCGATCACGACCGGGCTGAAGGCGCCGATCGAGAAGGAGCCGAGCACCTCCTCGAGCGCGAAGAACGCACCGGCAAAGGGCGCATTGAACGCCGCGGAAATTCCGGCCGCGGCTCCGCAGCCCACGAGAATTTTCAGCCGGCGCGGCTGGAAACGCATCACGCGACCGGTGACCGAGCCGATGGCGGAGCCGAGCACCGCGGTCGGACCCTCGCTTCCGGCGGATCCGCCGCCGGCGAGAGTGACGACGGCGGCGAGTGTGCGAACGAGAACGGGGCGAAAGCGCACGACGCCGCCGCGCTTCGCGACCGCGAGCTGCACGTCGGGCACCGTTTGACCTTCGGGGATCTTCGCCGAGCGCACGATCGCCCACGCGATCCAGAGGGCGAGCGCGGTGACGAGCGGCCGATAGAAGGCAGCGGCCATGGGAACGAGATGCTCGCCGATCCGGGTGACGAGCAGCGCGTACGCGAGATCGATGAGCCGGTAGAAGGCGACGACACCGAGCGCACCGGCCGCGCCGATGAAGAGCGCGAAGACCATGAGCTGGGTGCCTTCATCCCAGTCACGCTGCTCGAGCCATCCGACGATCTTCGTCCAGGGCGCGCCGAGCTTCCTCGCGATTGCGTCGGGTCGTGCGCCCGCAAGCCGCGAGGCGGTAGAGCTCAATATTGATCCTTTTCTGTTTCCTCGAGCTCGCCCAGAAGCTTGAGATAGCTGTCGTAGCGCGAGGAGCCGATCAACTTCTCGGCCACGGCCGCGCGCACACGGCAGCCGGGCTCGTGCACGTGACGGCAGTCGCCGAACCTGCATTGGCCGAGGAATGGTCTGAATTCAAGGAAACATTGATCGAGCTCACCGGAATGGAGATTCCACACGCCGATCTCGCGCAGCCCCGGAGTGTCGACGACGAAGCTGCCGTCGGGGAGTGGGTGCATCGCGGCGCCGACCGTCGTGTGGCGACCCTTGTTCACCGATTCACTGATCTCGCCCACGCGGAAGTCGAGGCCGGGGTAGATCGCGTTGAGCAGCGAGGACTTTCCGACTCCCGACGGCCCGCTGAGCGCTGAGGTGCGGCCGTACAGCGCACTCGCGAGCTCCTCGAGGCCGATCCGGGCCTTCACGCTGGTGAGGTGGATCGGATATCCCGCGATCCGGTAGTCCTCGATCCACGGCGGCGTCTCGCTCACCAGCTCGCGCTTGTTGAGGACGATGCGCGCATGGATGTCGTTCGCCGCGGCGATCACGAGGAAGCGGTCGAGCATGCGCGGATGCGGCTCGGGCTTGGCGAGGGCGAACACCACGATCACCTGATCGATGTTCGCGACGACCACGCGCTCGCCGTGCGCGCCGCCCGGCGCACGGCGCGCGAGCCGCGAGCGGCGCGGGAAGATCTCGGCGATCGCCCAGCTGTCGCCGCGCTCCTCCCGTTCGAGCCGCACGTCGTCGCCCACGGCGATCTTGTCCGAGCCCTCCTGCTTGAGGCGACCGCGGAGCGTGGCCGAATGCTGCTCGCCGTTCCGGGCGCGAACGGTCCACACCCCGCCCGTCCCGCTCATCACCACGCCCCGTACATCGGCCGGTGCTCCGGTCATCGCGGGAGCGTCAGACATCATGCTCCGTGCCTTCATCGCGCATGACGTCCCACCACGGCCGGGACGACGGAGCCTTCGCGGCGACGAGAAGGTCGAGCTGGCGCTTCACCTCGTGCAGCGACAGCGTGCCGATCGCCTGCGCCACCTCTTCGGCGGTCGAGCCCCAGGCGAGAAAGGGCGTCTCGATGTGTCCGGTGACTTCGGGCTGCTCGCCGTCCCAGCGCACGAAGAGCAGATAGCCGCCAACCGGGCGGGTGCGCTCACCCGTCTCGTCCGTCTCGATCGCAACCGTATAGGAGCGGCCATCGGTGCCCTGGAAGGCGGCCGGGCGCGCGTGAACGGCCATGTAGCCGCCGAGCGTGCGCTCATCGCCGCGGCTGTGATCGGGCGGCTCGTGTCGCGCCATTTACTGCCTGTAGCCGCTCATCATCTCGCGCACGACGTTTCCGGTGATGAACGCCAGGTTGGCGGGGCGTTCGGCGAGGCGGCGCATGAGGTACGGATACCACTGGGTCCCGAATGGCACGTAGACGCGCATGTTGTAACCCTCGCGCACGAGCTGGTCCTGCATGTCGCGACGCACGCCGTACAGCATCTGGAACTCGAATCGCGCCGGCGGGATTTCCTTCTCCTTCACGAATCGCTTCGCCGCTTCGATGATCGCGGGATCGTGGGTGGCGATGCCGGGATAGTTGCCGTCCTGGATGAGCTTCTCCATGCAGCGCACGTAGTTGTCATCGACGTCCTTCTTGTCCGGATAGGCGACGGACGCGGGCTCCTTGTAGGCGCCCTTGCAGAGTCGCACCCGGCACTTGAGCATGATCGCGCGCTCCACGTCGGCGCTCGTGCGATAGAGATAGCTCTGCAGCACGATGCCGACGTTCTCACGGTAATTGGGATAGAGCCGATCCTCGAACAGCTGCAGCGTGCGCTCGGTGTAGGCGCTTCCCTCCATGTCGAGGCGCACGAACGTGTCGTACTCCCGCGCCCGCGCGAGAATCGATTGCATGAGCTCGACACAGAGCTCTTCATCGACGTCGAGTCCCATCTGCGTGAGCTTGACCGACACGTTCGCATCGAGCCGCTGCTCGTGGATGCGGTCGAGCATCGTGATGTATTCCCGAGACGCGGCGCGCGCCTCCGGCTCGGAGCTCACGCTTTCGCCGAGGAGGTCGAGCGAGGCGGTGATCTTGCGCGCGTTCAGCGCCTTGACGGCATCGAGTGCGGTCTCGAGGGTCTCCCCGGCAACGAAGCGCGACGCGAACCGTTTCGCAAACCCATTTCGGCGAACCAGCCTGAAAATGCGTGGCTGATTTGAGAGATAGAGCAGGCTCTGTCGAAGCATGAATGTCGGTTTGAGAAGAGAGCCCGCAGAGCGGTCTCCTTTGGATGCAAGCTAGGCCGCGGCCCGCATCATCGCGAGTTCGTGTCGTCCGTCACAACGCGCCATACCGGGAATGCCTTGCCTGGCGCGAGCTCACTGTCGAACACGTTCCAGGTCACGAGCCCGTCGTCGCTCTCGGGATCGAGGAGGTAGAGCGCGGCGATCGCCTGCGGTTGATCGCCGCGCACCATCAGCATGTCGTTGGGCACCTGTGCGGTGGTGTCGTGCCAGCTCCCGGTGAGCTGCGCTTCGTGATGTCCCTGAAAGGCCTTCGGCTGCGTGTGTAGCGAGTCGACCTCGAATCGGCTCACGCGCGCGGACGTCATCCCCGCTGCCGGACGCTCGACGCGAATTCCGTGCTCGCGAAGAAGGCTGATGGCGAGGGTGTCGCCGGCGGGGAGCAGCCACGCGCGCGGAATCGTGCGCGTGAGCACGGGCTCGAAGCGGTCGTACACCGGCATGGGCTGCGTTTTCATCACCCCGGTTCGGCGGAAGCCGCGCGGCACGCCCGGCTGCGTGAGCGACGAGTCGCCGGTGTGCGCCATCACCTCGAAGATGACCGGCAGCGTACGTGGCGCGGTGGTGAGGCGGGACCGGATTGGAATGGCCGCGCCGAAGGCTCCACGCGCGAGCTCCGCGTCCGCCGCGCTCCCGATCGCGCGGATCTTCGCCCCGCGCTCGGCCACGAGCGACAGCAGCTCGTGCACGAACGCGTACGTGGACTTCACGCGCCGCTCGAATGGATCGTGCGAATAGGCTTCGCTCAGGATCGAGATGCGCTGGCGAAGGCCGAAGTAGTTGGTGCCGAAGCGGGGGCGATGATCGTAGGTGAACCAGCCGCTCTTCACGGTGTCCGTGATGTCGCGCTCTTCGTACTGCGTGTCGAAGTTGCCGTAGTCGAACACCTCGAATCCATCGCGCGCCTTCATGCGCCGGCGCAGCTCGGGAAGCAGGGAGTCTCGCGTGTACGCACCGGCATCGCGCGCCGCAGGGTTGAGCGAGGGCGCGTAGGTGAGCGCGTAGCCGTGGAAGCTCCCATCGGTGGTGTGGAGATCCACGAACACATCGGGGTTCCACTTCTCGAACGCCGCCAGCGACGCGCGCGTCTCGGGAGCCTCAGCCTTCACGTAGTCGCGATTCAGGTCGAGCATCTGCGCGTTCGGCCGCTGGCCCACGCTCTCCGGTCCGTTCTGCTCCGTGCGATTCACCGACTGCGGCTCGAAGCGCTCGTTGCCATCCGCGTTGTAGATCGGGACAGCGATGAGCACGATGGAGTCGAGCACGTTATTCCGCGTCGTCGCGAGATCGCGGACGAGCGCGAGCAGCGCTTCCTTCCCTTCGACCTCGCCCGCGTGGATGTTCGCCTGCACGTAGACGACTGGGCGGTTGAGCGCGCGTGCCTGCTCGGGCGTCGTCACCTGCGGGCGCGAGAGCACGAGCAGCGGCAGCACGCGTCCCTCGGTGGTGCGGCCGAGCTCCTGGCGCGACATCTGGACACCGAGGCGCTGGAGCGTGTCGATGAACGCGATCACATCGGCGTAGGTCGATGTCTCCGCGTACGACGTTCGCTCGGCCCTCGTGTGCGGCAGCCTGGATGCGATCGGGGACTGCACGCGTTCGGGGGGCACACGGTGCGAGCACGCAATCGCCGTAATCAGCGCGCCCAGCGCCACCGCTTCGCGCCTCACGGATTCACGCGCTGCGCGGACGCGCCGAGCGTCTGCTCGACGAAGTTCGTGAGCAGGGTGAAGAGATGCGTGCGCGAGTTCCCGCCCGAGATGGCGTGCGTGCGCCCCGGATACACCATGAGCTCGAACTGCTTGTTCGCATCCTCGAGCTTGTCCACGAGCTGTATCGAGTTCTGCGGATGCACGTTGTCATCGCCCGTGCCGTGCACGAGGAGATAGCTCGACGCGAGTCCCTTCACGTACGCCTGGGGAGCACCCTGTGCGTATCCGTCCGGGTTCTCCGCCGGCGTGCGCATGTAGCGCTCGGTGTAGATGTCATCGTAGAGGCGCCAATCGGTCACCGGCGCGACCGAGATCGCCGCACGGAACACCGCGCCGCCCCGGAAGGTCGACATCGCCGTCATGTAGCCGCCGTAGCTCCATCCCCAGATGCCGATGCGCGCGGGATCCACCCAGCGCTGCGCACCGAGCCATTTGGCGGCGGCGATCTGGTCGTCGGATTCGTGCATCCCGAGATGCTCGTACACGATGTGGCGAAAGGCGCTGCCGCGCGCGCCAGTGCCACGATTGTCCACGCTCACCACCACGTAGCCCTTGCGCGCGAGCAGCTCGTGCCAGAGGTACCGGTCGCCGCCATAGTCATCGAGCACGGTCTGCGAACCCGGGCCGCCGTACACGTACATCAGCACTGGATATCTGCGCGTGCTGTCGAACGCCGGGGGGAGAATGCGGAAGGCGTTGAGCCTCGTGCCATCGGGCATCGGCACCTGGAAGAACTCCGGTGCGCGCGTGAGGCCCGCGAGCGTCTTCCGAAGTTCGGCGTTCGCCTCGAGCACGTGCCGTGCGTCAGCGGTGCCGAGCGAGACCAGCGACGCGGCGCCCGGGAGTTGCGCCGACGAGTGAATGTCGACCATGACGGCGCCGTCCGGCGAGATGCTCACGCGGTGCGAGCCCGGCTCGGCGGTCACGCGCATCTCGGAGCCGCCCTTGAGCGGATAGCGGAAGAGCTGTCGCTGCATTGGCGTGGGCGCGGCCGCGATTGCGTACACGTAGCCACGCTTCTCGTCCACGCTTGCGAGCGATGCGACATCCACACCGTCCCGTGTCACGCGGCCCACGAGCGTGCCGTCGCGCCTGTAGAGATAGTACTGGCGCCAACCGCTGCGCTCGCTGGGCCAGAGAAACATCGTTCCGTTCGCGACCCAGCGCGGCGTGTCGTCGTCCACATCCACCCAGGCGGAACTGCGCTCCGTGAGCACCGTGCGTCCATCTCCGCTGGCGGCGCTGAGCATGAGGAGGTCGATCTGGTTCTGCGTGCGCGGCATGCGCTGGACGGCGACGCTGTCCGGCCCCGCCCACGCGAGGCTCGCAATGTACTCGCCGTCGCCCGTGTGCATCCACGTGGTTTGCCTGGTATCGGCGTTCACCACTCCCACGGTCACCTTCGCATTCCTGTCGCCGGGTCGCGGGTAGCGCTCGGGAATCATCTTCGCCACGAGCGACAGCTCATCGACCATCGGAAAGATCGGCTCGGGCGACTGATCGAAGCGCCAGAAGGCGATCCGCTTCGAGTCCGGGCTCCAGCGAAATGCGTCGCGAATCGCGAGCTCCTCCTCGTACACCCAGTCACTCGTGCCGTTGATGATCACGTCGCTGCCATCGTTCGTGAGCGCGTGCTCCTCGTGCGTGGCGAGATCGGTGACGAAGAGATTGTTCGCGCGCACGAACCCGACGCGCTTTCCATCGGGGGAGAACGTCGCGAACATCTGCAGCCCCGCCGCGCTGGACAGCGGGGTCACCCGACCCGTGGCGACGTCGAGCACATCGTACACGCCGCGCGTGTTCTGCCGCCATACGCGAACGGAGTTGTGAAAGAGCAGGATCTTCGACGCGTCGTGCGAGATCGAGATGCTCTCCACCTTGAGCTTCGTGCCGTTCGACACGAGCGACTGCGCGGGTGCGACGACCGTCGCTCCGGTGACGGCGCTCACGCGTACGATCTCGCTGGCACCGTCGGCGGTGGGGCGCAGATCGAAATAGGCGCTGCCATCCGCGAGCCACTGCGGCTCGGGCATGCGCGCGCCGGCGAACGCGCCGTGCGTGATGGCGTCGACGGTGAGCTCGCTTCCGCGCTGCGCGGCAGCGGGGAGTGCGGCGGCAAGAAGAGCCGCGAAAACGAACGGGGGAGTGCGCATCGAGTCGGGGTCGAAGACGAGGAATTTTATCGGTGGGCTCGCCAGGCGGATAGGCCGCCACGGCATTGCGCGGACAGGGCACGGGGGCGATCATCGCGCAACCCTCAGCGGAGCCCAAGATGCAGCAGGCCTTTACCACTACCGCGTTCACGATCGACGGCTACAGGATCACGCGATCGCTCGGCGTCGTGCGCGGAATCATCGTTCGCTCGCGATCCGTCGTCGGAAATCTGGGCGCGGCGTTGCAGACGATCGTGGGCGGCAACATCACGATCTACACGCAGCTATGCGAGAAGACGCGCAACGATGCCTTCGATCTCATGATGGGCCACGCCGCCGCGCTCGGCGCGAACGCGGTGATCGGCGTGCGCTACGACGCCACGGAGATCGGACAGGGCGTAACCGAGGTTCTGTGTTATGGCACGGCAGTGGTGGTGGAGCAGCCACAGTAGCGAAAACGAAGCGCGCAGCCCGCCGGCCTTCGGCGAGCTGCGCGCTCTTTCGTTCGAAATCGCCGACGTTACGGCGCCGGGCAAGGGTTGGGGTCGTTGGGATTGCGGAAGCCATCGATGCCCGCGCCGCTCACGACGTCGCCACCGTGCTGCAGCTGCTCGGTGGACGAAGGCGTGTTCGCGTTGCTCGCCTCCTCTCCGGAGCCGTAGTAGAACCTCCCCGGAATTTCGTGACCGAAGGTTGCGGACGGGAACGCCGTGAGCGCCGGAATGCACGTGCGCTTGTAGTCGTTCCACACTTCCACGTTCTGGAAGAGCGCGATGTACTTCTCCGTCATGATCGACTGCATGGTAGCCGGGATCGACGAGAGTCCGTTGCTCGACCGCTCCTGATCCAGGAACGGCTGCGCAGCCGATGCGCCGTGGAGAGCGAAGTTCGCCTCGGCGAGGATCAGTGAGTTCTCGTCGCTGGTGATGATCGGCTGGCGGAAGGTGGCGGCGTTCCGCGACCCCTTGATTCCGGAGATGCCGTTGGCGCCCACCGAGCCGTTGACGTCCACACCTCCGTAGTTGCCGTTCGGAGTCTTTCCGAAGTACTGTGCGCGCCGGGGATCGCTCTGCGCGTTCATGATGTTGACGAGCGTCGCACCGGCCACGAGATCATCGCCGAAGCCCGATGAGACCTGGAATTGATTCCACGCGTTCCGCTCGAGCGTTGCGCTCGTGTGGAAGGTGGTGAAGTCGCCGTCGTGCGAGCTGATGCCGTTCGTTGCCGCATCGATGGCCTTCTGGTACTCGGTGTTCCCCCGCACCTCCACCATGTGCAGATGGTAGCGCGCCTTGAGCGTGTTCGCTGCGGCGGTCCATTTCGCGACGTCGCCACCGTACACGAAGTCGTTCGGCCCGGGGCCCGGTCCCGCACCCGCCAGATCGGTGATCGCCTGATCGAGCTTCGCCTCGATGTCGTCGTAGACCTGCAGCTGCGGATCGTAGTGTGGCTGCAGGACGTCACTCGCAGCCTCGCGATAGGGAATGTCCCCCCAGACATCGGCGGCGGTGCCGATCACCAGGGCCTCCCACACCTCCGCGACGCCCTTGAACTGCAGGTCGCCGTCGGCTGCGGCACTCGCTTCGATGTTCTTGATGTCGAGCAGTCCGCCGCCGCCGTACACGCCGGCGAATTCGGGATTGGTGGTGGCATTCGTGATCGCGTACTGGCTCTCCTGGTCCACGAAGCGGCCGCCCACGCCCTGGCACTGCTGCATCCAGAGACAGACGATGAACGGCGCGTTGCCTTCCTGCTCCAGAAATTGTGCAGCCTGCACCGAGGTGAAGAGTTGAAGGCGTGTGGCGCTTGCCGGATTGTTGGGATCCGTGCTCGCCTTCTTGTCGGTGAGGAAGCTGGTGCACGCCGCGACGGTGACCGTGAGCGACACGGCTCCCGCGAGCATCAATGACTTTCGCATGTGCGAGTCCTCCGGTCGGTTAGCGGTTGAGGCCGAGCGTGATCACGAACGAGCGCGTCTGCGGCTGATTGAAGTAGTCGAGGCCCAGCGAGTGGCCGGTGGCCCCGCCGAGATTCGTCTCCGGATCGTAGCCGGTGTACTTGGTCCACGTCTTGAGATTGCGGCCGGCGACCCGCAGATCGATCGTCGAGAGGCCCAGGGTGCTCTTCACGAAGTGTGAGTCGAACGTGTAGCCGATCGAGATCTCACGCAGCTTCACGTAGCCGCCATTCTCGTTGAACGGCTCATTGAAGCCGGCGAAGAAGAGCGCGGGAGATTCGGAGAACCAGTTCACGCCGATCGGCACAGCCGTGCCGGCGCCCGGTCCGACGACGGGACCATCGTACCAGCCGCCCTGACCGAACGTCTTGAGATTGCCCGAGCACACCGTGTTGCCGGCTGCGTCGAAGGTGCAGTCGGCGCGCTGCTGCGTGTCCTTGTGGGTGCCGTAGGCGTAGAGCGCGCCTTTGGTGCCGTTGTTGATCACGCCGCCATGCTTGAAGTCGAGAAGGCCGGAGAACTGGAACTTCTTGACCGTGAGCGCCGTGCGGAGACTCCCGGTCCACTTCGGATTCGGGTCGCCGATGACGCGCTGATTCGGATCGCCGACCGGGAATCCGTCGGGTCCGATGTACGTCGCGCCCTTGGGCTGTCCTGCGCACACCGTTGCGAGGTCGACGCCGCTGATCACGGCGCCCATTCCCTCGGGACTGATGCCGCACTTGGCCCATCCGAAGTCGTACATCACGCCGATCGGCTGGCCCTTGATGGCGACTTCCTGCGGCGTCGTGTAATTCGGATCGAGCTGGACGAAGTTGGCACCGAGCAGATCGAGCACCGTGCTGCGGTTCCGCGCCCATTGCGCACCGACCTCCCAGGTGAGGTTCGGTCGGGTGATCGGCCGGACGTTCGCCGTCACCTCGAAGCCCGTGTTCCGGAACTTCGCCCCCTGCTGGACCTGCTGAAAATATCCGGAGGACGACGCGAGCTGCTGCGTGAGGATCACGTTGGTCGTCGTCGCGTGATAGTACGTGAGGCCGAGATCGGCCTTGTCCTTGAAGAGACCGAAATCGAACCCGCCTTCGAACTCGCGGGTCCGTTCGGGAACGAGTGATGGCGTCGCCTTCTGAATGCTCGACGCGAGCCCGCCGAATCCGGCGTACGTCGGCGTGGCGCCGACACCCTGCGAGATCGTTCCGAACGGCGTGGTCGACGTGAACGTCTGTGTGGTGAGATACGGCAGCGGCTCCTGCCCCGCCTCGCCGTACGCAGCGCGCAGCTTGCTGAACGACACTCCGGGAATCGGCAGCACCTTGGAGAACGTCCACGACATGCTGGCCTTCGGGAACCACGCGCGAAGGTGATTCCGGTCGTACGTGGATGAGCCGTCGTTCCGCAGCGCTCCCGTCAGGTAGAGCTGGTCGAAGAGATCGGCCGTCGCCTGGCCGAAGAAGCCGACGTTCCTGATCTCCTGAATGATGTCGAGCGAGGGGTCGCGATTGACCGTGTTGATGAGATTGAACGGCTCCGCCGCAACCAGCGTGCGGCCGACGTCGGAGAGTTGGCGATAGTTCCGGTCATCGACCGTGTTGCCGAGCGTGAACGTGCCGGCGAAGCTGGGACTGAAGGTGTGCGATGCCGTCGCCGTCAAATTGTGGTTCAGCTCGTAGTTGACGATTTTCCCCTCGGTGACGCGGCCTGCGGGCGCCGGTGCCGTGGAGCCCTGCGGAATGCCCTCGAGGCGCTCGTCCGTGTAGTAGTCGCCCCCCAGCACGTAGTTGATCTTCAGCCAGTCGGTCGCGTCGAAGTTCGCGTTCAGGTTGCCGAACACGCGTCCGAGCTGCGAATTGTGGGTTCCCTCGTTGAGCGTCCAGAACGGATTGTTCCATCCGCGATCGCTCGCGATGTCGAACGCCGTCGGATGCTGGAAGCGGAAGGTGATCTGCCCGTTGTCGCCCTTGTACGGCTGGTTGTTCCAGTTCGGCGGCGTGCGCAGAAGCCCGAGCTGAAGTCCGTTCGTGTTGTTCCCGCGCTCCACGTAGTTCCCGCGCGTATCGGCGAAGGACACGTTGCCGCCGACATCGAACCGGTCGGTCAGCTTCTGCGTGGCCTTGAGGCGGATCGTGGATCGCTGATAGTTGTTGTTCGGACCTTCGAAGATGCCGCGATCGTACAGATACGAGCCGCTGAGGAAGAACGAGGTGCGGTCGTTACCGCCGGAGATCGAGAGGTTGTTGTCCGTCGTGTGGCCGGTGACGTACGCCTCGTTGGAATGGTCGTACACCTTCTCGCCGGTCACGGTGAGATCGGGACCCCAGCTCGTGCGGCAGAAGAAGTTGCCGATGTTGTCGCACGCCGTAGGGTCGGGATTGCCGGCTGCGTCGGCGTTCAGCTCCTGGGGCGACTGCCCGTAGTATCCCTGCCCGTAGCGCGTCTGCAGCGGATAGTGGTCGGTGATCTTGTCGAGGGAGAGCTTGCTCTGGAGCGAGTAGCGCGTGGCACCCGCCTTTCCACTCTTGGTGGTGATCAGCACCACGCCCTGCCCTGCGCGCGCGCCGTACAGTGCACCGGCGGCTGCTCCCTTCAGAATCTCGATGTTCTCGATGTCGTTCGGGTTGATGTCCGCGGCGCGGTTCTGATGCGCAGTCCCTTCGATCTCACCCGCGGTCAGGCCGTCGACCGGATTGAAGTTGGTGGTGGAGACGCTGCTGTTGTCGATCGGCACGCCATCCACCACGAACAGCGGCTGGCTGTTCCCCGAGGCGAGGCTGCGCGTGCCTCGAATGCGAATGTACGATCCCGCGCCCGGCTCGCCGCTCGCCTCGGTCACCTCGACGTTCGGTGCCTTTCCCGCGAGCGACTCGACGATGTTGGATTCGTTGCTTCGCGTGATGGAGGTCGAGTCGACATGGTTGCGCACGTTCCCCAGCTTCTCCGCCGCCGTCGATGTGCCCGTGCCCGTGATGACGATCTCGCCCAACCGCAGCGGATTCGCGGCGAGCACGAAGTCGTGCGTGATCGGCGCGGTTCCCAGCGTGACCGGTGTCGCCACCGACTTGTAGCCAATGAGCCGCGCCACGAGGCTCGCGGTCTGTCCGTTCGCGCGCGCGGCCGGCACGACCAGTGTGTAGCGGCCGTCGTCGCGCGTGATGGTGCCAATGCCCATCCCATCCAGCAGCACGCTCGCCGACGCGAGCGGGGTCCCGGCGTCGCTCGTGACGCGGCCGGTGATGGTGGTTCCCTGGGCACGCGCCGCCGCAGCGGCAAGCACAAGGAAGGCGAGCGAAGCACCAGCCTGACGAAGCTTCGATTTCATGTGTCCTCCTTCCGCAATCGCGGAAGACAGTGGGTGCGCCTGCGTGTAGGCGCCGCCGGGTGCGCTTCGCGCAACGTGCGGCGAAGGTCCGGGACGTGCCCGTACCCCTGCAACCTGGAGGACGTGGTTGGGTGAGCGCTGCTGTGTTGGCGATGCTCGCACGGAACTCTCACGTGCGAGGCGGAACTGTCAGCGCGCGGTCAGCATCGCGTCACGATTCTGCGCAGAACAATCAGCGCCCGATCAACGTTCGATCAGCGCTCGAAGCGGTATCCGGTTTTCCGAACGGTGAGAAAGTGGCGGGGTGAGCTGGGATCATCTTCCAGCTTGCGGCGCAGCTCGACGATGTGCGTGTCGATGGTGCGGCTCACCATCGCCGGCTTGTAGCCCCACACCTCGCGCAGCAGCTCGGAGCGCTGGGCAACGGAGCCGTCGCGGCGCACGAGCGCCATCAGCAGGTCGAACTCCTTGGGCCGGAGCGATACCGGCGCTCCCTGTCGCAGCACGAGACGCTTCGAGGGATGCACCTCGATGGTGCCGAATCTGACCGCGGCATCGTTCGCCTCCGCGGCGCTCGTCGATTGCCGCGAGCGGCGCAGCAGCGCATCCACGCGCGCGAGCAGCTCGATGAGGCTGAACGGCTTCGTCACGTAGTCATCGGCGCCCCAGCGAAAGCCGCGCACCTTCTCCGCCTCGTCCGAGCGCGCCGTGAGAATGAGCACGGGCATGTGCAGCCCTTCGCCGCGCACGGCACGCAGCAGTAGATAGCCATCCATCTTCGGCAGCATCAGGTCGAGCACGATCAGATCGGGACGCGAGGAGCGCGCGAGCGCGAGCCCGCGCTCGCCGTCGAGCGCGACGCCCACCTCGTGTCCCTCGAGCTCGAGATTCGTTCGCAGTGCACGCGCGAGATCGGCGCTGTCCTCTACTACCAGTATCCTCGCCATGACTCCTCTCAGTCTCCACTCTGTGGCGCAGGCGAGCGCTCGTCGTGCCAATCGATGGCGGCCTCGCTCGTCTGCGGCATGCTCATTCCCGGAATCTCGATCACGAAGCGCGCTCCACCATCGGGCGCATCCTCCACCCACGCGCGCCCGTGATAACGCTCCACGAGATGGCGAACCACAGACAGCCCGATACCGCTGCCCGTCGACGAGGAGCTCACATCGCGCGGCAGCCGCACGTATGGCTCCCAGATCCGCTGCCGCTCCGATACGGGTACGCCTGCACCCTGGTCGTCGACGTAGATCCGCACCTGCTCCCAGTGCCGCACGGTGCTGACCGTGATCACGGAGGATGGCGGCGCGTACTTCGCCGCGTTGTCGAGCAGGTTCAGAAGCGCGTGCCGCAGCACGGGCGCGCTGATCGATGCCGCGAGGCTCTCATCCAGCTGTTCGCGAATCGAGATGCGATGCTGGCGCGCGAGCGGCGCGAACGTCCGCACGAGCTCGTGCACGATCGGCGCGAGTGGAAGCGGGTGTGCGGGCGGCGCGGTGGGCTTCTCGCGCGAGGCTCGCGAGAAGAGCAGCACGTTGTCGATCAGGTGCGTGAGATGCCGCGCCTCGCGCACGATCACGCTCACGGCGTGCGAGCGCTCGCCCGGCGCGCTCACCCGCCCCAGCTGCAGCATCTCCGCGTACACCATGATCTCGGCCAGCGGCGTGCGAAGCTCGTGCGACACGCTCGACGTGAAATCGTCGCGGATCGCGGCGAGATCCTGCGCTCGGCGCGTGAGGACGTACGCGCTCGTGAGCAGCGCGCACGTGAGCACGCAGAGTGCGAGCAGCAGCGGCGTGCGCGTTTCCGGCATCCCGCCGATCAACAGCTTCGACGCCATCGCTGGCAGGATCGAGACCTGCACCGTGGACCTGCTCTTCACACCGTTGCCCCAGAGCGGCGCATAGCCCGCGTACGACGTGTCCTTCGTGTAGCTCGACTCGTACACCAGGCGATTCCTGTCCCACACCTTCACCGCGAACACGCTGTCGTTCTCCACGCGCTTCGTGAGCGATGGCGGAAGCAGCGGCATCGTCGTAATCACGTGAAACGTGTGCGGCGAGAACGAGGTGAGCGACGACGCAAAGCCGTAGATCGCATCCGGCGCCCCGTGTACGCCGTGCAGCGCGGTGAGCAGGAGTATCTGCTCGCCGGCGAGCGTGTCCTGGAGCGACATCATGTAGAACGCGCCGCGCAGCACGTTGGGCGCCGCGAAGAGCGGCTCCTTCGGGTCGCCGCGCACCGAATCGCGCAGAACGGCCCTCTCGACGGGCGTGGGCGTGTGCGGGCCCACCGTGATCAACTCGTTCGTGCTCGGCACGTACCGGAAGAAGTACAGCGGGTCGGGATCCCACATGCATCGGCACGCTCGCACATCCGCTGCGGCGTCCTGCAGCACGCGAAGATCGATGAGACTGTCCGCCTCGAGCCGAACGCTCTTCGCACCGAGCCAGGAGAAGATCGCGAGTGCGCTCTGACGGAGTGAGCGCTGCGTGTCCATCGCGTAATTGTTGGCCGCAAATCGTGCGTAATCGCGCACCGCCTCCTCCGCCGCGCGACGCTGCGAACGCGACGCGATCCACGCCTGCGCGGTGAGTGCCATCGTCGCGAACAGCGCCAGCGCGAGCACGGCGAGCAGCCCGGTGGCGCGAACGTGAGGCGAACGTCGCGATGGCGAGGGCGTGCCGCGACCGAAGAACCGGCGGAAGAGGGTCACCCCAATCATTTATATGCTCACGCGAAAACGGGCAATAGCACCGCTGTGCGACCTCTCGGACAATGTCAGCGCCGCGTCAATTCCCCTCTGACGGACGCCTCCCGGTCAGCGCGGCTTTTCCCGATCCGGGTAGAAGCGCGACCCCGATGCGGCCATGTCCCGGAGAATGCCCGCGGGCCGGAATCGCGGCGAAAAGCGTCCGTCCAGGACCTCCAGCGCGCGTATCACCGTCGGAATTCCGAGCGTGTCCAGATAGCGGAAGGGCCCGCCACGGAATGGCGGAAAACCGATCCCGTACACCGCCCCGACATCACCGTCGCGCGGGCTCGCGATGATCCCTTCCTCGAGGCAGCGCGCCGCCTCGTTCAACATCGCGAACACACACCGCTCCACGATGTCGCGCGCGCCGATCAGCATGCGCTGTCCGTTGCTGGAGATGAGCGGATACACGGTCTCATCCACGCCCTGCTTCTTTCCGTTCTCGTACTTGTAGAATCCCTTTCCGCCCTTGCGGCCCGTGCGTCCGGCCTCGATCACCTTCGCGAGCGATGCCGCGGGCACCATGCGGTCGCCGAACGCGCCGAGCATCACGGCGCTCGATTTCCCGGCGATGTCGAGCCCCACCTCATCAATGAGTGTGATCGGGCCCACCGGGAAGCCGAACTCCACGAGCGCCCTGTCCACGGCATCGATGGCGACTCCCTCGTCGAGCAGCAGCCCCGCCTCGTTCACGTACGGCGCGAGAATCCTGTTCGCATAGAAACCGGGAGAGTCGCGCACCACGATCACCGTCTTCCCCAGCTTCTTGCCGTACGCCACCGCGGTCGCGAGCGATTCGTCATCGCTTGCCTTCGAGCGGATCACCTCGAGCAGCGGCATCTTCTGCACGGGCGAGAAGAAGTGCATGCCCAGCACGCGCTCGGGATGTTTCGCGCCCACCGCGATGCGCTCGATCGGAATGGTGCTCGTGTTGGACGCGAAGATCGCTCCCGCGGCGGCCGCTTCCGCTTCCGCGAGCACGGTCTGCTTGACCTTCAGATCCTCGAACACCGCCTCGACGATGATGGTCGCGCCCGCGAAGCCGGAGTAATCGATCGTTCCGCCCACGAGCGCGAGCTGATCCTCGAGCTGGCGCCGCGTGATGCGCTTGCGCTTGAGCTCCTCGCGCAGGATCGAGCTCACCTCCTTCAGCCCCTTCGCCACCCGCGCGTGCTCCGCATCCTTGAGTCGCACCACCGTGCCCGCGCGCGCGGCAATGGCCGCGATCCCCGCGCCCATGAAGCCGGCGCCGAGGATGCCGATCTTCTCGACCGGTCGGGGCGTGACGTTCGCCTCGCCCACACCCGTGTCCTTCTTGAGCGCCGCGCCCGCGAAGAACAGGAAGATGAGCTGGCGGCTCACATCGGTCACGGCCATCTCGCCGAATAGCCGAGCCTCCGTCGCGAAGCCCTTGGCGCGATCGCCGAGGTACGACTGCTCGATCGCATCGATGGCGGCGAGCGGCGCGGGATAATTTCCCTTCGTCGCCTCGCGGGTTTTCTCACGTGCCTTGCGAAATACCACGGACCGACCGAGCGCGTTGTCCTCGAGCATCACATCGCCCATCCCGTGCACCGCGCGCGGGCGTTCGCGCGGAATCTTTCCCTCGCCGAGCTTCGCCGCCCGATCGACGGCGACGTCGAGCAAAATCGATGGATGCACCAGCTCATCGATCAGCCCGATCTGCAGCGCCTTCTTCGCGCGCACGTTCCTGCCCTGCAGAATCATCTCGAGCGATTGGCGCAACCCGACGCGCCGCGGCAGCCGCTGCGTGCCGCCCGCGCCCGGGATCAATCCGAGCTGCACCTCGGGAAGCGCGAGCACGGTTTTCGGATGATCGGTCGCGATCCGGTACGCTGCGGCGAGCGCTCCCTCGAGCCCTCCACCCATGCACGCACCGTGAATCGCGTACACCACCGGTGCGCGCAGCCGCTCGATCCGGTTCATCATCTCCTGTCCCTCGCGGCTCAGCGCCTCCGCCTCCGCCGCCGTGCGCAGCTCGAGAAAGCCATCGATGTCCGCGCCCGCTATGAAGAGATCCGGCTTTCCCGAGATGAGCACCACCGCGCGGATGCTCGAATCCGAGTCGACTCGATCCATCAGTGCGCGGAGCTCGTCGATCACGCCGCGCGTGAGCTTGTTGACTGCCTCCCCCGGCAAATCGAAGGTGACGACGGCGACGCCGCCCTCGCGCATCGTCGTCGTGAGCGCGGCGGTCATGTCGCGTTCTCCAGAACCATCGCGAACCCCATTCCGCCCGCGGCGCACAGCGTCATCAGACCGAACTGGCCGCCGCGGCGCTTCAACTCGTGCGCCAGCGTCATCGTGATGCGCGCGCCCGTCGCGCCGAACGGATGCCCGATCGCGATCGAGCCGCCCATCACGTTGAGGCGCGAGCGGTCGACCTCGCCCACCGGCTTCGTCAGCCCCGCGCGCTCCGCCCACTGCTGGCTCTCGAAGCCGCGCAGATTGCTGAGCACCTGGGCCGCAAACGCCTCGTGCATCTCGACCAGATCGATGTCGGCGAGGGTGAGTCCCGCGCGCTCGAGCGCGACCGGCGCCGCAAGCACGGGCGCCTGCAACAGCTGCTCGCCCGGATCCAGCGCGGCGTACGCATACGACTTGATGTAGGCGAGCGGCGCGTAGCCGAGGGCACGCGCGCGCTCCTCGCTCATCAAGACGACGGCGGCGGCGCCATCGGTCAGCGGCGACGAGTTCCCGGCCGTCACCGTGCCGTATTTCCTGTCGAACACCGGCTTGAGCGCCGCGAGCTGCTCGGGTGTCGAATCGGAGCGGATGCCGTTGTCGCTGGTCGCCACGTCTGCATACTGGGGCGGTACGTAGTACGGCATGATCTCGGACGTGAGTCGCCCATCCTGCGTCGCCGCGGCGGCGAGCCGGTGCGAGCGCAGCGCGAACTGATCCTGCTCGTCGCGCGGAATGTGATTGAGCTTCGCCATCTTCTCCGCGCTCTGCCCCATCGTTTCGCCCGTACTCGGCTCCGCGATGGCCGGCGTGATGGGGACCAGATCGCGCGGGCGGAGGCGCGCGAGCGCGCCCACGCGCGCGGACATCGTCTTCGCCTTGGACGCCGACACGAGCGCATTCGCGAATCCGCGCGAGTGCAGGATCGGCACGTTGGACAGCGATTCCGCGCCGCCCGCGATCGCGACATCGGCGTGGCCGAGCGCGATCTGGTCCGCCGCATCGGTGATCGCCTGGTTCGCCGACGTGCATGCGCGGCTCACGGTCACCGCCGGTATACCCTTCGGCAGCATCGGGAGCAGCGCCACCTCGCGCGCGATGTTCGGTGCGAGCACGCTCGGCACCACGGTTCCGAACACCAGCGTGTCGACCTCCTTGCCGTCGAGCGACGTGCGCGCGACGAGCTCCGCGACCACCGCGCGGCCGAGATCCTGTGATGTGAGTGACTTGAAGAGTGTGCCCGAGCGCTCGAAGGGCGTGCGCAATCCCGCGACGATGGCAACGCGGCGGCCGTTCCCAAAGGTTGGCATGGCAGAAAGTTACACAATTCGGTGTGCCGCAAAGGTGCACCAAGGCGTTGACCAGCGAGCGGCCGCCCCCGTAGCGTTCGGCGATGCCCGACACCGCCCAAAACGAGGGAGCGCTGGCGCCGACCGAAGAAGCGGCTCCAGCCTCGCGCTCGGCCGCGCTCGCGAGACTCGCCGAACAGCCGTTCGACGTGCTCGTGATCGGGGGCGGCATCACCGGCGCCGGGGTGGCGCGCGACGCCGCGATGCGCGGACTGCGCGTCGCCCTCGTGGAAGGGTCCGATTTTGCGAGCGGCACGTCGAGCCGCTCGTCGCGTCTCGTCCACGGCGGCGTGCGCTATCTGGAGCATGGGCAGCTGCATCTCGTGTTCGAGGCGTGCCGTGAGCGGAGAATCCTCGCGTCGATCGCGCCGCATCTGGTTCGGCCCCTGCAGTTCATGTGGCCCGTCTACGAGAAGGCGCGCATCCGGCTCTGGAAGCTGCGCGCGGGCCTCTTCCTCTACGATGCGCTCGCGCTCGGACGAAATCTGGGACGCCATCGGATGCTGACGACGCACGTGGTCACGGCCCTCGAGCCGGATCTGCGCCACATGGGACTCGTCGGCGGCGCGTCGTACTTCGATGCGGCCACGGACGACATCCGGCTCACGATCGCCACGGTGCTGAGCGCGCGCGATGAAGGAGCGGTGGTCCTGAATCACGTGTCCGTGCACGATCTCTCGATGACGAACGAGGGCGTGTGCGGCGCGCGCGCCGTGGACCTGCGCACGGGCGTCGACATCGAGATTCGCGCGCGCGTGGTGGTGAACGCCGCGGGGCCGTGGAGCGATGCGATTCGCCGGATGGCGGAGCCACAGGCGCGTCGTGCGCTGCGCGCCACCAAGGGCGTGCACGTGTCCGTGCCGCACGAGCGCATTCGCAACAACGGCGCGCTCACGCTGCTCTCGCCCATAGACGGACGCGTGATGTTCGTGATTCCGACGGGCGCATTCAGTGTCATCGGCACCACGGACACCGATTACGACGGCCGGCCCGAGCGCGTGCGCGCCACCGGCGCGGACATCACCTACCTCCTGCGCTCGGCGAATGCCTTCTTTCCGGGGGCGCATCTCACCCCGGCCGATGTCGTTTCCGCCTGGGCCGGGATCCGCCCGCTCGTCGCGTCCGACGACAAGCATCCCGATTCGGCATCGCGCGAGCACGCGATCGCGTGGACGGTTCCGGGACTTCTCTCGGTGACCGGCGGCAAGCTCACGACGTACCGTGCGATGGCCGTGGATGTGATGGATACGGTGGCGCGCCGCCTGCGCGTGGGCCACAGGCGCGCGCCGACGCACAAGCGGCCGCTCCCGGGCGGCGCGATCGCATCGATGGAAGACGAGCTCGCGATGGCGCGCGCGACCATCGGCGCGCCGGACATCGCCGAGCATCTGGTGCACGCCTACGGCACGCGCTGGCGCGAGCTCTGGCAGACGGCGAGCGTCGATCGCGCGCTCGCCGAGCGACTGATCCCTGCACTCCCCTACATCGCTGCGGAGCTCGACTGGGGCGCGACGCGCGAAATGGCGCGCACGCTCGGCGATCTGCTCATCCGGCGACTGCACGTCGCCTTCGAGACCCGCGATCACGGAATGTCGATCGCGCCGGCGGTGGTGGAACGCCTCGCTCCGATGCTCGGCTGGAACGCGGACGATGAGCTGCAATCGTATCGTCGCGAGATCGAGGAGCTGTTCGGTGTAGGGGAGAGTTGAGCGCGGGAGCGGTCAGTGACTGCCAACTGCGCTGAGCACGAATCAACCCAATCAACTACAATCGAATCAGTACAATCCGGCCGCCTTCGCACCGAAATAGAGCAACTGTTCTTTGGTTGGCAACTGCAGGCGCGGAGAGAGGAGTCCCTGCAGATCCTTCAGTTGCCAGCTCGCCCCTTGCCCGGAACGGCAACAGCCGCTCGGGCTGGCTCAAACTTTTTTGAGATACGAATGAAAAAACGGATTGAAAACGGATTCAACGGAGACTACGAAACCCATTCCCTTCACCTTTGCGCGGGTCTAACGACAACCGATTTTTGACTGGAAACGGCAGGGGCGGAACATCCCTGCAGCCGCTTCCGTTGCCAACCAAAAAAACGCCGCTCTACAGGCAAACCGTCCCATTGCTGCGCGCCGAGTCGATCCGTTTTTTCATCCGTTCGATCCGTTCAATCCGTATTTCCAGAATTGTTGATGCCTGAATCGCGCGCGCCTGTCCGAAACGACAACCCCCTCTCCCAGCGCACCGGTTCGATTCGTTTCATCGGTGTTATTTCGTGCTCGGCAGTAGCAGTACCGATTCCCTCTTCCCTACGCCGCGGGAACGTGGATCGTCTTGAGGTCGATGATCTCGAGGCGGCGCGTCACGGTTGGGAGCCGGAGCATCACCAGCTCGCCCACGGACTTGCCCACGAGTGCGCGGCCGATGGGCGACGACATCGTCACCTGGCCCTCCTCGAACTCCACGGAGTCGCCGAACACGAGATGGTAGCTCTCCTCCACGCCCGTCGCGCTGTCCTTCACGATCACGCGTGAGCCGAGCCCGACCTTGTCGTGCGGGATCTGCGTAACGTCGATCTGCGCGAGCTTGCTCAGCCGCTGGCGCAGCTGTCCCAGGCGCGCCTGCACGAACTGCTGCCGCTCGAGCGCTGCCTTGTACTCGCTGTTCTCACGCAGGTCGCCAAGCTCCACCGCTTTGCGAATCTCGTTAGGCAGCGTGACGTTCAATTCGAATTGGAGCTTGTTGGCTTCGAGCTCCAGCTTTTCCTTCAGCTCTTCGATCATTCTCGCACTGCACAGCGTAAAATGTGAGCGCCCGACTTGAGAGCCGGGCGCGAACGTGCTGGTTCATTGTAGGTGCCTGCCCTCGCGCTGTCCAGTCTGCGCAGGGCCGTCAGCGGAGCTATCGATGGCGCGGAAGAGTCTCGCTCGTGTGCTCCGCTGGCAGCGGCTCGCCGCCCGCACTCGCGAACTCCGATCTGAGCCGCGCCATGTTCGCCTCGCGTCTGTCGAGGAGACGCCTAAGTTTACGAGGTTTTCGCTTCGCGAGAGCATACGAAGTGAGCAGTGGGAGCGCGATCGTCGAGTCGACGTAGCAGACCACGGCATCGGGCAGCTTGTCGGGGTCGATCTTGCCCCAGCTCACCGCCTCGGCCGGTGTCGCGCCGGAGAGGCCGCCCGTGTCGGGGCGCGCATCCGTGATCTGCAGGAAGAAGTCGTGCCCCTTCTCATCGATGCCGAGCACTTCCTGGATCTGCGGCTCGGTCTGCAGCATGAAGTTCTTCGGGCTGCCGCCGCCCAGGATCATCACCGCGCTGCGCCCGTTGCCGCGCTTCGCGGCCAGCACGATCGACGCGGTCTCGTTCACGTCCTGATTCGGGTCGAGCAGGAGCTTGTTCCCCTCGAGCGCGAGCGCCGCGATGTTCATCCCGATCGACGAGTCGCCCGGCGACGACGTGTAGATCGGCACGCCCGCCGTGTACGCCGCCGAGAGCAGCGAGCGCTGTCCGATGCCTAGGGCGTTCTCGCGCTCGCGCACGTATCTGCCGCAGAGCGCGTGAAACTCCGCGCTCGACATCGCGCGCTGGAACTCGGGCGCGCGCATGATCTGCCGGAAAAAGGCGTCCGTGGAGAGCAGCACATCGTAGTCGAAGAAGATGTCGTAGATGCGAACGACGCCCTCCTCGCGCAGCACGATGTCGGACTCCGTTGAGTTGCCCCGATGCATCGCGAGCCCCAGCCCGAAGTGCGTGTCGTGATAGAGATTCGCGCCGGTGGAGATGATCCAGTCCACGAACCCCGCCTCGATGAGCGGAATGAGCGCGGCCATGCCGAGGCCGGCGGGGGTGAGCGCGCCGGTGAGCGTGAGGCCGACGGTGACATCCGGCTCGAGCATCTTCCCGGTGAAGAGCTGCGCGGCCTCGCGCAGGCGCGCCGCGTTGTAGGCGAGGAAGGTGCCCTCGATGAGATCGACGACGGTCTCCGTCCCGTCTATACGGCGCGGGTCGATGCGCTGGCCCCGCAGGAAGCGGCTCTTCTCGTGCGACGTGTGCGCCGCTCCCGCGCGCTCGCGCTCCTCGGCGGCCTGCTTCTGCTGCGCCTTGGGCCCCGCAGGTGATGAGCGTGAGGGCGATTTCGGTGCTTGCGAGGATTTCGCGCTCTTTTTCCCGTTCTTTTTCGCCGCCATTCGAAATTCCCTTGGTACTGAGATGATCGCGCTAGACGATGGCCGCCGCAGCGCGGTCGCTCGCGCGCCGCTGCGGCGGCTGCAGCGTCGCCGCCTGCGCCGCGATCACCGCGTTGGCCGCCTCCGCCGGATCGTCGGTGACGAGCAGCAGATCGAGATCGCCCGGCGAGATCTTCTTCTCCACCAGCACGCGCGATTTGAGCCAGCGCAGAAGACCGGCCCAGTAATGCCGGCCGAAGAGGATCACGGGAAACTCGTAGATCTTGCCCGTCTGGATGAGCGTGAGCGCCTCGAATGCCTCATCCAGGGTGCCGAAGCCGCCCGGGAAAATGATGAACGCCGATGCGTATTTCACGAACATCAGCTTGCGGATGAAGAAGTAGCGGAACTCGATCACCGTGTCGACGTACGGATTCGAGCCCTGCTCGAAGGGGAGCTCGATGTTGCAGCCGATGGAGCGGCCGTTCCCCTCGCGCGCACCCTTGTTCGCCGCCTCCATGATTCCGGGGCCCGCCCCGGTGATGATGGCGAAGCCCGCCTCGGCCAGCAGCCGCGCCGTTTCCTGCGCCGCCTGGTACTGCGGATCGTCCGGCCCCGTGCGTGCCGACCCAAAGATCGACACGCCCTTCTCGACATCAGCGAGCGTATCGAAGCCCTCGATGAGCTCGGACATGATGCGCAGCACGCGCCACGGGTCCGTGCGTGTGAAGTCCACGCGCGAGGGGGCGGAGCCGAGAAGCTTCTCGTCCTCCGTCTCGGTGAGCGGCCGGTCGCCCCGGATCGAGTAGTCGAATGGGCGAGCCTTCGCCTTGATGGTGGTTGGCCCGGAGGTCTGCTCGCGCGGCGACTTTTGCGAGGGTGGCGTGCGCCCGGCGAGAATGTGCCCCTCTTCCGTGCGCTCGCGATGCGCGGCGCGTGCGCGCACTTCGGCATCTGAAATGAGTTCCGGACTGGCAGGCTTGCCCGTGCCCGTGACGACTGCTTTCGTTCCCTTCTTCTTCGCGCCGCGCGTCGGTTTCTGCGTGGCCATCTAGGAGCGGTTCCGTACGATCATTCGCTACCTTCCTCCGTGATGCGAGCGACCCAATCTTAGCCGTCGCTCGCGGTCGTCGCGAGTCTTCACGCAGCCGCACTCGTCAGCATGCCACTCATTCTCCTCGTTGCCGACGGCGCCCGCTTCGACACCATCGACGCGGCCACCCGCGCCGATTCGCCTGCGCCACTCCCCGCGCTCGCACAGCTTCGCGCGGAGGGCGCGCTGCATCCCGTCACCACGGCGTTTCCCTCCGTCACGGGCGTCGCATACGCGCCTTTTCTCTCGGGGCGATTCCCCGGCCCGAGCGGCCTCCCGGGCCTTCGCTGGTTCGATCGCTCGCACACCCGGTGCCGCCGCTTCCCGTACGCCCGCAGCTATCTCGGCGCGGAGATGCGGCATCTCGACGAGGATCTCGATCCCACGCACCCGACGATCTTCGAGCTCGCGCCCTCGCGCTTCAACGCCATGAGCATGCTCGGGCGCGGCACGAATTCGAGCGAGCGCGTGGGCCGCGATGCACGCACGCTCGTGCGCGCCGCGTACACGCACTGGATCGGGGATGTGGATGGCTGGATCGCGCTCGACGAGCACGTCGCCCGCGTGTCGACGCGGCACATCATCGAGCGACGCCCCGACTTCGCGTGCGTCGCCCTGCTCGGACTGGACAAGGCATCGCATACGGCCGGCCACGACAGCCCGGTCGCGCGCCGCGCGCTCGCGACGATCGACGCCGCGGTGGGCGAGCTTCGCGCCGCGCTCGAGCGCGCCGGGCGATGGCACGAGACGCAGCTCTGGATCGTGAGCGATCACGGGCACTCGGCGGTGCGCGCGCACGACGATCTCGCCGCGCTCGTGCGCGCGAGCGACCATCGCGTGCTCGCGCATCCATGGCTGCTCGCGCGGGGAGAGGCCGTGGCCGTGATGGTGAGCGGGAACGCGATGGCGCATCTCTACCTGGAGCTCCGGCGCCGCGAGCGCGCGGGATGGAGCGCCCTGCGCGAGCGTTGGGAGCCGCTCGTGCGCATTCTGCTCTCGCGCGAATCCGTCGATCTCGTGATGCTGCCGATCGACGGCACGCACACCGAGGTGCGCTCACGCGACCGCGGCTCCGCGATCATTACCGTCGCGAACGGGCGCTACTCGTATCGCACACTCGATGGCGATCCACTCGGAGTGCGATTGGAGCTCCAGAACGTCTACGCATCGGATGCGTTCGATGCGCTCGCGAGCGGCGATTACCCCGATGCGATCGCGCAGATCGCGCAGCTCGCATCGTGCACACGGTCGGGCGACATCATCGTCTCGGCCACGCCCGGGTGGGATTTTCGCGAGCGATGGGAGCCGGTGCAGCACGCGAGCACGCACGGCTCGCTGCATCGCGATCACATGCTCGTGCCGCTGCTCGTGAGCAAGCCGGTGAGC
>JAICLZ010000128.1 GCA_025929535.1 Gemmatimonadaceae bacterium
ATGTCGATCTGGATCCCTTTCGCCTTCCCCGGCTTCGGATAGAACTCCATGTACGGGAAACCGCTGCCCGCGATCAGGAGCGTGTCGCACTCCGACAGCGCGTCCTGCGACGGCGCCGTGCCGAGCAGGCCGATGCCGCCCGTGGTGTACTCGCTGTCGTCGGGAACGACGGCCTTGCCCAGGAGTGGCTTGATGATCGGCGCGCCGATGAGCTCCGCGAGCTCGAGCACTTCGGTGCGTGCGCCGAGGCATCCGCGGCCGGCGAGTATCGCGACCTTCGAGCCCTCGTTGATGAGCGCGGCGGCGCGCTCGAGCGCGCCCTCTGACGGACGCGGATGAGCCGCGGCAAAGATGTCCGCGCTGTGCTTGGTGATGTTGCCGCTGGAGCGGTGCCCGTTGCTCGTCGTCCACTCCTGAATGTCCTTGGGGATGGTGATGTGCGCGACCGTGCGCCGCGCGAGGGCGGTCTTGACCGCCTCGTCCACCATGTTGTGCACGTGCGCGGGCCCCATGATGCGCTGATTGAACGCGGCGACATCCATGAACAGCTTGTCGAGATCGACATCCTGCTGATAGTGCGTGCCGATCAGGTCATGGAAGGTGTGGCCAGTGATCGCCAGCACCGGCTGCCCGTCGCACTTCGCATCGTAGAGACCGTTGAGGAGATGAATCCCGCCAGGTCCCGACGTGGCGAGACATACTCCCAATCGGCCCGTGTACTTCGCGTAGCCGCATGCAGCAAACGCGGCCGCCTCTTCGTGTCGCACCTGCACGAAATTGATCTGCTTCTGCCGAGTGCGCAGCGCCTCGAAGATGCCGTTGATCCCGTCACCGGGAAATCCGAAAATCGTGTCGACACCCCAGGCGATGAGCCGGTCGACGAGCAGATCGGCGACGGTTGCTGCCATGATTCCTCCTGTGCGAAACGCGTGATGGAGCACCGCCATCACTGCAGATTCGATTCCAACGCGCGGGATTCACGCGCGGCAGCCGCGCGAAACTTTCGAGGCACAGCCTATGCGCTTCGTGAGCTCATGCTCGAGATCCGATGCGATGCGGCGCAGCGTGGAGTCGCCCTGCCGCATGTGTGGGAGCAGTGCGTGGGAAGCGGACACGCCACGCTCGCGCTGCGTGCCGACTACCAGGCGCAGCTCGCGCGCTGTCACGCCGAGCTCGGCGTGCAGCGCGTTCGATTCCACGGAATCCTGTGCGACGACATGGGCACGCTCGTGTGCGAGCGCAACGAGCTCCTGCATTCGTTCGTGAACGCCGATCGCATCTGGGACTTCCTGCTCTCGATCGGGATGTGCCCGTTCGTCGAGCTCAGCTTCATGCCCACGACTTTTTCGTCCGGCGCCGCCACCGTGTTTCGCTATCGCGGCAACGTCACACCGCCGCGAGACTACGCGCAGTGGGCCGCGCTCATCCAGCTTCTCGCGCAGCACTGCGTCGATCGATATGGAGCGAGCGCGGTGCGCGAATGGTTTTTCGAGGTGTGGAACGAGCCGAATCTCAAGGCCTTCTGGCGCGCCCGTCGCTCCGACTACTTCGCGCTCTACCAATGGACGGCCGAGGCGCTCAAGCGCGCCGACGACGGCGTTCGTGTCGGCGGTCCGGCGACGGCGAACAATGCCTGGATCGAGCCGTTCCTGGATTTCTGCGAGCGGCACGATGTCCCGATCGATTTCGTGAGCACGCATCACTACCCCACCGACGCATTCGGCAAGCCGGGCGACGACACGGTGGCGCAGCTCGCCGCCAGCACACGGAGCGTGCTGCGCGACCGCGCGCGCCTCACACACCAGCGCGCGCGCGGCATTCCGCTGCACTACACCGAATGGAGCACCTCGTCGAACCCCTTCGATCCGATGCACGACGAGCCGTACGCGGCGCCGGTCATCGTGAAGACGATGCTCGAGGCTACGGGACTCGTCGATGGCTACAGCTACTGGACGTTCAGCGACATCTTCGAGGAGAACTACTTTCCCTGGTCGCCGTTTCACGGCGGCTTCGGGCTTCTCAATCTGTACGGCGTCGCGAAGCCGGCGTACCGGGCGTTCGAGCTGCTGCACGCGCTGGGCACGGAGCTCGTGGAGGCATGGAACGATCGGCATCCCACGGTCGACGCATGGGTGGTCCGGCGCAGCAGCGCGCTGACGGTCATACTCACCAACCATGCCTTGCCCCGGCATCCGATCGCGACGGAGAGAGTCCGCGTCTCACTCGACGGCGTGCGCGCGCCACGCTCGGCCTCCATCGTGCGCATCGACGCCGAGCATGCGAACGCCAAGGCGTGCTGGCATGCGCTGGGAGAGCCCGCGTATCCGAGCCCCTCGCAGGTCGATGCGATGCACGAGGCGTCCAGCGTCGTCCCGGAGCCGCAGCCCTGGAGCGTCGATGCCGAAACCGTCCATCTCGAATGCGAGCTCCCGCCTCATTCCGTCGCGGCAATCACGCTCGACCTTCCTGCTGTCGGCGACACGCAGCGTGCCCGGAGCGCATGACGGATCCATCGCTTGATGCGTGGCTCGACGGACTCGAGACGTCCGCGTCCGCGTACTTCCTGCACGAAGTGGATCCGGAGACGGGGCTCGTGCGCGACAAGAGTCGCGACGACGCGCCCGCGAGCATCGCCGGATCGGGATTCGCGCTCACCTGTTACGCGCTCGCCGCCGAACGCGGCTACCTCTCGCGCGATGAGGCCGCCGAGCGAGCGCGTCGCGCATTGCGATTTCTTCACGACGCTCCGCAGGGCGACGGCGATGACGCGATTGGTGCGCACGGCTTCTTCTATCATTTCCTGGACATGCGCACCGGTCGCCCGGTGTGGGACTGCGAACTGTCGACCATCGACTCCGCAATCCTGTTCGCAGGCGCACTCGCCGCCGCGCAGTACTTCGATCGCGACACTGCTGGGGAGCAGGAGATCCGCGAAATCGCCGACGCGCTGTACCGCCGCGCCGACTGGACGTGGGTGCTCGATGGAGGCCCGATGGTCTCGCTCGGATGGCATCCCGACAA
>JAICLZ010000133.1 GCA_025929535.1 Gemmatimonadaceae bacterium
ATCGCCGGCCCGATCACCACGCCCGCGTTCGTCGCGGCCGACAGCCATCCGAGACCGCGCGCGCGATCCTTGGGCGCTACGCTGTCCGCCACGTACGCCTGGATCACTCCGGTCGTGCCGCCGCCCGCGCCCTGAATGACGCGCGACGCGAACAGCAGCCAGTACGAATCGGCGTACGCGAACACGATGTACGCGATCATCGCCGCGCCCAGCCCGGATAGCAACGCCGGCTTGCGTCCGTAGCGGTCGGACACTCGTCCCCATAGCGGCGCGCTGATGAGCTGCATGGCCGAGAACGAGGCGACGAGCGCCATCACCGCAAAGTCGCTCGCGCCGAAGTGCTTCGCGTAGAACGGCAGGAGCGGGATGATCATCAGCGCGCCCACCATGTCGATGAACGCGGTGAACATCAGCACACTGAGCTTGCCGGCGTCTCCGCTGCGGAGGGCGTCCAGGCGCTTCGTCAGAAAGGAAGACACGCGGGAAAGCTACTCTCTGCCCAGCGCCGCGGGCGGAATGGCCCGTCCGACCACGCCTGCCAGGGCGATGATCGTGAGCACGTAAGGAATCATTTGCACGAACTGGCTCGGAATCGCCTGCATCCCCTGCAGCTGGATCTGCAGCGTCTCGGCCGCCGCGAAAAACAGGCAGGCGAGCCCCGCGCGCATGGGATCCCAGCGTCCGAAGATAATTGCGGCGAGGGCGATGAAGCCACGCCCGGCGCTCATGCCATCCGTGAACTGGTGCTGGTCCAGCGAGAGATACGCACCGCCCAGCGCCGCGAGCGCACCCGAGAGCGCGACCGCCACGTAGCGCACGCGCTTCACCGAGATTCCCAGAGTGACCGCGGCTTCCGGATGCTCGCCGACCGCGCGCACGCGCAGCCCGAAGGGCGTTCGATGGAGCACCCACGCGACCACGGGAACGATCAGAAGCCCGAGCGGAATCAACGGATTGTGCAACAGCCCCGCCACGAGGGCGGAGGAGCTCGTGCCGGCCGAAAATCCCGGTACGCGCGGCGAGTTCGACGAGCTGTCGAAGACGAGCTTGAGGAAGTATCGCGTGAGCCCCACCGCGAGCAGATTGATCGCGATTCCGGACACCACCTGATCCGCCTTGTAGCGGATGGTGGCCACCGCGTGGAGCATCCCGAGCGCGAGCCCGCCCGCGACTCCGCAGAGCGCGCCGATCCACGGTGAGCCCGAGTAGTAGCTGCCGAGCATCGCGCTGAACGCGCCGCCGAGCATGAAGCCTTCGAGCGTCAGGCTGATGATGCCCGAGCGCTCGGCCAGGACTCCGCCGGCCGCCGCGAAGAGATACGGCACCGCTATGCGCAGCGTCTGCGCGAGGAACGCGAGGAGCATGCTCATCGCGCACTCTTCCGCGTGGACGCGAGCAGCCGCCGCACCTCGGGCACCGACGCCGCCATCGCGAGAATCACCACGCCCTGCAGCGCGTCCACCATCTGCTTGGGCACGAGCGCGTTGATCGCGAGCCCGCCCTGCGACAGCGTCGCGAAGAAGAGCGCGGCGAGCACGACGCCGAGCGGATTGCTCCGGCCCACCAGCGCGACGGCGATGCCGAGGAATCCCGCGCCGGTCGCGAAGCCCTCCTCGTAGTAGTGCTCGTAGCCGAGCACGAAGTTGATGCCGCCGAGCCCTGCGAGCGCGCCGCTGAAGGTGAGCGCGCGAATCCACGTACGGCCCACGTCGATGCCGGCGTTCTCCGAGGCGTCGGGCTGCAGCCCCACGGCGCGCAGCTCGAAGCCGCCGCGCATGCGGAAGAGATACACGTCCACGAACAGTGTCGCGAATAGTACGATGAGCATCGAACCATTCGCGGCCGAGCCGCGGAAGCCGGACCACCACGCGGACAGTCGCGGCAGCGCTCCGGCGTGCACCGCCTGCGTGTGCAGCGTCTCGGGCACACGCAGTCCGGTCGAGAGCATCCAGCTGAGCAGCGCGAGCACGATGAAGTTGAGCATGATCGTCGTGATCACCTCGTGCGCGCCCCACTTCGCGCGGAGCACCCCCGGCACGAATCCCACCGCGCCGCCGGCGCACATTGCGGCGATCGTGCAGAGCGGCACCGCAACGAGTGCCGGCGTGCCCGCGGGAAGCGCGAGTCCCACCAGCGCGGCTCCGAGCCCGCCCGCCGCGAGCTGGCCTTCGGCGCCAATGTTGAACAATCCGGCGCGCAGCCCCACAGCGACGGCGAGGCCGGTGCAGATGAACGTCGTCGTCTTGTAGAGCACCTGGCCGAAGCCGTACGCATTGCCCCACGTGCCCTCGAGCATGAGCCGGTACACGGCACCCGGCGATTGTCCCACGGCGAGGATGAGCAGATCGCCCGCGACGATCGAGACGAGCAGCGCCACGAGCGGCGGCAGCACGGCTTCGAGAAGCCGGTCGAGCGCGGTGCGCACGGACGTCAGCGCGGCGTCGGTCACGAAGTGCTCACGAGGTCATCGCGCCCGTCATGAGCGGCCCGAGCGACGCTTCGCTCGCCTCGGTGCTCGGAACGATGGCGACGATCC
>JAICLZ010000081.1 GCA_025929535.1 Gemmatimonadaceae bacterium
CCGAGGCCGTGTCGCGTGCCGGATTGGTCCCTGTGGATGGCTTGATCCGCGAGTCGCCGCTGGATGCAGGCTCCTTCTGGCTATGCGCGCACGCCATGGCCGAGAGCACGACTGCGGCGCCGGATATGATCTGGATTATTCGCATCTGCTCCCTCCGAAGTGAAACTGCACAAGCGAATAAAGTCCTCTCACTCCACATCGCTTAGTTTCGACGGGATGGAGCAAGTGCAAGATTGTTGCCGAATTCGGCGGCCGGTCTGCGGAATTGAACGCGTCGAGCGGCGCACGAAGTAGGCATCGTAGTCCGACGCGCTACATATTTCGGGTGCACACGGAATGACCCTGCGGAAGTGGCGGAATTGGTAGACGCGCTGGACTTAGGATCCAGTGGGGAGACCCGTCCGGGTTCGAGTCCCGGCTTTCGCATTGTGTTGACGCGCATGGCGTTACAGCCCCTCCGTGCGAGCAGAAGTGGCTCCCGGAATTCTGAACAGGTCGGGTAACAGGACAGGTGGGTTCCACGGACGATCTTTCGTCCATCGATTCAGGAGCTCTCTCCATGTACCGTCGTCCCCGTCGCAACCACTCGCCCGCGTTCAAAGCGAAGGTCGCCTTGGTAGCCGCGCTGGGGCTGAGTCGTGGCAGCGTGTATTACGTGCCGCGCCCGGTGCGCGCCGCGGACCTGGCACTCATGCGGCGGCTCGACGCGTTGCATCTCGACTTTCCCTTTGCCGGTGCCCGGATGCTGCGCCGCTTGCTCCGCCGCACGGATGGACGTCGGACGGCGGCACGTGACGACGCTCATTCGCCGCACGCGGATCACGGCGCTCGCGCCGCAGCCAGGCACAAGTAGACGGCATCGCGCGCATCCGGTGTTTCCCTATCTCCTGCGCGGGCGCGCGATCATACAGCCCAACCAGGTGTGGGCAATGGACATCACGTACATCCCGATGGCGCGCAGCTTTCTCTTTCTCGCCGCGGTGATGGGTTGGGCGAGCCGCCGCCTGCTGAGCCGGCGCACCTCGGTCACGCTTACGGCGGACTTCTGTGTCGAGGCGGTCGAGGAGGCGTTCGCCCGCTATGGCCGGCCGGAGATCTTCTACACCGACCAGGGCGCGCAGTTTACGAGCGCCGCCTTCACTGAACTGCTCCAGGAGCACGGCATCGCGCTCAGCATGGATGGGAAAGGCTGCTGGCGCGACAACATCTTCGTCGAGCGGTTGTGGTGCTCGATCAAGCACGAATGGGTCTACCTCCACGCGTATGCCTCCGTCTCAGAAGCGAAGGCGGGTATCGCACGCTACCTCACCCAATACAACTCGGCACGACCGCACTCGAGTCTTGCGGACCGCACCCCTGACGAAGCCTATTGCACGCCGCTGCTACTTCAGGCTGCGGCATAACCCCACTCACCCATCCAGTTAACCGACCGCGTTTCGCTCTACAGAGAAACGGAACCACTTCTATGGACGTCCTCAACCCCAAGCTCTTCGCGAACGCGCTGCCCGAAGTCCTTAAAGATTTCCCACACGTGAGTTCCGAAGGCCTTTGTGCAGTGTTCAGAGTCAGACGCCACGCGCATCGCTCCTGGATGAGACTAGCCTACGCGCGAGAGTCGAAAAACGAGGGCGCATCTCGAAGCTAGGCTGATATGCGCCCTGCGCTGACCGCCGCGTGCCGCTTTCAGCTACCCCATCGTGCGAGCGGTGGGAGTGTGAATGCGCTATCAAACGTATAACTCAAGTCGTATTCGCCGATGTGGTGAAGCGTGTCTGTCACTACGTATCGCGTGGGTCCGACGCGCACGACCGAAACTGCAGGGACTGATGTCGAATCAGGCGACTTCCGAGAAAGCCCCGCCGCGATCGCGGCGCGATGACAGGTCGCTGAGTCGGTGACGGCACTCACCGAGGATATGGGACCTGCTGGAAGTTGCAGTCGCTGCCGTTGCCCAATTCCAATATCGCTGTCACTGCTGACCACGAGCGAATCGAGAAAGTCGATCATCGAGGGATCAGGTGAAATACAAGACGTCACAACCGCAGACAGCGCAGACGCTTGTGAGCGATCAGCAGCCACATTCGGCGTCCATGCCGGGGCGGTCGCGACACAGATCGTCGTCACTACGAACGCACTTAGCTTTCGAAGAGAGAGTTCAAGAGTCTTTGGCAGTGCGAAGCCCAGAGGTGATTCGCTCCGATACGCGTGCGCCCTCTTGATCACGGGTACGTGCATCCGGCCCCCTTTCGTTTCCTATATGTTCTCTTCCCGTTCGGATAGTATACCCAAGCATACTTCGGATCGACGATAGCTCCTTTGGCATTCGAGGGCAGGTTCCTGAAATCCTTCTTTCCAGGACCAAAAATCGGTGGCTGTCCTGCTTCATCCGGTCCGCAATTACTCGGAAGCGAAGGCGTTTCATTGGGATCGAATGGGTGCGCGTGCCAGATCACGACACCGGAGAGAGTGGAGTCTGAGAACTCCCTACTGTCGCAAGGGGTATTCAAGGGATCGTTAAAGTTATTCTGTCCCGCCGGCTTTCCTGTTACCGGATCGGTGTACACAGTTCCCCCTTGCTCACGGCGCAACGTTGGGTCCGCACCGTAGTTACTTAGATCCCAACCGGCTTCCATTGAATCCGCAAGCACCTTGTTGTCCAACAACGTGCCCACACTGTCCTGGGCGTTCTTTTTCATGATACACCGGACAACGACCGTCGCACTGGACGTTTTTATCTCACCATTGATGCGTACTTCGACTTCCATTCGACCGGACTGGGTCACCTGGTATTGACGATATCTGAAGCCTGAGTCGGTAGTCGCGAATGGGAGCACTACCGGTGTTCCCCCGTCAGGGTACCAGGTCCATCGTCGCGTCTTGTAGGGCGTACCACCGGCAGGGCCTGACGCATTCTGGGCCCAATCAGGCATGTACCACTGGAAGGTGACTTGCGTGGCGGTCACGTGAGATGTTACCGCTGCTCCTCCGACCTGCGCTTGAAGAGCAATAGGAACTGTAAGTACGTTCACCACAACCGACTGCCCGGCCGACGTGTATTGCCAACAATTCCTCGGCATCTGAGTCGTGCACGCGAATCCCGGAACTCGGTTCAGAGACCCCGCTCCCGTGACCACCGTCAGTTTGCTATTGACCAGATCACTCGTATGGTCGCCTGGAGAGGCTGGCGTTAACGTCGCCGTGCTGTTGTAAAAAATACGCGATCCGGCGGTAGTGACACTGCCCGAGTACCAGCCATTCGGTCCGAAGTCCTTGTCAGCTTGATCGCCGACTAGGTTGTGAGCGTGAATCATCCCTGAGACAGACAGCTGCACGAGGAGTGGCTCGCTGAACGTATTGAGGGGAAATCCCGTCAGCAGGGTGGTAGTATCGGCGAGAGGAAGCGTCGATCTGAAGACCTCGATCCCGGGAGTATCTGCAGGGAAAGTGACGCTGGCCGAGGGAGCTAGCGGCCATAGCGCGAAGTCGTAGTAGCGGTCGTGCTCTCGCGGCGGAATCGTCTCGTTTCGTGCCGCACGGTGCCACTCAGTACAAGTGAGCGAAATGCGATGCTGGGGCGGCTACGGGCCTTAGGATCCAGTGGGGACCCGTCCGGGTTCGAGTCCCGGCTTTCGCATTGCACTCATCTTGGCACCACCGGCAACACCACCTGGCTCGGATGCGCCGCGTCGTGCACCAGCCGCTGGTGCGCCACCACGAATGTGCTGTCCCGCTCGTTGTTCCCTCCCGTGTTCAGATTTCGATCGTACTTGGGAAACAGCGCCGACGACACGCTCACCCGAATTCGATGTCCAGGCTCGAACACGCGCGATGTGAACCACAGATCGATGTCGTACTTCTCCACGCTTCCCGGCGTGAGCAGCACCTCCTTGTCGAAGCCCTTCCGAAACCGCGCCCGCGCAATGCCGTCCTGCACGCGCTGCGCGTGACCATCGGGAAAGACATCGAGCAGCATCACGATCCAGTCCGTGTCCTTCGCGTCACTTGCGGCCCATAGCGTCGCCGACATCGGGCCCGTCACCTCGACCGCTTTCGTGAGCGGCTTCGAGGTGAACACCAGCGCATCGCGGCGCGACGCATTGATCGAGGTGTAGTCCTCGTTGAGCGACGTCTCGAGCTCGCGCGAATCGATGAGAAAGGGCGTGGGCCTCGCCGGATCGTAGGTGAACGTGTCCGTCGCCGCACCGCGCGGCGGCACCGTGTCGAGCACGCCGTCGCCCGCGCTCGTGTTGGCGTTCCCTCCAGATGACATGTACCACTTCATCGGCACCGCGCGCGTGAGCGGCCACGCGTCCTCCTTGCGCCATGTGTTGTCGCCGAACACGAAGATGTCCACCGGCTTCTCGCGGTCGACGCCGTTGTCCTTGCCGAGCAGGTAGTGATCGAACCAGCGGAGCTGCAGCCGGCGCGTCTCGACGCGTGACTGCGCGCCGAACTCTCCGGCCACATAGTCGACTCCCTTGTGCGCACCGGGGCCCATGACCAGTCGCACGAACGGATGTCCGGGCACGGCGAGCAGGGCATTGGTGTAATCGATCGGCCCGCGCGAGTCGTCGTACCAGCCCGAGATCTGCAGCACGGGCGCCTTCACTTTCGCGATGTTCGTCGTCACCGCGTGTGCGCGCCAGTACGCATCGAGCGTGGGATGCGCGATCCACCGGTCCCACAACGGCACGTCGCCGCAGCCGAGTCGCTGGGGCAAGTCGGACAGCGGCAGATGCTCGAGCGCCGGTCCGATGTCCAGCTCGGCCGTGTTCTGCAGCGTGCGACCGCGCATGAGACACGCCCAGTCGACGTTGATCGGCGAGAACACCATGTCCTCGTAGGGCACGATCCGCCACGGATCGCTCGTCGCCGCTGACGGTGCAATCGCCGCCAGATGCGGCGGCGCGCTCACGGCCGCGTACCACGCGAGCCGTCCCTCATCGGAGTGTCCGATCAGCCCGACGCGTCCGTTGGCGCCGGGCAAGCGCGCCGCCCACTCGACTGCATCGTAGCCGTCGTTCACATCGGTGTCGTAGTCGCCGAAGTTATTCCCGTCCGACACATCCCGCCCGCGCACGTGCTGCGCGACGAAGATGTAGCCGCGCGACGCCCAATAGCGGCCTGCGGGATGGAGGATGCGCGTGTACGGCGTGCGCTGCAGCACGACTCCGAACGGTCCCTTCCCTACCGGCCGAGCCACGTACGATGCGAGGCGCGCGCCATCACGCGTGCGCATGAACACGAGCGTGTCCTCGCTCACCGCGTATTGGGAATCCGATACGGGACCAGGCCACAGCAAGTACGGCTGCTCGATCGCAAACGGCGTCGCCCGGCGCACGAGACGGATGCGCCGGCCCGCCGGCTTGCCGCGCGCAAACAGCTCTCCCGTGAGCGTGTCGCCGTGCCACACGGCGTTGAGTGAGGCACTGTCGCCCGTGAGCACCACCGAATCCGCATGCGCGACCTCGCTCTTCACTTCGAGGATCGGCTCACCCGTGCGACGGCGAATCGACCCGACCGTGCCGGAATCGTGCCCACCGAAGTGCGCGAAGCCCATGCGACGCCAACCCTCGAAGCCACCGCGAGTGATGGATCCGAGCGCGATATACGCATCCCAATCACCGGTGAGCACTGGCGAGTGGTATCGGGGCGCGCATGCGAGCATGGGCGCAATGGCGAGGATCGCGACGCCAGCGAGCGTGCGAAGGCGGGGCCCAGTGATGATGCGATGCATGTGAAGAGGCGGAAGGAGCGAGGTCGAGTGTTTCCGACGAGCGACCGACGTGGAGGATGCGCTCGGTGCCGCCGCCGCGCCAGCATCTCGCTCGCTCCAGCGTAGTGCCGCCGGCGGTGCGAACGCGTATGTTGTCGCGGACCCGCCAACGGAGCAGCGCTCGCCGTGCGAATCAGTGACATGAATTGGATGCAGGTGGAAGGATATCTCGCGCACGACGACCGCGCCGTGCTCCCGCTCGGCAGCACGGAGCAGCACAGCCATCTGCGCCTCACGGTCGACTGCATCCTTCCGGAGCGCGTGGCGGTCGAGGCGGCGGAGCCGCTCGGAGTGCCCGTATTTCCGGTGCTGCCATACGGCGTGACGCCCTATTTCCGCGAGTTCCCGGGCTCGATCTCGCTTCGCGTGAAGACCCATCTCAACGTCGTGCGCGACATCCTCGACGGCATGGCGCACAGCGGCTTCCGTCGCATTTTGATCGTGAATGGGCACGGCGGTAATGGCGCGGTGCAGCAGTACGTGCCCGAGTGGATGGCTGACCATCCCGAGTGCCGCGTGATCTTCTACAACTGGTGGAATGCACCGAAAACGTGGGCACAGGTGCAGGCGACTGATCCTGTCGCGTCGCACGGATCGTGGATGGAGAATTTCCCGTGGACGCGTTTGCCCGGCGTCGAACTGCCGAAGGAACAGCGCACAATGGTCGATCACGACAAGGTGCGCGCGCTCGATCCCGTTTCGCTTCGCGCGTACCTGGGCGACGGCAACTTCGGCGGACTGCATCAACGGCCCGACGAGGACATGCTCGCGATCTGGAAGGTTGCCGTCGAGGAAACCCGAAGCGTGCTCGATGGCTCCTGGGGCGACGCATAATCACCACGAATGACGATGCGATTCCTCATCTGGGGCGCGGGCGCGATCGGCGGAACTCTCGGAGCGCACCTCGCGCGCGCCGGTCACGACGTCACGCTCGTCGACAACGTGCTGGAGCACGCCGACGCCATCAACAATACGGGCCTTCACATCACTGGCCCGATCGCCGACTTCATCGCGCGCGCCCCGGCCTTCACGCCGGACACGCTGCGCGGCGAGTGGGACACGATCGTGCTCGCGACCAAGGCGCATCACACCGAGGGCGCGTCGCGCGCGCTGCTTCCACATCTGAGCGACAGCGGTTGCGTGGTCTCGGCACAGAACGGGCTCAACGAGCTCGCGATCGCGGAAGCCGTAGGCGCCGGGCGAACCGTGGGCGCATTCGTGAACTTCGGCGCGGACTACATCGAGCCGGGCGTGATTCTCCACGGCGGCCACGGCGCGGTCGTGGTGGGTGAGATCGATGGACGCATCACGCCGCGCGCCAACGCAATTCGCGATGCATGGCTCGACTTCGATGCGAGCGCGATCGTGACGCCGAACATCTGGGGCTATCTCTGGGGGAAGGAGGCATACGGCGCGATGCTGTTCGCGACGGCGCTCACCAACGAGTCGATAGCGGACGCTCTCGCGATGCCCGGGTACCGCGAGCTCTACATCACGCTCGCGCGAGAGATCCTCGCGGTGGCAGCGGCGCGTGGCGTGCGCCCGGAGGGATTCGACGGCTTCGCTCCCGCATCGTATCTGCCTGAAGCGCCGCCCGGCGCCGCCGAGCGCTCGCTCGACGAGCTCGTGGTGCACAATCGCAGATCGGTGAAGACGCACAGCGGGATCTGGCGCGATCTCGCCGTGCGGAAGCGCCGAACGGAGGTGGATGCGCAGCTCGGAATCATCGTCACGCTCGGTGAACAGTCGGGCGTGAAGGCGCCTCTCGCGAAGCGGCTCGTCGAGCTCGTTCACGAGATCGAGAATGGCACGCGCGAGCAGTCCCTCGAGACCCTCGACGCTCTCGCGGAGAGGGCCCCCCACGCCACCCGCCGATGAACATCGCATTCCCCGGCAAGTCCGCCATCGTCACCGGCGCCGCGCATGGCTTCGGGCGCGCGATCAGCGTGGCATTCGCCCAGCTCGGCGCGAAGGTGTGGGCGTGCGATCTTCTCGAGGAGGAGCTGGGCGAAACGCGGCGTCTCTGCGAGAACGTGGGTGGCGCGTGCGTCCCGCGTGTCATCGATGTGCGCGACAAGATGGCGGCGGTCGAGCTCGCGGACGATGTGATGTCGGCCACGGGACGCATCGACATTCTCGTCAACAATGCGGGCGGCGTGCTCGGTCAGGTGGGGCGACCACTCGAGGACGTCTCGCCCGAGGACTGGCAGGCCATCTTCGATGTGAACGTGAGCGGCGCGTTCTTTTTCTCACAGGCGGTCGCGCCGGGCATGAAGGCGGCGCGCGGCGGAAGCATCATCAACATCTCGAGCGGCGCGGGGCTCGGGATCAGCCTCACCGGCATCCAGGGCTACGCGTCCGCGAAGGCCGCGCAGATCGGGCTCACGCGACAGCTCGCGCACGAGCTCGGCCCCTGGGGAATCACCGTGAACAACGTCGCGCCGGGATTCGTGCGCTCCAATCCGACCACCGAGCGCCAGTGGGAGTCGTACGGAGCAGAGGGCCAGCGCGCGCTCGTAAACAGCATCGCGCTCGCGCGTCTCGGCTCGCCCGAGGAGATCGCGCACGCGGTGCTCTTCTTCGCGTCGGACTACGCGCGATGGATCACCGGCCAGGTGCTCTCCGTGGACGGCGGCAAGTGACCTCGATCGATCAGGTACTCGAGCATCTTGCGTCGAATCACGGCCGCATTCTGGGGAAGCTCATCGATTTCGCCGCGATCCCGAGCGTGAGCACCGATCCCGCGCACGCCGCGGACATGCGCGCAGCGGCGCGCTGGGTGGCGCGCGCGCTCGAATCCGCGGGCCCGTTCACCGTGCGCACCATCGAGACTCCGGGCAATCCCGTTGTCTACGCCGAGTGGCTCGGCGCACCCGGCACTCTGACGGTGCTGGTATACGGACACTACGACGTGCAACCCGCCGACCCGCTCGAGAAGTGGAGCAGCCCCCCGTTCACGCCGACCCTTCGCGACGGACGACTCTACGCGCGCGGCGTGTCCGACGACAAGGGACCGATGCTGATCCCCATCGAGGTGGCTCGATCGTATTTCGCGGTGGCAGGCACCCTGCCGGTGAATGTGAAGTGCATGTTCGAAGGTGAAGAGGAGATCGGGAGCGCCAATCTCGATGCGTTCATCCGCGACAACACGAAGCTGCTCGCGGCGGACGTCGTCCTCTCCGCCGACGGCGCGATGTGGCGCATCGACGAGCCATCGCTCACCGTGTCCAGCCGCGGGCTCGTGGGGCTCGAGCTCACACTCGCCGCTTCGTCCAAGGATCTCCACTCGGGACGGCACGGCGGCGGCGTCGCGAATCCGCTGCACGCGATGGCGACGCTCATCGCATCGCTGCACGCGCCGAACGGCCGCGTCGCGGTGGCGGGTTTCTACGATCGCGTGCGCGAGCTCACGCCGACCGAGCGCGCTGCCATCGCTGCCCTTCCCTTCGACGAAGGAAAGTATCTCGCGCAGGTTGGCGCGCCCGCCCCCTTCGGTGAGCCGGGATACACCACGCTCGAGCGGCAGTGGACGCGCCCCACGCTCGAGGTGAACGGGATGTGGGGCGGCTACACCGGGCCGGGACAGAAGACCGTCATCCCTTCCGAGGCGCACGCGAAGATCACCTGCCGCCTCGTGCCCGATCAGGACCCTGCCGAGGTCATTGCTCTCGTGACGCGGCATCTCGAGAGTCACGTGCCGCCGGGCACGCGCCTCTCGATCGCGCCCGACGGGCACGGCGCGCGCGCGGCGCACATCGAGACAGCACACTTCGCGCTCGAAGCTGCCGGTGCCGCACTCTACGCGGTGTACGGCGTGCATCCATTGATCGTGCGCATGGGCGGCACCGTTCCGATCTCGGAGCTCTTCCAGCGCCGCATGGGGCTGGACACGGTGTTCTTCTCGTTCTCCACTGCGGACGAAGACTATCACGCGCCCAACGAATTCTTCCGCGTGCACCGCCTGCACGAGGGGCTCGAGGCCTGGGCGCGCTACTGGGAGATGCTCGCAGAGACGCGCCGGTGACCGGGTCCGCGACGGCGCCCGAATCGGCGACGACCGAGCTCGCGGAGGCCGAGGCGCGCGTCGAGGCGCAGAGCGCGTCGCTCAGAAAGGAGCTGGGCGTTCGCGATCTCGTGCTCACGCAGATCCTCTTCATCGTCGGACTGTCGTGGATCGGCGTCGCCGGAAAGCTCGGACCGGCACACGTCATTTTCTGGCTGCTGGCGCTCGTGCTCTTCTACCTGCCGTCGGCCGCCGTGGTGATGTATCTCAGCCGGCTGATGCCGCTCGAAGGCGGGCTCTATCAGTGGGCGAAGCTCGGCTTCAATGGCACGATCGGCTTTCTCCTCGCATGGAACCTCTGGCTCTACGTGATCGTGCACACCTCGGAGATCGGGCTCGAGTGCGCGACCTATCTCTCCTATGCGCTTGGTCCGAGCGCGTCGTGGATGACGGCGAGCAGCTGGTTCGTCGCGCTCGCGACGGCGATTCTGCTCATGCTCATGATCCTGGCGTCCGTGATCGGACTCTCCGTTGGCAAGTGGGTGCACAACGTGGGCGGCATCGTGATGCTCGTCGTCTTCGGCGCGCTGCTGGCGATGCCGCTGATCGGACTGTATACGGGGCACCTTCGCGAATACCACCCGCTTCGCACGAGCGTTCCTTCCTTCTCGCTGTTCAACCTCAACATCCTCGGCAAGCTGGGCTTCGGCGCGCTCGGCGGATTCGAGTACGTCGCCATTCTCGCCGGCGAGACCCGGGCACCGGCGCGCTCCGTGCGTCGATCCGTGCTCATCGCCGCGCCGGTCATCGCGCTCATGTTCGTGCTGGGCACGAGCACCGTCGTCGCCTACATCCCGGCGGACCAGATCGATCTCGTGGGGCCGCTACCGCAAGTGCTTCGCGCAGGCTTTGGCCCGCTCGGCATCGCGGGACAGCTCGTCACGATCGCGATCCTGCTCACGCTGGCGATGCGCGTTGCGCAGACGAACGTCGCCTTCACCGCCGTTGCGCGGCTTCCGATGGTGGCCGGGTGGGATCGGCTATTGCCGCCGTGGTTCAGCCGCCTGCACGCAAAGTATCGCACGCCCGTGAACTCGATCGTGCTCGTGGGCGTGTGCGCATTCGCGATCGCGCTGTTGAGCCTCGTGGGCGTCGGCCAGGCAGAAGCGTTTCAGCTGCTCTTCAACGCGAGCGGAATGTTCTACGCGCTGACCTACGTCGTCATGTTCGCGATTCCGCTCTTCGGCTTGCGCGGCGTCGCACCGCGGCCGCCGCTCTGGCTTCGGATGGCGTCTGCATCGGGGCTCGCGATGACGGTGCTCTACGTGGTGTTGGCGGTGTTCCCGATCATCAAGGTGGAAAGCGTAGCGCTGTTCGCGGCGAAGATCTCACTCGTCATCGTGACCGCGAATCTCGTGGGTGTTGGCATTCTCGAATCGGCGCGGCGGCGGCTCCGCGCAAACGGCGAAGCCGCCTGATGACGCCGCCTACTGCCGCTTGCTCGACGGCGGCACCATTCCGTTCATCCGCAGATAGGTCACGATGTTGCCGTAGTGCTCCGCGTCGTGCGTCGCGTTGATCATGAGCGCATACAGGCGGGTCTGCTCCTGCCCGAACAGCTTCACCTTGCCTGCGGATGCGTCATCGGTCTGGTGATACGCGCGCGCGCAGTACTCGTTCGAGGCGCGCATGGCGGCAACGAGGTCCGCCTTGCCCGTCATCTTCTTCTTCTCGATGTCGTCTTCTGCACGCGCACTGTCGCCGGAAGCGGCAGCGCAGAACATGTACTGTGACCCAGCCACGTGCGCGATCAGCTCGCCGAACGAGCGAACCTCCGGAGTCGGCTTGTAGCTGTATTTTCCCTCGGGCATGTCTTCAGCTGCTTGCGTGACGTAGCCGCTCATTTGCTGCCAGAGCGCTCGCGTCGCCCCAACGGATGGGTCGGCGGAGCTAGTGTGAGCCTGCGCATGCAGCGCCGAGCCCGAAAATGCGAGCAACAGCGCGACGAGTACTGGACGTTTCATGCAATCCTCTCGAAGTGGATGCGGAGAAGATGCGCATGCCCGCACCGTGACGCAACGCGTCTGGGCTGGCATCTCATTCCCGGCATCCTAGATTCCACGACACGATGAATCCGCTTCATCCTCTGTGAGCGTACTCCGTTCAGGCGCTCGTGCCACCAGACTCTGACCCCGATGCCGCCCTCGTGGCGCGCATGGCAGCCGGCGACGAGCACGCGCTCGGAGTGCTGTACGATCGCTGGGCAACGACCGTGCACACGATCGCGTACTATTTGCTCGGGCAGGCGGACGATGCGGAGGATGCGGTGGAAGAGACGTTCTGGCAGGCGTGGCG
>JAICLZ010000012.1 GCA_025929535.1 Gemmatimonadaceae bacterium
CAAGAAGGCGCACGATGCCGGCGAGCCGGTGAAGGTCACCGACAAGAACGGAAAGGCCGTCTCGAGCGCAGACTCGGCCGCGGCCATCAGCGCAGCGGTGGCGCAGGCGGCTTCGGTGGCCAGCGATGATCCGGCGGCGGCCGCCACACCGGCAACGGCGGCCGCTCCCACGGCGAGCGCGACCCCCAGCGCAGGAGGCGCTCCGGGCGCCGGCGCGTGGCTGAACTACGATTTCGTGCCCGGGAGCCGCACGATCTTCTACGAGGATTTCTCCGGTGACGACGTTGGCGATTTTCCGCGGCGCCTGAAGCTCGAGAACGGCAACCTCGAAGTGGTGAACATCAAGGGGCAGAAGATGCTGCGCTCCGCGGAAGGCGGCTCCATGTTCATCGTGCTGCCGGAGAAGCTTCCCGAGCGCTTCACGGTCGAGGCGGTGTATCACAGTCCCATAGCCAGCAACTCTCTCAAGCTCCACACGGGTGGCGGGAATTCGAACAGCTTCGGCTGCAACCCGCGATCGGCGTGGGTAGATGCTGAATCGAAGTCCGGCTCATCGGCGTACAAGGAGATTCCGAAGGGCTTCGTGAACTGCCGCTTTACCGTCGACACCCGGTACGTTCGCGGATACATCGACAGCGTGCGCACGGCGAACGCGCCCGGTGCGACGATCGGCCGCACCGACACGCTCTTTCTGCAGATCCCGGGCGGCGAGGACAATGATCCTTCCCTGCTTGCGAGCATCCGCGTGGCCGAGGGCGGGAAGAAGCTCTACGACCTCATCTCCACGAAGGGTCGGGCCTCGACGCAGGGAGTCCTCTTCGATGTGGGCAGCGATCACATTCGCGGGGAGTCCACTCCCACGCTGGCCGAGATCGGGGACATGCTCAAGGCGCACCCGACCCTCAAGCTCACGATCGAGGGCCACACGGACAACGTGGGGAGCGCGGCCTCGAATCAGGCCTTGTCGGAGAAGCGGGCGGCGGCGGTCAAACAGTTCCTGGTGTCGACCTACGGAATCGACGCGGCGCGACTCAAATCCGTGGGTTACGGCGCGACCAAGCCCGTCGCGCCCAACACGTCGGAAGAAGGAAAGCAGAACAACCGGCGGGTGGAGCTCGTAAAGCAACCTTGATGGCGGTCGTTTCCAGCCGCTTCAGCCCTTGAAATCTTCGCTGGAAAAATCCGCAAATATCGAGTAGCTTTCCGCGTACAAGCCAGCAAGATCGTACGTGCCGCAGTGCCCGCGACTGAGCAACCCAGCGCGGGCGCTCGACGTTTTGGCTCACCCCACACCGGCCTATCACCAGGAGTAGCGTCATGCCAGCGACCGGACTGAACCCGCGCAAAGCTGCCATCCAGGACATCGCCTCTCGCACCGTACGGAATTCAAACGGAGCGGTGAATGGAAATGGCAATAGCAACGGTCAGCATCCGACGTCGGAGTACTTCGGCATCAATACCTTCGGCGCCCGCCAGATGCGCGCGCGCCTGCCAAAGGAAGTGTATGCGAAGCTCGTTGGCGCCATTCGCCAGGGGAAAAAGCTCGACGCCGAGATCGCGCCCACAGTGGCGCAGGTCATCAAGGAGTGGGCGATCTCCCGCGGCGTGACGCACTTCACGCACTGGTTCCAGCCGCAGACCGGTCTCACGGCCGAGAAGCACGACGCGTTTCTCTCCTTCGACGACAAGCAGCAGCCGATGGAGTCGTTCTCGGGCGCGCAGCTCATCCAGAGCGAGCCCGATGCATCGAGCTTCCCGTCCGGAGGACTTCGCGCCACGTGGGAAGCGCGCGGCTACACCGCGTGGAACCCCGCATCGCCCGTGTTCATCGTCGAGTCGGGCAACACGCGCACGCTCTGCATTCCGTCGGTGTTCATCGGCTATAACGGCGAAGCGCTCGACGAGATGACGCCGCTCCTGCGCAGCTCCGATGCGCTCTCCGACAAGGCGATCGAGATGCTCGAGCTGCTCGGAGAGAAGAACGTGCTGCGCGTGTACACCACGCTCGGACCGGAGCAGGAATACTTCCTCATCGATCGCAATCACTTTGCGCTGCGCCCGGATCTCGTCATGTCGGGCCGCACCCTCGTGGGCGCTCCGCCGCCACGGGGGCAGCAGCTGGAGGATCACTATTTCGGCGGCATCCCCGAGCGCGTGCAGGCGTGCATTGCGGAAGTCGAGCACGAGCTCTACAAGCTCGGCGTGCCGATCGTCACGCGGCACAACGAGGTCGCGCCGAGTCAGTTCGAGATGGCGCCGATGTTCGAGGAAACGGACCTGAGCGTCGACCACAATCAGCTCGTGATGTCCGTGCTGCGCCGCGTCGCGCTGCGGCACGGGCTGCAGGCGCTGCTGCACGAAAAGCCGTTCGCCGGCATCAACGGCTCGGGCAAGCACTGCAACTGGTCCATGGCCATCACGTCGGACGACTCGACGCTCGACGGCACGAACCTGCTCAAGCCGGGGAAAACGCCCCACCAGAACGTCCGCTTTCTCGTGTTCCTTGCCGCGGTGCTCAAGGGTGTGCACAAGCACGCCGGGTTGCTTCGCGCCGGCATCGGCACATCGGGCAACGAGCATCGCCTCGGCGCCAACGAGGCGCCGCCGGCGATCATCTCGGTGTTCATGGGCCAGATGCTCACGCGCGTGATCGAGGATATCGCCGCCGGAAAAACGTCGCCGCAGAACGCGCAGCAGGCGATGATCAAGCTCGGCGTCGCGAAGCTCCCGGAAGTCGAGAAGGACAACACGGACCGCAATCGCACGTCGCCCTTTGCGTTCACCGGAGCGAAGTTCGAATTTCGCGCGGTGGGCGCGTCGCAGTCGATCGCGTTCCCCGTGATGCTTCTCAACGCCACCGTTGCCGAGGCACTGGGTGATCTCATCACGGGGCTCAAGGCAGCGCTCAAGCGCACGAAGTCGGTGGATGACGCGGTGCTCGAGGTCGTTCGCCAGGCCTTCAAGGAAACCGGTGCGGTGCGCTTCGAGGGCAACAACTACTCGAACGACTGGGTGGTGGAAGCCGAGAAGCGCAAGCTGCTCAACCTGCGCCGTACTCCGGAGGCGCTCGCCCAGCTGCTCATGAAGGACTCGCGTGCGGTGCTGACGAAGCTCGGCATTCTCAGCAAGCCGGAAATCGAGTCGCGCTTCCACATCAGGCTCGAGCGCTACGTCAAGGACATGCTCATCGAGATGCACACGCTCGAGGAGATCGTCGACACGATGATCCTGCCGGCGTCGTTCTCGTATCTCGCGTCGCTCACGAAGTCCGCGGCGGATGCGAAGGCGGCGGGCGTCAAGCCCGTGCCGCAGCTCGATGCAGCCAACGCGATCTCGGAGCTGATCCAGCAGCTGCGGACGCGCCGCGCCGCACTCGGGAAGGTATCCGCGAAGGCGGAGGGAATGCACGACGAGCTCGAGGCGCAGGCCAGGCTGCTCACCGCGGATGGCGCGGACCGGATGGCCGACGTTCGCGAGACCAGCGACGCGCTCGAGCTCGTGGTGAGCGACGATCTCTGGCCGCTGCCGAAGTACCGCGAGATGCTCTTCCCGCTTTGACCGGGGAAGCAACGTAGAGCTCGAGGGCTGCCGCTGACTGCGTCAGCCCTTTTGCGTTCTATGGTGTACGTGAGAGCCATGAGGAAGAGATGACGGTGCTCGTGCTGGCGTTTCTCGGCGGGGTGCTCACGATCCTGAGCCCGTGCATCCTCCCGATCATTCCGCTGGTGTTTGCCCGCTCGGAGCGCAGCTTCCCGCGCGAGACCGTGCCCATGCTGGCCGGGCTCGCGATCGCGTTCACGGCCGCCGCACTCATCGCCACCGCCGCGGCCCACTGGCTCATCGTCGCAAACGTGATCGGCCGGGACATCGCGCTCGCGCTCTTCGCGATCGTGGGCATCACCCTCGTGTCCGCGCGCGCCGCAGAGTGGATCGCGCGCCCCGCCACGCGCGCCGGCGCCGCGCTGCTCGGCGCGCACGCGACATCGGCAACGCCCTTGCGCAACGTCGTCATCGGAGTGGCCGTTGGCCTCTTGTGGGCGCCGTGCGCGGGGCCGATTCTCGGAGTCGTGATTGCGGCAGCAGCTACCACTGGCGCGCCGCGTGCGGCGTTGCTCTTTCTCACCTTTGCGCTCGGAGCCGCCATGTCGCTCGCCGCAGTTCTCTCGATCGGTGCCAGGCTGATCTCGCGCATCAAGCGTGCAGGCGCCACCGAGATCGCCGTTCGCCGCGTGTTCGGCGTCGCCACGATCGTGACGGTGCTCGCGATCGTGCTCGGCTACGACCAGCTGCTCTTCGGAAAGGGCGGCCTGGTGAAGACCGCGAACGCCGAGGAGCATCTCGTATCCACGCTCACGCCGGATCGCGTGCAGCCGCATCCGCCGGGGATGTCGCTCGACGAATTCGCCGCCGAGGAGGATGCGCGCGCAACCGCGATCCACCTCGACAAGCTCGATGGAGACCTGCCCGGCTTCGACGGCGGCACCGAGTGGATCAACTCGGGCGCGCTCTCCCCCCAGGCGCTCAGGGGCAAGGTCGTGCTCGTCGACTTCTGGGCCTTCATGTGCTACAACTGCCTGAACGCGCTCCCTCATGTGAAGGAGCTCTACGCCAAGTACAGGGATCGCGGATTCGTGGTGATCGGCGTGCACACGCCCGAGCTCGGACCCGAACGCATTCCTCAAGGCGTGCGCGATGCGGTGAAGCGGCTCGGCATCATGTTCCCGGTCGTGATCGACAACGACAACAAGATCTGGAACGCCTATCACAATCAGTACTGGCCGGCCGCCTACTTCGCGGACGCCACGGGCAAGCTGCGCTTCTACAACTTCGGGGAAGGCCGCTACGACGAGCAGGACAGAGTCGTTGCGAAGCTGCTCGCCGAACGGGATGCGGCCGCAAAGCCTGCGTCGATCACCGATCGCGACCGCCCCTCGCGTGAGGCTACGGACTCGACGCCCGGAACGCTCGCTCGAACGCGTCGAGCTCCGATGCCGCCGCGTCCGTGACCGCCCAGTAGGTCAAGCCACCATCGGTCCAGTGCACGAGCGAGTATCCGTTGTAGGTGGTGCGGGGCGCACCGGCATCGCGCGCGGTTGCGGGCCAGATGAACAGATTGATCGTGTGCGGTCCGCGTCCGTACACGAGCGCCGCTGCCGTGTGCCCCGCAACGAACTCGGCGCGACCCCCGACCAGCGGAAAGCCCTGCGCCTGCAGCTCCGGCACGTTCGGCGCGAACGGCACCTTGCCGGCGAACCATGGCTTCACCGTGTGATGATCGCTCGAGCGTACGTCGGTGAGATGATCGGCCATGAGCGAGCGCACGTGCGTGTCCACGAGTGCGGTGACGAGCATCTTCTGCGCATTCGCGCTCTCCGCCGACGCGCGATAGATGCGCTCGCCCGACCAGCCGAGTGCGAGCGCCGCGACCAGCCCCGCCGCGTACGCGAATCGTGAAAGGGCGCGCCGCGTGCTGGCGCGAGGCGCGGAGTGCTCCTCACTCGCTGCGTTCGCCTGGGCACGCGCCCATGCCCGCAGCGACTCGGGCGCCTCGTGCGTCGGCAGCGCCTCTCGAAGCACTTCGCCCAATGGGCGCGGCGTGGGTGCGGTCATCCGTATCCCTCTTCGAAGGTGACGAGATTCGCCAGCGACTCGGCCAGTCGGGCACGAGCACGCGACAGTCGTGACATCACCGTTCCGAGCGGGACTTCCGTGATCGTGGCGATCTCGTCATAGGAGCACTGCTGGATCTCGCGAAGGATGAGCGTCTCGCGCAGCCCATCCGGCAGCGCGGACACCGCTTCGCGAATCCGATGCTGCAGGATCGAGCGATTCGCCGCCGTATCGGGAGAGGCGCCCTGGTCCACGAGCTGGAGCTCGGGCACGTCGTCGAATGCAACCGTGTCGATGCGGCGGCGCCGCCCTCCGTAGCACTCGCGTCGCACGATCGCGAGCAGCCAGGCGCGCGCATCACCGTCGTTGCGCAGCGTGTGGATGTAGCGCACGGCGCGCAGAATCGCCTCCTGCGTCGCATCCTCGGCCTCGCTCACGTCATGCGTGAGATAGCGCGCGAGTGTGTACGCAGCATTGAGGTGCGGCATCACCACTTTCTCGAACCGCGAGTCAACGGGCAACGCGCGGTCCGGTCACGGTTCGGATTTACGAACGGAAGTGCGATTCATGTGCGTTCAGGATCGAGAAGTGCCGCAGCCCTCTCCACAAGACCTCGATTGCCGCGATTTTATTCCCCCGAGCGGCTTTTCATAGCACAGGCAGTCCTCCTTCCCCTCGTACATCCCGTAGTTGGGAATGCGCACGTAGCCCAGCCCTTCGTAGAGCGCGATCGCCGCAGCCTGCTTTGGACGCGTCTCGAGGCGCACCGTCTCGTATCCATTCTCCGTCGCCATGGCCTCGAGGGTCATGAGCATCGCCTTCGAGTACCCCCGCCCCCGGTGCTCGAGCGAAACGAACATCCGTTTGATCTCGGCCACTCCCGGAGCCAGCGGCCGGTACGCGCCGCACGCGACCGCCTGACTCCCGACACGGCCCACGAGGAATCCACTGCCCGGAACGAGCACGTCCTCAGGTTTGAAGTTTCCTGCGCCGTCGATCTTGTGATCGTAAATCGCGGTCACCTCTTCGGTCATCGCGCGAATGAGCGCGGCGGCTTCGGGCTCGCGAGGATCGGCGCGGGAGATCTCGAGGGCTGATCGTGGCTGTGACATTTACGGGGCGCGGTGGGGAGTCAGGGCGAATTCGAAATATCCCCGTCGGGCGGGGCGCTTCAACTCAAACTAGATTCCACGCATGACAGTTCCTTCTTCAGGCAGCCCGGCGCCGGCCCATGGCCCGGTGACGTGTCCGGGCTGCGGCGCCGCCGCGAGCGGGCAGTTCTGCGCGAGCTGTGGCTCGCCCCTGGCCGGCGCGCGCTGCGCCGCCTGCGCGACGATTCTCACCCCGGGCGCGAAGTTCTGCCATCGCTGCGGCACCGCTGCCGGCGCACCCGGCACGCGCAGACCGGATGCGACATCGGCCACCCTGCCCTGGGCGATCGCCGGCATCGCGCTGGTGTGTCTGATCGCGCTGCTCGCCGGGCAGCGCTTTCGCCCGGCGCCACCCGCCGACGCGCAGGCGCAGGCTCAGGGCGGCGCCCCGCAGGGCGAGCTCGATGCCGGCGGGGCGCCCGATGCAGCGGCGCCCGGCGTGCGCGCGCCGGACATCTCGAGCATGTCTCCCCGCGAGCGCGCCGATCGACTCTTCGATCGCATCATGCGCCTGGACACCGAGGGAAAGAAGGATAGCGTGCAGTTCTTCGCGCCCATGGCGATGTCCGCCTACGAGATGATCCCGAACCCCGATGCCGATGCACGATTCGACATGGGTCGGATCGCCGAGGTCGCGGGCGCGTACCCGGCGGCCAAAAGCGAGGCCGACAGCATTCTCGCGAAGCATCCCACGCACCTGCTCGGACTCGTGCTCGCGATGCAGGCCGCGCGTTCGAGCGGCGACACGGCTGCCGCGAACGCGTATCACGCAAAGCTCCGCGCCGCACAAAAGTCCGAGCTCGCCAGAAAGCTTCCGGAGTACGACCGGCACATCGCCGACATTCGAGACGCACTCGCGAGCGGCACGTAGCAGCCGTTCCCGCCGCACGCTCCATTTCACATCAGCCACATGCCCATCAAGACGATTCGCGTCGCGCACAGCCCCGACTCCGATGACGCGTTCATGTTCTACGCGCTCGCCGAAGGCAAGATCGACACGGGCGATCTTCGCTACGTGCACGAGCTGCAGGACATCGAGTCGCTCAACCAGCGCGCGCTCAAGGCGGAGCTGGAAGTGACCGCCGTGTCCATTCACGCGTACGCGTATCTGTCCGAGCGCTATGCGCTTCTGCCGCACGGCTCCTCCATGGGAGACCGCTACGGGCCGCGGCTCGTCGCCCGCACCCCCATGACCCGCGCCGATGTGCGCGGCAAGCGCATCGCCGTTCCGGGTCCGCTCACCACCGCCTACCTCGCGCTCCAGCTCTACGAGCCCGGTTTCGAGGCGGTGATGACGCCGTTCGGTCGCATCGAGGATGCGGTCGTGAACGGCGAGGTCGATGCGGGACTGCTCATCCACGAGGGGCAGTTGACCTTCGGCGAGCGCGGACTGCATCTCATTGCGGACATGGGCGAGTGGTGGTATCAGGAGACGGGGCTTCCGCTTCCGCTCGGCGGCAACGTCGTGCGCAAGGATCTCGGCGATGCTCTCATCCGCACCGTGTCGCGCCATCTGCGCGCGAGCATCGCCTATGGCCTCGAGCACCGCGTGAAGGCGCTCGACCACGCGATGCAGTTCTCGCGGGGGCTCGATCGCGGCAAGGCCGACGAATTCGTGGGCATGTACGTGAACGATTGGACACTCGATTACGGAGATCGTGGACGTGCCGCGGTTCGGGCGCTGCTCGAGCGCGGTGTCCGGCAAGGATTGATCGATCGGCCCGTGTCGATCGAGTTCGTCGACGATGATTAATAGCTGCTAATTGGGGCCGGTTACAGGGTCACAAAAGGCGTCGTCCTCCTATGCGGCCCATGCGTGCCGCCCTTTGCGAGTGGATGTCAATCATTGTGATTCGAATTGCTGAAGAACGTGCGGCGCCGCGCTCCCGATCCTAGCGGTGCCGAGTCGGGATTGTCGCCGCTGATGGGCGACGTTGCGCTCATGAGCCCCGAGCAGAGTGCGCGCGAGGCGCGCGCGCTCGCCGAGATCGTGCAGCGCATCAACCAGTCGCTCGAGCTCGATCGGGTGTTTGCGCTGATCGTGCGCCACGCCGCCGAGCTTCTCCACGCGCGCGGCGCGCGCCTGGGGCTGGTCGAGGAGGGCTCGATGGTGATCGCCGCGACGCACGGCGATCCGGGCGATCTCGCGATCGACGACGACGCGGCGTTCGGCAACATCTCGTCCTCCGGCGAGCATCCGCTGTGGGAGCGGCTGCGCGATGTCCCGGCCGCTGGCAACGTCGTTGCCGTGCCCTGCATCGCGAACGGGCTCGTCATCGGCGCGATCAGCGTCTTCGATGCTCCCGAGCGCCGCTTCGACTCGCACGACGAGGAGCTGTTGCTCGCCCTCGCCAATCACGCGGCGATCGCGATCGACAACGCCCGTCTCTACAGGCAGTCCGTGCGCGCCATGGAGCATGCGAGCATCCTCGCGAGCTCCGCGCGCAGCCTCGCCATGCATCTCACACCGGAAGAGATCTACGCCGACATCGAGCGCATCTGCAAGACGTCGCTCGACGCCGACGGGCTCTCGTTGTACCAGGCCGCGGCGACCAACGGCGTGGTGCACACGGCTGTCTCGAGCGGTCCCGGAAGCAGCGTCGCCATTCTCGCGGTACCGAAGTTCTGGAGCATGACGGGCGGCGCGGTGATGCTCTCCGGCGTTCCTCTCTTCATGCACGATCTCGACGACGTCTACGATGCGTCGCTCCGCGATGTCCTTCGCGCCGCCGGGATCCAGGCGCTCGCGTTCATCCCGCTGGGTGTCGAGGGGCGCCTGCAGGGACTGCTCGTACTGCGCTACCTCACGCCCCAGAGCTTCGACGCCGATCAGCGCACACTGCTCATCGACTTCGGTGGCCACTGCGCGCTGGCGCTGCGCAACGCGCTTCTCCTCGAGCGCGTCGAACAGCGCGCGCAGCGGCTCGCTGCCGTCGCCAAGGTGCAGCAGGCGATCTCCGCCGCCGTCTCGCTCTCCGACGTGTACGCCGAGAGCTATCGCGCCGTGGCGTCGATCGTGGATGCGCCCTGCTTCGTGCTCATGCGCCACGACGGAGCTCGCGACACGCTGATCCCAGAGTACATCGTGAAGAACGGCGTCGAAGGCAACGCCGACAGCACCACGTGCCATCCGATCGTGCGCGGCAGCGTTCCCGACGAGAGCCTCGTCACGGCCTTTCGCACCGGCGAGCCGAACGTCGCCGCGATTCCGGAGGCCCAGCGCATCGTGCGCGCGAAGCTTCCCGGAATGTCGGTCGTGCTGAGCGCACCGATCGTCAATGGCGAGCAGGTACTCGGCGTACTGCAGGCGCAGTCGCACAATCCGGATGCGTACGACCGGGAAGTGGTCGACATCGTGATGCTGATCGCGAGGCAGGCGGGCACCGCGATAGCGCGCGCGCACGCGTCGGCCGCGGAACGGGCTGCGAACGAGCGCGCGCGTGCGCTCGCCGTGGCGCTCGAGGCGATGGACCAGCCCGTGCTCATTCGCTCGCGCGATGAGATCGTGCTCTACGCCAACGGCGCTGCGCTGCGCGAGTACGGCTACACGCGCGAGGAGCTCATCGGCCTTCCCTCGCACGTGCTCACCGTGCTCCCGACCGTGCGCGCGCACGACCACACGCGCGAGGTCCACCGCGAGGATCTCGCCACTTCGGGGTCGTGGTCGGGCGAGCTGCTGCTGCAGCGCAAGAACGGATCGGAGTTCCCCGCGTGGCTGAGCATCAACAACATCGTCAACGACGAGGGCGAGATCACGGCGAGCGTCGTCAGCGCGCGCGACATGACCGAAGAGCGGCGCGTGGCCGAGCAGCTCAGGCAGTCGGAGAAGCTCGTCGCGCTCGGAGAGCTGGTGGCCGGCGTCGCGCACGAGGTGAACAACCCGCTCACCGGCATCTCGGCGTTCGCGCAGCTGCTCCAGGAGGAGCGGCTCACTCCCGACCAGCTCGAAGCGGCGCAGATGATCAAGCGCGAGGCGGATCGTGCCGTGGCCGTGATCCGCGACCTGCTCACCTTCGCGAGAAAGACGGGCCCGCGCAGCGTGCCCATCGACATGAACGCGCTGATCGAGCAGACCATGCGGCTGCGCACCTATGGACTCCGCACTGCCGGCATCGAGATGAGGCAGGATCTCTCGCCCTCGCTGCCGCGCGTGCGCGGCGACGACCGCCAGCTGCAGCAGGTGCTGCTCAATCTCGTCGTGAATGCCGAACATGCGGTCGCGAGCTGCCCACGGAAGATCATCACGCTCCGAACGAGCGTCGCCGCCGGCCGGCTGATCGTCGAAGTGTCGGACACCGGCCACGGGATGTCGGTCGACGTGCAAAAGCGTATATTCGAGCCCTTCTTCACCACGAAGCCCGAAGGCGCGGGCACGGGCCTCGGCCTGAGTGTGAGCTTCGGCATCGTGCAGACGCACGGCGGAATGCTCACCGTGCACACGGCGCCCGGCGCCGGCGCGACGTTCCGCCTCACGCTGCCCCTCGACGAGACCTCCGCATGACTCTCAAGCTGATGTCCAACGAAAGCAGCACGCTGCCGCCTCCGCCGGATGACAGCTCGGTGCTCGGGCGCGTGCTCGTGGTCGATGACGAGGCCGCGATTCGCACGGCGCTGTCGCGCTTCCTTCGCATGCGCGGCTTTCACGCCGTGCCTGCGGCCTCGGGCGCCGCCGCGCTCGAGACGATGCAGCAGCAGCATTTCGAGGTGATGGTCTGCGATGTCCGCATGCCCGGCATGACGGGGCTTGAGCTCATCGTGCCCGCGCTCGCGCACGAGCCCGACCTCGCCATCGTGATGCTCTCGGCGGTGAACGATGCGGTCACCGCGAGCACGGCACTCGCGCGCGGCGCCGCCAACTACCTCGTCAAGCCGATCGAGCTCGCGGACCTGCACGGAGCAGTGGTCGAGGCGCTCGCGAAACGCGCGCGCGCCATCGAGCATCGGCGCGCGGGACAGGCAGCAACCGCGGAAATCGCGCGCAAGATGGAGGAGATGGAGCGCGATCGCAGCTCGCTGGAGCTGCTCACGGTCGATGTCGCGCATTCGGTCATCTCGGCCATGGAAACCAAGATGCCGTTCATGGCCGGCCATTCCGAGCGCGTGGCGGTGCTCGCCACCGCGATCGCCGCCCACATGGGTCTCGACGAGGCCACGATCGAGGCGGTTCGCATCGCGGGACTGTTGCACGATGTCGGTACGGCCGGCGTGAGCGAGATGGTGCTCGCCAAGGCTGGCGAGCTCACGACCGAGGAGATGGCTCACGTGCGCGAGCACGTCCGCATCGGCATGCAGATTCTTTCCCCGCTTCGCTATCTCGGCCGCGTGCTCGACTACGTGTGCGATCACCACGAGCACTTCGATGGCCAGGGCTATCCACGGGGCGTGGCCGGCGAGGCCATCTCGTTGGGGGGACGCATCATAGCCGCCGCCGACGCGTTCGACGCGCTCACCTCCCCCCGCCCCTATCGCGACGCGATCTCGCCGAGCGCTGCCATCGCCACGATCCACACTCGGGCGGGCAATCTACTCGATCCGACCGTCGTGGTGGCCCTCGGCGCGGTAATCGCGAAGCGAGAGGAAACGAGATCCGCCTGAGCACGCCCTGAATCTCGGTTAGGCCCAACAGGCTGACCGGGCGGCGCGTATGGTGGGAGCGCCCGTCCTTTCACCCGTGTCCGCTTCGTGAAGAGAGTTCGTTTCATTGCCAGCATCCTATTCAGCGCCGGATGCGTGGGAACACCGTCCGTATCCGGAGTAGCCGGCACGGCACCGGCGCCGAACAAGGCGTGGACCCCGCCCCCACCGCCGCGCGATACGCTCCCCTCCACGCCTGCGTCGTTCCCGCCCGACCTGCTGTCGCGCGCCAACACGCTCACGCTCGGCGACGTCGTCGATCTCGCGCTGCGCAACAATCCGGAGACGCAGATCTCGTGGGCCAACGCGCGCGCGGCGGCAGCAGCGTACGGAGGATCGAAGGGACTCTACTATCCCACGATCGATGCGGAGGTCGGCGTCACCCGTCTCAGGTCGTCGCCCACCTTCAGCAACGACAGCGTGCTCCGGCCATCGCTCACGCAAACGAACTACGGCCCCACCTTCTCCGTGAGTTGGCTGATCGCGGATCTTGGCGGGCGGGCGGGAACGATCGAATCGGCGCGACAGGCGCTGATCGCGTCCAACTGGACGCACAATGCAACGATCCAGAACGTCGTGCTCCAGGTCGAGAGCGCGTACTTCAACTACATGGCCAACAAGGCGCTGGTCCTCTCGGAGCGAACGAGCGTGAAGGAAGCGCAGACGAGCCTCGAATCGACGCAGGAGCGGCAGCGCGTCGGGCTCGCGACCGTCGCCGACGTGCTGCAGGCCAAGACGGCATACTCGCAGGCCAGTCTCACTCTCGAATCCACCGAGGGCGATCTGCAGACCACGCGTGGCGCGCTCGCGCTGGCGATGGGACTCCCGGCCAATGCCCCGTACGACATCGAGGCGGTGCCCGCCACCGCGGTGGGCCCTGCCACCGATAGCGTGGAGGCGCTGATCGAGCAGGCGGTGAAGAGTCGCCCCGATCTCGCGGCCGCACAGGCGCAATACCGGCAGGCCGTGGGAAACGTGCGTGCGGCACGCGGCAATCTCTTTCCATCCGTTCAGGTAACGGGCGCGGGTGGTCGCACCTACGTGCAGACGCTTCCGAGCGGCGCCACGAACTACAGCCTGAGACTCGGGCTGGTGATCCCCATTTTTTCAGGATTTTCGCGCCAGTACGCAGTGAAGCAGGCGCGCGCCGAGGCGGACGCGGCGCTCGGTCGCGCGGCATCGGTGAAACAGCAGGTGCAGTTTCAGGTGTTCAGCTCCTATTACGCGTTACAAACGGCGGCGAGACGGGTAAATACAGCCGACGATCTGCTCGCGAGCGCGCAGGCATCGGCCGAAGCCGCGCTCGGCCGCTACCGCGCCGGCGTGGGACTGTTCGTCGATTTGCTCACCGCGCAGAGCGCCCTCGCGTCCGCGCGGGCGCAGCAGGTGCAGGCGCGATGGATCTGGCAGACCTCGCTCGCACAGCTGGCGCACGACACCGGCGTGCTCGACACGGCCGGCGGTGCGAACATTCCATTCACCCCTGACACCACTCGAGAGGCACCACCGAAATGATCGTTCGTCGTTCGTTCCGCATCGTCACCGCCGCAGCCGTGGCGACGGCGCTACTCGCGTGTGCGAAGAAAGCGCCTCCGCCCGCGGCCGCGGTGCCGGTGACCGTGGCCAGGGCGGATCAGCGAACGATGCCCTACACGCTGCAGGCCAACGGCACGGTCGAGCCGATGCAAACCGTCGCGATCGAGCCCCAGGTGAGCGGGATCATCACGAAGATTTTCTTCAAGGAAGGCGACGACGTGAAGGAGGGACAGCCACTCTTCGAGATCGATCCGCGTGCCTACCAAGCGGCGTACAATCAGGCGCAGGCGGTGGTGGAGCGCGATCGCGCGCAGCTCGCGAATGCCACCTCGGATGTGGCGCGCTACAGCGCGCTGGTGGAGAAGAACTACGTCACGTCACAGCAGATGGAGCAGGTCAAGACCAACGCGGCGGCGCTCAACGCCACGCTCGCCGCGGATGAGGCACTGGCCCAGCAGGCGAAGCTCAACCTGCAGTACGCCACCATCCGCGCACCGATTGCCGGGCGCGCGGGCAGCCTCCAGGTGCGCGTCGGCTACCTCGCGCGCGTGCCCGCGACCTCGCCGCTCGTGACCATCAATCAGATCCATCCGATTCTCGTGCGCTTCTCGGTGCCGGCCGCGAGTCTGCAGCGTATCCGGCAGTATGCGTCCAGCACACTGCCCGTCACTGCGCGCCCCGCCAGCGCACCGGGGATCTCGAGCGCGGGCACGCTGTCGTTCGTCGACAACGCGATCGACACGACCACGGGCACCATTCTCCTCAAGGGCAACTTCGAGAACAAGGATGGCGCGCTCTGGCCCGGCGAGTTCGTGACGGCGACGCTGCAGCTCTTCGAGCAGCCGAACGCCATCACGGTGCCCACGCAGGCCGTAGTCGAAGGACAGAACGGAGCGTTTCTCTTCGTGATCAACGCGGACAGTACGGCAACCCAGCGCGAGATCACGATCGACCGTGCCGCGGGCGACGTCACCATCGTCTCGCAGGGCGTGAAGCCTGGCGAGCTGGTCGTGATCGATGGCCAGCTGCGATTGAACACGGGAACCAAAGTCCAGATCAAGCCGGCCACCGGCGGAGATCAGCAGAGGGCAGGATGAGTATATCGGCGCTGTTCATCAAACGTCCCGTCATGACGACGCTCGTCATGGCGGGCATTCTTCTCTTCGGTATCGTCGCCTACCGCAATCTCGCGGTGAGCGATCTGCCCACCGTGGACTACCCGACGGTCTCGGTGAATGCGTCGCTTCCGGGCGCGAGTCCGGAAACGATGGCGTCGTCCGTCGCGACGCCGCTCGAGAAGCAGTTCTCGACCATCGCCGGCATCGATGCGATGACCTCGCAGAGCGCGCTCGGCAACACGAGCATCACGCTGCAGTTCGCCCTCGACCGCAACATCGATGCGGCCGCGGCGGACGTGCAGGCCGCGATCTCGCAGACGCTGCGCCAGCTGCCGCAGAACATCGTGCCGCCGTCGTACCAGAAGGTGGATCCTTCCGCATCGCCGATCCTCTACTTCTCGTTGACGTCGACGACGATGCCGCTGTCGCAGCTCGACGAATACGCCGAGACCTTTCTGGCGCAGCGCATCTCGATGGTCTCGGGCGTGGCGGCAGTCCAGGTGTACGGCTCGCAGAAATACGCGGTGCGCATCCAGCTCGACCCACAGGCGATGGCGACGCGAAAGATCGGCATCGACGAGGTCGTCGACGCGGTCAACTCGGGCAACGTGAACCTTCCCACGGGCGTGCTGTGGGGCACGGACAAGGCGTACACGGTGCAGGCGAACGGACAGCTCGCGAATGCGAAGGACTTCCGTCCACTCATCGTGACGTACAGAAACGGCGCTCCCGTACGCCTGCAGGACATCGGCACCGTCGTCGATGGCGTGCAGGACAGCAAAGTCGCGAGCTGGTACAACGGTCAACGAGCCATCGTGCTCGCCATTCAGCGGCAGCCCGGCACGAACACCGTCGAAGTCGCCGGTCTCGTGAAGACCGCGATGGCACAGATGGAGAGTCAGTTTCCCGCGTCCGTGAGAGTGCAGACGCTCTACGACAGGTCGGTGGCGATTCAGTCGTCGGTGTCGGACGTCAAGTTCACGCTCATGCTGACGCTGTTCCTCGTCGTGCTCGTGATCTTCATTTTCCTCCGCAACCTCTCGGCGACCATCATCCCCAGCCTCGCGCTTCCGATGTCGCTCGTCGGGACGTTCGGGGTCATGTACCTGCTGAACTACAGTCTCGACAATCTCTCGCTGATGGCGTTGACGCTATCCGTGGGATTCGTCGTCGACGATGCGATCGTCATGCTCGAGAACATCGTGCGCCACATCGAGAAGGGCGAGCCGGTGTACGAGGCCGCACTCGTCGGATCGCGCGAGATCGGATTCACGATTCTCTCGATGACGATGTCGCTCGTTGCCGTGTTCGTGCCGATTCTCTTCCTCGGCGGGCTCGTTGGCCGGCTCTTTCACGAGTTCGCGGTGACGATCGGCGCAGCGATCCTCGTCTCGGGCTTCGTCTCGCTGACGCTCACGCCGATGCTGTGCAGCCGCTTCCTCAGATCGCACGTGAACGAGAAGCACAACCGCTTCTTCGCCGTCACCGAGAGCGCGTACAACAAGACGCTGGCGTTCTACGAGCGCACGCTCAGACGGGTCATGGACCACCGCCCGTACGCGCTCGCATTCTCCGCGCTCATTCTGTTGGGCACGCTCGCGCTCGGCGTCATCGTGCCCAAAGGATTCATTCCGAGTGAGGACACATCCCAGCTGAGCGTGTCCACCGAGACCGAGCAAGGCACCTCGTTCGATGCCATGATGCAGCACCAGAAGCAGCTTGCCGACATCGTGCAGGCGGACCCGAACGTGAAGAACTTCATGTCGTCGATCGGTGCGAGCGGACGCAATCCGACGATCAACCAGGGACGCTTTTTCATTCACCTCAAGGATCCGTCCGAGCGCTCGCTCGATGCCGACGGTGTCGCGCGCGAGCTCACGAGCAAGCTGTCGGTGGTCCCGGGCACCCGCGTCTTCATCACCAACCCGCCGCCGATCAACATCGGCGGCCGCTCGAGCCGGAGCCTCTACCAGTTCACTCTGCAGGCCACGGACATCGGCACACTCTATCACTACGCCGAGATCATGGAGCAGAAGATGCGCGCGCTCCCGGGTCTCGTCGACGTCAACAGCGACCTGCAGGTCAAGAATCCGCAGGTGCAGGTCGACATCGACCGCGACCGCGCATCGTCGCTCGGCATCACCGCCAACAGCCTGGAGGACGCGCTCTACAATGCCTACGGCTCGCGGCAGGTATCGACCATCTACACGCCGAACAACCAGTACTGGGTGGTGATGGAGCTCCAGCCGCAGTACCAGAAGAATCTGGCTGCGCTCGGGTTGCTGTACGTGCACTCGGCGAACGGCGATCTCGTTCCGTTCAGCTCTCTCGCACACGTCTCGCCCGGCACCGGACCGGCGACGGTCAACCACTCGGGGCAGCTGCCGTCGGTGACGCTGTCGTTCAACCTGGAGCCGGGCGTCGCGATCGGCACCGCGGTGGGCGAGGTGAACCGGCTCGCGGCGCAGACTCTGCCGTCGAGCATCACGACCGCGTTCTCCGGCACGGCGCAGGCGTTCCAGGCGGCGCAACAGGGACTGCTCGTGCTGCTGGTGCTCGCGATCCTGATCATCTACATCGTGCTCGGCATTCTGTACGAGAGCTTCGTCCATCCGATCACGATCCTCACCGGGCTTCCATTCGCCGGCTTTGGCGCGCTGCTCACGCTGTGGATCTTCCACATGGAGCTGAGCGTGTACGCCTTTGTCGGCATCATCATGCTGATCGGCCTGGTGAAGAAAAACGCCATCATGATGATCGACTTCGCCGTCGAGGCGGAGCGTAACGAAGGGAAATCGGCGCGAGACGCGATTCTCGAGGCGTGCAGCGTACGATTCCGTCCAATCATGATGACGACGATGGCTGCGTTGATGGGCACGCTTCCGATTGCGCTCGGGGCAGGCGCCGGCGCGGAATCCCGGCGCCCGCTCGGCGTGGCGGTCGTGGGCGGACTGGCCTTTTCACAGATCATTACACTGTATGTGACACCGGTCTTTTACACCTATCTGGACGCATTGCAGAAGCGGTTCGAGCGGGCCGAGCACCGGAACGACGAGCGCACGCACGGCACGCTCGCGGGGCATGCGCCGCTGCCGGCGAGCGGCGACTAGCTCCGCGCCGGCCGGCGGCTGGCGGCGAGCGGTCACATCGAAGGGATCACTGCTTGACCTTTGTTTCGATTCGTGGTATTGGGGTGATTCCTGCGGAACAGTCGCTATGATTCCGCGGTTCACTTCGAAGTTGCGAGGCATACGAAGTGCAGCCTTGTCGATTCAGTGAAGCCGCTCCTGCGGTCCAGAGCTTCGTGATCAATAACATGAAAGGAGGCAAGCATGCCGCGTGGTGATGAGTTCAACGAGAAGCTCTATCTGTCGGAGCACGAGGATGACGAGGAGGATCTGGGATACGGAGGTGGCGGCGGCGCTTCCTACGATGACGATGAGGACGAGGAAGGCGCCGGCTGGGGGATGACGAAAACCACCGGAGAGGACCTCTGGGACAGCACGGACGACGAGGAGGATGAGGACGGCGAAACGCCCACCGTGGTCGTCGAGGAGGAAGAGGAGGACGATGTCGCTCCACTCACCTCGGCCCGCGCCTCGCGAGCGGCGAGCAAGGCCGAGCGGCAGGATGCGAAGAACGCGTCAGCCGCGGCGGCCGGGAATGGCAACGTGAGCCCGTCGTCCGGCGCTCCGGCGGCAAGGAACGCCTCGAAATCGGCGCCGGCCAAGAACACCGCGGCCAGGAACGTGTCCAAGTCCGCGGCACCAGCGGGCAAGAGCGCCCCGGCCGCAAAGAAGAGCGCGGCCAAGGCTCCCGCCAAAAAGACTTCGGCCCGCAAGTCGTCCGCGAAGAAGGCGCCGGCCAAGAAGCGCAGCGTCAAAAAGGGCGGCGCCAAAAAGGGCGGCGCCACGCGCGCCTCCGCCAGGAAGGCTCCGGCGCGCAAGGCCGCTGGCAAGAGTGGCGCGAAGAAGGGAGCCAGGAAGGCAGCTCGTCGGAAGTAGTTCTCTGGTCCATGAAGCGGTGAACACGGCGGGAAGCGCATTCACGCTTCCCGCCGTGTTCGTTCGCCCTATATTGAGCACCCATGGCCGAATCGCCTGTCCCACTCCTCCGCGCGCACTCGCGGCACGCGCCGTGGAACTCGCGCGGCCTCGCGGCGCACGCCACGGCGCTCGTCGATGCCGCCGGAATGCGCCCTACGAACGGCGCCGCTCGCGCGGAGCCGAGCGCGCGCGCTGTCCGCTTCTACGTGTCCACGGGCCTCCTCGACCATCCCGATGGCACCGGCACGGCGGCGACGTACGGATATCGCCACCTGCTTCAGCTGCTCTTCATCAAGATCCGTCAGCGCGAAGGGCTCACGCTCGAGAAGATCAAGCTCGAGGTCACGGGCCTCACCGGCGACGCACTCGAGCGGCGCGTGGCATCCTCGCTCGCACCGGCGCTCGGCGCTCGCGCCGATGGAGTGGTAGCGGACAACGGCTCGCACGACGCCGTGTGGCACCGCATCCAGGTGGCGGACGGCATCGAGCTCCACGTGCGCGACGATTCTCCGGCCTCGAGCGAAGAAGCGGTAGTGGCGATGCGCGAGGCGGTGCGCGCAGCCCTCGGCCGCGCGGACATTCGCTGAGCGCCGAGCTGCACTGCAGCTGCGCGAGAGCTAAGCGTCGCTTCGAGCATCAGGCCTTTAAGGGTTGCAGAATCACACCCGATAGAACACCAGTCCATCCGTCGCCCGGCGCCATCCCGCATCCATGATCGCCTCGGCGTGCGCGCTCGTGCCTGCGGGCTCACCGTTGATGGTCTCGATGCGCGGGTCGCGCGCGGCGCGCGCGCCCGTCGGCGTGGCGCGCGAGAGATAGTTGCCGAGCAGGCGCGCGGCGGCGGTGACATCGGCGTCCGATGCATCGACCGCGATCGAGATGCGCCGGCCGCGACCCTCCGCGTTCATGATCACGATCCCTCGCCGGGTGAGCAGCAAGGCGCCGGCGCCGCGCGGGCGCACGAGTGAGCCGCGCGCGATCGATTCCAGCGCGAGCGTGTATGGATTCGCCGGATCCGCAGCAGACATCACGATCATCGGCGCGTCCGCATCGAGATCGGGCTGCGCGCGAAGCCGCTCGACCGCCTCGGGCAGGGCGAACTGCGCGCCGCCCATTCCCTCCACGAAATAGCCGCGTCGCACCTCGCCGCGATATTCCAGACGCTTGAGCTCCCGGTAGATCGCGCGCCAGCCCACGGGCGGCCGTTCGCGTCGCCACCAGTCGCGCGTGACGATCGCGTAGCGGTCGAGCCACTGCCGCGCGATCTGCTCGGCGTGCTCCTCTTCATCCGGACGCGTGCCCCAGGTGCCGGCCGTACGCAGCAGCGACCAGCGTCCCACCCATCCGGATACGGGTCCGGGAAGCTCCGGGCGCCGCCACTTGGGGAGCCGCCGCTGGCTGGGCATCCGCTGGTACACGGGTCGCCCCGGCGTCGCCTCGAAGCTCTCCGGGAGCCAGCGCGTGGGATCCTGGAGCGGCTGCCCGCGCACAGCGCGCGCGCGCCCCGGGATCGAGCGCGTGCGCACGACCTCGCGCAGCGCCTCGATGCTGTCGTTCGTCACGAGCGTCGCCGCCGACAGCTCGCGCAACGCGTCGCGCACCGAGAGCGGCGTCAGCCCCGTGGCCGCCTGTATGTCCGTCAGGAACGATGCGCCGATCCGTTCGAGCGCCTCCCGCACGGCTACGGCATTCGTGCTCAGCGGCGGATCGTCCTCGTCATCGAGCCAGATGGCGCCCTCGCCGCGAGGAAAGAAGCGCACGCTCGCGAGCGCGGGCGCGTCGCCGGAATCCGGTCGGCTCCCGCCCGCCCAGACGATCGATCCGTTCGACGCGAGCTGCGCAAGCCACGCGGGATCGTAGCGCTCGAGTCGCCCCGGCAGGATGTCGCGCTCCCACGCAGCCGGGGCACGTGGCAGACCGCTCATCTGCTGCAGGATCGCGCTCACGCCGCTCGCGCCATCCAGATGCTCGCGCGGATCGAGATGCTGCCATCGCTGAAGAAAGGCGGTGAAGCTCGAGAGCTCAACGGCCTGGATCTGCTTGCGGAGCGCTGCGAGCGCGCGATGACGCGCGAGCTCCACGATGCGGCGCGTCGCCCACTCCGGCTCCGTCACCTCGCGACGGAATCGGCCGCGCACGAGCTTCCCGTTCTCCTCCCATTCGCGGATCCGTTTCTCGATCCACGCCTCGGGCCACCCGTATCGCGCATGCACCTCGCCCACCGTCACCGGACCCGCGAGCGCCAGCCATCGGGCGAGAATCTCCCGCCGCGCGATTCTGGGCTCGAGCACGACGTTCAGCATGGCTGCGGGAAGCACCTCTTCCGCACTTCGTTCCACCAGCGATGCTCCGGCGCGCACCCCGGAAATGATCTCCGGCGCTCGTGCCGCCGCGTACCGCCCCATCGATTCCGTCGACACGATGCGCCACTCGGCCGGTGCCGTCTCCGTTTCGAACGGGATCGCGATCGCGCGCCCCGCATCCAGCAGCTCGAGCATCGGATCGGTCGCGCCCAGCCATCCATCCGCGTCGGCCACGCGCGCGCGAAGCTCGTGTGGCGCGAGATCGCCCGCACGATCGAGCAGCACTGCCAACTCGTCCGCCGTGCGCGCCCGCCGCTCGGGCGCCGTTCCGCGGCGCTCCGCAAGCAGCTGCTCGATCGCCTCCAGCGTTCCCTCGTCCGCGCCCTCGGTGCCCATCACTTCGTCGAGCAGCCCGCGATCGATCGACAACAGCGCCGCCTGCCGCTCGGCGCGCGGCGTGTCGTCGCCGTAGAGCCAGTCCATCACGAATCCGAATTGGAGGCTGGCCGCGAAGGGCGATGCACGCTCCGTCTCCACGGTTCGGATGCCGATGCGCCCGGCGCCGATCGCATCGAGCACATCCTTCAGCGCGCTCATGTCGAATGCGTCCTGCAGCACCTCGCGATAGGTCTCGACGAGAATCGGAAAGCTCGGGAAGCGGCGCACGGCATCGAGCAGATCGAGCGCCTTGAGACGCTGCAGCCAGAGCGGCATCCGCCGTCGCGGCGATCCGCGCGGAAGCAGGAGCGCGCGCGCCGCGTTCATGCGGAAGCGCGCGCCGAAGAGCGACGTGCTCCCCACCTCATCCATCACCCGCGTTTCCGCTTCTTCCGCGGACAGGTGCATGAGTGCCGACAACGGTGCAGCGCTCCCCAGGTTCGGCAGGCGGAGCATGATCCCGTCGTCGGTCGTCTGCACCTGCACTTCCATTCCCGGCAGCGCTTCCCGCAGGCGCTGCGCGAGCGCCATCCCCCACGGCGCATTCACGCGCCCCCCGAACACGGAATGCAGGATGACTCTGAGCGCGCCCATCTCATCGCGAAAGTGCTCGATCACGAGCGTCTGGTCGTCCGGCACCACACCCGTACTCGCGCGCTGCTCGGCGATGTACGAGCGAAGCGACCGCCCGCACGCCGCGTCCACGCCGTAACGCTGTTCCAGCCCCGCGTTCACCGACTCGTCATCGATGTCCACCACCGCGAGCTCGCGCCGGAGCGCCCCCACCCGTTTGCTCAGCGGCACCGAACGCGTCGCGAACTCGCCGTGCCAGAAGGGCATCCGCGCCGGCGCCCCCGGCGCGGGCGCGACGATCACGCGATCGTGCTCGATCGACCGGATCCGCCACGTCGCCGATCCGAGCTGGAACACATCGCCCACCCGCGACTCGTGCACGAACTCCTCATCGAGCTCACCCAGCCGCGTGCGATCGGCGAGGTTCACGGTGTACAGCCCGCGGTCGGGGATGGTCCCGCCGGAGATCACCGCCATCATCCGCGACGCACGCGTGCCCGCCAGCCGGTCGTTCACGCGATCCCACGTCATGCGCGGCTCGAGCTCCGCCGCGAGCTCCGATGAATACTTCCCCGACAACATCGATAGCACCTCATCGAACGCCGCGCGCGTGAGCCGGTGATACGAATACGCGCGACGCACGAGCGCGTACGCATCGCCCGCCGTCCAGTCGTCCACGCTGACCATCGCGACGATGCTCTGCGCGAGAACATCGAGCGGATTCTGAATCGCGCGCGTGGGTTCCACGTCGCCGGCGCGCATCGCTTCCACGATGGCCGCACTCTCCACGAGGTCATCCCGGAACGTCGGCACCAGCACGCCGCGGCTCACCGCGCCAAGGTTGTGCCCCGCGCGTCCCACGCGCTGCAGGCCCGCACTCACGCGCTTCGGGCTCTGGAGCTGAATCACCAGATCCACCGAGCCGATGTCGATCCCGAGCTCGAGTGAGCTCGTGGACACCAATGCCGGCAGCTCCCCCGCCTTGAGCGCGCGCTCCAGCTCCCGCCGCCGCTCGCGCGCGAGCGAGCCGTGATACGGCCGCGCCAGCTGCTCCTCGGCGAGCGTGTTCACGCGCGCCGCGATCCGCTCCGCCTGCGCGCGGTTGTTCACGAACACGAGTGTCGTTCGCGACTGACGGATGTACGTGAGCACCAGCTCCGCCACCGCGGGCCACACGCTGCCGCCCACCTCGCCCAGATCCGGTACCGGCGAGATCACGCTCAGCTCCATCTGCTTCACGAGCCCGCAGTCGACGATCGTCACCGGACGAAACTCCGGCGCGTCATCGCTCTCTCGCACCGCGCCCATGCCGCCCAGGAAGTGCGCGACTTCCTCGAGCGGCCGCTGCGTTGCGGAAAGCCCGATGCGCTGCACGGGCGCTTCCACCAGCATCCCGAGCCGCTCGAGCGTCAGCGCGAGATGCGCTCCGCGCTTCGTCCCGGCCACCGCGTGGATCTCGTCGACGATCACCGCGCGTGCGCCACTGAACATTCCGCGCCCGCGGATGCTCGTGAGCAGGATGTTCAGCGACTCGGGCGTCGTGATCAGGATGTGCGGCGCCTTCCGCAGCATCCGCGCGCGCGCCGACGGCGGCGTATCGCCCGTGCGCACACCGATCCTGATCTCGGGAAACGCCTGCCCTTCCGCCTCGAAGCGCGCGCGCAGCTCGGTCAGCGGCTGCTCGAGATTGCGCTGGACATCGTTGCCCAACGCCTTGAGCGGAGAGATGTAGAGGATCTGAACCGCGTTCGGCAGCGGCGACTCGAGCCCGCGCACGATCAGCTGGTTCAGCTCCCACATGAATGCCGCGAGCGTTTTGCCGGTGCCGGTAGGAGCGAGAATGAGCGTGTGCTCGCCGCTCGCGATCGCCGGCCACCCCAGCCGCTGCGGCTCGCTCGGCGCGCCGAAACGCTCCGCGAACCACGCGCGAACGATCGGGTGAAACGAGGCGAGCGGACCCGCGGCGGCGCGGCGTGGCATGCGTGAAAGTTACGCCGCGCGAGATTCTACAGCAGCCGCGCCATGGCCGAGGCGCCCACCTCGAAGATCCGCTGAAGGAGGCCGCGCTTCTCGAACTCCGCGCGCGTGATCTCCTTGGAGTACTTGAGATCGTCCAGGAACACCGAGTCCAGCATGGCGCCAGTGCCGGCATCGAGCACGTTGAGATTCGACTCGTTGTTGAAGACCATCGAGCGGTTGTCGAAGTTCATCGATCCGACACTCACCCACAATCCATCCGCGACGAGCGACTTGGCGTGCATCATCGTGGGCGCGAACTCGAAGATGCGCACGCCGCCTTTCAGCAGATCGTCGTATTGCTTGCGTCCGGCGTAGCGCGTGATCTTCACGTCGGACTCCTCGCCGACGGTGAGAATGCGCACGTCCACGCCGCGCTTCGATGCCTGGATGAGGAGCTGCTTGAAATCGTGGTTGGGTACGAAGTAGGAGTTCGTGATGAACAGCCGCCGTCGTGCGCCGGCGATGCTCAGCGCCAGAAACCGCTCGGCCGGCGTGCTGCCGATCGTGGGCTGCGCATCGAGCAGTCCGGCCGTCTCCGACGGCTCCTCCTTCACTGGCTCCTTCGGAAAGTACTTCTCGCCCGTGAGCAGGTTGCCCGTCGCCTCCACCCAGCCATCCGCGAACGTCGCCTGCAGCTGCGACACGGCCGGCCCGGTGAAGCGTACATCGGTGTCGCGCCACTGATCCTTGCTGTGTCCGTTGCCAAGCCACTTGTCCCCGACACCAAAGCCCCCGGTGAATCCCACCTTGCCGTCGACGACGATCACGCGATTGTGGGAGCGGTTCTGCAGCTTCTGCATCTCGTACCAGTGCACGGGGCGGAATTTCGCGAAGTGCACACCGTCTGCCTGCAGCGAGTCGATGTAGCCCTTGGTGATGTGCTGTCCCCCAAACGCATCAGTGAGCATGTACGCCGCTACGCCGTTCCGCGCGCGCTCTCGCAGGATCGCTGAGAGCGTGTCCGCGATCTTCCCCGGCTCGAAGAAGTACATCTGGATCGTGATCGTCTCCTTCGCGCTGCGCAGCTCCTTCCAGATGGCTGGAAACGTCTGCTCGCCATTGAGCAGCACGGTGACGTGATTGCCATCGGTGAGGTGCGTGCCCGAGAACACTTCCATCGTCCGCGTGAAGAGCGGATCACCCACTGGCGGCGCCGCGCTTCCGACTCCCTGCAGATGCGAGATGTGCGAGCCGTGGAGCGTGAACTCCATCCCGATGATCGTGAACAGGATCAGCAGCAGGCCGCCCGCAGTGAGCCCGATCTTCTCGGCCACGCTGTATTTCTGATCGCTCGCCCGCTTTGCCTCCGACGGGTGTTCCGTGTTCTTTTTCATGACAAATGCCAATGCAAGGCTGAAGCCGCCAGAAATCACCACTCGCCTTGCTCCCCTCGCACCACCAGTCCACCTTTCCGGCACATGGTTCTCGCCTCGCGACGCCGAACGGCTGCGCGGACGATCGCGCTCGACCGGTCGCTCGAAACCCTGCCGATGTTCCGGCTCAGTGATTCAGCGGATGACTCGGCGATTACGTATCTGCCGCCCCCGGGCGGCCGATGGCGCGTCCTCCCGAATCCCGGCGATCGCCTCCCCGGCACCTTCGATCAGGACGTCTATGTCGAGCTGTGGCGCCGTTACGAGGAGGCGGGATCTCCTTCCGACGGAACGGTCGCCTTCACTCTCCACGCCTTCCTGCGCTCGATCGGGCGTCGCGTGGACGGCCGTACCTACGAGCAGCTCCGGTCCGCGCTCGCTCGGCTCCAGCACACCACCCTCGAATCCCAACAGGCGTATTTCGATGGCGCCGCACACGCCGTCGTCGATGCTCGATTCAGTATTCTCACGGGCGTCGTCATCGAGCGGCGCCGGCTCGCCGATCGGGATCAGCTCGGCCTCTTTTCGGCCTTCCCCGCCTCCGAGCCCGGCGAGGCGTACATCACGATGTCTCCCGTCGCTCGCGCCAACATCGCGGCAGGACACGTCGTACTCCTCTCTGCCGCGCAGTACATGGCGCTGTCGTCGCCAGTGGCGCGCCGGCTCTATCGCCTCTTCGAGGTGGCGCACGAGGAAGGCGTTGGCTGCTGGCGCGTCACGCTCGCCCATCTAGCCGAACAGCTTCCGCTTGCACAGCGTTACCCGTCGCACCTGCAGCGCGTGCTACAACCAGCGCACGAGATGCTGATTGCAGCCGGTCTCGTGCGCGACGTGACTGTTCAGCAACAGGCGCGTGAGTGGTATGTTGAGTACACGCTGGCAGACCGGACTCATTCATAGTGCTGTGGTGTGAGCAGTATTTTTGCGTGCCCCGTCGTTGGACCCCTACCCTCGGAGTGCTCGTCATGGCGACTAAGCTCGAGAAAACATTGAAGCGTGAGATCGACATCGATGGCGCAGCGTACATGGTTGCGATCTCACCCGAGGGCGTGAAGCTGACGCAGAAAGGCTTTCGAAAGGGGCCCGAGCTCACGTGGAAACAGATCCTGGTGAGCGGCGGCGGCGCAACGCATGCAGGGAACGAAGGCGGCGGGGAGTAGCTTCACACGCGCGAGCGAGACGGGAACTATCTCCTCGCGCGACCGTATTCCAGAGGAGATCGCTTCTCCTCATTCAAGGTATTTATGTCCCGACTTCGTACCGCGGCGCTACTCGGCGTCATAGCGCTGCCGATCGTGATCGGGGGCGCTGCCATCGAGCGGCAGTCCACCCGCGATGGCGCGCACGTGTTCGATCAGGTGCTTTCGCTCGTCGGCGAACGCTTCGTCGACACGCTTCAGCAGAATCAGCTCTTCGAGAAGGCCGCTCGCGGCCTCGTGCAGCAGCTCGACGATCCATACTCCGAGCTCTACACTCCCGCGCAGCTCAAGCGGTTTTCGACCATGGCCACCGGCAAGTACGGCGGCATCGGTATGCAGATCGAGCAGCAGGAAGGCGCCATTGTCGTCGTGCGAGTGTTCGATCACACGCCGGCGGAGCAGGCCGGCGTGGCCGAGGGTGATCACATCGTCGGGATCGACACGGCATCCACGCGCGGCTGGACCTCCCAACAGGTGTCCGACGTGCTCGTCGGCACCATCGGGACGAAAGTGAAGGTCAGGTTCGCTCGTCCCGGCATCGCGACTCCCATCGAGCACGCGTTCACGCGCGCGGAGATCCACGTTCCCGCCGTGCCCTACGCGCTCATGCTCGACAACAAGGTCGCCTACGTTCCGCTGCAGCAGTTCAGCGAGAACTCGGCAGCCGAGCTGCGTGGCAACGTCAATCGGCTGATGCGCGAGGGCGCGAAGGGAATCGTGCTCGATCTCCGCAACGATCCGGGCGGCATCCTCGATCAGGGACTCGACATCGCCGACCTCTTTCTCGGCTCCTCCGGCCAGACGATCGCGAGCGTGCGCACGCGCCAGGGACCACCGCAGGTCTTCACCACCCACGGCGGAGAGCACATCGGCAACGTGCCGCTCGTCGTTCTCGTCGACGGATATTCGGCGTCCGCGAGCGAGATCGTCACCGGCGCGCTGCAGGATCACGATCGCGCGCTCGTCGTCGGCACGACATCGTTCGGCAAGGGACTCGTGCAGACCGTCTTCCCCCTGGACGACGGCTGGGCAATGAAGCTCACCACCGGCAAGTGGTATACGCCGAGCGGGCGCTCGATTCAGAAGAACCGCAAGCACATCGATCCCGATTCCGCCGTGGGCACGGTTGCGCCCGACGACGCGAAGCCCGATTCGCTCGAGCAGGATTCGGTGAAGAAGCATCGCCCCATGTACAAGAGTGATGCGGGCCGCACGATCTACGGCGGTGGCGGCATCACTCCCGACATCATCGTTCCGGAGGACACGGTAACCACGGCGGAGCAGGAGTTCGCCAAGGCGATCGCGCCCAAGTTTCCGGCGCTTCGCGGCGTGCTGTACAGCTATTCGTTCGAGCTCAAGGATCATGTCACCAAGGACTTCACGGTGAAGCCCGAGTGGCGCGACGAGTTCTACAAGCGGCTCGCGGCGGCGAAGATCCTCACGGACCGCAAGCAGTACGACGCGGCCACGCCGCTCGTGAACCGCTGGCTCTCACAGCAGGTCGCGCGGCTCGCATTCGGCGACTCGACGGCGTTCCGCCGCACGATCCCGGATGATCCGCAACTGAAGAAGGCGCTCGAGGTGCTCCGGAAGGGGCAGACGCAGAAGGACCTCTTCTCCATCGCTCGGGCGGACGCAACACCGGGACATTAGCTTTCCGGCATGCGTTACGCGCGTCCCGTAATGACCGCGGCCACGCTCGTGGCCGCGGCTGCCTGTCATGGCGGAGCCGCACACCCGCCCACCGCCGCTCCCGCTCCCGCCGCTGAATTTCACGCCGCGGAGCCGCACCTTGCCAACATTCGGCAGCTCACGCACGGCGGCGAGAATGCCGAGGCGTATTTCAGTACGGATGGCAAGCGGCTGATCTTTCAGAGCACGCGCGATGGCCGGAGCTGCGATCAGGAGTTCGTCATGAACACCGACGGCTCGGCGCAGCAGCGTATCTCCGACGGCACGGGCAAGACGACCTGCGGCTACTTCTTCGCGTACAACACGAAGGTCTTCTACGCATCCACGCGTGCGGCGGACACCGCGTGCCCGAAGAAGCCGGATCCGTCCAGGGGCTACGTGTGGGGCCTCGACAAGTACGACATCTACACCGCCAACGCCGATGGCAGCGGCACGCGCCGCCTCACGCGCAACAACGTCTACACGGCCGAGGGAACGTTGTCGCCCGACGGCAAGACGATCGTGTTCACCTCGCTCAAGGATGGCGATCTCGACATCTACACGATGAACGTCGACGGCACCAGCGTGCGCCGCCTGACGAACACCCCCGGCTACGACGGTGGGCCGTTCTTCTCGCCCGATGGCAAGCGCATCGTGTATCGGGCGTACCATCCAACCGATTCCACCGAGCTCGCGCAGTATCGCGATCTGCTGAGCCAGTCGATCGTGCGGCCGAACAAGATGGAGATCTGGGTGATGAACGCCGACGGCAGCGATCAACACCAGATCACCCACCTGGGCGGCGCCAACTTCGCGCCCTTCTTCACGCCCGACGGCAGGCGAATCATCTTTTCATCGAACTACACGAACCCGCACAGTGGCGAGTTCGATCTCTATCTGATCAATGACGACGGCAGCTCGCTCGAGCCGGTGACGAGCGCGACCGGCTTCGACGGTTTCCCGCAGTTCAGCCCCGATGGGAAGCAGCTCGTGTGGGCCTCGAGTCGCAATGCCACCGGCGAGCACCAGCTCGATCTGTTCATTGCGGACTGGAAGCCGTAGCATGCAACGATTGACCCCAGACTCGGAGCATCCATGTTCGGCTTGATCGCACTCTTATTCATCATCTTCATCGCGATCATCACCGTCGCCAAGACGGTCAAGATCATCGGCCAGGCCGAGGTGATGGTGATCGAGCGGTGGGGACGCTTCAACCGCATCGCCCGCTCGGGCCTCAACGTGTTGATCCCCTACATGGAAAAGGGGAAGACGATCGACGTTCGCTATTTCGAGGCGGATCCGGGTGGCGTGAAGCGCGTCACCTCCGGCTCGACGTCGCGCATCGATCTCCGCGAGCAGGTGCTGAGCTTTCCGAAGCAGCCGGTGATCACCAAGGACAACGTGACCATCGACATCGACGCGGTGCTCTACTATCGCATCGCCGATCCGCAGAAGGCCGCGTACGCGATCCAGAATCTCCCCTTCGCGCTCGAGACGCTCACGCGCACGACACTCCGCAACATCGTGGGCGACATCGAGCTCGATCAGACGCTCGCGAGCCGCGACATGATCAACAAGCGGATGCGCGACACGATCGAGGAAGCATCGATCGGCTGGGGCGTGGATGTCACCCGCGTCGAGCTCCAGGCCATCGAGCCGCCGCGCGACATCCAGCAGTCGATGGAGCTCCAGATGCGCGCCGAGCGCGAGCGGCGTGCGGCCGTCACGAACGCCGAGGCGTCCAAGCGTGCCGCGATCCTCGAGGCCGAGGGTGTGCAGCAGTCGCAGGTGAGCCGCGCACAGGGTGAATCGGAGGCAGCGGTGCTCCGCGCGAAGGGTCTCGCCACCGCACGTCTCGCGATGGCGGAAGCCGAGGCGCAGGCGATTGCGCGCATTGCTTCGTCGCTTCCCGAAGGTCAGGCCGCGATGTACCTGCTGGGCATGAAGTATCTCGAGGCACTCCCGCAGCTCACGCAGGGAAAGGGCTCGACGATCTTTCTCCCCGCCGAGGCCGCGGGCGTCATGGGCGCGCTCGGCGGCATCAAGGAGCTGCTGGTCCGCTCATCGGGCGACGTCCCGAGCCCGAACGCGCCTCGTCAGCCCGCGTCCGGCTATACACCGCCGCGTCCACAGATCCCGGCGCCGACGTTCACGTACACACCGCCATCGCCGCCCCCGCCTCCACCCGGGCCCCCCGAGGAAGGAAAATAGCTGTGGCGAGAATCACCCGTGAGCGCGCCGAGCGCATCGCACGCGGCCACGCCTGCGAGAACTGCGGCGAGTACAGTTACAAGAAGCTGGCGGTGAAGCCCGCATCGAAGGAGGAGCGCGAGGGCGTGGATGTCGCGTGGATAGCGTCGAAGACGTGCGGCGTCTGCGGCGCGGTGCACGAGATGGGCATCGACGCGGAGGGCGAGATCATCTACGTCGCGTAGGGTTCAACGCAGCACCGCCAGAAAAGGCGCGAGCGTCCCATCGTTCGGCGCCGGCTCGATGCCGAGCAGCCGCGCGAGTAGGTCGTACACATCCACGTTCGGGAGCTCGGTGATCGTCGATCCCGGGCGGAAGTCCGGTCCGTGCGCGAGGAAGAGCGCGCGCATGTTGGGCACCGCGTTGTCGTAGCCGTGCTCGCCGCCCGCGGCGTGCGGCTTGGCGTGCCGCCACCCGATCATCCATCCGTCATCGACCACACCCACGATCGACGTGATGCGTGGACTCGTACCGTAGTGCAGCCGGGCGGGGACATCCTGTTTCTTCCATACCGCGAGGTGCGGCAGCTTCTTTAGCCGCGCGAGCAGCGCGTCGCTGTCGCCATCTTTCGCGCCGATCATGAGGTTGGGTGTGATGTTCACGACGTCCACGCTCGCCGAGCCGACCGCGTCGTCGAGATAGATCACGCGCTCGGGCGAGATCGCGGACATTCCGTGATCGGCGACGACGATGACATCGATGCTGTCGTACATCCTTCGCGACTCCAGGCCGCTCACCAGGCGCGCAAGCGCGCTGTCGACGCGCAGTACCGCCTGCCGCGTCTCGGCTGCGTCGGGTCCGTGAAGGTGTCCCTGCATGTCCGGCTCCTCGAAGTAGCCCATGAGCAGTCGCGGGCGCCGGTCGGATGGAAGATCGAGCCATGCGAGGAGCGTATCCACACGCGCGCTGAACGCGACCGTGCGATCATAGGAGTGCCAGTGCGACGGATGCATCCCATCGATCGCCGCGTCCGACCCGACCCAGAACATCGTTCCCGATCGCGTGCCCTGCTTTTCGGCCGTCACCCAGATCGGTTCGCCGCCCCACCAGTGCGCCTCGCGTGCGATCGGATCCTTGTAGACGAACTCGCTGTCGTACGCCGGATCGTAGAATCTGTTGTTGACGATTCCGGAGTGATCGGGATAGAGGCCCGTCGCGAGCGCGTAGAAATTCGGGAAGGTGACCGTCGGGAAGCTGGGGATCATTCCGCGCGCGGTCGTGACTCCGCCGCGCGCGAACGCGTGAAGTGCGGGCGCCGAGTCCGTGTCGAGATAGCGGCGGGCGAATCCGTCGAAGCCGAGCACGATCACCGTGCGCGAGCGCGCCTGCGGGACGGGTGCGGGAGCGGAATGCGGCGTCGCGCGCGCGCATGCCGTCGCGAGGAGCAGCGCGAGAATCGCGGACCGATGCAGCGGTATGCGCGGAGTCGTCATTGTCTCGTGATCATTGATGTCCCAGGAGCGCGCGACTTCCACTCACGGCGCTCCGGAGATTGCGATATCGCCTGCCTTCCCACGGCCAGTAGGGCTTGTGTGCGTATTGGGGGCCGAAGACGGCGGTGAGCAGCGAGTCCGGATCCGCAGTGCGGCCGATCGCAGTGAGTCGCGCGCCGAGCAGAATGGGGCGCGTGAACTCGAGATACCGCGCGAAGCTGCGGCAGAAGCAGAGCGGCCCACGACTCGAGAAGCGGCCGAACCAGAGGTCGGGGAACACGTACGTCATCGCGTAGAAGATCTCGAGCGACTTGTCGCGCGGAAGCGCGGAGGGTGGTGTGCCGCGCGGGAGCGAGCCATGTTTCCCCCACTGCACGTCCACTCCGAGCTCGCCCCTGCCCCGCCAGTTGGCGTGCAGAATGTCTCCGTGCCAGTACGTCCAGAGATCGGTTGGGGCGAGCGTGGCATCGTAGCCCACCCAGAGCTCCTCCTCATCCGGACCTTGGGCAAAGGGGGACCATCGGGCCGCAATGTCGTGCTCATAGGTGAGGTAATAGGCGATTACCCGCCGCGTGGGGTGCAGAACGGCGACTGTCCTCTCGAGTGGGAACGATTCGTCCCTCTGAAGGTACAACACTGGAGCCAACTCCCTCGCGAGCGCCGCTGCGGAGTCACCCGGAGCGAGCAAATCGGGAAGCGCGGGTGGCAGCGGCGGAAAGTGGGTGCGGGGACCGCAGGCGGCCAGCAAAAGGGCCATGAAAAAGGCACGGAAAAGTGCAGCGCCCAACGGTTCGGGCGTTTGCAGCGTACTTTTCCGTGGTCGCCCTGCTCGGCCGTATGGGAGAGGGCATTCAATCGTCTCCGGAAAGCGGGGAGACTCGTTGAGACTTTGGAGGGGTTCATGCGAAAGCCACGTCCGGCCACGTACAATCCTGCGCAAGCGTTGCAGCTCATCGCGAATGATCGCACGGGCGCTCCCCTGAGCTGCCCGTCGTGCTCCGGCCGAATCCTTCGCGATCCGGATCAGGTGCCACCCATCCCCCGCTCCCACGTCACGCTCCGCTGTTCCAGTTGCGGCCGAATCGCCCGCTACATTGCGGGAGCCGCCTGAGCTCGCTAACCGCGTCGTACGGCTGAATTTAGCAGCGGTTCTACTCAGCAACTCGCGAGCTTGGCCCAAATTATGAGATATGATCTGGTTACTATCGAAATCATCTGTTTAGATTTCGGTACAATCGAGATCGTCGGGTCTTGAGCGGCAGATGTTTCTCCGCGAAAAGTCACGAGCGACTAGTAAAACAGTTTCAGCCCCACAGGGGAGAGGGTAAGGTACCATGGCACGCATTACCGGCACCGTGAAGTGGTTCAACGACGCGAAAGGCTTCGGTTTCATCTCCCGTGAGGGCGGCCCCGATGTTTTCGTCCACTTCAGCGCCATCACCGGCAACGGCTTCAAGTCGCTCGCCGAAGGCGATCAGGTCGAGTTCGAGATCGTTCAGGGACAGAAGGGACCGCAGGCCGCCGACGTTCAAAAAGTCTGATCGGAAGGTCTGAAGAGATCCTCGGCCACAAAAAGAGTCCCAGCACTGCTGGGGCTCTTTTTTCATCCACCATCCCGACCCGATCGCATCGCTGATCGGCACCGGACTTGCCCCGTACTCCCGCGTCCGGCAGCGCACATAGCTCGACCACAGGAGTTCACGTATGGCTTCGATCTGGAAGGGCTCACTCTCGTTCGGACTCGTCAACATTCCCGTCGAAGTGCGCACCGCGATTCAGGGCGATCACATCAGCTTTCGCATGCTCCACGAGGACGACCTCTCGCCAATCAAGTACGAGCGCGTGTCGGCATCCACGGGCGAGCCGGTTCCCTGGAACGAGATCGTCAAGGGCTACGAATACGACAAGGGAAAGTTCGTCATCATCACCGACGAAGACTTCAAGACCGCCGCCGTCGAATCGTCGAAGTCGCTCGAGATCGTCGACTTCGTGAAGGAGAGCGAGATCGATCCGCGCTACTTCGAGACGCCCTACTTTCTCGTTCCATCCAAGGGCGGTGAAAAGGCATACGCGCTCCTGCGCGAAGCCATCCGCAAGACCGGTTCGGTCGGCATCGGCAAGATCATCATCAGGCAGAAGCAGCACCTCGCCGGCATCAAGGTCGTCGGCAACACGCTCGTGCTCGAGATCATGCGCTTCGCGAATGAGCTCATCGACACGGACACGCTGCACCTCCCCGACGCCAGCCTCGTACGCCCGCAGGAGCTGCAGATGGCCGAGCAGCTCGTGAACAGTCTCGCGGAGCCGTTCGATCCCACGAAATACACCGACGAGTACCGCGCGAATCTCATGCGCGTGATTCACGCGAAGATGAAGGGAAAGAAGCTCACGCTGAAGCCGGAGCCCGAACCCGAGCGCGATACGCAGGTCATCGATCTCATGACGCGTTTGCGGGAAAGTCTCGACCAGGGAAAGAAGCGCGGCTCCGTACGCGCGACCACGCCCATGGCCGCGGCGAGCGAGCGCAAGCCTTCGCGAACCAAAACCAAATCCGCCAAGCGCACCGGGCGGAGATCGGCGTAGCGGCTTCGCACGATGGCGCCGCGCGCAAAGCCTGCGGTTCGGAAACGGCTTGCCGAATACCGCCAGAAGCGCGACTTCTCGAAAACCGCCGAGCCGTCGGGCAACGAGGAGCGCGCGAAGGATCGAAGGAAGCTCGTGTTCGTCATCCAGAAACACGCGGCGAGTCATCTGCACTTCGACTTTCGCCTCGAGCTCGATGGCGTGATGAAGAGCTGGGCCGTTCCCAAGGGCCCGAGCTACGATCCCTCCGTGAAGCGGCTCGCGATGCAGGTCGAGGATCATCCCATCGACTACAACACCTTCGAGGGAACCATCCCTCAGGGCGAGTACGGCGGAGGGACCGTCATGCTCTGGGATCGCGGCACCTATACCTCCGCAGTGAACGAGGAGGATCCCGTTCCCGAGCTCCGGCGCGGCTACGAGAAGGGCGATCTCAAGATCATCCTCCACGGCAAGCGCATGCACGGCTCGTGGGTGCTCGTGCGCACGCGACGCGGCCCGGAGGACAAGCCGCAATGGCTCCTCATCAAGCATCGCGATGAATACGCCCGACCCGGAACGGACATCGTTGCCCAGGAGATGACGTCCGTCACGACGGGTCGCACGATGGAGGAAATCGCGGAGAACAAGAAAAAGCGCGTGTGGCACTCCAATCGCGAGCCCAAATCTCCGCCGCCGGAAGCGAAGCGGAAATCCGCGCGCAAGGAGCCCGCGAAAAAAAAATCCGCCGCGACCTCCGCCGCCGCGCCCTCCGCATCCGCACGTGCCGCATCCGCACGTGCCGCATCCGCGAAGGCGCTCCACGCCGGCGCGCTCGATCCGATGCTCGCGTCCGTCGGCACCGACATCCCCTCCGGCAGCGACTGGACCTTCGAGCCCAAGTACGACGGCATTCGCGTGCTCGTGTACGCCACGCCCGATTCCGCGCACCTCGTCACGCGCAACGGGAAGGACAAGACTGCGCAGTTCCCCGGAATCGCCGAAGCGCTGCGCAGGATCGCTGCGCGCGGCCGGCGCGCGCTCGTGCTCGATGGCGAGGTCGTCGCGCTCGATCACGGCGTGCCTGCGCGCTTTCAGGAGCTCCAGCAGCGCATGCACGTCAAGGATGCGAGCGCGATAGCCGGCTTCGAGAACAGCGCGCCCGTCGCACTGATGGCCTTCGACCTTCTGCTGGATGGCGACGACGTGCTCGTGCACGAGCCGTGGACCATGCGTCGCGCGCGACTCGAGAAGCGGCTCGCCAGGTACACGTCTCCCGAGCTGCGCCTCACCGATTCGGAGATCGATGCGGGGCGCGCGATGCTCGCCCGCGCACGCGCCGACGGATGGGAAGGCGTCATCGCGAAGCGGGTCGATGCCCCGTACCAGCCGGGGACGCGCTCGCGCGACTGGCTCAAGCTCAAGCTCGAATTTCGTCAGGAGTTCGTCGTGGGCGGCTGGACCGAGCCACGCAACACGCGCCAGCACATCGGCGCCCTCCTCCTCGGCTACTACGATCGCGGACGCTTCATCTACGCCGGAAACATGGGCGGCGGCTTCGACAACGCAGGGCTCGCGGAGATGCACGATCTGCTCGCGCCCCTCGAGCGAAAGAGCTCGCCGTTCGAAGAGACGCCGCGTCCGCGCGAGCCCGTGCACTGGGTGACGCCGAGGATCGTGGTCGAGGTGAAGTTCAACGAGTGGACCACCGATGGAAAGTTGCGCCAGCCCATCTACGTGGGTACGCGCGACGACAAGGATCCGCGGAGCGTGAAACGCGAGCCCACGAGCGTGCAGGCGAAATCGAAGGCGAAGCGGAAGTCCGTCGCTGCCTCGTCCTTTCAGCCGCGCACCACGCGCACTGCTCGCAAGACATCCGCGAAGCAGGTCGTACGCTCGACGGCGCGAAAGAGCATTCCCGCGACCGCAAAGAAAGCCGCGCCCACACGGCCGGCCACGCAGTCGCGCGCGGGATCCGTCGAGCAGCAGCTCGAGGCCATCGAGCACGATGGCGGCGACGGCAGCGTCCAGATCAAGCGCGGCCTCTCACTCCACGTCTCCAGTCTCGACAAGGTCTACTTCCCTGGCGACGGATACACGAAGGGCGACTTGATGCGCTACTACGCGCGCGTCGCGCCGCAGATCCTTCCCGTCATCCTCGATCGCCCGCTCGTGCTCAAGCGCACGCCGGAAGGAATTCAGGGCGAAGTCTTCTTTCAGCAAAAGCCGCCCGAGCATGCGCCACCGGTGATCCGCGTCGAAACGGTCGTCAACGACGACGGAGTGAGCGCCGATCGAATCGTGGGAGGCGATCTCGCGACGCTGCTCTACACGGTGCAGATCGGGTGTGTCTCCGTGGATCCATGGGAATCGCGCATCGACTCGCTCGATGCGATGGACTACACCATTCTCGATCTCGATCCCGGACCGCGCGCGACATTCGATCGCGTCATCGAGGTGGCACGCTGGGTGAAGGAGGAGCTCGACGAGCATGGCCTGCGCGCGGGGCTGAAGACATCGGGCTCGCGTGGATTGCACATCGCGATTCCGCTCCCCCTCCGTACACCGTACGATGCCGGACTGCTGCTCGCGCAGCTCATCGCGACGCGCGTTGCCGAAGCGCATCCGCGCGATGCGACCGTCGAGCGCTCGGTGAAAGCGCGCCCGCCGGCGGCCGTTTACGTCGACTACCTGCAGAACGTGAAGGGAAAGAGCGTCGCCGCCGCGTACTGCGTGCGCGCGAAGCCCGGGGCCACGGTCTCCACCCCTCTAAAGTGGAAGGAGCTGAATGGGCGCCTGGACCCGCGGGAGCTCACCATCGAGACGGTGCCTCGAAGAATTGCAAAGCTAGGCGACATATGGAGTTCCGCCCTCAAAACCAGAAATACGGGAGCCGCCATCCGCGCGGCCGCTGACCGATAGCACACTGGGTCGTCCTTTTCTTGGATGATTCTCTCTCTGGTCCGCCGCACCGCTGCGGTTGGGGCGATCGCGCTCGTCGCGACGCAGGCACTGGACGCGCAGAACGCGGCGCGCATCCAGCCTTCCGTGCGCGTCAACGGAGTCGTCGACGGCAACACCATCGTCGAGACTGCGCGGCGCTACCTGGGCGTGCGCTACGTGCTCGGCGGCACCACGCCGCGCGCGTTCGACTGCTCGGGATTCATCCGCTACGTCTTTGCCCTCCACGGCCTCGCGCTGCCCCGCACCGCGCACGAACAGGCAGCACTCGGCGTCGCCCCCGATCAGGGGAAGCTCGAGCCGGGCGATCTGCTGTTTTTTTACGGTGGGCGAGGCGCGCAGCACATCGCGATGTACATTGGGGGAGACTCGATCATTCACGCGTCGAGCAGCGGCCACCGTGTCATGCTCGCACGGCTCTCGGGTACGGGCACGCGCAGAACGTGGTTCGGTCAACGGTTGATCGCGGTGCGCCGTGTACTACCGGCCACCGGAACCTTCGATCTGCCCGCGTCGTTGGCAATTCCCGACCCCTTCGGCAGCGGCTCGTCCGAAGACATGGCGTTCGCCCCTTCTGCTCCGCTGATTTTCTGATGGCTCGCGACGCGAACGAACCCACTGGGGACGAAGAGAAAGCCGACGACCCCGTGCTGCTCTACAGCCGGGGATTGCCCGGCGGCGGCGTGGTGACGATCGAGGCCATTTCGAAGGAAACGCCGGAGGTCACCGCGCGCGTGTCGGTGGAGCGGCGCATCGATCCGCAGCGGCGCGATGGACACGAGCCGCCGGTGATCGCCGAGGCGCAGGCGCCGACGCAGTCCACCGCGTTCAAGGAGCTCTACCGGATCGCGTCGGACAACGTCGCGGTGGCGCGTGGCCTCATCAAATGGCAGGCGCGCAAGCGCGAGGACTCCGGGCCGTGAGTCGCCGGTAGCGCACCGCATCCAGCTCGCGACTACGAAAAGGCTCCCGGCGCAGTGCCGGGAGCCTTTTCGTTGCATCCGCCCGTTGTTCGTGCTCGACCGTCAGGCGCGGTTCCGATGTGCCGGCTCGTGATCGCGCGTTTCCGGTGTCGCGGCGAGCGCTCGCAGGACTTCGTCATCCACCGAATGAAGCGCCCCGGCCCGCACCGTCGCGACCCGCACCGGAAGCCCGGGAGCGGTCAGCGACTCGAGCCGCACGAGCAGCCGCGCAGACCCTCGGCCGATGACCATGTCTTCCGAGACCAGACGAGCGACGACCGTGACCAGCCAACGAGTGCCGTCATCGAGCGTGACGACGCGAGCGGGGTCCCTGGGCTCAGCCGGCGCGTACTCCGGCGCGCTCGCATTCGCGGCGGCTCGCAAAATGTTGCGAGGCAAGGACGTGGGACGAATGCGGCGGAAAGCGCCCATGGTGGCTCCTGTTTTTTCCTTAGGCACATCTTGCAACTATAAGATTACCCGTTTGCAAGACATGGGCCTTCCACGTGCGGCCGGGGTCTCGTCACGACCGCGCAACGATTCAGCCGCCGAACCGAACTCCCCGCCTGCCGCCTCGGCGCTTCTTCGGTGCGTATCGGAACAGCTGCGCCGGCCGTCCGCGCCCTTCGCTGCGCCACTCGTCCGTTGGCTCGACCAGCCACGCTGCGTGCAACGACCTGCGGAAGCTCGCCTTGTGCAGCCGCCGGCCGAGCAGAAGTTCGTATATCTCCTGCAGTTGCGTCAGCGTGAAGGTGGACGGCAGCAGATGAAACGCGATCGGGGATTGATCGAGGCGCGCGCTCAGCGAGCTCCGTACACTTTCGAGCATCGCGCGCTGTCTGGGTGGCAGAGGCGGCAGATCATCCACGGCGTGCCACGTGGCCTTTCCCCCCACCTCTTCTCCAGTCTGCCGGTCCACGAGCGCCAGAAAGGCGACGGAGAGCGCCGTTCCGGAAGGGTGCCGCCGTCCGCCGCCGAAGGCACCAGCCTGCTCGATCAACGACGGAGCGGAGCCGAGCGTTTGCCTGGAGAGCTCGGCGGCCTCGTCATCGATGGTCTCGTCCGGGCGCAGCGATCGCCACGGCAACTGCCATCGCTCCCGCGATCCGGCTGGCGCCCGCGCGAGGAGCACCATCAGCCGGCGGCCGCGCGGCGTGAGAATCACGACGTCGATGGACGGAGCGGTGCGGCGCGATCTCGCGCGGGGAGCCGAAGTGCGAGCGGGCATGATCGGAATTAGTCGCCTTTCGCGACTAATGTCAAGGACCGGGGATCGTGATCGGCAGCTTCCCCGTCATCGGGGCGAGTCCCAGCACTGCGCGCGCCGCCGCTCCCTGCGACACCGGGAACCCGCCCCACGCCACGACGTACGCGGACACATCCGGAATCTGCTGGAGAAAATACGGGTTCCCGAACGCCATCACGATCGGATGCTCCTTCCGGTGCTGCAGCTCCTCGATGAAGTCCACGAACGCCTTGGGCGCGTTGATGGTCGTCACCGTCGAGCCGTGGGCGACGTACGAGCTCACCAGAATCACGTCCGCCGAGTCCGCGATCGACAACAGCCGGTAGAAATCCGGGCGCTCGTCGTCCGCATCCACGTACTCCGGGCGCAGCGCCGGGAACACCTTCCGCAGCTCCGCATCGAACGTCAGCCCCGCGCCCAGGTCGGCACGATGCGCGAAGCTCACCGAGAGAATCCGGGCGCCGTGATTGAGCCGGCTGAATGGAAGCTGATGCGCGCTGTCGCGCACGAGGGTGATCGACCGCTCGGCCGCGAGCCGCGCGACCGCCGCGTTCGCCGAATCCCCGACGATCGCCCTCGCGCTGTCGAGGTCCACCACACGGGCGCCCCGCAGTCCGAGGCGCGCCTTCATGGCGAGAATTCTCCGCACCGACTCGTCGAGCCGCGCCTCGGAGTAGCGGCCCGCGCTCACGCCCGCGACCACCGCATCCACCGTCGTTGCGACATCCTGTGGCTGCAGCAGCACGTCGGCCCCCGCCGCGACCGCCATCTGCGCGGCCTTCACCGCACCGTAGCTGTTGAGTACGCCCTGCATGTCCATCGCGTCGGAGACCACGAGGCCGTGAAAGTGCATCTCGTCGCGCAGGAGCGACGTGAGCACGTTGTGCGAGAGCGTTCCCGGTACGCCACTCGAGTCGAGCGCCGGCATCGACCCGTGGAAGGTCATGATCGCGCCCACGTCCGCCCTCACCGCCGCCTCGAACGGCACGAGCTCTACGCTGTCGAGCCGCGCGCGCGACACACGCACCACCGGCAGCGCGAGGTGGGAATTCGTACCGGTGTCGCCGTGTCCCGGGAAATGCTTCCCGGTCGCGATCATCCCATGCTCCTGCACGCCATGAATGAACGCAGTGCCGAGCTGCGCGACGAGCGCGGGATCCTCCCCGAAGGAGCGCGTGCTGATCACGGGGTTCGCGGGATTGTTGTTCACATCGAGAATCGGCGAGAAGTCGATGTGAAATCCGAGCGCGCGCCCCTCGATCGCCGTGATGCGTCCCTGTTCGTACGCGAGCACGGTGTCGCGCGTGGCGCCGATCGCCATCTCCGGCGGAAACAGCACCGCGCCGCCCAGGTCGATGCCATTGGGAAGAAAGTATCCGCCGCGCGCGCGATAGCCGGCGCCGAACTCGAGGTCGCCCCCCACGAGCAGCGGCAGATCGCTCATGCGCTGCAGGGCATTCAGCTTCGCCGCAATCTCGAGCGGGGAGCCCACCGACATGATGACCCCGCCCACGTGCTGCTGCGTGATCCACGCGCTGATCTTCCGCCACTGCGGCGAATCGGACGACACGTAGTCGCCGTACACCTGCGGCCACACCATCTGAGCCGCCTTGTCGCGCAACGACATCCCCGCGAGCACGCAGTCTGCCCACTCCGCCTCGCTCTTCGAGGCGCACCGTGACGAGTGTGGCCGGCTCCCCGCCGCAGGTGCTGCTGGAGCCCCGCTCCCGGCACGTGCTCCCGTGGACGTGCACGCCGCAATCAACAGCATGGCGGCCACGAGCGCACGCGAGGATCTCCGCACCGGCTGCCGCCATCCGGTTGTCACCAGTTGATCGTGCCCTGCTTGCTCGTGTCCACCTGCTCATCTTTCCCGGTCTTGAACAGGAACGTCTCCATGTTCTTCGTCAGGAACTGGCGCGCCTGCGGGTCCATCAGATTCAGACCATAGTGGTTGATCAGCATCGTCTGCTGCTTCAGCCACAGCTTCCAGCACTCGCTGCAGATCTCTTCCTGCGCCCGGGCGCCGAGCAGTCCGGGAAGCGGTGGACGCTCGAGCCCCTCGCGCGTGTTGCCACAGCGAGTGCACGTCACTTCAGCCATCGGTCACTCTCGAAAGCGGGGTTCGCGCGCGCTCAGGCGCGCGCGTAGCGGATCTTCGCCAGGCGTACCGCGGCGAGCATGCGGATGTACACCCAGCCGATGTCGAACTCGTACCACTTCGCCTTGAACTTCGCGGAGTGCGGGTCTGCGTGGTGATTGTTGTGCAACTCCTCGCCACCCAGCCAGATCGCGATCGGCGAGATGTTCCGGCTCTCATCCTTCACATTGAAGTTCCGGTAGCCCAGCGCGTGTCCGACGCCGTTGATGATCCCGGCCGCCCAGAACGGAATCCAGAGCATCTGCACGGCCCACACGAGCGGTCCGATGTAGAAGCCGAACAGGTACACGTCGATCGTGAGCATGACCACGATGCCGAGCCAGTTGAGGCGCGCGAGCACGTAGCGCTCGAGCCAGTCGTTGGGCGTCCCCTTCCCGTATTTCTCGAGGATCCCGGGCTGGCGAACCGCCTGGCGATAGTAGAACGCCCCCTTCAGGATGATCTCGCGCAGCCCTTCCATGACGGGAGAGTGCGGATCGCCCTCGCGGTCCGCGAACGCGTGATGCTTTCGATGGCAGGCTACCCACTCCTGCGTCACGATCGACGTCGAGAGCCACAGCCACACCCGCATCGGGATCTCGGCCAGCTTGCTGAACGTCACGCCGCGGTGCGTCTGCGCGCGATGCAGAAAGAGCGTCACACAGACGTTCGTGAGGTGACCGGCGATGATCACGAAGAGCACCGGTTTCCACCAGTGCGTCGCCCACATTGCGAATCCTGGCATTGCGTCCTGACCTGAAGATGAAAGCGCCGTTGCGCCACCCGCGAGGAGCGGCCCGGAGGGAACATCGATTCGGCTGCGAAGGGCCGGATTGCGCGCGCGAAATGTCCCGACTCACAATCTACTGCCCAAGGAAAGCCACAGCCACTGCCGGACCACGACGCCGGGCGATCCTGCAGCCTCGCGCCCGGCGCTACCTAGGGATGTGTATTCATTGAGCTTACGAGACCGCCGGTGGTCACGGGACCCATCTTGTCCCCCGGCGGAGCGCTTCCCCACGTATCGTTTGACGAGTTGAAGTCGGGAACGGTACCGTCGGGCCACAGCCGGATGCCCGCCAGCGGAGCGTGCACCGGGATCGTCGCCGTATAGCGATCGCCCAGATACCAGACGTCGACGGGCAGCTTCACGTCCTGCGTCGAGCCGTCGGAGAGCTTGAGCCGCATCTCCACCGGAAACGGGATCGACGTGTGCCGCCGAAGCTGGATCATGGCGATGCTCCGCCCGTCGCTCGAGATCGTCGCCGCGGTGTCGATCCCGATGTCGAGCACGTCGTTCGTGTAGAAGAAGCCGCGCCAGAACCACGCGAGATCCTTGCCCGTGGAGCTCTCGATCGAGCGGAAGAAATCGGCCGGCGTCGGATGCTTGAACGCCCAGGCGGCGGCATAGTCGCGGAACGCATGATCGAACTCCGCGCGTCCGACCACGTGATTGCGCAGTGCGAGGAGCACCGCAGCGGGCTTTCGATAGCCGATCGCCCCCAAGGCTTCGGGCGGCACGCGGTCCGGCGGCGTCATGAGCGGACGCTGCTCGCCCGTGAGCACGCTCGCCTTCCAGTTGTCGATGTACTCCGGCCACTGGTAGTTGCGCGGGAATCGCTGCTCGTTCGAGAACGTATTGATGTACGTGTTGAACCCCTCGTCCATCCACGCATACCGCCGCTCGTTGGAGCCCACGATCATCGGAAACCACTCGTGGCCGTGCTCGTGATCGAGCGTGCCGAACACGCCGTTCGGATCCGACTCCTGCGACGCGTAGTTCACGAACACGAGCATCGGGTACTCCATCCCGCCAACCGGGCCGGCTACGGAGGTCGCCTGCGGATACGGAAACGGCATCACGAACTGCGAGTAGGTCCTGATCGTCCACTGCGTCTCTTCGGCCGCTCGCGCCCATTCCGCACCCGCCTTCGGCCACTCGTAGTACGCCTGCGTGAGCACTCCTTTCCAGCTCGTCGCGTCCCAGCGGAAGTCCGGCGCGCCCGCCCAAGCCACATCGCGCACGTGCTGCGCGCGAAAGCGCCACGTCTTCGTGCCCGCCGTCGCCAGCGGCCTCGATTCGGCCTCGCCGATGATCCGAACGATCGAGTCGCTGCGCGCCGCCGTTGCCAGGCGGGCCTGCTGCGCCGCCGTGAGCACCTCCTGCGGATTCTGCAGCACGCCGCTGCCCGCAACCACGTAGCCGGCCGGCACGGTCACCGCGAAGCTGATGTCGCCGTACTCGAGATAGAACTCGCCCTGTCCGAGATAGGGATCGGTATTCCAGCCGCGTACGTCATCGTAGACGTCCACGCGCGGGTACCACTGCGCGATCTCGTACAGCGGTCCATCCCGCGCCATGCGGTCGGAGCCATGCTCCGGCACCGCGAATCCGTAGTCCATCGCGATCGTCACCTTCCCGCCTCGCGGCGCGAGCGGCTCGGGCAACTGCACACGCATCTGCGTCCCGCTCACCTCCGATGCCGCACGCGTGCCGTTCGCGACGAGATTCTGGATCTCGTAGCCACCATCGAAGCCCCGATCGCCGAAGCGCGTGTCCTCCGGAAAGAGGTACGAGCCTGCACTCCCCGGCTTGTACAGATTCTGGTCGAGCTGCATCCACACGTAGCGCAGCGTGTCGGGCGAGTTGTTCGTGTACGCGAGCGTGACGTGCCCCTTTATCGTGTGGCGTGTCGTATCGAGCGTCGCCACGATGTCGTAGTCCGCTCGCTGCTGCCAATACTCGGGGCCAGGGCGGCCGGATGCCTCGCGCACCTTGCTCGGCGGCGGCCAGTCCATCCGGTCCAGTCGCGCGAACGGGTCGGGTCGCGTCATCAAACGCGGGTCACGCTCCGTCTCGGCGGATCGCACCACCGGAACGGTCAGTGACTCCACACGCACCGGCGCCACAGCGGGCGATGCTGCCTGCGATGGATGCGATACGGGAGAGCACGCGACCACACTCACAACGGCGGCTATTACCGGAACGCGCACTGGGTACCTGGCCATGGAAAAGGTTTCGAGTCCGATAGGGACAATTTAGCGAGCCGCGCATGTGGTCATGTGCGGCGCTAGCGGCCGCATCATTGGGAGCGCGGCGGCACTTGCTCGCGCGCCTGCTCTCCCGTACCCTGACTGCGTGACCACGACTTCCTCTCGCACGCGCGGAACGATGATCTCGGGACACGCGACCGCCGCCGGCACCGCGCGATACCGCACGCGCGTTGCCGCAAAGCTCGCGTCGGATTTCCTTCGTCCGCTCCCACCGTCGGGCGTGCTCGTCTCCTCGATCGGCCTCGGCAGTTATCTCGGCCAGTGCGACGATGCGGACGACATCCGGTATGCCGATACCGCGCACCACGCCATCGCCACGGGAATCAATCTGCTCGACAGCGCGATCAACTATCGCTGCCAGCGCTCGGAGCGCGCATTCGGCAAGGCGCTCTCGCGCGCCGTGCGGATGGAGACGGCCTCGCGCGATGAGCTGGTGGTGTGCACCAAGGGCGGCTACATCCCGCTCGATGGCACGCAACCCGCCAGTCGCGAGGATTACCAGGAGTACGTGCGGCGCGAGTATCTCGAGCCGGGGATCATGCGCGCCGAAGACATCGTCGCCGGCGGACACTGTCTCACGCCGGACTTTCTCGCGAATCAAATCGCCCGAAGCCGCGCGAACCTCGGTGTCGAGACGATCGATCTCTACTACCTGCACAATCCGGAGCAGCAGCTCGACGCGATCGAGGAGCCGGAGCTCGAACGGCGAATCCGTGCGGCATTCGAAATGCTCGAAGCGCGGTGCGCGGCTGAAGAGATCGGTGCCTACGGATGCGCGACCTGGGGTGGCTTGCGAACCGCGCCGGGCGAGCGCGGGCACCTGAGCCTCGCCATGCTCGTGCAATGTGCGCGAGATGCCGGCGGAGTCGATCACCACTTCCAGGCCGTGCAGCTTCCGATCAACCTCGCGCTCAGCGAAGCCATTCGGGCCCCGACCCAGCGCATCGACGATCGCGTGCTCACTCTTCTCGAAGCCGCATCCGAGCTCGGCGTCGCGGTGATCGCGAGCGCGACGCTCCTGCAGTCCAAGCTCGCGAGCAGACTTCCTCAGCAGATGCGCGAAGCGCTCCCCGGATTGTCCACCGACGCGCAGCGCGCGATCGCCTTCGTGCGCGGGCTCCCCGTGATCAGCAGCGCGCTCGTCGGCATGCGCAGCGCCGGACACGTACGCGAAAACCTCGGCGCGGCCCGCGCCGCGCACTGATCACTCGCGCGCGCGCCGCACTCGCGCATCGGTGCTCTGCGCGCCCGCGATTCCGGCTTCCGCCCCGCGCGTGAGCGTGAGAACCGAAATCTCCGCGCGCGCGCCAATGCGAAAGGGAATTCCCCAGTAATTCGTCCCGGGGCTCACGTACAGCAACGACTCCCCCTTGCGATACGCGCCCATCGCGAGCTCGAGAAACACGTTCGCGAGACTCCATCCCGATCGGTTGAGGGACATCTGCCCCCAGTGCGTGTGTCCGCTCAGGGTGAGCGGTACGCCGGCAGCCGCGAGCGCCGGCCAGAGCGCCGGGTTGTGCGCGAGCACGATCGTGAACACGCCTTCGGGAATTCGCGAGAGCGTCGCCGCGATGTCGGGCGCGGGAACGCCCGGCCCCGCAACGCGCCCGGCCGCGGGATCACCCGTGCCGGCGATCGCGAGCCGCACGCCCGCGTGCGCGAGAACCCGGCTCTCGTTCACGAGCAGCGTCTGCGAGAGCGCGCGCAATCGTGGCAGCACCTCGCTCCATCCTGCGTACACCTCGTGATTGCCCGGAACGATGTAGACGCCGAGCGGTGCAGCGAGATCGCCCAGAGTTTGCGAATAGATGCTCACGTCGGGCGCGAAGTCATCGATGAGATCACCGACGACCGCTATCAGATGCGGCTCCGCACGGCGGACGGCGCTCGCGACGCGTGCGAGCAGCGCGCGTGACGTGTGCGGCCCGATGTGCGTGTCGCAGACCTGCGCGATGCGAAGGCCGTCGAGCGCCTCGGGAAGCGACGGAAGCGTGATGGTGAGCGAGGTGACGACGAGCCTTCTCGAGCCCGCGTAGCCGAACAGCGCGAGCATCGTGTACACGATCGCGATCAGCGCGATCGCCTCTCGCCCGGCGCGACCGGCAGCGCCGAACGGGAGCCCGCCGATTGCTCCAACGAGGCCGCCGAGCGCGCTGAGAATGAGCAGCAGCTGCGCGTACCACATCGGGCGGAACACGCTCAGGCGGATCGCCTTGCCCGGATAGTGGCTGCCGCCGCGGCTGCGAAAGAGCACCGCGAGCGGCACCACGGTGAGCACGAGAGCCGCTGCGATGATCGCGAGCCACCCGCCGACGACCGGCGCGAGCAGCGTCCCCACGATCACCCAGCTCCCCACGAAGACCGAGACAAACACCGTGAGCGCGGTGCGTTGCGCGCGCGCGCCGGGGGAGCGTTTGTCGCTCACTCGACTCCTCCAGCGCGTGCAGCGCTGGTTGGAACCGCTACTTCGAAATGACGATCGGCGTGACGGCGATGTGGAGATTGTGGTTCACGCGAATGCCCGCGACCCCGTCCGTCGGGAACTTGGACTTGGGCACCGCCGCGACCAGGTTGTCGTTCACGATGAAATGCACGGTGTCGGGCGCCACGTGCGCGGTGATCTTGTACGTCGCCTTCCCGCTCGCGTCTTCCTTCGGAATCTTCGGGTTCGCCGTCCAGTTCACGACCGTCGTCGTGTTCTCGCCGTCACGGGTCTTGATGAGGTACTCGCCCGTGCCACGAAGCACGAAATAGCCGTACTTCTGTTTGGCCGGATCCGTGAGATTCGTGCCACCCAGGAACACGCCGTAGGCCTCCGGATGCTTCGGCTTCTCGAGCTGCTCGATCGTGGTCGAGAGCTGGTACTGCCCCTTCGCGCTGTCCTTCGCGGCAAAGGTGATGTGGGCGGGCCCGGTCTGGATCTCCCAGCGGCCGCCATTCGACGTGTACTTGGCATCGGTGATCTTCGCGTCAGGGTGATCGGTGACGCCCGTGTATCCGGCCGGGACGCCCGTTCCGGACGCCGACTTGTCGGCATCCATGTTCATCCCCTTCATCCCGGTGTCCGCCGGCGTGGCACCCGGTGCGGCGGCAGGTGCCGCTGCCGTTGCCGGGGCGGCGGACGCGGTGTCCGCGGGCGTACCGTCAGCCTTTCCTTTCGCGCATGCAGCCACCAGGGCAAGCACGGTCAAACTCCAGAATTTGTACACGATCCCTCCCGTAGAGTGTTGTGCGACCTGACGAGAATATAGCTCGCGACAGTCGCCAAGCGACGTATCCACGTCTGGCGTGCAGACTCGCCGCGGTACATACTCACTGTGTAGCCACTGGTCGCGTGCGTCGCTGCGCATGCGTGCGACCGGACATTGCCGTGAAGGCTGCCCAGTGCAGCGGTCAACTATTCATCACGCGGAGCACAACGTATGGCGACCAAGAAGAAATCGGCTCGCAAGTCGGGTTCCCGGAAAAAGAGTGCGACGAAGAAAAAGAGCGCATCCCGCAAGAGTGCGAGGAAGGGGAGCGCACGTCGTCGAGGCGGACCGCGCGCGAAAAGCTCGACCAGAAAGACCGCGCGCAAGGGCACGGGCGCAGGTCGTCGCAAGAGCGCACGCAAGTCGGGTCGCACGGCGGCGAAGAAGGCCGGCAGAAAGAAGAGCGCGACGCGCGTGAGGAGGGCCGCATCACCCAAGCGCCCGGCGACGCGGACACAGGGCACGGTCGCGCGCGTACGGCGCGTCGCCACCGAAGTCGGCACACAGGCAATGGACGCGGGGAGAACGGTCGTCGAAGAGGCGAGGGTCATGGTGGAGCGCGCCTACGATTCCACCTCCGATGCCATCAACAAGGTCACCTCGTAGGATCAGGTGATCGCGATCGCGTGACCGCTGCACGGTCACGCGGTTTGGCGAACGGGGGCAGCGCTCATGCTGTCCCCTTTTCGTGGTCGTTCGCGGCGTGCGCGAGCCACTCGCTCACCAGCGCCGCCACTCGCTCGCGACAGAAATCCACGGTCAGCACGTGGCCGCATCCACTCAGCATCTCGAGCTTCTTCGTTGGCGCGCCGAGGAGTGCGAACGCACGCCTGGCGACATTCTCGGTGATCCGGTTGTCCTCGCGCGACTGCACATAGAGCGTCGGCGCCGTGATGCGCGCGAGCGACGCGCGCGCGACATCCGCTACGCGCACGAGCTCTCGCACCAGCTGCGGTGTCGTCGCGCCGTACGCGAGCGCCTCTTCGCGCGCCGCGGGATCCAGAATCGATTGCGCGCCTTCGCCGCCCACGTAGGGAAGCACCATCCCGATCGCGGGTGCCGCGCGCACCAGCACGCGGTACAGCAGCGGTGCCTCGATGTATGGCGCGAGGAGCACCAGGGCCGCGAGCTCCGGCTCTTCCGCGGCGACCGCCGCGGCCAGCGCGCCGCCAAGGGACAGCCCGACGAGCGCGACGCGCGCGTGCCGCGCCCGCATCGCGGCGTGTGCGGCGCGCGCCGCGGCGAGCCACTCACTCCCGTTCGACGAGGCGAACTCCCTGAGCGTGCGACCGTGCCCGGGAAGCAGCGGCACATCCACATCCAGTCCGGCAGCGCACAGCGTCCGTGCGAGCGACGCGAGCGTCTGCGGCGTGTCGCCGAAGCCGTGCAGCAGCACCACGCCCATCGGAGCGCCGGGAGCCGTGAGCGCGAGCGGCTCCGCGCCCGTGATGATGCCTCGCGGTCCCGGAGGAAGACGCGAGGCCACCAGCCGCTCGACGCGGCCGCGATGCCACATCCGCCAGATCCAGAGGGCGACTGCGGTCGCGAGTATTCCGGTGAGCACCATCATGCTCGCGGTGCGGACGCGGCCACAAAAGAAACGGGGGCGGAAGCCGTCAGGCTGCCGACCCCCGTTCTCGCATCCCCCCCACGAGGACGCAATTCACGTACATCGATGTCGGCCCCGGCTCGCGTCCCCAACGCTCCACCGGTGCGCTCCATCTCTCGCGCAGCCACTTTGCAACTCCCGCGCCACGGCGTTCGAAATGCCCCTCGAGATGCCCCCCCGCTCGGTCGCTCACGCAACGACGTAAAATCCCTTCACTCGCTGCGCGCTCGCGAACGCCGTCGCGGCTACACCCGTCAGCTGCCAGGCATGCGCCATTGCCGCACCCACCGCATCAGCCTTCTCGGCGCGCGTCACCGCGAGCATGGAGGAGCCCGCGCCGCTGAGCGTCACGCCGATCGCGCCCGACTCCATGGCGGCGGCCGCCACCGCATCGAAGCCGCGCACCAGCCGCCGGCGATGCGGAACGTGCAGCACATCATCGAGCGCCGCGGAAAGCATCGCCTCGTCCGCCGTTGCGAGCCCTCGCACGAGCGCCGCGCCCTTTGCCGCCGCCTGTACCGCCGTCACGTGCGGCACGACGTTTGGCAGCGCCTCGCGCGCGCGCCGCGTCTCCAGCACGAACTCCGGAACCGCGAACACGAAGGCGAGTGATGGATGCACCTCGAGCGGTGAGACGATCACCTTGCCCGCGTGGGTGAGCGCGAGCGTCGCGCCACCGAACACCGATGGACACACGTTGTCCGGATGTCCCTCGAGCGCCGTTCCGACCTCCGCGATCCCGAAGGAGTCGAGCCGCAGCGAAAGCATCTCGTTCGCGAGCGCCGCCCCCGCAACGAACGCCGCTGCCGACGACCCCAGCCCCCGCCCGACAGGGATCTCCGAGCTGACGGTGAATCGCAGCCGCTCGGGCAAGGGCACCTTCTTCGCTCCCACCGCCGCCCGGAAGGCCAGGTAGATCGCGTCCTGCGAATCGCGCGTATTCAGCGATGCGAGCGTTCCGGAACGCTCGAACTCGGGCTCCGCGGTGCCGGTATTGGCCTGCCGCACCGACGCCGTGAGCCAGCGATCCACAGCGACCCCCACGCAGTCGAAGCCTCCACCCAGATTCGCAGCGGAGGCAGGCACTCGTACGGTAGCGATGCGATCGGAAGCAGTCACGCGAGAAGGCTAACCTTGCAGCGTCGCGGCGTGAAGCGCGCGCCACGAGCGGATCCGCCGTCTATGCCTCCTGCCCAACTCCGGCGCTCACCGATCCGTTCTCGTCGAAATCGGCCATCGGCGGCCTAGTTGCGGGCGCGAGCCGCATCACGAGTTTGTCGAGATCGGAGATGAAGAGGCCGCCCCCCTCGCGACGCACCAGCCCTTCGGCACAGAGCCGGCCAAGCACGAGCGAGATCGATTCGCGTGTGGCGCCCACCAACTCACCGAGAAGGCGGCGCGGCACCGCCGGGATAGCCGAACCCGTGCGCGTGTCGTGGCTCTGCGCGAGCCTCACGAGAGCCGCAATGAGACGCTGCTCGACGGTGAGCATCGCGTGCTGGCCGAACTTCATCAGCAGGGCGGTTCGCTCAGCCATGATTTGTCGCAACAGTATCAGCGCAGTGGCCGGTTGCTCTCGCAACATTGCGCTGAACCGCGTTGAGCTGAGGTGCAGCGTTTCGCTCTCCTCCTCAGCCCTGGCCTGACTCGCGTACACGGCGGAGCCTTCGAGCCCCTCCCCCCCGAATGTCTCTCCCGGCGTGGCCACCCACGGCACGAAGCTGCGCCCCGCCCCCACCTGATTTCTCAGCACCACCTGTCCACGCAAAACCAGAAAGATGCCGTCCGCCGCCGCTCCCTGCTCGTAGATCGTGAATCCAGCGGGCCAGGAGGTGCGGGCTCCGAAAGCGGCAATTTGATCCCGTTGCTCCCGAGCGATGCGAGTGATTTCTTTCATCGAGACCGTCGATGTAGCCATGGCACACCAGTTTTGCCTGAGCATCGCACGCTGGCAACCATGCCGCATGTCGGTCTGCCCTAGCGCAATGTACGGGCCGTAAAGTGAGCGGGCACAGCGGTTTCCCTCATTTCCTGATCTGCCGAAAATGCCCAGCGCAGCACGCGAGATGCCGCATGTGGGAACCCCGTTCATCATCCTCGGCGCCGACGCCGTGCTCGCCGCATTGCCGGCATCGCCGGTGCAATTGGCCCATGCCTGCCAGGCCTTGGGATTCGAGCTCGCCGCCCCCGCCACCTGGGGCGACGAGCTGATCGCCGAGCGCTGCCTCCAGCGGCTGGCCGGCTACGAGCACCCGACTGCCGTCATGTGCAGCTGCCCCCTCGTCACCGAACGCCTCACCCGTTCGAGCGCGCTGCTCGAGCCCTTCATGCTCACCTTCAGCTCTCCGCCCGTGGCGACCGCGCGCTATCTCCGCGGTGCGTACGAGGGCCAGCAACTCCACATCACGTACGTGGGCGCGTGTCCCGGCGCCAAAGACGACTCGATCGACGCGCGTATGCGCCCCGCCGAGCTGCTCGAGGCGTTCGTCGAGAACGGGATCGTGCTCGGCGCGCAGCCGAAGAGCTTCGATGCGCTCGTCCCGCTCGACCGGCGACGCTTCTATTCACTGCCCGGCGGGACCCCTGCGGCCGATCATGTCGAGCGAAGCGCGCATCGCTCGCTCATCGAGCTCGCGGGCGACGATGTGGTGCTGGAGCTCACGCAACAGCTCATGGAGCACACGCCTGCCCTTCTCGACCTCTCGGTGCCGCTCGGCTGCGCGTGCGCCGGCGCGGGTGAGCACGCGCTCAACGGCAAGCCGCGTGCGGCGCTCCTGCTCCACGAGCCCCCGCGCGCGCGACAGAAGGTGCTCGATCCCTCGCTGCGCGTGGATGTCACCCAAACGCTGAGCGAAGCCTGCGCACTTCACGCCACTGCGCCCGAGGAGCCGCTCGAGGTCGAGGCGCAGGCGGCGGCAGATGCGATGCCCGTGTGCGAGGATGGAGAGGTGCCGCCACCGGATCTTGCGAGCGACCGCGTCTCGCCCGAAGCGACGATCATTCGAGGTCGCTCGGTCACGTTCCGATCCGCAGCCTCGGCGCCCCGCTATGCCACCGACAGCGGAGCGATGGTGCCGCGCGCGTCGCTGGCCGTGTTGCGCCGAACGCTCGCGCGCATGACGAAACACACGGCTCAGCGTCAGCCGAGGCTCGCGCGCGCGCGACGTGACCGTTCGGTCGAGCTTCGTGAAGGATTGGGCGGCCAAGGATCAGACACGCCGCACTGGCTCGCGATCGGAGCGGCCGATCTCCCACGGCCCGTTCCACCTCCTCCGGCGCGGCACCGGCCGCGCGCCATGCTGGAGCTGTAGCGCGCCCTAGAGGTTGAGCGCCTCGCGTGCTCCCGTGATCACGAACTGCGTCGCGACCGCGGCGAGCAACAGCCCCATGATCCGCGTCATCACGCGAATCCCCGTCTGCCCCATTATGGTGACCAGCCGGTCGCCGGCTCGGAGCGTGAGCCAGCAGATCAAGGCCGTGAGCCACACGGATCCATAGACGGCGATGTTCCCGGCGATCGTGTGCGACTGGCCCGCGAGCACCATCACGGTGGAGATCGCGCCGGGCCCGGCGAGCATCGGCATCGCGAGCGGCGTGAGCGCGACATCCTCCTTCTCCTGTCCCTCCACGATCTCCTCGGTGCCCTCCTGCGTCGTGCGCTGGCCCCGAAGCATGTCCATCGCAACGAGCCAGAGAATCAGCCCGCCCGCGATGCGGAACGCCGGAAGCGTGATGCCGAATATCTTGAAGATCCCCGCCCCCGCGATCCCGAACACCGTCATGAGCAGCCCTGCGGCGATGCACGCGCGGAGCGCCGTTCGGTGCCGCTGCTGCATCGACTGTCCCTGCGTGATCACGAGGTAGGTCGGAATCACGGCCACGGGATCGACAATGAACAGCAGCGAAGTGAAGGTGACGAGCGCGAACTGCAGGTAGCCCGTCATCGATCGTCGTACTCGTGCAGCGCCGCGCGCAGTGCGTCGCGCAGGCGCTGCTCGCGATCGCTCCCTTCAGGCACGCTCGGCGCCGTCGCCGCGAATTGCTCGAGCATTTCGTGCTCGACGAAGTCCGCCGTGGGTTCCACGCCGAGCTCCTCGATGGAGCGCTGCGCCAGACGCCGCAGCAGCACGCGCGTCTCGGGCTCGAGCGCCGCGAGCCGCTCCGGATCGCGCGGCGGCAGCTCGTGCGGATTGCGTGAGCGCCGAGGCGCATCGCGAACGGCAGTGAGCTTCGCGAACGTGACGACGAACGACCCGGGCGTGTGCTCGCTCACATCGCTGATCACGCCGTGCCGGCGAAGCGATGCAAAGAGCTGCACGACGGCTGCACGCACGACGGACACGCCATCCGGACTGTTGTTTCCGCGCCCGGTGATCACGAGCGCCTCGACCGCGCGACTCATCTGTCGCTCACGCAGCCAGTTCTCGGCGCGCCGCACTGCCTGCTCACGCGATGGATGATGCGTGCGCAGATTGAGCGTGCGATCGGCGCCAAAGCGCATCTCGTCGAACGCCTGATGAAGTGAGGGTGCCTTGTGGCTCCTGCGCATGCAGGAAGCTACAGTCGTCGTGCGTTTCTGTCAGCGGCACGCGCGGCCGGCAGAAACAAAAAAACGAGCCGCCTTCGCGAGGAAGGAGGCTCGTTTCTGTTGCCGTATGGCGTGATCTAGAAGGTCAGACCGACACTGATCGGGATCATCTGGAACTTCGGATTGTTGCCGCTCGTGTTGTTGAAGCTGTCGCCACTGAACACGTAGTGGTAGCGCGCCTCTACGAACGGAGCCACCGGCCCTGTCGTGAACTTCACACCGACACCGCCATTCAATCCGAACTTAGTTTGACTCCCGCTCGAGAAGTCGAAGTTGTTGTCGTTACCGGTGACCTTGAAGTTGTACACGCCGGCTCCGCCGAGCACGTAGAACTGCGCAGGGCTCTTGGTCCCGAAGCTGAAGACGGCGTCCGCGGTCGCGTCGAGCACGCGGAAGTGCGGGCTGTTGCTCACATCCTTGAAGTTGAACTGGTTCCACGAGCCGTCGACGCGCAGCGCCACGGGAGAATTCGCGAATCCGAAATTCAACAGCGCGCCGGCATTCCACCCGGTGCTCAGAAGATCGTTGAAGTCGCCGGTGGGAAAGCTGACTCCTCCCATCACGCCGAACTGAATCGGGCTGCGTGAAGCAACCTCCTGCGCGGCGAGTGCGCCGCTCGCGAGAAGGCTGAAACCGAGTACTGCGGCACCCGTAAGAATACGCTTCATAGGTTCCTCGCTTTCCTCTATTGAAGGGCACGAATGCGACTACAGAACCAGCGTCGCACATCTTCAGAAGGCAAGAACAAAGCCGTTCGTTCCCGGCGTATCGGAGTTTTCGTGTGTCGCGTCCGCTACAAAAAATTGCGTTGAAAACAAGTTGTGATCTGCGGTGTATGTACTTGGTTATCGGTGTTACGGAAACGTGCGCACACGAAACTGCCCGTGATCACGGTGCCAATGTGGTGAGGTGATCACGGGCAGACGATTCGATTCGTGCGCGCTCGACGACCTGGTCGCAGACGGTCAGCAGCAGTTGCAACCAGGCGTCAGAACGTGATGCCGACGCTGATCGGAAGAAATTGCAGCGACTTCGCGTTGCCGGTGCTCACGTCGCCGATCTCCGAGCCGTGAATCACGTTGTGATAGCGAGCCTCGATGAAGGTCGCGAAGCCGGTGAGCTGGAACTTGAAGCCGACGCCGGCATTGAGACCGAACTTGGTCGAGCTCGCGCTCACATCCGCAACGGGATCGTGCACGCGCTCGTTGTACGCGCCGACACCTCCGATCACATAGAACTTCGTGGGCAGCGCGGCACCGAACGTGTAGACGACGTTCGCCGTCCCGTCGATGATGCGGAAATCCGGGAACTGCGATGATCCGCCGGCCCCGCCCAGCGTGCTGAAGTCCTTGCCGTTCATCTGATGCCACTGTCCATCGATGCGGAAGCTCACGGGCACCAGCGGCACCCCGATCGTCACGAGTGCGCCCGCGTTCCAGCCGGTCTTTGCTTCATCCGACAGATCGCTGAGCGGAATCGTCGCGCCGCCCATGATCCCGAATCGCACCGGGCTGCTCACGATGGCCTGCGCCGAAACGGGCGCGGCTGCTGCGGAAATAATGAGCCCCAGAACGGCAGCAGTGATTGCCGTACGCTTCATAACAGTTCCCCCTGACGAGTTCGTGAGTCGCGGTCTCGGGTGTCGGCCAGAACGTGCCGGCACCTGTTGAGCCGTCCGGCACGTGCCGGACACCGGTACAGTGCAAGAAGCACGCATATCGAACGATCGGGACCGGGATTAGTGCCCGGCGCGTGCTACTCTAAAGACGCACGGCTCCGCGGAACGTTTGGGGCTCGAGCATTTGGTCATTGGTGAGCCCGGTCACAGCAGCGCTCGAACGGATCATGCCGCGCAATCCATGGTGCTCGTACGCAGCACGCGCGCGACGCACACTTCCGCGCAACCGAAGCGCCGCGCGCACGATGAGCAGTCGCGCCGAATTTTTTCGGGATAGCGCGTCCGCTCCGCGATCGCGTAACCTGCACTCTGGAAAAAGCCAGCTGTCATCGTGAGCGCGAACAGCTCCTCGATGCCCCGCATCCGCGCGAGCGCCTCGAGCTCGGCCACGATGCGCTTGCCGAGCCCACTGCCGTGTGCATCGCGTTGAACCGCGAGCGATGCCACTTCCGCGAGCGACGGGGAATATTCCTTGAGCGCCCCGCACCCGCGCATGCGTCCGCGCGCATCCACCGCGACCACGAAATCCTCGATCGCGAGCACCACGCGATCGCTGGTGATGGGCAGCATCACACTGTCCGCTGCATACCCATTCACCAATGCGACGATTGCCGCGACATCCGCGAGCTGCGCCACGCGCAACGACATCTGATCTCTCACGAGAGTGACTTTTCGAGCAGCGACAGCCCGTGCGCGAGCTCCTCGCGCGTGGCGATGAGCGGCGGCAGCAGACGAAGCGTGTAGTCGCCCGCGGTCAGGATCAGCAGCCCGGCCTCGCGCGCAGCCGCGACGATCTCTCCCGCGGGACGCGTGACGTCGATTCCCCAGAGATAGCCCACACCGCGCACCGCGCGAACCTCATCTCGCCGCGCCGCGAGCGCGCGCAGCGCTTCCCCCAACCACGCGCCATTCTCGCGCACCCGCGCGAGCAGCGCGGAGTCCGACAGCCGCTCGAATACGTGTCCGGCCACCGTGGCGACGAATGGGCCGCCGCCAAACGTGGACCCGTGATCGCCGGGCCGCATCGCGGCCGCGATCTCCGCATTCACCAGTATCGCGCCCATCGGCAACCCGCCCGCCAATGGCTTTGCAAGCGTCACCACATCCGGCACGACATCCGCGCGCTCGTACGCGAAGAGCCATCCGGTACGACCGAGCCCGCACTGCACCTCATCGAAGATGAGCGCCACATTCCGCTCGTGCGTGAGCTTCCGGAGCGCACCGAGAAACGACGCCTCGAGCACGCGCACGCCTCCCTCGCCCTGCACCGGCTCCACGATCACCGCAGCCACCGTGTCCGGATCGAGCATCCGCGACAGCTCGCCAACGTCGCGTTCGGCGATCGCGATGCCGCCAGCGAGCGGACGAAATGGCGCGCGATAGTGCGGGCGGTCCGTCGCGGCGAGCGTGGCAAAGAGTCGCCCGTGAAAGCCGCCACGCAGCGCGATGATCTCGTGCTTCTCCGCGCCACCCACGCCGCGCGCCCACTTGCGTGCGAACTTGAACGCGCCCTCGTTCGCTTCCGCGCCCGAGTTGCAGAAGAACACGCTCGAGGCGGCCGAGCGCGCAACGAGCGCCTCCGCCAACTTTCTCGCCGGCGCCGTGTGGAAGAGATTCGATGTGTGGAGCACGCCACTCTCGAGCGCGCGGCGCGCGGCGCCCGCAATTCCGGGATCGTTGTAGCCGAGCGCGTTCACGCCTATCCCGCTCGTGAAATCGAGATAGCTGCGCCCGCCCGCATCGAACAAGCGCGTACCTTCCCCGCGCACGATCTCCAGCGGAAAGCGCGCGTAGACCGGCACGAATGCGAGCGCAACCTCGTCGCGTTCCGCCGATGGCGTTTCCGCCATGATCACTGGTAGCGCCGTCATGCGAGCTGCGTTGCCGCGAGGAGCGTCGTCCCCGGCCCGGGACCCGAGAGCGCGTCCAGGCCGCCGATGCGCACGCGCGGCACACCGCGATGCAGCGCCTCGAGTGCCGCGCGCAGCTTCGTCGCCATTCCTTCCGTCGCGATTCCACTCTCGATGGCGTACGCCGCCTCATCGACCGTCAGCGACTGCGCCATCGCGCCATCGATCATCACGCCGCGCACATCGGAGATGAGCAGCAGCTCCTCCGTGTCGAATGACGCAGCGATCGCCGCGGCGGCATCATCCGCGTTCACGTTGTACGCGCCCCCGCTCGCGGTGTCTTCCCCGCACGCGACTGGCGAGATCACCGGGAGAAATCCCGCGGCGAGCAACGCGCGCGGCAGGGCGTCGTTCACCTGCGACACTTCGCCGACGCGTCCGAGCACCGCCGCGTTCATCGCGCGCGCCACGAGCAGGGAGCCATCCTCACCCGAGATCCCGACCGCCGGAGCTCCCAGGGCACCGAGCGACGACACGAGCCGTTTGTTGGCGACGCCCGACAGCGCCATTCTCAGCACATCGATGTCATGGTTCGTCGTTACACGGCGCCCCTCCACGAAGCGTGGCGCGCTGCCCAGCTGCGCTTGCAGCGCCGAGATGGTTTCGCCGCCACCGTGCACGACGCAGAAGCCCGCCGGGGCGGCTGCCCAGAGCCGCGCGAGCACTCCCGCAAGCGCGGGATCGCGCTGCACACGTCCACCGATCTTGATCACACGCATCATCCTGGAAGCCCCATCGTTTCCTCGAGTCCCAACAAGAGATTCGCATTCTGCAGCGCCTGTCCTGCCGCGCCCTTCACGAGATTGTCGATCGCGGCGATGATGGTCACCGTCGGCGCACGCACGCCTGCCACCATCGTGGCGGTGATGCGCACGACGTTCCGGTGCACGACATCACGCAGCGCCGGAACGCCGGCGCTCACCTCGATGAACGGCTCGTTCGCGAAGTGCTCGCGCCACGGCTCGAGCACGTCCGCCATCGGCTCAGCGAGCGGCACGGTGATCGTCGCCAGAATTCCGCGGGAGACCGGAAGCAGATGCGGCGTGAAGATCAGCTCCGCATCGCTCCCGAGCGACGCGAGCACCGCGCGCATCTCGGCCAAGTGTCGGTGCTCGTTCCCGATCGCGTACGGGCGGAAGTCGTCTGCGACCTCGGCGAACATGAGCTCGCGCTTCGGAGTGAAGCCCGCTCCCGTCACCCCGCTGGCCGCGTTCACGACGATCGTCGCGCGTGGGGCGACGAGCCCGCGCGCGAGCAACGGCAGGAGCGCGAGGAGCGTCACCGTGGGATAGCATCCGGGATTCGCGACGATCTCCGCTTCGCGCACCGTGGCTCGTGCCAGCTCGGTCAGTCCGTACGGCACGCACCCCGAGCGATGCTCGATTCCAGTTCCCGGGCGGAGATCGGCCGAGAGGTCGACCACCTTTGCGCCGGCTTCGTGCGCGGCGCGCACCCACGATGCCGAGGCCCCGTGCGGGAGTGCGCTGAACACGAGCTGCGCTTCGCTCAACGGCGCATCCTCCACCGCCACGAAGGCCATCTCCGTTCCGCCGAAACGGGCGCGTGCGCCCTGCCGGTCGCTCGCGGTGGCGAACGCCAGCCGCGAGCGCGGATGCCGGGCGACGAGCTCGCACAGCTCGCGTCCGGCGTAGCCGCTCGCGCCGAGGACTCCAATCGCAACTTTATGCACAACGAATGCATAAAATTGCCGGGTCGCGATGTCAATGCCGCCCTCTCGCCGCGGAACGCCGCCAGCGCTATTCTCCGCCATGGCGAACAAACGGGAACGGCAGGCGACGATCCGCGGGATCATCGATTCGCGCCCCATCGAGAACCAGGAGGAGCTCCGGAAGCAGCTCCGGCAGCGGGGCTGGGACGTGACGCAGTCCACGCTCTCGCGCGACCTGCGCGAGATGCGCGTGTCCAGGATTCCATACCAGGGCGGCAGCTCTCGCTACTCGATCACCACCGATGATGCGGATGCGCGCCCGCCTCTCGAGGCCCTCCTGCCCCCGCTGTACACCGCGATCGACGGCGTGGGCGAGCTCATCGTGCTGCACACGCTGCCCGGAGGCGCCCAGCCGATCGGCGTTGCCCTGGACGCCGAAGAGTGGCCTGAGGTGATGGGCACGATAGCGGGAGACGACACGGTACTGATCGTCTGCCGCTCCAGCGCCGCCATGGAAAAGGTGATCAAGCGGCTCAAGTCCGTGGCGGGCCCGCCCCCGGCCTGAGGCACCCGCGGCCCGCGCTTGACAGGGACGGCGACTATCCGCTAAATATGCAGTGTTAACGCATATTTATTCTTCATCGCGGAGACGGCATGATTCGCAAAATCGCGCTCGCCTACTCGGGAGGCCTCGACACCTCCATCATCGTTCCCTGGCTTCGCGAGCGCTACGACGCGGAGATCGTCTGCGTCGCGGCGGATATCGGGCAGGGCGACGAGCTCGATGGCGTTCGCGCGAAGGCGATTGCCTCGGGTGCGGACGAGTGCTTCATCGAGGACATGCGCGAGGAGTTCGTCACCGGCTACATCTGGCCGACGCTTCGCGCCGGTGCGATCTACGGCCGCAAGTATCTTCTCGGCACCTCGATGGCGCGCCCGCTCATTGCCAAGCGCCAGGTCGACGTCGCCCGCGCGGTGGGCGCCGATGCGCTCGCACATGGATGCACCGGCAAGGGAAACGATCAGGTGCGCTTCGAGCTCACCTACGCGGCCTTCGCTCCCGAGCTCCCGGTCATCGCCCCGTGGCGCGAGTGGGACATCCGGAGCCGCGAGGACGCGCTCGCGTACGCAGCCGCGCACGACGTGCCGGTGTCCGCCACCACCACCAAGATCTACTCGCGCGATCGCAATCTCTGGCACGTCTCGCACGAGGGCGGAATTCTCGAGAATCCGAACGCCATCCCGCCGACGGACCTCTTTCTCATGACTGCCGACCCGGTGAGTGCACCGAGTATGCCGGAGGACGTCACCATTGGTTTCGCCTCCGGCACACCGGTTTCGGTCAACGGTCAACAGCTCTCACCCGTCGCCCTGGTCGAAAAGCTCAACGCGATTGGCGGCACGCACGGCATCGGCCGCATCGATCTCGTCGAGGACCGACTGATCGGAATGAAATCCCGCGGCATCTACGAAACTCCGGGCGGCACGCTGCTGCAGCTCGCGCATTCCGAGCTCGAGCAGCTCGTACTCGATCGCAGCACGCTCTCCGCCAAGGACCTGATCGCGCCGCGCTACGCGGACCTCGTGTACGAAGGACGCTGGTGGACGACGGAGCGCGAGGCCTACGACGCCTTCGTCGACGCGACGCAGCAGCGAGTGTCCGGCACGATCACGCTGCGCCTGTTCAAGGGCGCCGTCACGATCGCCGGCCGCGAGAGCGCCGAGGCGCTGTACGACGAGCGCTTCGTCACCTTCGGCGAGGACGACGTCTACGAGCAGAGCGACGCCGCCGGTTTCATTCGCCTCTACGGACTGTCTCAGCGCGTGCGCGCACTCAAGGATCTCGAGCGCCATGCCGAACTTCACGCGCCCGCGGACCACGAGACACCTGCCCCGCTCGAGATGGCGGTCGCGTGACCGCACTCAAGCTCGTGGGCGCGTCCGCGCACAAGCTCTGGGGCGGTCGCTTCGCCGGCGAAAGCGCGCCGGCCCTGGATGCGCTCAACCGCTCGATCGGGGTCGACTTTCGTCTCTGGCCTTTCGATGTCCGACTCTCCAAGGCCTGGGCGATTGCGCTCTGGAGCGCCGGTGTCGTCACCGTCGAGGAGAGTCTCGCCCTCGAGCACGGGCTCGATGCCGTAGCCGCACGCCTTCGCGCCGGCGCGCAGCCCGTCGCATCGGACGAAGACGTGCACACGCTCATCGATCGTCTGCTCCACGAGGAGATCGGCGACGTCGCGTCCAGGCTGCACACGGGCCGCAGCCGCAACGATCAGGTCGCGACCGCCACGCGCCTCTGGTCGATGGATGCCTGCGCAGAGCTCGACGGTACCGTGCGCGATCTGCAGCACGTGATGCTCGCACACGCGGAATCGCTCGCGCACGCGAACGTGCTCATGCCTGCGTACACGCACATGCAGCGCGCACAGCCGGTGTCGGCCGCGCACTGGATGCTCTCCCACTTCTGGCCGCTCGACCGCGATCGCGCGCGCCTCGCAGCCTCCGGCCGCGCCGCAGCCGTGCTCCCGCTGGGCTCGGGCGCCGTCGCCGGCTGCGCATTCCCGATCTCACGCGTACTCCTTCAAGGCAGTCTCGGCTTCGCTCAGCTTTCGCCCAACAGCATCGATGCCGTGAGCGACCGCGACTTCGTGGCCGAGTTGCTGTTCACGCTCTCCATGCTCGCGATCCATCTCTCGCGACTCGCCGAAGATCTCATTCTGTATGGCACGAGCGAGTTCGGTTTCGTGCAGTTCGGCGACTCGTTCACTACGGGGTCGAGCATGATGCCGCAGAAGCGGAACCCGGATGCCCTCGAGCTCGCACGCGGCTCCGGTGGACGTCTCCTCGGCGATCTCACATCCCTGCTCGCCACGCTCAAGGGACTGCCGAGCGGCTACAACAAGGATCTGCAGGATGACAAACGCGCGCTGTTCGATGCAGTCGACACCACGCTCCTCGTGCTCCCGGGCGTAGCGGGCGCGCTCGGCGAGATCACCTTCCGCCCGGAGCGCATGAAGGCCGCACTCTCGAGCAGCATGATGGCCACCGATCTCGCGGATTACCTCGTGACCAAGGGTGCGAGCTTCCGCGACGCACATGCCGCGGTTGGCGCACTCGTGCGCCAGAGCGAAGTATCCGGCATCGAGCTGCACGCGCTCCCACTCAAGACCTTCACGTCCGCACACGCGAGCTTCGGCCCGGATGTGTTCGACGCACTCTCCGCTGCAAACAGTGTGGAGCGACGCGAAGCGGAAGGCGGCACCGGCCCGGAAGCGGTCCGTGCTCAGATCCTAAGCGCGCGCAAAACACTACTCTAGCCACGCCAACAACGCCTCGCTGCAGCTGCTTCAGTTGCCAACCAAAGCAGTACCGCTCTGGTGCGCACCGCTCTCTCACCGAGCACCGGTCCGTCGCCACAAACGCCGTCACCGTTTGTCATGCTGGGCACACACGAAAATGGGGCGCCACTCTCGCGAGTGACGCCCCATTCGTGGTAGTGAAGCGAAGAATTTAGCGCTTCGTCACGTTCTCGGCGGCGGGGCCTTTCTGACCCTCGACGATCTCGAACTCCACGGCATCGCCTTCAGCCAACGTCTTGAACCCGTTGCCCTGAATGGCGCTGTAGTGCACGAAGCAATCCTTCTGTCCGTTGTCCGGGGTAATGAAGCCAAAACCCTTGGCGTCATTAAACCACTTCACTTTGCCAGTGACACGCATTTCCAACTCCTGATATGATTTTGTACAGGGGGCGGAAGCGCTGACCCTGACAAATGTTGCCGTGACGCGCGCCTGTGTGCCATCGCGTCAGCCTCATCCACTGACGAACATAAAAAAAGACCCAAGGCAAGTATTCCGCCCGGGTCTGCATGTTCGCGAACGGGTGGTGCCGAGAAAAAGATATGTAACGCTGGCGCGCGCCGCAATAGCTACTTAGTACACACCAGTTGAGGCCGGTATGAGGGGCTCAACTCCCCCAACACGCACTCCCCTGCCTCGGATCCGCTCACTGCGACGCCGGCCGGATCCCCGTGACATAGTACTCCGTTTCCCCGAAACATCGCGTGGGCACCCCCCGATGCTGCTCATACGTAATGTCCACCCGCTGCCCCATCGATTTCGTGATCATCTTGGCAATCGAATCGCTGCGCACCGAGAAATCGAATACCTCTGGCTGAGTGCCGGGAAGATTGGCCATCGCGATCTCCCCCTCCCACGTCTTGCACAGCCATCCCTTCTTCGAAAATTTCTGTATGAACCCGGCGCGGTCACCGGAGGAGTATGTGTAGTGCAGTGCGGTCCAGACGTACGCAGCGAGGCCCAGTCCCCCCACCACGAGCACGGTCACGATCGATAGCATCACTTTCCCCCTCCATCCCATCCGCTTCCGCGTCGGCTCCGGCTGCGATGCCACGTCCGCAGTCGTGTAGGCTCGGGGTGGCTGGTCGAGATCGTCCATCATGTGCACTCCATCATCGAGGATCACGGCGCGTGAGCAGGAACAAGCATAGTCTACGCCGTTCCGGCCGGATTGCCAGCGCGCGCGTGTAGGATCGCCTCGCCCTCTTTATCTTTCAGCATGCCCTTCGCGCCGCGCCGCCACACCGTCACCACCATCATCGGTGATGTCCCCGTTGGCAGCGCGCATCCCATCGTCGTCCAGTCGATGACGAACACGGATACCGCGGACGTCGAGCTCACTGTCGCGCAGACGGCAGCGCTCGCCGGCGCCGGGTCGCAGCTCGTTCGGGTGACCGTGAACAACGAGTCCGCAGCAGCCGCCGTCCCCGAGATCGTGCGTCGACTCTCCGACATGGGCGTCGACGTTCCGATCATCGGCGACTTCCACTATAACGGCCATCTGCTCCTCGCCAAATACCCGGAGTGCGCCCGCGCGCTCGCCAAGTACCGGATCAACCCGGGCAACGTCGGCGGCAAGCGCCGGGACGACAACTTCCGGACGATCGTCTCGATAGCGGTTGCGAACGGGAAACCCGTACGCATCGGCGTCAACTGGGGCTCGCTCGACCAGGATCTTCTCACGTCGATGATGGATGAGAACGGCCGCCGCGCCGAGCCGCTCGACGCACACGACGTCTACATCGAAGCGATGCTCGAGAGCGCGCTCCGCTCCGCACTCGTCGCGGAAGAGGTCGGGCTCTCGCACGACCGCATCATCATCTCGGCCAAGGTCTCGCTGGTGCAGGATCTCGTCGAGGTATATCGCCGGCTCGCTGCTCGCTGCGACTACCCGTTGCACCTGGGGCTCACGGAAGCCGGGCTCGGCACCAAGGGCGTGGTCGCGAGCACGGCCGGGCTGTCGATCCTTCTCGCGGAGGGCATTGGCGATACGATCCGTGTGTCACTCACGCCGAAACCCGACGGCGACCGGACCGAGGAGGTGCAGGTCGCGCAACAGATCCTTCAGTCGTTGGGACTGCGCTCGTTCACTCCCCAGGTGACCGCGTGCCCGGGGTGTGGACGCACGACGTCCACCTTCTTCCAGCACATGGCGGAGGACATTCAGTCGTACCTGCGCGAGCAGATGCCCGTGTGGCGGGCGCGGCATCCGGGTGTGGAAGAGATGCGGGTTGCGGTGATGGGCTGCGTCGTGAACGGACCCGGCGAATCGAAGCACGCGAACATCGGGATCTCGCTTCCTGGCACGTTCGAGGAGCCGAAAGCACCCGTGTATGTCGACGGAAAGCTCAAGCTCACGCTCAAGGGCGACAACATTGTCCCGGAGTTCCTCGCGATTCTGGAGGACTACGTCGCGCGCACCTATCCCGAGCGGGCGGCGGCGCCGGCGTAGTGCTCGAGTGAGCGCACGACCTCGTGCAGCTCCTCCATTATGGGATAGTCGAATCCCACTTCGACGAGCCGCTCGAAGAAACGCCGGTACCGGTTGATCGTGGCCTCGCGCCCGGCGGTGAAGCGCGACCAGACAGCCTCGGGAAAATCGGTTCGGCGGAGGTCGGCGAGCAGCGTGCCCCCGGACTGCAGGTGGTCGGCGGCCGCGATCCAGCGTGCCTGCGTCCCGGCCTGGGCGAGACGTTCGAGCAGATCTTCCTTGCGCTCGAGATGTGAGAGCTCGATCCCCTCATCATCGTAGCGACGCTCGATGACGGCGAGCACCGTCGAGAGCACCGATTCTCCGAACTTGTCGCCGATGCGGCGATGCAGCATTTCGGTCGTGTAGCCATCGCGTACGCAGTCTTCCACCGCATCGTGGAGAATCCCGGCGACGAGCGTGGAGTCGTCCTGGTCGTAGCGCGCGAGAATCACGGCCAGATTGGGAGCGGCGGTCAGATACGGGTAGCGAGTCCCCTTTCGCACCTGCTGATCGTGGTGTTTCGCGGCAAATGCGAAGGCGTGGTTGATCGGATCGGAATAGCCGGCCATGTCGCGCAAAGTTACCGCGGGCTGCAGGAAGCGGAAAGCACGACCACGCACCGTTCCACGCATCGTTACAGGTGTATGGCGCGCACGAGAGTGAGGTCGAGAAAGAGCAGGGCGCCTGCCTGCAGAACCACGCCGATGCCCGTGCCCACGGAGCCGATTCGCCTGCCGAATGCCCAGCCGAAGAACGCGAAGGTAGTGCCGAGGACGATGGCTCCGGCCTCGAGCGCGATGAGGAGCCAGAGCGTGCGCGCTAGCGAAGCGGCTGCCTCGTAGTCGCGGAGAGGAACGCTCCGGTAATTGAACGCCGCCCAGAGGAGAACGGGGGCGCCCCAGAGGACGCACTGCGCCGCGAAGTGACTGGCGAGCGGGGCTTTTGTGCGAGCCAGGCGCAGGCCCAGCACGGCCGCTGTACCGATGAGTACGCTAGCCGCGCCCCATACGAGAAGATGCAGGAAGTGCTGTTGCTCGAGCGTCTGCAGCGTATCAGCCCACATGGTCCTCGCAAAAAAATAGCGGTCAATGCTACAAGGTAGCCCAGCTCCTGTGCCACGGAAGTTGGCGCCCTGCTGATTCGCGTCACTCTAGCCCGGGTTAGCGGGCCTTAACTGCCCTGCTTTCTTCAGCCTGCCTTGCGCATGGATGCTGCAGCGGAGCTCGCTGCCCTCGGGATGTTGCAGGAGAGGAGGCAAACTGACGTGAAACGTTACACCGATCGAAATGAATCACTCCACGTTGGACCGGAAGCGGTTCGTCGGCGTGACAGTTCCAAGCCCGCGTGTGATAGCGACCGGCGCTGAGTCGTCCATCACTACTGGACCTGGACGCTCCCGCCAAGGGTGCGTTTCTGAAGTCGATTGCAAGGTATGATGAACGCCCCGTCTTCGAGAGATGGGACGCTCCTTCAGTTTTGGAGCTCGCATGATTGAACGAGGACGGCGGATACCAGCGATGCGTACGCGTCGCCAGCCGGGTCTACGACTGGGTTTCACATTGGTCGAGATGCTCATCGTCATCACGATGATCGGCATCTTGACCGGGATCGCTCTGTGGCGCGTGGATATCGCGCGGTACCAGGTGAACGGCGACATCCAGGCGATCGGCACCACACTCATTGCATCGCAGCGTGAAGCCATCGCGAAGCAGCACAACGTCATCGTGGTATTCGACACCGCGGGGAATCGAGTCCGTGTTGTCTGGGATGCGAACAACAACGGGACACTCGATGCGAACGAGCATTCGCGCATCGTCTATCTCGGCGAGCGCGTGCAATTCGGATTGGGCACCGCGCCGGCGTTGCCGATGGGAGCACAGGCAGTGGATTTCACCGACACGGAGACCTCGTCCGGGTTTCCATGCGTGACCTTCTATCGCAACGGCAGCGCCAGCGAGGCCGGTGGCGCGTACATCACGTCGAGACGGGCGATCGGCGATCCGAAATACGCGAATGACAATCGGGCGATGCGTGTCGAGCGGGCCACGGGACGCGCAGAGTGGTGGCACTACAACGGAACCACCTGGGTGAGAGGCTTCTGATGCCAAACCGAACGAACCGACGCGGATTTTCCCTGGTCGAGATCATGGTCGCGCTGACGATTCTCATGATCATCATCCTCGGCCTCGCGAACACCACGATCTCGTTTCTGCACGAGACCACGATCGACACGGTGCGCGTGCGCGCCCAGTCCTTCGCGGACATGCGGATCGCTGAGGTTCGCGGATATCCGACGTACGACGCGCTGACGACGACCTTCAATAACACCGACACACCGGAATCCGGCTTCTCGCGGAAGACGATCGTCGTTCGCGACAAGTCCGCAACGTCGACGTGCAACAATCCGTCTGGCTGTCCGAAGAACGATATCACTCGGGTGACTGTCATCGTGACCAACGCCGGCCTCTCGGCGCCGGTGTCGCGAACCCTCGCCGTCTCTGCGTTCTAGGTGCCTGCCATGACCACTCGCAAGCCCAGAGGCTTTTCGCTCGTCGAGCTGCTGATCGCCATGGTGGTGATGGCGGTCGTGCTGGCGGGCACCATGAACTTCTTCATGGGTCAGTCGCGCACCTTTCGCAAAGCCACGACGGACATGGTGCTGTTGCAGAACGCGCGCTTCGCCACGGATCTGCTCAACGAGCACTTTCGCTCGGTCGGCGCGAACCTGAGCCTCGGCCAACCCGCCGTCATCTACGCGGACAGGAGCACCTTCGCGTTCAATGCCGATTACGCGACGAATACCGCGGGCGACATCGACGCGATCTACTACGAGCCCAAGGCCACCACGAACGAAGTGCAATCGCTTCTCAAGGCCCAGGCGTTCACGATTCCCAATTCCTCCCCGGCACTGTCGTATCCCGGCGCGGACTACATCACGGGAGCTGGCGTTCCGAGTCCGGCCGAGACGATCACGTTCTGGTTTGCACCCGATACGGAAACCACGCGCGCAGATGACTACGTGCTCATGCGCCAGGTGAACGCGAGCACGGCGGAAGTCGTGGTGCGCAATGTGCTCGCCGATTCGGTGTATCCGTTCTTCCGCTACATGTATCTGAAGACGGATTCCGTGACGAGTGCGCAGTCGATCGACACCATTCCGGCGTCCACTCTTCCCGTGACGTACGCGACGTCGAACGTGATCGCGAACGATCAGCTGCGCGGAATCATCATCTCGTTCACGGTGACGAATGGTCTCGCCGATACGGCTGAGCGAACTCGTCCGGTGTCCGTGATCGCGTCGGTGCCGAACATTGGCCTCCGCCAATTGAAGACCTGTGGAGGCAAGCCGCTGCCTCCATCCGCACCCGTCGCGGCAAACGCAGGCGTGGGGAACATCAAGGTTTCGTGGACTGCCAGCCCCGATGAGAACGGGGGCGAGCGTGATGTGATTCGCTACAACGTGACGAGAATGGCGAGCTTCGCGCCGGGCGTCTGGCAGAACGTCGCCTCCATTCCCGCGGGTGGTGGGCCGTACAGCTACACGGATAGCGGTCTCAATACGGGTGTTCAGTACTGGTACGCAGTTGCCGCGCAGGATTGCACGCCGGCCTTTTCCGCTTCGGCATCATCGGGCGGGCTGTTTCCGACATCATGACCTCCTTCGGAGAATCACCCATGCCTCAGCCGCGCGTTCGAGAGAAACGCGGTGTCGCGCTCATGGCGGTACTCCTCGTCACGCTGGCGATCGTCGCCATCGTAATCGTGGCGTCAACCACGACGCTCAACGCCCGATTGATCTCGCAGAACAGCGAGCGATCGACAGCACTGTACAACGTTGCTCAGGCTGGGCTCGAGGAAGTGCGGAACACGCTCAACACGCATCCGGGCGACCCGACCTACTTCAAGGACAGTGGCGAGGTCATGGTGGAGAATCACGTACCCGTCACCGATGCGAATGGCACCGTGATCCCCAACGTGTATCGCACCAGCTGGGCGGGGCCGAGCTTCAGCACGAGCGGCCAGTACGGCATTTACGGCACGATCATCGTGAAGGCCGAGGATGATTTCGGCAACGCGGTGTACCATCGCGGTACGATCTTCCAGGACACGTTCGCGAAGTACGCCTATTTCTCGAACAGCGAGAACGGGATCTACTTCGGCGGCGGCGACCAGGTGTATGGCCCCGTGCATTCCAATGACTACATCCGGATTGCTCCGTCGGGCGTCGAGTTCCACGATGCGGTGACGACTGCGAAGAGCATCGTCAGTCCCTCCAGCGGCGTGTTCGACAAGGGCTACACCACCGCGGTCCCGAACATCGCGATGCCGACGACGAAGGTGTTCGGCCAGCTTGCAACGCTCGCGATTACCGGAAAGACGAAGATCGATGGTGGGCTCACAGGCGGAACGGGCGAGGCCACCACACGTGTCGAGTTCGTGGCGGTCGATCTGAACGGCGACGGTAACGTCACGGATCCGGACGAGGGTTTCATGCGCGTATGGTCGTCGAACGCACTGCCGTCGACGGCGCTGCTGAAAGCTGCGCGATACAATGCCGCGGCGTTCACACAGTTCACGAACACCGATCCGAATTTCAGCAACTGGGCGTCCGAGGCGAACGAAAACTGCGGTTATCCGGCAGCTTCCAATCAGTGGCGCCTTCTGAAGGACATTACCGTCGGCGATCCATCGGATTCATTGCTCGTTGCCGGAGCACGCTGCTATCTCGGTGGCGATCCGCACTTGAACGACGGCCCGCTTCAACGCGACGTGTTCACGACCGGCAATGCGTATGGACAGTGGCTTCCCTCTCCCCTCCCCGTCGACGCAAGACTCACGGCAGCCGGGCGTGCGGACGCCGCGTACCTCTGGCCGCTCAGCCATGCGCTCAATCCCGAATTCCAGGGTGTCATCTTCATCAATGGAAAGGTCATCGTCAGCGGCGTCGTCAACGGCCACATGACCCTCGTGTCGCCGAACGAGATCACGATCGGCGACGACATCACGTACGCGAACGATCCCTCGACGTGCCTGGACTATCTCGGAATCATTTCGGGCACGAACGTGACGATGGCGAACAACATGCTGCTGTCGCCCGCCAAGACCACGGGCATGAGCACCGACAAGGTGTTCCACCTCGGCTCGAGCTCCTCGGTCTTCGTGACGGCGTCGATCCTGGCGCTCGGATCGTTCGGCGTGCAGAACTACGACAAGGGCGTTCCGCAGGCCGAGGTGTGCGAAACGGTGAAGGCAGGTCGTGGCTGCCTCTATCTCACGGGCGGAATCATCCACGGCACGCGTCAGCCCGTTGGAACGCTCACCGCAGACGCATCGGCTGGCGAGACCGGCTACATCAAGCGCTACACGTTCAACACGTGCGGCCTGACGCAGCCGCCCCCGTACTTCCCGACGACCGGGCGGTTCGCGGCGAATCGCACCTTCGAGGTGAATCCGGTCAACTTCGACATTCACCCGTACTACAGGATCACATCGCCGGTATCCCTGGTGACGTTTACGCCTGCGCCGCCGGCTCCGCCACCGCCACCACCACCGCCGCCGCTGCCGCCAGCTCCGCCACCGCCACCACCGCCGCCGCCGCCGCCACCGGG
>JAICLZ010000083.1 GCA_025929535.1 Gemmatimonadaceae bacterium
CCACAACAGATCTACGCTGGCGACTAGAGCGCAGGGGCCACACCCGTTCCCATCCCGAACACGGTCGTTAAGCCCTGCAGCGCCGATGGTACTCCGCCCGAGAGGGCGCGGGAGAGTAGGCCGTCGCCGGCACCCCTTCGATCCCCCGAGTTGCACCTCGCAGCTCGGGGGATCGCTTCATCCACGCCCGTCCTCACTACCTTTCGTTCATGACTCGCGCCGGGATCGTCGCCGTTGTCGGGAAACCCAACGCGGGCAAGTCCACCCTCCTCAACCGCATCATCGGCCAGAAGCTCAGCATCACGAGCCCCAAGCCCCAGTCCACCCGCGATCGCATCCTCGGCATCCACACGTCAGGCGATGCCCAGCTCATTCTCGTCGACACTCCCGGCCTGCTCGCTCCCCAGTACGCGCTCCAGCGTGCCATGCGCGCCGCCGCCCTGCGCGCGCTCGCCGAAGCCGACGTGATCGCGTACATCGTCGAGGCGACGGAGCCGGATCCTCCCACGCTCGCGCAGGCCGCCGAGCTCGAGGCGCCGCCGCGCGCACCGGTCGTGACCGTGTGCAACAAGATCGACGCGCTCAACCCGCGCGCGCTCAAGCGCCGCATGTCCGTCCGCCCCTCGGACATCTTCATCTCCGCACGCACCGGGGAAGGAGTTCCCGAGCTGATCGAGCGACTCAGCGCGATTCTTCCCGAAAGTCCCTTTCTGTATCCCGCAGACGAGATCGGGGCGCAGTCGATGCGCTTCTTCGCGAGCGAGCTGATTCGCGAGACCGCACTCGAGCAGCTGCAGGACGAGGTGCCCTACAGCGTCGCCTGCGAGATCGAGGAATTTCGCGAAGAGCGAGAGCCTGTGTACATTCGGGCGGTCATCTACGTCGAGCGCGACAGCCAGAAGGGAATCCTGATCGGCGACAAGGGCGCTCGCGTGCGCGACATCGGACGCGCGGCGCGGATCAAGATCGAGCGGCTCGTCGGCGCGCCGGTCTATCTCGACCTGTGGGTGAAGGTGCTGCCCAACTGGCGTCGCAACGAAAGCTCGCTCAAGCGATTCGGATACACGCTCCCCAAGGATCAACCATCATGAGCCTCACGCCGCAGCTGCTCGAAATTCTGGTGTGCCCCAAGTGCAAGGGACCGCTCGAGTATCGCGAGTCCGAGTCGGTGCTCATCTGCCCGGTCGACCGCCTCCGCTACGAGGTGCGCGACGACATTCCCATCATGCTGATCGACGACGCCACTCCCTATTAACGCCGATACGTGACCTGGCTGCTCTGGCTCCTCGTTGCAGCGCCGATCGCCATCGGCGCGTCGTTTCTGCACGCGGCACCGATCGTCGTGTTCGTCGCGAGCGCACTCGCGATCATCCCGCTCTCGAGCCTCCTCGGCACCGCCACCGAGGAGTTGGCGGCGCACACCGGGCCAACGCTCGGTGGGCTCGTCAACGCATCGCTCGGCAATCTGGCGGAGCTCATCATCGCGATCCTCGCGCTGCGCGCGGGGCTCATCGATCTCGTCAAGGCGTCGATCACCGGCTCCATCATCGGCAACCTCCTCCTCGTGCTGGGCGCCGCGCAGCTGGCCGGAGGGCTGAAGTACCGCACGCAGAAGTTCAATTCGAGCTTCGCGGGCACGAGCATCTCCCTGCTCGTGATCGCGGCCGTCGGCCTGATCGTCCCGACACTGTTTCTCGCCGCCCATCCCGACCCCGCGCGCGCAGCCACGGAGCGCGTGTCCGAATTCGTCGCGGGCTTTCTGATCGTCGGCTACGCGTTGTTTCTCGTGTACTCGATGGGCACGCACAAGAGCGCCTTCGACGCGCTCCAGGAAGAGACCTTCGACGAGACGCCCGCCGCGCACGAAGCGCCGGCCTGGTCGCTCCCGCGCACGCTCGCCGTGCTCGTGATCGTCGCCGCCGCGATCGGGTGGATGTCCGAGCTGCTGGTGGGCGCGACCGAATCGACCGTGCACACGCTCGGGCTCTCCGATGTCTTCGTCGGCCTCATTCTCATCCCGATCATCGGCAATGCGGCGGAGCACAGCTCGGCTGTGCTGATGGCGCGAAAGAACCGGATGGATCTGGCCGCGAGCATCGCGATCGGATCATCGGTGCAGGTGGCGCTCTTCGTCGCACCCGTGCTGGTGTTCGTGAGCGTGCTGCTCGGGCACCCGCTCGACCTCGCGTTCGGTTTCTTCGAGGTCGCGAGCGTCACACTCGCCGTGTGGATCACATCCGCGATCGTAATCGACGCCGAGTCGAATTGGCTGGAGGGTGCCTTTCTCCTTCTGGTATATGCGGTTCTGGGAGTTGCGTTCTTCTATTTTTGATCGTCAAACGAAGACATCCCCGTGTGCCATAACGCTTTGACTTCCTCGATCGCGAGGACCATACAGGCGTCCGCCGACGAGAGGACCGCGTAGCGTGGCCCAGAGTCCAGCCGTCTATTTTGCTCCCGATGCCGCTCCCTTACCGGAGTTGGCCCGGTGTTGGTTCGACGCGCGCGGCCTCACACCCGTATTGTGTCGCACGCTGGATGAGCTCATGGCAATGGCGCTTCGCGGGCGACCGCTCGTCGTGATCTTCGACGCGCGCACGCAGGCCGCCCTCTCGTGTGCGGCCTGCGTGCGGCTCAAGGGTGACTCGTACACCGGCGTCGTGCCCGCGGGGATGTTCGTGAGCGGCGGCGAAGCCGCGCTCGCGCAGGGATTCGCGGCCGGAGCGGATGAGGTGCTCGCTCCCAATACACCGGATGCCGAGGTGGCCATTCGCCTCGATGTGATGCTCCGGCGAGCGGATCGCGACGTACACGTTCACCCGTCCACGCGCCTCCCCGGCGCGCCGGAGATCGAGGCAGCGATCGGCGTGCGCCTCGCCGCGGGCGAGCTGTTCGCGGCCTGCTACGCCGATCTCGATCACTTCAAGGAGTACAACGACCGGTACAGCTACTTCGAGGGGGACCGGGTGATCCGCATTCTCGCGAAGATTCTGCACGACGTCGTGCGGGGCCTCTCGCCAGACGGTGGATTCGTCGGACATATTGGCGGGGACGATTTCATCTTTCTCGTGCCGATGCTCGAGGCGCCGGAAATCTGCCAGGAGATCGTCTCCATTTTCGATTTGCTCGTGCCCTATCAGTATTCCGAACAGGACCGGCAGTCGGGATATTATTTCGGCAAGGACAGGCGCGGACAGCTGCATCGTGTGCCGCTCATGACCGTGAGCATTGGCGTCGTGACGAACGAGCGACGGACCTTCAGTCATCCCGCGCAGGTGAGCGAGCTGGCGACAGAGATGAAGAGCTATGCGAAGACACTCAACGGATCCGTGTACGTGGTCGACCGTCGACAGGATCCGATCCTCGGCTCCCCCGTGGGCGTCTCGGAACGATGACGCGACACACTCTCGCGTGAGCGCCGCCGCATGAACGTCATCTGTCCCGAGTGCAGCTCCGTATTCCGCGTCGATCCCGCGAAGATTCCCCTCGCGGGCGTGCGTGCGCGCTGCTCGGTGTGCGGTGGCGTGATCGCGATCGGCGAGCGCGGTCGCATCGACGACGACTTCACCGCGTCGGCCCCCGCTCCCGCCCCCGCATCTCCGTCTGCGTCCGCGTCGCAAGTGGCCGTGACTCCGCCGCGCCAGCGTCCATCCGTGTCGGCGCCGCTGCCGCCTCGGCCCCCCGTGTCGATGCCCACGCCGCCGCAGCCGATGCACGCGGCGTTTGCGGCGCAAGCGGGAGCGGCGACGCAGCCGGCGCCGCGCACATCGGCGGAAACGAGCATGCCCTCGCGGCCCTCCGCGGTCACGCCTCCGAGCGATCGTCCCGCGACGCCCGCGCCGTTGCGCGAGACGCCACCGCGCGCGCCGGCGGTGCCGCCGCCCCCGACGGCCTCCGCCCCGGCGCCAGCGCCCGCAGCAGCGCCGCGCATGTCGCCATTCGCGGCGCCGTCATCGCCGCAGCCGTCAATGCCCTCGGCGCCGCCCGCGCAACCTCCGGCGCCCACGCAGCCCGCGCCAGCACCGCGCCCCACAGCGCCGCAGCCCGGCGCGCCGGTCGCGCGTCCGCCGATCAATCCGTTCCTCGCCAACGATCCGAATCAGAAGGCCAAGCGCCTCGCGCGCGCGCTCGTCTCGGACATCATCGCGTACTTTCCGGATCGACACGCACAGGGCAAGCGCGAAGGCACCCTGCGCGAGAGCTTCCGCGAGGAGATCAAGAAGAGCTACGAGGAATACGTCGAGCAGATGGGGAAGGAGTTCGCCGAGAACACGACGCACTTCCAGGATGCACTCAATGACGTGCTCGCGGGCGGCGCCAAGATCTTCTAGCGTTCCCGCGACATCTCGCGCGTGCCGCGCGAGCATCGTGAGCTTATATTTCTGATGCGAGCCGTTCCGGCGCCGGAACGGCTCGTGTCGTTCGCGGCCTCGTCGCCGCGCTTTGCAGGCCATCATCAGTGGAGTGGATCCAATGTCCGATAGTGAACGCACCCGGCAGCTCCGCCGGCACGATGAGCGACTCGCCGAGCTCCGGGGGTTGCTTTGACTTGGACACCAGGCGCGTCACGCTGAGCACGCGCGAGGCGCAGATGGGCGAGCCGAAGTTCTGGGACGTGCCCGACCGCGCGCGCGAAGTGATTCAGGAAGTCAATACACTCAAGAACTGGATCGAGCCGTTCGACAGGCTCGAGGCGAAGCTCCGCGAGATGACGGAGCTCGACCAGCTGCTCAACAGCGAGAGCGACGCCGAGCTTTCCGCCGAGCTGGATCGCGAGCTCGCGACCTTCGAGGAGCAGCTCACCGCTTTCGAGCTCCGCTCGATGCTGCAGGGCCCCGACGATCACCGCAACGCGATGGTGGAGATCAGCGCCGGAGCCGGCGGCACCGAGGCGCAGGACTGGGCCGCGATGCTGCTTCGCATGTACACGCGCTGGGCCGAGCGGCGCGGGTTCACGGTGGAAGTGCTGGACGTGAGTGAAGGCGAAGAGGCCGGGATCAAGGGCGCAATGGTCGAGATCCGCGGACAGTACGCGTACGGATTCCTGCGCTCGGAAGCGGGCGTGCACCGGCTCGTGCGCATCTCTCCGTTCGATTCGCAGTCACGCCGCCACACGAGCTTCGCGTCGGTGTTCGTGTATCCGGATATCGACGAGGAGATCAACATCGAGGTGCGCGACGAGGACATCAAGATGGATGTCTTCCGCGCGTCGGGTGCGGGCGGGCAGCACGTCAACAAGACCAGTTCCGCGGTGCGGCTCACGCACCTCCCGTCGGGCATCGTCACGAGCTGCCAGCAGCAGCGGTCGCAGCACAAGAACAAGGAGACCGCGCTCAAGATGCTGAAGAACGCGCTCTACCAGCGCGAGGTGGAAGAGCGCGAGCGCAAGAAGGCGGAGATCGATTCGGCGAAGACCGACGTGTCGTTCGGCAATCAGATCCGGAGCTACGTCTTCCAGCCGTACACGATGGTCAACGATCATCGCTCGGAGCTCAAGATTTCCGATGTCGCCAAGGTGATGGACGGCGCGATCGATCCGTTCATCGAGGCGTACCTCAAGCGCGCGGGCGCCGCGGGGGCGAGCGCCGCGTGACCACCGACGAGCAGAACTTCGTTCTCAAGGCGCGCCGCGAGAAGCACGACGCGCTGCTCGAGCGCGGCATCGCTCCGTACGCGTACGGCTTCCGGCGCACCCACACCGCCGCCGCCGCCGTCGCCGCGCTCGGCGCTGCCGACGAGGGAGAGCGCGTGAACGTCGCGGGCCGAATCGTCGCGTGGCGCGGGCAGGGAAAGACGAGCTTCGCGCACCTGGCGGACGACTCGGGACGCATTCAGCTCTACTTTCGCAAGGACGACCTGGGCGAGGCGCTCTTCGAGACGCTCAAGCTCTTCGACATCGGGGACGTCATCGGGGTCGCGGGCACGCTGTTCCGTACGAAGACGGGTGAGGCGACCGTGCGCGTGTCCGGCGCGGAGATGCTCGCGAAGTCGCTCCGGCCGCTCCCGTTCGGCAAGGAGGAGATCGTCAACGGCGTGCTGGTGCGGCACTCCGGATTCAGCGATCCGGAGCAGCGCTACCGGCAGCGCGCGGTGGATCTCGCGGTGCATCCGGAAGTTCGCGCGGCGTTCGTCGCGCGCTCGCGGATGATCAGCGCGCTCCGCGCCTTTCTGGATGCGCGCGGATTTCTCGAGGTGGAGACGCCGGTGCTGCAGCCCTTGTACGGTGGCGCGGCTGCGCGCCCGTTCACGACCCATCACAACGCGCTCGACATCCCGCTGTACCTCCGCATCGCCGACGAGCTCTATCTCAAGCGGCTCGTCGTCGGCGGGTTCGATGCGGTGTACGAGATCGGCCACGACTTTCGGAACGAGGGGATCGACCGCACGCACAACCCCGAGTTCACGATGCTCGAGTGGTACCAGGCGTACGCGGACTACTCCGACATGATGGTGCTCGTCGAGCAGCTGCTCGTGGCGGCCGCGGAGAGCGTGCGCGCGCAGCCGGCGTTCGCGGAAGCGGCGCCGAAGCTTCGGCCGCCATTTCCGCGCGTGCAGTGGGTTGCCGCGCTCGACGCGGCACTCGGGACCGCTGCCCTTGCGATGAGCGACGCCGAGTTGCGCGCGGCTGCGGTGCGCGCGGACGTGGCGAAGCCGGACACGCTCTCGCGTCCCAGGCTGCTCGACGAGCTCTTTCAGGCACACGTCGAGCGCACGCTGCAGGAGCCCACCTTCGTTCTCGATTACCCGGTGGAGCTGTCGCCGCTCGCCAAGCCGAAGCGCGGCGCGCCGGAGCTCACCGAGCGCTTCGAGCTCTTCGCCGGCGGGCGCGAGCTCGCGAACGCCTTCAGCGAGCTCAATGATCCGCTCGATCAGCGGCGCCGCTTCGAGGCGCAGGCGGAGCTGCGCGCGGCCGGCGACGAGGAGGCCTCCGGCATCGATGAGGACTATCTGCGCGCGATGGAGCACGGGATGCCACCCATGGGAGGGGTGGGCGTCGGGATCGATCGTCTGTTCATGTATCTGACGGGTATCACGCACATCCGCGATGTGATCCTCTTTCCGACGATGCGGCCCGAATGAGCCGACTCGAGCTCTCGATCGCCTGGCGCTATCTACGCAGCCGCGGCAGCGCGCGGCTCTTCTCGTTCATCAGCGTGATCGCGATCGGCGGCGTGCTCGTGGGCGTGAGCGCGCTCATCGTCATCAATGGCGTGATGACGGGAATGCAGACGGATCTGCGGGAGAAGATTCTCGTGGGCAGTCCTGATCTCCGCGTGCTCACCTTCGGCGATGACCTCGTCATGAAGGAGTGGCAGCCGACGCTCGCGCGCGTGCGGCGCAACCCGCGCGTCGTCGCTGCCGCGCCGTTCGTGCTCACGCAGGGCCTGGCGACCGCCAATGGCCACTCGTACGCGGAGGGCGTGTTCGTGGAGGGCATTCCGCCGGCGGGGCCGGGAGTGGCGGACGTGACCAGCATCCGGACGCACGCCTCCACCGGCGATTTCCGGTTCGCGACCGAGGACGGCGAGCATCGGGGCGCGGTGCTCGGCAAGCGGCTCGCCGAGCGGCTGAACGTATTTCCGGGAAGCAAGCTGACGCTCGTGTCACCCGCGGGCGTCAAGTTCAACGCGGCGGTGGGGAGCTACGTCCCGCGCGTGTACCAGTTCGAGGTGACCGGAGTGTTCGAGACCGGCATGTACGAGTACGACAACTCGTACGTCTACGTCGATCTCGATCGCGCGAGGGAGTTCGCCGGGCTCGGCGACGCGGTGACGGGCATCGAGGCGCGCACCACGAATCGCTGGGAGGCCGGCGACGTCGCCAGGCAGCTCTCGGACTCGCTGGGCTATCCGTACCGGGTGCTCGATTGGCAGGAAGTGAACGCGCAGCTCTTCCAGGCGCTCAAGCTCGAGAAGCTCGCCATGCGCGTCATTCTCCTCCTGATCGTGCTCGTGGCGGCATTCAACATCGTCAGCACGCTCACGATGGTGGTGAAGGACAAGACGCGCGAGATCGGCATTCTGAAGGCGATGGGGCTGCCATCGCGATCGGTGCGAAAAATATTTCTCGCGCAGGGGCTGGTGATCGGCATCGTGGGCACGGCGGTGGGCGTCGCGATCGGAGTGACGGCAGGGATCGCGATCGATCGGGGGCAGCTCATCCCGCTCGATCCCACCGTGTATTTCATCGATCATCTCCCCGTCACGATTCAGCTCGGCGACGTGCTCTGGATCATCGGCGCGAGCGTCATCATCGCGGCGCTCGCGACGCTGTATCCGGCCATACAGGCGGCGCGGCTCTTTCCGGTCGAGGCGATCCGACACGAATGAACGTCATCGAGGCGCGCGAGCTGTCGAAGACGTACGTCGGCGGCGACGGAGGGCGGGTCGAGGTGCTCGATGCCGTGAACCTCGATGTGCGGCGCGGGGAGATGATCGCCGTGGTCGGGGCCAGCGGCGCGGGAAAGAGCACGCTCCTCCACATCCTGGGTGCGCTCGATCGTCCCACGCGGGGTGAAGTCACGCTCGATGATCAGACGTTGAGCGCGCTGGATGATGAGCAGCTGTCCAGACTCAGGAACAAAAAGGTCGGCTTCGTTTTTCAGTTTCATCACCTCTTGCGCGAATTCTCCGCGCTTGAGAATGTGATGATGCCGCTGCGAATCGCCGGCTGGGAGGCGCCGCGGGCACGGGCGAGAGCGCAGGACATGCTTGCGCGCGTCGGGCTGAGCGCGCGAAGCACGCACCGGCCGTCGGAGCTGTCGGGAGGCGAGCAGCAGCGCACGGCGGTGGCGCGCGCGCTGGCGATCGATCCCGTGGTCGTGCTCGCGGACGAGCCGTCCGGTAATCTGGATCACGCAAATGCCGAGCGGCTGCACGAGCAGTTCACACAGCTCGTGCGAGACCTCAACATCGCGATGGTCGTCGTCACGCATAACAAGGCGCTCGCCGCGCGCGCGGATCGTGCGTTGCTTCTGGAAGATGGCAAATTGCAGGAAACGGATGTGCGGGAGGTGCTTGCCTGATGTTGTGCGATAGTTGCAAGGAACGGGATGCGGTGGTCCAGGTCACACAGGTGACCGATCCCCCGGTGCGTCAGCTCAACCTGTGCGAGAAGTGCGCTGCCGAGCGCGGTATCGAGACGCACTCGGCGATGCCGAAGCAGCCGCTCGCCGACTTCATCCAGGCGGTGCAGCAGAAGCAGCTGCTCGCCGGAAGCGAGAGCTGGCGATGCACCTTCTGTAATTCCACGCTGCGCGATTTCCGGAACACGAGTCGTCTCGGCTGCGCTTATTGCTATGGCGCGTTCGAGGTGAAGCTGCGCGATCTGCTGCGCGGGGTGCACGGCACCTCGAAGCACCAGGGAAAGCGCTACCATCCGCCGGCGCAGGCCATGGAGGAGGGCGCCTCGGTGGCCACCGAGCTCCGGACGCGGCTGCGGCGCGCGGTGGAGCAGGAGCAGTTCGAGGAAGCGGCGAAGTTGCGGGATCAGCTCAAGGTGATGGAGTGACGCTGGATCTGTCGTTGTTGCCCGATGGGGGCGTGAACTGGCTGGATGCCTCGGGCGATCACTCGGGGATCGTGCTGAGCACCCGGGTGCGCCTGGCGCGCAACCTCGAGGGCTTCGCCTTTCCGGGGAGAGCCCGGGACGGAGAGCGGCTCCGGATCCTCGCGCGTGTGCGCGAAGCCGTAGAGAGCTCGCCACACCTGAGGCGGAACCTCCTCGTCAGGGTCGACGAGCTTGGCTCCGACGACCGGCTTCTGCTCCACGAGCGGCACCTCATCAGCAAGGAGCTGGCGGGGCTGGATCAGCAGCATCCGGTGCGGAGCGGCGCCGCCGTGTTTCTTGGCGACGGAATAGGCGTCATGGTAAATGAAGAGGATCATCTGCGCCTTCAGACGCTGCGGTCGGGATTCAACCTGGCCGATGCGTTCGCGGACATGCAGCGGATCGACGAAGAGCTGGGGGAGCGCATTCCCTTCGCCTTCCACGAGGAGTTCGGATTCCTAACGTCCTGTCCCACGAATACGGGCACCGGGTTGCGTGCCAGCGCGTTGATCCATCTGCCCGGGCTGGTGTTGACGAAAGAGATCAATAAGACCCTTGCGGGGCTGCAACAGATCGGCTTCACCTACCGCGGTCTGTATGGGGAGGGCAGTGAGGTGGTCGGCAACTTCTTCCAGATCTCGAATCAGACCACGCTGGGTCGGAGCGAGGAGGAGATCGTCGACAAGCTGTTGCAGGTTCTGAGCACCGTGATCGCGCGCGAGGAAGAGGCGAGGCGAGTATTGCTTCGCGACGCTGGTTATATTATTGAAGACAAGCTCTGGCGGGCCTACGGAACACTCCGCTACGCGCGCAGCCTGACGTTCGACGAAGCAATGAACTTTCTGAGCGGCGTGCGGTTGGCCGTTGGTCTGAAACTGATCACTGGCCTGAGTGTATATACCCTCAACAAGCTCCTGATCTTTTCGCAAGCTGCACACCTGTCCCACGCGGAAGGGCGGCCGCTCTCGGAGAGCGAGGCCAATCTTGCGCGCGCACGATACGTGCGACAGGCACTGGCAGCGGAAGTAGGTACGTAGAGGTAGGCGGGAGCGCGTTTTCGGGCGACGCTCCGCGGCACAGAGGGATCTATGAACGGCTACAACTTCACTGAGCGCGTGCGGAAAGTCCTCGCGATGGCCCGCGAGGAAGCCGCCCGCCTTCACCACGAGTACGTGGGGACAGAGCACATTCTGCTCGGCCTCATCCGCGAGGGTGAGGGAGTTGCTGCGGCCGTTCTCCAGAATTTGAGCGTGGACCTCGAGGAGATTCAGCAGAAGATCGAGGAAACGGTCAAGAAGGGGAAAGCGGCGCAGACAACGGGCCCAGACCTTCCCTATACCTCGCGCGCAAAGAAGGTACTCGAGCTCGCCATGAGCGAGGCGCGCGAGCTGAATCACAGCTACGTCGGCACTGAGCATCTCCTCCTCGGCCTCCTGCGCGAGGAAAAGGGGATCGCTGCGCAGGTTCTCACCGATACCGGTGTCAATCTCGATGCGGCGCGCGCGGAGACGCTGCGCCTCCTCGGCACCGAGATGCCGCAGGGCGGCGCCACGGCGCAGCAGGGCAATGCAGCTCCGCCGCAGCCAACGAAGGGCGACAAGAAGTCGAAGACGCCCGCGCTCGACCATTTCTGCCGCGACCTCACGCAGCTCGCTGCGGAGGGCCAGCTCGACCCGACCATCGGTCGCGCAAAGGAAATTCAACGCGTCATGGAAGTGCTCACGCGTCGCAAGAAGAACAATCCGGTGCTCATCGGCGAGCCGGGCGTGGGCAAGACGGCGATCGTCGAGGGGCTCGCGCAGCTCATCGCGAACGGCGAATGCCCGGACTCGCTGCGCGACAATCGCGTGCTCGCGCTCGACATGGCGGCGGTGATCGCCGGCACCAAGTACCGCGGCCAGTTCGAGGAGCGCCTCAAGGCGGTCATGAACGAGATCGCGCAAAACAAGAACGTTATCCTCTTCATCGATGAGCTGCACA
>JAICLZ010000129.1 GCA_025929535.1 Gemmatimonadaceae bacterium
ATACATGTAATGCGTATCGATGCCGTTGATGCGCACGCTGATGGTCTTGCCGCGCCCGCGCCAATCGATGGAGCCGAGCGCTTCGATCGTGTTGAGGCGCGCCTGTTCCTTGTCGTTCGGAGAAACGGCATCCTCGAGATCCAGAAAAACGTAGTCCGCTGGACCCTCGGCCGCCTTGGAGAAGAGTTCCGTGCGCGAGCCGGGAACCGCGAGCTCGCTTCGCTGCAGGCGGACGCGGGCCGGCTCGTAGCGGGTGAAGCTCATCGCGCGGCTACGGCCGGAGCTCGCTTCTCCGTGCTCTTCGCTGGCGGAGCGGACTGCGCCGCACTTCCCGTGCGCCAAAACTCCGACGCCGCAGCGACACCGCTGCCGGGCACGATCTGCGTCATGCCGACATCGCGCATCGCCATCTCGGCGCCGCCGAGCGCGCCGAGCAGCATGAGCTCGTTGAGATCGCCGAGGTGGCCGATGCGGAAGAGCTTGCCCGCCATCTGGCCGAGCCCTGCGCCGAGCGCGAGATCGTACTTCTTGAAGGCGGTGGCGATGATCTGCGCACCATCGACGCCCGCGGGCGTCATGACCGCGGAGACCGTGTCCGAATTCCACTTCGGGTCTTTGGCACACAGAGCAAGTCCCCATGCCTTCACCGCGGCGCGCACGCCCTCGGCCAGGCGATGATGTCGTGCGTAGACGTTGTCGAGCCCCTCCTCGAGCAGGATGTCGAGCGACTCGCGCAACCCGTAGAGCAGGGTGAGCGGTGGTGTGTACGGGAAGTAGCCGGTGGCGTTCGCCTTGATCTGGTCGCCGAAATCGAAGAAGACGCGCGGCAGCTTCGCGCTGTCGCGACGCGCGAGCGCCTTCTGGCTCACGCCGATGATGCCGAGGCCCGCGGGGAGCATGAAGCCCTTCTGCGATCCGGTGATCGCGAGATCGATGCCCCAGTCATCCATGCGGAACTCGAGGCTGCCAACCGAGCTCACGCCATCGACGTAGAGCAGCGCCGGATGCTTCGCGTTGTCGATCGCCTTGCGCACGGCGGCGAGATCGCTGGTGACGCCGGTGGCCGTTTCGTTGTGCACGACGAGGACGCCCTTGTACTCGTGCTTCGTGTCGGCGCGGAGCTTCTCCTCGATCTTGTCCGGCGGCGCGCCCTCGCCCCAAGGCACATCGATGATGTCCACGTTGAGGCCGAGCCGCTGCGCGCAGTCGATGAAGAGGTGGCTGAACTGTCCGTAGCGCGTCGCGAGCACCTTGTCGCCGGGGCTGCAGGTATTGACGAGCGCCGCCTCCCACATGCCGGTGCCGGTGGCAGCAAAGACGAACGGCTGACCATCGGTCGTGCGGAAGACCTTCTTGAGGTCGGGAAAGATGCTGAGAGGAAGCTTCGGGAAGACCGGTGAGCGATGGTCTTCGCTGGCCCGATGCATCGCATTGAGCACACGGTCGGGAACGTTGGTGGGACCTGGGACAAACAGAAAATTTCGACCGGGCATGCGCGACGCTCCAGGAAAAAAGTCAGTCAGCTCACATTGGGGAACAGAATTTCACACTCGCGCGACGCGGCATCCGTCGCAATCTTACGATCGATGAAAACACCCAGCCAACCCCAGTGGGCGGTCATGCCCGCGGGACGTCCGATCGATGCACGGATGGCGCTCGTCCAGCTGTACTGGGCTGCCGTGCGCGCCGTCGCGCCGGGCCCGGCACTAGCTGCTGCGCTCGAGCGGATCACGAAGGACATCGGGCACCGGCGCATGTGGATCATCGCGATCGGGAAGGCCGCGAATCCGATGGCCATTGCCGCCGTCGATTTTCTCGCGAGGCACAAGCTGGAGCCCGCCGGTGGCGTCATCGTCGCCCCGCGCGTGCTGCCGTCTCCCCACGCGCGCCTGAGCTTCGTGGCCGGCGACCATCCGCTGCCGACCGCGCGCTCGGTCGCGGCGGCGGACGCGGTGGGAAAGATCGCAAGGCAGGCGAAGCCGGAGGACGAAGTATGGGTGCTGTTGTCCGGCGGTGCGACGAGTCTCATCGCCGCACCGGATGGCGCGCTCAAGCTCGAAGAGATGGTGCAGCTCTTCGAGCTCTTGCTGGGATCCGGTTTGGACATTGCGACCATGAATCTCATCCGCAAACGGTTCACTCGCTGGAGCGCGGGCCGGCTTTCGGCGGCGCTGAACAATGCGCGTACGCGAAACTTCATTGTCTCCGATGTCATCGGCGATGATCTCGCCGCGATCGGATCGGGCCCCTGCTCACCGGATCCCAGTACGGCTACCGAGATCCGGATGCTGCTTCAATCGGCCAAGCTCTGGGATCGCATTCCTGCCTCGCTCAGAAAGCACGTGGCGTCGGTGGAGCACGATCCGTCCCGCGAAACACCCAAGCCCGGCGACAACATGTTCGCGAACGTGGAGCGCAAGATCGTCGCCAGCAATCGCGTTGCACTCGAAGCAGCGGCCGCTCGCGCCAGGGAATTGGGCTACGAGCCTCGGATACTCGGTACTGCACTTGCTGGAGAAGCCGCGCACGTGGGGAGGAAGCTCGCGACGACGTTAATAAGCTATTGTGGCTCTGGCTCCTCGCCACTGACCAATCGTCCAGTGCAAAGCTGCCTCCTTTGGGGGGGAGAAACGACGGTGACGATGGGCGCGTCCACGGGCGTCGGCGGACGCTGCCAGGAGCTCGCGCTCGCCGCCGCGCACGAGCTCGCGACGGCGAAGAGTGCGCGCGGCGCGACGCTGCTCGCGTGCGGCACGGATGGACGCGACGGGCCCACCGATGCGGCCGGCGCGATCGTCGACAAGGAGACGTGGGGCGCCATCGTGAAAGCGCGTCGCGACCCCGAGGCCGATCTCGCGGCGCACGATTCGCATCCGTCGCTCGACGCGGCGGGCGCGCTGCTCCGCACCGATCTCACCGCGACCAACGTGATGGACATCGTGATCGGTGTCTGCGCGCCTCCCGCGAACAGCGGCTGGCCGCCGCGC
>JAICLZ010000104.1 GCA_025929535.1 Gemmatimonadaceae bacterium
AACTTCTTTCGACGGCATCCGCTGCCTAAGGCGAAGGAGGAGGCGCGAGGGCACTGAGCTCGCTTTCGTTCGCACGGAAAATCCACACGCACCGCAAAACCTCGAGGAAAACTGATGTCTCGCCGATGAAGCGCATCTACTACGATGATGCCATGCGTGCGATAGCCGTCGAGGCCGGCGCCACCGTTGGCGAGACCTTCCGTACACTCTTCGATTCGTGGGGAGTGGTCGTTCCGCTCGGCGAATTCCCCGAGATCGGGATGGGCGGGCACGTCGTCGGCGGCGCGTTCGGATTTCTCTGCCGCCAACTGGGTCTCGCAGCGGACCATCTGTACGCGGTGGAGGTGGTCACGGTGGATCGTGAGGGTCACGCGGCCAGCGTAGTGGCGACGCGTGAGGCTACCGATCCGAATCGTGATCTCTGGTGGGCGCATACCGGCGGCGGCGGTGGCAACTTCGGCATCGTCACACGTCACTGGTTCCGCTCGGTCGATGCAACAGGCGACGATCCCGCGAAGCTGCTGCCCCGCGCGCCGGACTCGATCACGACCTTCCAGGCTGAATGGAACTGGAGCGAGATCGACCAGTCGGCATTCCTGCGACTGCTCAGGAATCACGGAAGCTGGTGCGAGCGGAACAGCAGCGCCGATTCGCCTGGCGCTTCACTGTTCTCGCTGCTCGAGATTCATCGCAGGCAGTTCGGCAAGATCTTCATCCGCGGACTCAGCACCGCGGGCGCGGGCGCCGAGGGGCAGATCGACGAGCATCTCGCCGCGCTTCGAAAGGGGATCGGCGCCCCGAGCGGGCGCAGGGTCGAGCAGATGTCCTGGCTCGACTTTGCCCTGAATCCGATGCCGGAGCTGTTCACCATGCCGCCAGGGGGTGTGAGTGTGAAGGTGAAGGACGCACTGCTCCGGAAGCGATTCACGGATCGCCAGATCGGCGTCGCATTCGACCATCTCACTCGCACGGACCACGACGTCATGGGTGGTGTGCTCGGCCTCGCGACGTACGGCGGACGCGTCAACAGCGTCGCGCGCGGCGCGACGGCGTCCGTGCACAGAGGCGCGATCCTCGACACGGCATGCAACACGGGATGGATCGAGCCGCAGGACGCGGCGAAAAATCTCGCATGGGTGCGCGCGTTCTTTGGAGAGCTGTTTGGCGACACGGGAGGTGTTCCGGTGCCGGGCGACGCATACGAGGGGTCGCTCATCAATCATCCGGACACGGACTACGCCGACCTGTCGCTGAACCGCTCGGGTGTGCCCTGGTACGCTCTCTATTACAACGAGAACTATCCGCTTCTACAGGAGATCAAGGCGCGGTGGGACCCACGTGACGTGTTCAGGCACGCGCTCTCGATTCGTTTGCCCCAGGCGCGACCTCTCACTCGCCCGGGGCCGGCGTAAACGCCACACGACCCTGCGCATCGCGCGAGACGACGCCCGCAAATTCACCGAGAAATTCTCGAGTCCACCACGCGCCGGTCTTTCGTTTCGTCGCCGGGCTCGTGAACCAGTACTGCCACCGAACCGTGCGCACCATCGTGGGCGGATGTCCCTTGAACGGATCACTCCGGAACAGCGCGAGCACCGCATCGCTTCCGGTCACCAGGCGCGCCTGAGCTGCCACCACCCATGGCGACGCCTGCCACGGCGCCAGCGACGCGAACCAGAGATTCCATTCGAAGCGCGGTTGATACGGCGCGTAGATGCCCGGTCGCTCCATCGGATCCTGCGGCTTGTAGCGGAACGGGTACGGGATCCACGTTCGTCCCCCATCGTTGCTGCCCTGAAACTCGATCTCGTATCGCTGTTCCGTCATCGTCGCGAACAACCCGTAGGCGTTCGCGATCCTGAATGGCGCGAGCACGCGCTCCGGAGCGCCGAGAATGCTTCCCGAACCGGGCGCGAGAAACGCCCAGAACGTGGCGTAGAAAATCCAGCCGAGCGCGAGCGCCTCGACGAGCACGCGCGCAGGCGAGCGCGATCTGCTCACGGCCCCGATGCGAACCAGCTCCGGCGGCAGAAATTCGTGAGGCGGTGGCACCGCCGTGCTGTGACGGGCACGGTGCAGGTGCGCACGTGTCACGAGCCACTCGATCGCCCGGTCGTCGAGCAGCAGGAAGCCCAGCATCAGCACGAGATAGTTCAGGAACGCGTAGTTCGCTGTCGCGATGATGCCGACCTGCAGCGCCGTCACGATCGCGAAGCATGCGAGCCGGAGCCGCCGCGGCATGAACACCGCCCATACGACGCACAGCTCCACCACCAGCGTCACTGCCACCGTGCCGGCATGAAACCAGTGCGGCAGATGCTGCACGTACCATCCTGGCCACGCGGGCAAGGGGCCATTCTGATAGTATTCGTCCATGGCGGTGAAGTCGCGCCAGTGCACGTCACCGCTCATTAGCTTCACCAATCCGGATTCGAAGTAGATCCGGAACCACTCCCACCGGAGCATGAACAGGCTGATGCGCGACGGTGGATCGTGCGCGCCGAGTCCAGGGCGAAGCCCGCGCGGCGCGAACCAGAGGGAGACGAGCCCCGCCTCCAACAGCATTCCGTCCGACTGATACGACGAGAAGTCCTGCAGCGTTGCGACGAACGAAAGAAACAGCAGCGAGCACACGGCGATCATCGCGCGCGGCCATATGTTCGCGGTGAGAAGCAGCGAGCACACAATACCTGCGGCAACGGCCGTGATCAGCGCCGCGTCCTCCGATCGGACCCAGAAAAGGCTCGGCGCATACCAGAAACGACTGAGGCCGTGCAGCGCTTCGCCCACCTGCTGGAGATAGGTGCCGACCGGCAGGATTCCGCGCTCGCCGATCAGCCCCAGCACCTGGCGCGCGAGTGAAAAGAATGCGGAAAAAAAGATCAGCCCGAGCGCACGGAGAAAGATCCATCGCGGCACGAGTACGTCGGTGGCACGTGCGGCGAGGCCGCGATACAGCGAGCTCGCATTCAGATCGTATGGCCGAGCGGTCACATGCGCTCTCCTGTACGTGAATCGTGCGGAATGGGCGCGGGTCGATGCCGCCAGTCGCAAGCGGTGCGCCCGGCGCTCGCCCGCGAGCTTCGGCATGATAGCCGGGCTCGTCATTTGCGGGTGGTCGGGCGGGTGAAAAGGCCCTGGCGGCTTGACCTTCGTCTCTGGGCGGACGATAAGTAGGAACCCTTGGGAGAGGCTTTCAGTGACGGAGCTCGTGTGACGACTTCACTTCAGGATCGGCTTCAGACCACCCTCGGCACCGCTTACCAGGTGGAGCGCGAGCTCGCGCCCGGTGGAATGAGCCGCCTGTTTCTCGCGACGGAGCGGGCGCTCGATCGCAAGGTGGTCGTGAAGCTGCTTCCGCCGGAATTCGCGACGGAGCACGGCGCACAGCGATTTCAGCGCGAGATGCTCGTCACGGCAAGGCTGCAGCACGCCCACATCCTGCCCGTGCTCACGGCCGGCGCGCGCGATGGGCTGCTCTATTACGTCACTCCGTACGTGGCCGGCGATTCGCTGCGAAATCGCATTGCCACACAGGGCGCGCTGCCCATCGACGAAGTGGTCAGTCTCATGCGCGAGGTCGCCGAGGCGCTGGCGTTCGCACACGCGCGCTCTGTTGTCCATCGCGACCTGAAGCCGGACAATATCTTCCTCCAGCACGGGCATGCGATTCTCGCCGACTTCGGCATCGCGATGGCCGTGGAGAAGGCGACCCGCGGCACGCCCACCGAGCGCCTCACCCGCACCGGCCTCGGACTGGGAACGCCGGGTTACATGTCGCCCGAGCAGCTGGCCGGCGATCCGGACGTGGACGCCCGCACGGACATTTACGCAATGGGCATCGTCGGCTACGAGATGCTCTCGGGGCATCCTCCCTTTCCGGGGCGCTCGCCCGCGAAGGTGATCGTCGCGCACATGACGGAGGAGCCCGAGCCGGTGACCACGTACCGCGCGGACACTCCCCCGCTGCTCTCGGAGCTGATAAGCGGATGCCTGCAAAAGGATCCGGGCAACAGATGGCAAACGGCCGAAGAGCTGATGTCACCGCTCCAGGAGCTCGTGGTGTCGCAGGCCACTCGAGGCAGTGGGCGAATCTCGGGCGAACGCCCCGTGGATTCCATGGCGGTTGCCGCGATGTCGCGCATGCGGGAGAACCTGCGTGCGGGGAATCAGGCGTTCGAGCGCAGCGACTGGCACGAGGCCTTTGACGCGCTCGGCGCCGCGGAGGCAGCGGGAACGCTTTCGCCGGAGGACCTCGAGCGGCTCGCCGAGGCGGCCTGGTGGATCGGCAAGAGTGAGGAGTGCATCAAGCTGCGTGAGCGCGTCTACACACTGTACCTCGCGGGCGGCGAGGCGCTGCGTGCTGCAGCCGTGGCGATAGCGGTCGCCGAGGATTACTTCCACAAGCTCGCGCGGTCGGTGGCGCACGGATGGTTGCAGCGTGCCGAGCGCCATCTCGAGGGCCTGCCCGAGTCCAGCCAGCACGGGTGGATGGCGCGAAGCAAAGCCATGCTCGCGCTGGGCGAGGAGAAGGATTTCGAGCGGGCGTGGGCGCTGGCCGGAACAGCGCTCGAGATCGGTCGGCGTCAGGGAGATCGCGATCTGCAGATGCTCGCGCTGCAGGATCGGGGTCGCATGCTCGTCTCGCAGGGCCGTGTCGCCGAGGGAATGGCAGCGATCGATGAGGCGATGGCTGCGTCCGCGAGCGGTCAGATCGGCGCACGCACCACGGGCCGCATCTATTGCAACATGATGAGCACGTGCGAGAGGCTGGCCGATTATCGTCGCGCGCGAGAATGGAACGAGGCCGCACGCCAGTGGTGCGAGCCGCACTCGGACTCGGGCTATCCCGGAATCTGTCGCGTGCATCGCGCGGAGCTGCTTCGGCTGAACGGCTCGTGGTCCGAGGCGGAGTCCGAGGCGAAGCGCGCGTCGATGGAGCTCGAGGGCTTTCTCAACGACGCCGCAGCCGAGGCGTACTACGAGTTGGGAGAGCTGCGCAGGCTCATGGGCGACCTGAGCACCGCGGATGGACTCTTTCGTCGCGCGCACGAGCTCGGGCGGGATCCGGTGCCTGGACTCGCGCTGCTTCGGCATGCGCAGGGCCGCCCCGAGAGTGCGCGGTCCCTCCTCGAGCGAGCGCTGTCCGAGCCATCGCTCACGCAGCTCGATCGCGCGAAACTGCTTCCGGCGCAGGTGGAAGTTGCAATCGGGGCAGGCACGATCGATGTCGCTCGCAGCGCGGCCGAGGAGCTGACGGCGATTTCCCAGACGTACGGATCGCCGGCGCTCGTTGCGCGCGCAGCGTACGCGCGAGGACTCGTGGAGTTGAGCGAGGGCCACGCTGCACCGGCATCGGGCAGCCTGCGGCGCGCGTGGCGGCTTTCGAAGGACTGCGATCTGCCGTACGAAGCCGCGCGCGCACGAGTCTCGCTCGCGCAGGCCTACCGCGCGTGCGGGAACGCGGATGATGCGGAGCTCGAGCTGCGGGCCGCGATGGTGAGCTTCGAGCGATTGGGAGCCACGGCAGCCGCCCGTACGACGGCGGAGCTGCTCGAAACGCCCTGAGGGGATTGCCGGCGCGGCTGCCGTGAGCCTATTTCAGCCGCACGATCGCCCATCGACACTCTTCCCGGGTCCCATGCGCCGCAATGAGCCGCTCGCGCTTCTCGCTCTCGGCCTCATCTGCCTGATCGTCTCGCGCATCGGTGCGCTGGAGCCCGGCACGTGGATGCTCGAGGTGTTCCCGATCTTCATCGCCGTCCCGATCCTCGTCGCGACAGCGCGGCGCTTTCCGCTGACGCCGCTCGCGTACCGCCTGATCTTCGTCCATGCACTGATTCTCATGGTGGGTGGACACTATACCTACGCAAAGGTGCCACTCGGCTTCTGGATGGAGCGCGCACTGCATCTCACGCGCAACAATTACGATCGCATCGGACACTTCGCGCAGGGCTTCGTGCCGGCGATCATCGCGCGCGAGATACTTCTGAGGCGCACACCGTTGTCCCGCGGCAAGTGGATCTTCTTTCTGGTCACCTGCATCTGTCTCGCGATCAGCGCGTGCTACGAGTTCATCGAATGGGGCACGGCCGTCATCGGCGGGTCGTCCGCCGATGCATTCCTCGGCACGCAGGGAGATGTGTGGGATACGCAGTGGGACATGTTCACGGCCCTGATCGGCGCGATCGCGGCGCAGTTGCTGCTCTCCCGTGTGCACGACCGGCAGATTCGTGAGCGCGAGGCGGAGAGACGCGGCACGAGCTCCGATCTGCGTTACACGGCGGCCGACTGAGGATGGAGTGAATTGAATCGCCGCAGGAGCGGG
>JAICLZ010000065.1 GCA_025929535.1 Gemmatimonadaceae bacterium
CATGGCAGCCGGCGACGAGCACGCGCTCGGAGTGCTGTACGATCGCTGGGCAACGACCGTGCACACGATCGCGTACTATTTGCTCGGGCAGGCGGACGATGCGGAGGATGCGGTGGAAGAGACGTTCTGGCAGGCGTGGCGGGAGGCTGGCCGGTACGATGCCTCACGCGGCGCCGTATCCACGTGGCTGTCGACGATCGCGCGCAGTCGCGCGCTCGATCGCCAGCGCGCGCGCCGGCGTCGTGCGGAGGAGCCGCTCGAGAGCGTCGTTCCATCCTCCGATGGCAGCGGCGGCGTAGCGGGAGCGAGGGCGGCGAGCGCCACTCCGCAACAGGAGGCGGAGGCTTCCGAGCGCGCACGGGACATCGCGGCAGCGCTGGAGAAGCTGCCGCCCGAGCAGCGCGAGGTGATCGAGCTCGCGTATTTCGGCGGCCTGAGTCAGAGCGAGATTGCCGCGCGCACCTCGCTCCCGCTCGGCACCGTGAAGACGCGCGCGCGTCTCGCGCTCGAGAAGCTGCGAGCACCGCTCGCGCAGCACCGGGAGGAAGCGCGATGAGCGATCCCGCCGGCCACGACATCATCCGCGAGATGCTCGCGCTGGGTGCGCTCGATGCGCTCTCGCCCGCGGAGCGAGCCGAGCTCGATCGCCATCTCGCGACGTGCGCCGAGTGCACCCGGGAGCTCGCGGCGCTCCGCGACGCGGCTGCATCGATTGGGCAGTCGCTCCCGCCACGGCCCATGCCCGCGGAGCGCCAGGCCGCGTTGCGCGCGCGGCTGCGCGGGCGCGCGCTCGAGGATCGCGCGGGCGTGACCCCGATCCGCGCGAACCCGTCGGCGCCCGCGCGCCCCACTGTTGCGCGCTGGCTCGCGGCCGCGGCGTTGATCATCGCGGTCGGCGCGATCGCGTACGATGTGCGCCTGCGCGCCACCATCCAGCAACTCTCCGTCGCGCGCGCCGAGCTGCGCGACAGCACGAGCGCGCTCGAGCGGCGCGTGGCGGACCAGAAGGCGATTCTCGACGGGCTCACCGGCCCCGGCGTGCGCGTGATGGACGCTGGAGCAACGAACGCGCGACAGCCGTACGGGCGCATGTTCTGGGACCAGCCGACGAATCGCTGGACGTTCGTCGCCTACAATCTGCCGCCCGCAGCGTCTGGTCACACGTATCAGCTCTGGCTCGTCACGCGCGACCAGAAGAAGGTGAGCGCGGGCACCTTCACGCCGTCCGACTCCGGCTCGGCCCTCGTGCGCGCGACGTACGCGCTCGCGCCGGATTCGCTCGCCGCGATCGCCGTGACGAACGAGCCGGCGGGTGGCTCTGCACAGCCCACGACCACTCCGTTCCTGGTCGGAGCCGCAGGCAAGAGCGAGTGAAAACGGACCGTTAGCGCGCCGGCCGGCCCATCTCGCCCCGCGCCCTGTTCGTTTTTTCTGCACAGATCCAATCCCCGGATCCCGACGTAGAGAGCCAGGTATCGCCCGATGCCTTGGTCGCGATTGCAACTCGTTCTCACTCGTTGGGAGGCAGCCATGCACTGGCACAACAACATCAAGACCCGACCGCGCACGTGGATCGCGGTGCTGGCCGTGGTGGTCACGGCAACCGGATTTCTCGCAAGGCGCTCACTGGCCTCGGATCACCAGGACACCGCCGACGTCGAGCTGAATCCGTCGATGGACATGACCGACGTCTACGCGTTTCCGGGCTCCTCGCCCGATCGGATCGCGTTGGTGCTCGACAGCTGGGCGCTCCTCACGCCAACCGAGGCACAGCCCGGCGTCACGAGCTTCGACGACAACCTGCTCTACCAGTTCAAGATCGACAACACCGGCGACGCGCAGGAAGACGAAGTCATTCAGGTGACGTTCCATGGCTCCGGCGCGAATCAGACCGTCGAAGTGCGCGGCCCGATGGCGCCACCGGTAGTAGGCGCCATGCGCAACACGGTTTCCAGCTCCGCACCGACGGTGAGCGGCAAGGTGGCGACGGTACTCGGCAGCGCCAGCGGGATGCAGGTGTTCGCCGGCCCGCGACAGGATCCGTTCTACATCGATCTCGAGCAATTCTTCCGCATCATCCCGGATCGCAAGCCGGTCACCGGTCCGCTCTCGCAACTCCCCGACACCGCCACCGCGAGCAGCTTCCGCGCTCCCGGCAGCGCTGTCGACATCCTCGGCGGCAGCGGCGGACATCCGTTCAACGTGCTGTCGATCGTGATCGAGCTTCCCGCATCGCAGCTCAAAGGCAACTCGACCGGCAAGATCGGCCTCTGGGGCACGATCAGCCGCTGATGACATTCACTTCGCGCACCCTTCAGAGGACATCATCGATGCGATACATCATCGGCCGCCGCGGCGCCGCGCGCCGGATCGTCGGCCCCGCGCTCGCTACCATGCTGCTGGCCTTCGGCGCCTGCAGCAACGACAACAGCAACTCGACGGGCCCATCCACCCGCGAGTACAATCAGGTTCAGCGGCTCGGCAATCCACTCGTGAGTGAAGTCTTTCTCGCGAAGAAGGACCACGCCTTTCACGGCTCCGTCGGACCATCGGAGGATGTGGCCGCATTCGCGCCGGCGGTGAAGGCGTTCCCGTCCGCGTTCGGCCGCGATGCGGTGATCGGCAACACGCTCGCATCGGTGCTGCTCCCGGACATGCTGATCGTGCAGCTCGACAAGGATCCTGCTTCCGCTGGTTGGCTCAGCTGGGCGCTCGCGGATGGCTATGGCGGCCGCAAGCTGAGTGACGACGTCGTCGACGCGGGGCTCACCGCGATCTTCGGCCCGCTGCTGGGCGATCCGACGCACAAGGTGTGCGACAACTTCGCGCTGCCGCTCTGCACCGACAACGTCGCCGATCCGGGACGTCACACGGATGCGTTCCCGTATCTCCTCCCACCCGCCTGACGCCCGAGCGTGTCCCGCCGCGATTTGCGGCGGGCACGCGAGGCGCGTGGAGAATGACAATGACCAACAGAGATCGCTGGCTCGGAGTGGTGATCGCGGCCGCTGCGGCCGCGGGTGGATCCCTGCTGCTTCGCGAAACGAGTGCTCCACCGGTTGCGGCCGCGCCGCGAGTCACACCCGCGCAGCTGCTCGACTCCAACATCGCGTTCTACGAAGGCGTGGCGAAGCGCGATCCCACGGGCGGAATGGCCCTCGGGCAACTCGCGCTCTTCTACATGCGCCGTGCGCGCGCGACAGGCGACTACCAGGATGTGCTTCGATCCGAAGCCGCCGCTCGCAAGTCGCTCGGAAATCGCGGCGCTCACAATACTCGCGCGCGTCAGGCACTCGCCGCGTCCCTCCTGTCCGAGCACCGCTTCGGCGACGCGCTCGGCATCGCGCAGGAGCTGAGCGAGCGCGATGCGTCGAGCGCTGCGTTCCGCGCATCCGTGGGTGAGATCCAGATGGAGCTCGGCCACTATGATGATGCGCGCGCCAGTTTCGCTTCAGTGGCGGGCAACACGAGCGATCTGTCGGTCGCTCCGCGGCTCGCGCGATGGATGGAGCTCGAGGGACATCCCGATTCCGCGTACCGCCTCATGAATGCATCGCTCCTCGCGGTGATCGACCGCCGCGATGTGCCAGCCGAGCAGAAGGCGTGGTTCTGGCTTCGCATCGGCGACCTGCAGCTTCGCCGCGGCATGATGGATGAAGCGGCAAACGACTACCAGCGCGGCCTCGCTGCGCACCCGGATGACTATCGTCTGCTCACCGCCATCGCCAAGCTCGAGGGAGCGCGCCACCGGTGGCAGAAGGCGATCGACTACGGCGAGCGAGCCGTGGCCGTGAGCTTCGATCCCGCGACGCTCGGCGTGATGAGCGACGCCTACGCCGCCCTCGGCGACAGCGCGAAGGCGAGCGAATACGCACACGCGATGGAGATCGCCGTCTCGAAGCAGGCGACGGCATACCATCGCGAGTGGAGTCTCTTTCTCCTGAATCACGGGCTGCGCGTGGCCGACGTGCTCGCGAAGACTCGGGAAGAGCTGAAGACGCGGCAGGACATCTACGGCTATGACGCGCTCGCATGGGCGCTGCATGCGAGCGGGCGCGACGCAGAGGCGCATGAAGCGATGCGCCACGCGCTCGCGCTCGGCACGCAGGACGCGATGCTCTTCTATCACGCCGCCGCGATCGATCGTGCGCTGGGCGAGCACGATGTCGCAAGCGCGGAGCTCGAGCGTGCGCGCACGCTCAATCCGTATCTCGTGCGCGGGGCGGGCGAATGAGCGAGCTCGCGACGTTCATCCAGCTCGGCTTTCGCCACATCGTCGACATCGGCGCGATGGACCACATCCTCTTCCTGCTCGCACTCGCGGCGATCTACCGGTTCAGGGATTGGCGATCGACGCTCTGGGTCGTGACGGCGTTCACGGTCGGCCACTCGATCACGCTCGCCCTCGCGGTCACCGGCGTGCTCACGATCTCGCCGGCGCTGGTCGAGTTTCTCATTCCGCTGACGATCATGATCACGGCGGTCGAGAACATCATCGTGCGCGATCGCGGCGGTGCGCTGTGGAACGGGCGATATCGCCCGGTGTTCGCCGGCGTGTTCGGTCTCGTGCACGGCGCGGGCTTCGCGAGCTATCTCGAGAGCCTGTTCGTGGATCGCGTGGCTCTGCCGCTGTTCGGCTTCAACGTGGGCATCGAGCTCGGACAGATCGTCGTGCTCCTCGCGGCGTTCACGGCGCTCTACGGAATCGACCGGGCTATCGCATGGCTCAGGCTTCCACCGAGCGCGCCGGCGCCGCTGCGCCTGCGGGTGCTCGCGGTGTCGTCGCTCGTTGCGGTCGTGGCGGCACGCTGGGCGGTCGAGCGGGCGCCGTGGTGATGCGGGCGCGCGCCCGGACCGCGATCGCGGCTGCGGTCGCCCTGTGCGGGGCGCTCGCCGCCGCTCCGCGCGAGGCCGAGGCACATCCGCTGCATACCACACTGGTACAGCTCACGTACGACGAAGGCGCGCACTTGCTGGAGGCGAGCATCCGGGTATTCGCCGGCGACTTTGCGGCGGCGGTCGCGAAGCACGGCGGCGCGAAGATCCGCGACGTCGATCGCGTGACTGATGCTGCGGCGTTCGCGTACGTGAGCAGCACGCTGCGATTCACCGACGCTGCCGGTCATCCGGTGGCGCTGCAGTGGTGCGGCTCGCGGCGCGCCGGCGACGTGCTCTGGCTGTGTGTGCGTGCATCGGGCAGCGCTTCGCCGTCCGCGCTCGCGCTCTCCGATCAGATGCTCTGTGAGCTGTTCGACGATCAGATCAACATCGTGCAGGCCGTGACGGGTGCGAAGCACGCGAGCATGCTCTTCACGAAAGGCGACGGCGCGAAGCGCGCGATGTGACTACGGGGTGGCTACGTCGCGCGAAAGACCACGCTGTCCGTGAGCAGCGGATCGTCCACGTGCACCGGATCACCGACCTTCGCGCCGGGAATCAGATAAAGTCGTACGGAGAGTGGCTTCCGGAGCTTCACCGACTGCGCAGCCACGTCCACAATGATGCTCGCGAGCGTCCCGATCGGCGTGTCGCCGGGAATCGGAACGACATCGAGTCCCGTGCCGCACACACTCGAGAACAACAGCAGGTCGCGCAGCCCGTAGCGTCCCTCCATCGCGCGCTTGGCGAGCACGGCGTCCTCGAGCACAGGAAGCATCAGTCCGGCGTAGCCGCACTGCCGGATCTCGAGTCTCCGGAGTACGTCCGTGACTACGGCACACGCGCGCAGCGTGCCCGCGTCGCCGAACGGAACCCCGCTCAGCGCCTCCAGCGCGGCGCCGATGCTGTGTTGGCCGAGCGGCGCTGGAGAGGGATCGATGCCGCGGTAGACAAGCTTCTCCGATTCCGAGATCCGGGCCGCGATCTTCTCGATGGTGCGCAGCTCGGTCGTCAGCCGTTCGGCGAGACGTCGGCCTCCGTCCCCCACATCGCTCGCTCCGGTGAATGCCGCGCGCACGAGATCGGCGGACTCGCACCCGACCGCCAGTGAGCTCGGCCCATCGTGCCAGCCAACGGGAAAGAACGGCGTGCCCCGGGGAATGTTCGCCGCGGCAGCGAACCGAAAGCTGCCCTTCCCATCCGGAACGGCGCTCGCGACCGCATGCATTACCTGCGCCGCTATCATCGCGCCCTGCGCGTGCACGCCTCCGGCTCGTGACGCGATCACGACACTGAAGGACGTCGCCTTCGTCGCCTTCACCAGCTCGGCGGACCACGCCGCGAGATCGGGATCGGGACGATCCGCCGTCCACACGGGACCGAGACTGCAACTTGCCCCTCGCGACGCGACGAGCGCATCGATGTCCGCGATCGCCGCGAGTGCGGCGTTTCGGGATTTCGAATCGAGGGCGGCGAGCACTGGCGGCATCGTCACACGCGTGGTCTGCACCTCGTATCCGTCCGCCTCGAAGCGCGCCCGCGCACGCGCGAGCGATTCGAGTGCGCGCTCCACTGCGCTGCGATCGCCAATGCGATCCATCGCGATGCCGGCGGTGATCGTGCGCACGCGAATGCCGCGAGACGCGGGAGTCGAGAAGGTCATCGCCGAAGGTTGCTCCGCGCGTGCAGGCATCGCCAGTGCACGTGGGAGTGGTCCCACGTTCAGGAGCTCGTGCCTGCCCGCAGATCGCTGAGTCGCACTCCGCTCCTCAACAGAAAATACGCGCCCGGGAGCGATGCGAGCAGCCAGAGCGCGTAGTGCGCGAACGTGAGCGCCACGGCCGCATCCTTCTGCACCCCGAGGAGCGCGAACATCACCACCGCCGCGCCCTCCCCGAGCCCCCGTCCCTCCACGTGCATTGCGAGCCGGCGCACGAGTGCCGTCACCGCGATCGCCGCGAAGAATGGGAGCATCGGCACGCGCACGCCCAGCGCTCGGCCGATGATGTAGAAGTTCACGATCTGCAGCAGATTCTCCGCGACCGCGAGTACGAGGTTGATCGCGAGCGTACGTGGCTGCGCGCGATACGACACCAGCGCGGCAGAGAGCTTCTTCAGCAGCTGAAACACCCGTGGCGAGATTCGCTCGCGCACGGCGCGGCCGGCAACGCGATGCAGCGGAGTCCACCAGATCGCGAGCACGCCGAGCGCCGCGACGAGCGCTGTCGCGCCGATGATCTCGAGAAAGAGCTGGCGCATCTGAGGCTCGACTGCGGCGGCGAGATACAGAAGCCCGGAGGCTGCGAGCACAATCGCTACCGCAGCGGCCACCATGCGCTCGATGGCCATCGACCCGAGCAGGAGCGCGAGCGGGATTCCGAGTCGGCGCCCCAGATATACCCGGAGTCCCTCGGAGGCGACGACGTTCGGAAAGACCAGGTCGGTGAAGCAGGTCTGGTAGTAGATGTTCGTCGCGTCCGTGAGCCGCAGCGATCCGCCAGCCGCGCGCACGAGCTGGCGCCACTTGGCCGCCATCAGGACGCGATCGGCCGATGCGAGCGCGACGGCAATGGCAAAAGGAATGGGCGACATCGAGAGCAGCGCGTCCCGGACGCGCGTCCAGTCGACCCAGCGCCAGAGCGCGTACGCGGCGACGAGGAGGAGCACCACCCGTGCGGCCATGAGTGCGGCGGCGCGCGATGAAGATGGTGCGGATGCTCTATCGAGAGACAATGGGCTGAATGAGCGGGAAAACGGCACGAAGATGGCACATCGTGCCCATACTCGTAGACGAGTTGCGGCGCCTGCCCGATACGCCCCGCGCACCTTGGGCGTCTACCATGTACATGACGTATACTAGCCGCTTGGACACATTGAAAATGACGAGCACGTTGGCGCGCGCCGATCACGACGAGCCCGGAAACTCACCAGCCTACCCCGCCCCCGCCAGCCCACAGCAGAGGCGTGTGCTGGTCACGGGCGCGACCGGATTCGCGGGATCGGCCATGCTTCGGGCCCTCGCCGGCGGCGGCTATCGCGTGCGCGCGCTCGTGCGCGATCGGTCGCACGCGCGCGCGCTGGAGCTCGCGGGGATCGAGGTTGCCGTCGGCAACATGAAGGACTCCGCCTCGCTCACGCGTGCGCTGCGCGACGTGTCGGTCGTCTATCATTTCGCATCGATCTTTCGCCAGGCCGGGCTTCCCGACGAAGAGTTCCGCTCCGTGAACGTCGAGGGTCCGTCGCGACTGATCATCGCTTCGGCGTGCGCAGGCGTCTCACGCGTGGTGCACATCAGCACCGTCGGTGTGCACGGCGACATCGAGCATCCGCCCGCAAGCGAGTCGTCGCCCTTCGGCCCCGGCGACATTTACCAGCGCACGAAGCTCGAAGGCGAGCAGCAAGCAGTCTGCACGGCCGCGCGGCTCGGCGTCCCGCTCACCGTAGTCCGTCCCGCGCCGATGTACGGCCCGCGCGATCGCAGGCTTCTCAAGATCTTCAAGGGCGTCGCGCATCGCCGCTTCCCGATTCTCGGCAGTGGCGAAGCGCTCTTCAGCATGGTGCACATCGACGATCTCATCGACGGCGTTCGCATTGCCGGCGAATCTCCGTCCGCGGTGGGCCGCACCTACATCATCGGAAGCGACGAGTTCATGTCGCTCAACGCGCTCGTCGCTCTCATCGCGGAAGAGGCGGGCGTCGAGCCGCTCGGCATTCATCTGCCGGTGTGGCCGTTCTGGGCCGCGGGTGCGATGTGCGAAGCCATCTGCGCTCCACTCGGGATCGAGCCCCCGCTCTACCGCAGGCGCGTCGCGTTCTTCACGAAGAGCCGCGCCTTCGACATCACGCGCGCGCGCACGGAGCTCGGCTACGCGCCGAAGGTCTCGCTGCGCGACGGCGTGCGCTCGACGCTCGCCTGGTACCGTGAGGCGGGCTGGATTTAAGCAGCGCCGGCACACCCTCCCGCGCCTGACCGATTCGATGACTCAGTCATCGATCGCGGCCCCCGGAGCGTTGACGCGGCATCTGAAGAGGGATACCGTATCATCTTGCACCGTAGCGCTCTACCTCGTCCGGGGAGGGGTCTGTGGCGATTTGGCTCATGGGACTGTCGATTGTCATCGCAGGGAGTGCCATCCTGCTCGCCCTCCCGCGATGGCCAGCGACGCATCGATCGCCGCCGCGTCCCGATCACAATCTCGTGCACGTCGAGCACACGCATCTGCGCGTGATCGATCGCGGCGAAGGGCGCGCGGTCGTCGTCCTCCAAGGTGACGAGGGCGACGCGTCCGACTTCATGGCGCCGCTGCTCGCGCGCGTGGCCTGCGATTTTCGCACGCTGCTGATCGATCGGCCCGGCTGCGGCGGCAGCGACCGATCCCGCCACGACGTCACACTCGATTCGCAAACGCGCGTCATCCGCCTCGCGCTTCGCGAGCTCGGCGCGGAAGAGCCATTGCTCGTCGCGCACTCGTGGAGCGCGGTCGCTGCGCTCGCGCTCGCGTTGCGCTACCCCAACGACTTCGCGGGGCTGGTGCTCATCAATCCCCTCTGCTACGCCGACGCATCGATCCGCGCCACCGATCCGCAGCTCCGCATCGTCAGCCGCCTCGGCTCGCTCGTCGCGCCGATGGTCGGGCGCACGCCGCACGATGCCGCGCTTCGCACCAAATTCTTCCCCGAGCCGGTTCCCTTCGCAGACACGCTCGTGCCGCTTCGCGAAGCTGCTTCCATCCGCCGGCCGAGCGAGCGGCGCAGACTCGCTCGCAACATGGCATCGCTCCGCTCGGCCGCGGGACTCGTCGCGCGCTATGGCGACATCGAGATCCCGGTCGTGGTCGTCGTTGGCGACGGCGATCGCGTCGCGTCTCCCTCGAGGCATGGCTACCGGCTGCACAACCAGGTGCACCACTCGCATCTCGTCGTGCTTCCGCGTGCGGGCCACATGATCCAGCTCACTCGCCCCGACTCGGTGATGGAGACCATCCATCAGGGCTGGTCGCTGGCGCACGAACGGACGGAGGCGCAGCGGTAGCGCGACTGTTGCGCATTGGCCCCGGGGAACGAGTTATCTTTCCCCCATGCAGATAGACATTACTCCAGTGAAGGCCGAGGGGCTCGAACGTCTCCTCGAGGTATCGGTTCCGCTTCCCGAGGTGCAGCAAGCCGAGGATCGCGCCGCGAAGCGCTACGCGAGCCAGGTGCGGCTCCCGGGCTTTCGTCCCGGCAAGGCACCCGCGGGAATGGTGCGGAAGAAGTTTGCGGCAGCCATTCGTCAGGAAGCGATCGAAGGGCTCGTGCAAGCGGCGTTCAAGGAGGTGCTCGATCGCGAGAAGCTCGATCTCGCGACACAGCCGCACATCCATGATCTCAAGGCCGAGGATGGACAGCCGCTCACCTTCCAGCTGCATCTCGAGCTTCGTCCGCAAATCGAGCTGCCGCACACATCGGGCTTCAAGGTCACGCGCACATCGAAGCCGGTCACCGACGAGCAGCTGCGCGAGCAGGTCGATACGCTGCGCGAGCAGCGTGCGGCGTGGGCGCCGGTGAGCGAGCGCCCGTTGCCCGGCGATCAAGTGACGGTGCAGCTCGCGACCGCGGAAGACGACGGCACCATGCCCGAGGGCAAGGAATACCGGCTCGTGCTCGGCGGCGGACAGGCGATTCCGGGGATCGAGGAGCTCATCATGGAGACGGCGCCCGGCGAGTCGACCGAGCATCCGGTGAAATGGCCCGACGACTTTCCGGATGAGGCGCAGCGTGGCAAAACGAAGAAGGTGCGCGTCACTCTCACGGACGTGAAGCGCAAGTCGCTTCCCGACCTCGACGACGCGTTCGCGCGCGAGGTGGGCGACTTCGATTCACTCGACGCGCTGCACGCGACCGTGCGCGAGGATCTCGCCAAGCACGCGGAGCACGAAGCGGATTCGGAGGTGCGCCAGAAGCTGATAGACGAGCTGCTCGCCGCGAATCCGTTCGATGTTCCGCCGAGCTGGGTGAGTCAGCTCGTGCAGGCGTACGGCGAGGCATACCAGATTCCCGAGAGCGAGCGCGAGAAGTTCGCCTCCGAGTTTCGACCCATGGCCGTGCGGCAGGTTCGTCGCGATCTCGTGATCGAGACGATCGCCGCACGCGAAGGACTCTCCGCAACCGAAGCCGACATCGATGAACGGGTGGCGGACGTTGCGAAGAAGCGAGGCGCGGAGCCTGGACAGGTGTACGCGTCGCTGCAGAAGGCCGGGCGACTCAAGGAGCTCGAGCGGAGCATCACCGAGGACAAGGTGTTCGCCTGGCTGAGTGAGAAGAACCTGATAGAGCACGCGTAGCGCCGGTTTCCGGACGCTCACCTCTTTCTTTCAGAACGGGAAACTCGAGATGTCCATCTATCCCCCGTACGTCATCGAACGGTCGAGCCGTGGCGAGCGCACGTACGACATCTTCTCGCGGCTCCTCATGGACCGCATCATTTTCCTCGGCACGCCGATCAACGATGATGTCGCCAACATCATCATTGCCCAGCTGCTGTTTCTCGATGCGGACAACCCCGAGCGCGACATCAACATCTACATCAACTCTCCGGGCGGCAGTGTGAGCGCGGGGATGGCGATTTACGACACGATGCAGTTCCTCAATGCACCGATCCGCACGATCTGCATGGGGATGGCGGCCAGCATGGGCGCGTTCCTGCTCGCAGCGGGCGGACCGGGCAAACGCATGGCGCTTCCGCACGCGCGCATCATGATTCACCAGCCTTCGGGCGGCGCGCAGGGCACCGCGGCCGACATCGAGATTCAGGCGCGCGAGATCCTGTATCTGCGCGCGAAGATGAACGAGCTGATGGCCAAGCACACGGGGCGGCCGGTGGAACAGATCGAGCGCGACATCGACCGGGATCGCTTCATGAGCGCCGAGGAGGCCAAGGAATACGGTCTGATCGATGCCGTTATTGCACAGGAACGGGCACTTGTTCCCACGGAGAAGAAGGCGGTCTTGTGAAAACATTCACAAGGTTGTCAAGTCGTTGACCGGCTCGCGGGGGGCGTGTTAACTAATAGCGCCGCTCCCGTTCCCTGCTCCTGTCCGGCTCCCCCTCTACCTGCTCCTTCTCGCTTCGCGGATGCCCATGAGTCACGATAAACACCTGCGTTGTTCTTTCTGCGGAAAATCCAAGGACTCCGTCCGGAAGTTCATCTCGGGCCCATCGGTCTACATCTGCAACGAGTGCATTTCCCTCTGCAACGAGATCCTGGCGGAGGATGAGGAGAGAGAGGTTGCCGAGGCCATCACGCAGGTCCCCACTCCGCAAGAGATCAAGGATGTGCTGGATCAGTACGTGATCGGGCAGGAGCGGGCAAAGAAGGCACTCGCAGTCGCAGTCTACAATCACTACAAGCGCATCAACTGCACCACGGGCCGGGACGATGACGTCGAGCTCGACAAGTCGAACATCCTGCTCATGGGACCCACCGGCGTCGGCAAGACGCTGTTGGCGCAGACGCTCGCGCGCATTCTCGACGTCCCCTTCACGATCGCCGACGCCACGACGCTCACCGAGGCCGGCTACGTAGGCGAAGATGTCGAGAACATCCTCGTGCGGCTGCTCCAGGCCGGCGAGTTCAACGTCGCCGAGTGCGAGCGCGGGATCGTCTACATCGACGAGATCGACAAGATCGCGCGCAAGAGCGAGAACCCCAGCATCACGCGCGATGTGTCGGGCGAAGGCGTGCAGCAGGCGCTCCTCAAGATTCTCGAGGGCACGGTCGCATCGGTCCCGCCGCAGGGTGGCCGCAAGCACCCGCAGCAGGAATACATCCAGATCAACACGAAGGACATTCTCTTCATCTGCGGCGGCGCGTTCGACGGACTCGAGAAGATCATCGAGGCCCGCACCGGACGGCGGCAGATCGGCTTCACCAAGGAGGAGCTCGCGAACGGCAAGGCGACGGATCTCGCCAAGAACCCGTTCGCGGACGTCGAGCCGGACGACCTGCTGCGCTACGGTCTCATCCCCGAGCTCGTGGGCCGGCTCCCCGTGACGGTCGCGCTCGAGGCGCTCGACGCGGACTCGCTCGTGCGCATCCTCAAGGAGCCCAAGAACGCGCTCACCAAGCAGTACACCAAGCTGTTCGAGCTCGAAGAGGTGAAGATCACCTTCGACGAGGCAGCGCTCCGCGGCGTGGCGCAGCGCGCCCTCAAGCGCGGCACGGGCGCGCGCGGCCTGCGAGCGATTCTCGAGGAGCTCATGACCGACGTCATGTTCGATCTCCCGAGCCGCGACGACATCACCGAGGTCAAGATCACGGAGTCGTGCGTGCTCAACGGCACACCGCCGCTCCTCGAGATCTCTCCCAAGCGCCAGAAGAAGGAAGCCTGAGCGGCTCGGCTCAGCCGAACGCACAACGGGGACGCCAGATCGGCGTCCCCGTTGTGCATCAGGCTGCGCCCACCTGTGACGCCGGCGGGGACATCGCCAGCGGCAGCGGGTTGCCCGTGCTTCGCAGATACGCGTTCTGATCGTGATAGAGCGCGTTCGCGGGAAGCGCGTTCCAGTAGCCGCGCAGATCGCTGCGGATGCGATCCACGTAGAAGCTCGGGACCGTCGTGGACTCTCCATCGAAGAAGGCGCGCATCGGGGCGTCCTTCTCGAGATGCTTGCGCAGCGTCCGGTAGTAGACGAGCCGCTGGCGTCCCTCGCCCGCGTACGCGCGAATGACGTTGAGGGTGCGCGGAATCACCTGGCGGTTCGCCATCAGGCGGCGCGCCACGGTGGGCGTGGAGAACGAGTGGCGCGTGAGGTCGATCATGTGCTCGTAGAACTTCGACCATGAATAGTTCTTCGGCCGCACGTTCATCGCACCGTGATTGTCCAGGAAATGATGCGGGAACGACAGCACGCGTCCATCGCGCTGGAACTCGAGATTGAGCGGCGCCGCACGGCCGAAGGCAGTGAGCAGCGAGTAGGCGGGAAAGGCGCCGGGCACGAGATCCACGAATTTCTTCGTGAGCGCGAAGGGCTCGGGACCTTCGTCGCAGTCGAGTCCGAACACGAAGTTCGTCTGCACGTAGGGGATGTAGCGCAGAATCATGTTCACGTGCTCGGCCACCTGGCGCACCTTCTCTTCGCCGAACGTGCTCTTGGTGCGCGACTTGTTGCCGAGCGAGAACCACGACTCCACTCCGGGGAGCATGGCGAGAAATCCGTTCTTTTTGAGTCGCTGGAGGCGCGGCTCCGAAAGGAGCGACAAGCTGCTCTCGGCCACGAATTTCACGCTGCCAGGCGGTACGGCCTCCTCGATCACGCCGAGCATCTCGTCGAAGCGCACGCCGAAGTTGGGATCCTGCCAGCCCACGTACGGCTTGTCCATCACCTTGCGGAGAAAACGAAGATCAGTCGCCAGCTGATCGTACGACATCGCCTGGTAGTCGACCGTCGAATCGATGCAGAACGAACACGTGTACGGACAGCCAAGGCTCGCGATCATCGGCACGAGCTTGAACAACTTTGCTTTTTCGAGCGTGGGAGCGATGAACTTCCAGCGCGCCTCCGCGCCGGGGAGATGTTTGGGCTGTCGAGCGGCGCTCATCTGCGTCCCGACGGGACGGTGCTGCGCTCGCTCTCGAATCACGTCGCGCACGGTCTCGTGGTCCGTGAAGCCGAGCACGTAGTCGAAGAAGCGCGCGGCATCTTCGGGATAGCACCGGGCGTGCGGACCGCCGAGCACGGTGATGGCGCCGCGCGCACGGAACTGCGCGCTGATGGCGTAGGAGAGTTGAGCTGCCTCGGTGAACGCGCCAACGAACAGCACGTCGATGTCCTTCGGCAGCGCCTCTGAAAGAACTTCGGCGCCCGTGTAGCAGACGTAATGGACGTCGTGTCCATCCCGCTCGCACCAGACGGCGATCGCCTGGGGCATGACGCTGGCGAAGTTGGGATTCATGATTCTGGACCAGAGCGCTGTCGAGGGCGCGCGGGCAACCAGGTCCAGTATTCCGATTCGTAGACGACGCATCAGGCCTCCGCTCCCACTCGCAGAGTGGAAGAGGCGGAGTGCGCGTGTGGGAGGCGACCGCTGGCGCCGGCGCACGTTGGATCCTACGGCAGTACGTTCGAGGAGAGCCCAACGTACGCTTGCACCGCGGAGCATTTTGCATACCAGCGTACCACGGCCGGCGATGCGATCCTACTGCACCATGTCGTGTGCCCCTACACTCGCGATGTCGCGCTTGACATCCGCATTGAGCGGATCGAGCAGCGGCCACTGACGCACGTCGTCGGGGACGAACGCACCCGCCAGCGACGCCATGCCGCCCTGCCTGATCACGTGGCCCGTGGGATTGTCGTACTGCGCGATCACGCGGTAGCGATGATTGGGCAGCAGCGGAAGCCCTTCCTCGTGGAAGCCGAAGACGCGTTCGCCGAGCGAGATGAGATGTCCGTCGCTCGCCAGCTTCGTGTCGAGCCGCACGAGCACCTTCCCGTTTTCGGCGTCCTCCAGGCGGACGGAGCGCGCGTAGTCGTGCACGTGCCCGCCGAGTGCCAGGATCGAGCCGCCCAGCGGCATCGTGAACTCGGAGCGCTTCTCCGAGCGCCCGGGCGGCAGATCCCACGCCGATGTTCCTCCGATGACGCTGTTCACGTCGACGAAGAAGGGCATGACGTCGATCGGGTGCGAGTGGCCGGCGGGGATCCACGGCAGCGTCACGATCACGTACGCGCGCTCCACGGTTCTGCCGCCCACATCGTGAAACGCGGAGTAGAGGCCGAGCGTGTCGCCGCGGGCGAGCGGCACGCCCACGCCGCCGGGGAGCGAGACTCGCGGCGTTTCCTTGCCCACCGCCATGAGCCGCTCGACCATCGGGTAGAGCAGCTCGCGCCGGCTGTAGTTCGCGAGACCAACGTGGTGTACCATCCCGCGCGCCAACGCGGCACCGGAAGCGGCATCCCCATCGCAGAGCTGTACGCTGTAGCCGCGCACCCATCCACTCGCCGGCCACGCGACGCGCAGTACCGGAGTGTCCATCATCATCATGTCGTCCGACTCGTGCGCCGTGGCCGCGATACGGAACGGGCCGGCCACGATCCGGATCTCCCGGCGCGCGCTGTCCACTTGCACGGTGGAAGCGGACATGTCCATGCCGGGCATGGAGCCCGCGTCAGCAGACTCGGGGACGCTCGCACGAAGCGCGGCACCGGCAGGACAGGCGCGCTCACCGGCCTGAGCAGCCGCGCGCGATGCGGCGAATACGAGCAGGAGCGACACGAGTCGGCGCATGCAGACCTCTGAGGACGAAAGTCACGACCATGTCGTGAAGGCCGATCAGCCCTCGTCCACGCCGTACCACAAACATGCAGCAACGCGCACGCAAATGTACCTATCCGTACATCACGCTACTTCGACGTGCCGTCCGATCCCGAGCTCTTGGGCAGCTCGATCAACAGCAGAGTGAACTGCGTGGAGTCCGCATGCGGAGTGTCGAGGGCCACGATCCGGAAGAGATCGGGACTTCCGCTCCGCAACTCGTGGCTCGCGTCCGAGCCGCCAGTGAAGTGCGAATGCTTGCCGCCGACGCTATCGGAGCACGTGAGCCCGGTGCGCGTGATCTTGAGCCGGCCCACGGGCTCGCCATGATCGCACTCGAGAACGTCGCCGTAGCGTGCGAGTGGCTTGCGGTAGAAGTCGAATACCTGGCGCGGGGAGGCTGCAGTGAGGTACTTCGAGACCAGCACCCTGAAATGCACATCGCCGAAGGTGAACCCGAGATCGACCCGCGACTCGTTGGCGGAATCCGTGTACGCGCGGGCCATCGGAAAGTCGGGGAGGCCCAGACTGGCCGCAGTGACGTTCTTGTTCGCGTGCAGCTCGACACTGATGTTCGAGTGTTGCGCCCCCACGGCGGCCGGCGCACACAGCAACGCGGATGCGAGCGCGAGCGCGCACCCCCGAAGCGGGCGGTCCGGCAATCGGTGAGTCGTGTTGCAATTCCCTCGCATGCTGAGACTTACGAACCGCTCCCGAGTTGGTTTCAGAAATACGTCCACGGCGAATCCTGGATTCTCGCGTATATTGGGGACATGGCCATCAACCTGACGCGTGACGAGGAGCAGTTCGAGCTCGAGGACCGCCTTCCCGTGCTCCCCCTCCGGGACGTCGTGATCTTCCCGTACATGGTGATCCCGCTGCTCGTCGGGCGCGCCGCATCGCTCGCGGCAGTGGAGGCCGCGCTCGCGGGCGATCGATGGATCTTCCTCGTGGCGCAGCGCACCGCGGACACGCAGGATCCCGCGGCCGCCGATCTCTTTCGTGTGGGCGTTGCCGGGCGCGTGCTGCAGGTTGCACGGCTGCCGAACGGCACGACGAAGGTGCTGGTCGAAGGTGTCGCGCGCGCGAAGGTCACGCGGTACGCGCCCACGGACAAGGTGCTGCGCGCGATCGTCACGCCGTTCGCACTCGACGAGCCCGCGGGCGGCGCCGACGAGCGCGCGATGGCGCGACGCGTCGTCACCCTCTTCGAGGAGTACGTCGCGCTCCATCGGCGCCTTCCCGCCGAGGTCGTGTCGCTCGTGCAGGGAACGGAGGCGCGGGAGAAGCAGGCATTCGCGATCGCGGCGCACATGCTCGTGCGCCTCGATCAGCGGCAGGATTACCTGCAGGCCGCGAACATCGGCGCGCTCTTCTCGATGCTCGCGGACACGCTCACCGCGGAGATCGAGATCCTGCGCCTCGAGCGCAAGATCGAGGGGGAGGTGCGGGGCTCGCTCTTCCAGAACCAGCGCGAGTTCTATCTGCAGGAGCAGCTCAAGGCGATCCATCGCGAGCTCGGGCAGGATGAGGGCGATGGCTTCGATGAGCTCACCGCGGCACTCGAGAAGAAGCAGCTTCCACCCGTGGTGCGCGAGCGCGCCGATCGCGAGCTGCGCAAGCTCCAGCGCACGGCGCCGCTCTCACCCGAATCGACCGTCGCGCGCAACTATCTCGACTGGATCGTGGCGCTGCCGTGGACGGAGCGCAGCGACGATCTCGTGGACGTCGCGCGCGCGCAGGCCGTGCTCGACGAGGATCACTTCGGGCTCACCGATGTGAAGGATCGCATCCTCGACTACATCGCGGTGCTCGCGCTGGTGGGCAAGCTCGAGGGACCGATCCTCTGCCTCGTGGGCGCGCCCGGCGTTGGCAAGACCTCCCTCGGGCGCTCGATCGCGCGCGCGCTCGGGCGCACCTTCGTGCGCATGTCGCTTGGCGGCGTTCGCGACGAGGCCGAGATTCGCGGGCATCGCCGCACGTACATCGGCTCGCTGCCGGGACGCGTGATCCAGGCCATGCGACGCGCCGAAGTCGTGAATCCGGTGATCCTGCTGGACGAGGTCGACAAGATGGGACAGGACTGGCGCGGCGACCCGTCGAGCGCGCTGCTCGAGGTGCTCGATCCCGAGCAGAACACGGCGTTCAACGATCACTACCTCGAGGTCGACTACGATCTCTCGCAGGTGTTGTTCGTCACGACGGCGAACTCGCTCGCGCAAATCCCCGAACCGTTGCGCGACCGGATGGAGATCATTCGGCTTCCCGGCTACGTCGATCACGAGAAGCACGCGATCGCGCGCCAGTTTCTGGTGCCGCGGCAGCTCACGGCGCACGGGCTCGATCCGAAGCTCGTGACGTTCGATGCGGACGTGATTCCGGCCGTGACGCGGCTGTACACGCGCGAGGCGGGCGTGCGCGATCTCGAGCGGCGGATCGCGCGCATCGCGCGCAAGCTGGCGCGGCGCGCCGCGGCGGCGAAGCAGCTCGTTCCCGAGCCCACGCACGTCGCACGCGCCGATCTCAAGGAGCTGCTCGGCGTGCCGCCGTTCGACGCCGAGGAGCAGACGCTCGACGACAAGGTGGGCGTGGCGACGGGGCTCGCCTACACGTCGGTGGGCGGTGACCTGCTCGAGATCGAGGTTGCCGTGGTGCGCGGTCGCGGGCGGTTGCAGCTCACGGGCACACTCGGCGAGGTGCTCAAGGAGTCCGCGAACGCCGCGATGACGTACGCGCGCTCGCGCGCCGCGATGCTCGGCATCGACCCCGAGTTCCCGAAGACGCGCGACATCCACGTGCATCTTCCCGCGGGCGCCACGCCGAAGGATGGGCCGTCGGCGGGGATCGCGATCGCGGCGGCGCTGGTGAGCGCGCTCACGGGCGCACCGGTGCGCGGCGACACCGCGATGACCGGCGAGGTGACGCTGCGCGGGCGCGTGCTGCCGATCGGTGGGCTCAAGGAGAAGCTCGTGGCGGCGCGGCGGGCGGGGATCACGCACATCATCATCCCCGAGGGGAACGCGCGCGAGATCGAGGAGATCCCGCAGGACATCTGCGAGGGACTGCACTTCCATCCCGTGTCGACGATGGACGAGGTGCTGGCGCTCGCGCTGCGCGAGGCGCGCGTGGGGGCCACGCCGGAAATGACGGCCGTGGTCACGCATTGAGCGACGCGGCAAAGGTGGAAGATCCGCTGGTCATTCGCGACATCGAGTTCCTGGGCGGCATGGCCTCGCCCACCAGCTGGCGGCCGCCGGATCTCACCCTTCCCGAGGTCGCCTTCAGCGGCCGCTCCAACGTTGGGAAATCATCGCTCCTCAACGCGCTCGTCAAGCGAAAGGCGCTGGCGCGCGTGAGCAAGACGCCGGGGAAGACGCGCGAGATCAACTTCTTTCGCGTGAATCACCAGTTCGTGCTCGCGGATCTTCCGGGATACGGATTCGCACGCGTGGCGAAGACGACGCGCGTTGCCTGGCGTCCGCTCATCGAAGGCTATCTGCGCATCAGCGCCCAGCTGCGCGGGGTGGTGCAGCTGATCGACTCGCGGCATCCGCCGTCCGCGGACGATCTCCAGATGCTCGAGTTCCTCGCGGAGATCGGCGCACCGACGGTGGTGGTGCTCACCAAGATCGACAAGCTGCGCACTGCGGAGCTCCAGCAGCGGATCATCTCGCTCACGACGGCGCTCGGGCTCGAGGAGGAACAGGTGATCCCGTTCAGTACCGTGACGAAGGTGGGACGGGATGAGCTTGCCGCCGCCGTGGTGGAGCTGGTCGGGCAGCCGTCGTGGCGAGGCGCGGCTGCGCCGGAGGACGTGCGCGAGGTGTGACGTGGTCGCGGGGCTGGTAACTTTGGGGTATCGCAGCCGAGCACCCTCAGACCAGGCGTTCCATGGCTATCTATCCGCTCCGCAAGCTTCCGTCGCAATCGGCGATTCCCGTGATCGATGCGTGGATCGAGCAGCTGGAGCACGAGCTCACCGCACCCCAGGCGGATCGCGCGGAGATCTGCCGGCGCGCGCTCTGTGCGCTGACCTTCCCTGCCTAC
>JAICLZ010000044.1 GCA_025929535.1 Gemmatimonadaceae bacterium
CCGAGCGGTCGGTCGTCGTCGAGCGTGAACTGCGTTCGCTGCAGCCCGCGCTCCGTCGTGAACTCAACCGCGTATGCAGGCATGAATGTCGGCCAAGGGCGTGATCGCTCGAGTGGAAACAACGCGCGCGTACACGAACATACCCGTGAGGGCGCGGGCGTGCGAGATCAGAACTTGAGATCAGAGCTTCAGATCAGAACTTCAGATTGCGATGCCTGGCTTCCTTGATCGCGTCGGGATAGCCCTGTTTCGCCGACTTGATGTACAAATCGTTCGCTGCCGAATCACTCTTCTGAATTCCACGACCCTTCGCGTACATGGCAGCGAGATTGAACTGCCCCTGCGCATCGCCCTTCGCAGCGGCAGCCTGAAAGAGCTTCACGCCTCGCGCCTCATCCTTGTGCACGCCCTTGCCATCGATGTACATGGCGCCGAGGCGATTGAGCGCATAGAAGTTTCCCTGATCCGCCGCGCGCTGGAACCACGCCGACGCTTCGCCCTCGTCCTTGTTCACCATCTTGCCGTCCATGTAGGCGCGCCCGAGCTTGACCTGCGAGTCTGCGTCGCCGAGCAGCGCCGCCTTGCGATACCAGTCCAGCGCCTGCTTCTGATCCTGCGGCACACCGCGCCCATTCTCGTACATGGTCGCGAGCTGGAACGTCGCATCGCGATTTCCCGTTTCCGCCGCCTTGCGAAACCAGATCGCTGCCTGCGCGGGATCCTTGGCGACGCCGAGCCCCTGATCGTAGATGGTGCCGAGATTGCGCTGGGCGGATTGATTGCCGGCGTTCGCCTCGCGCGTGCACGCGAGGAGCGCCGCCGCCCAGTTCTTGTCGCTGTACGCGTTGAGGCAGTTCGGCGCTGCGCTCACAGGCTTGGGCGGCGCGGCCGTGGGCGGCGGCGCGACTGCAACGGCCTTCGCGGCCTGCATGGTGGGCGACCAGGTGGACGTCTGGCCCGCTGCCACATCCACGCGCTGGGAGGCGGTGCGATAGCCCGGCGCCGATGCCACGAGCTGGTACCGGCCGGGAAGCAGCGACAGCTGACGATCGCTCACGGGCTTTCCGTCGAGCGTCACGCGCGCACCCGTGGGCAGCGCGCCGATGCTGATCGTCCCGCTGTCCACCTTGAGCGCGACGACGGCTGGCGGTGCCGGGGCCGGCGCCGCCGGAACCACGACGTTCGTCGCCGGATCCTGCGAGGGATCAGGCGCGCCATGTTTGGAGTCGGAGAAGACGAACAGAGCGCCCCCCACCACGAGCAGCCCCGCGACCACGGCAATCGGCACGATCGGCAATCGCTTCTTTGGCGCCGGGGCCTCTTCCGCTTCCGACAGATCGTCCGGAACGATCACACTCGGCGGCGTCGGGCTCCGCGCTGCCGGCTGCGGCGAGCGTGGCGATGGCGCCGCCGTGCGCGCAGGGGGCGCGGTCGCCGCTTGCATCACGGACGTGGGAGATGCATAGGTGGCGCCGAGCGATGCGACGAGCGGCTTGATTACCTGGGTGACGCCGAGCGCGTACGATTCGCTGCCGTCGCTCTCCTGCTCGCGCGTGAGACGGAGTGCGACGAGACGGCCGCTCTTGAGCTCACGAGCGAAGTACACCACACCGCCGCCCTCGGAGCGCTGCATTTCGCCGAGAACTTCGTACTCGCCTTCGGCGGCACCCTGGACGGCCTTGAGCAGCTCTTCGCGCGAGGCCTCGCCCGATCGAGTGCCCGACAGATCCTTCCCGCAGTGGCTGCAGAACCGTCCCCAGCCCACGAGATCGACTTTGCACGACGGGCACTTGTTGCCCATGGCGGGAACAGATGCGTCGAGCTCGCGAAGCACGCTCAGCTCGTACTCACCGCCATCGGGGCGGAGCTTCAGCGCGACGAGCTTTTGCGAGGCGCGCTCGCGAGAGAGGTAAACCACACTCCCACGCTCTCCCCGCCCCATCTCTCCCAGTATTTCGTACTCGGCGGCGGCAGCGTCTTTCACCGCGCGCAGCAAGTCGTCGTCACCAGCTCCGCCACCAACCCCGCCCTGGCCCCCCGGCGATCCTGTCAGCCGCGTGGACCCGGTCTGTCGCTCCATAGCTTCTCCGGCAGATAAGTCGTGAGCAATCTACTGCTACAGTAAGACGCCGTTGAGCGTATGGAAAGGTTTGCGGCGAACGATCTTAGGCCGGGGGCTTGTAGGGCTTGGGCTTGAACGTGGGCGGCTTCTGCTGGATCACGTTACCCACCGAGTCCGCGCGACGGCGCGCACTGTCGTCGATCATCTTGGTGATCGCATCCACCTTGACCGACGGCATCTTGGGTGCGGCGATGAGATCGGGATCGGACTCGGGCGCATGCTTCGCTTCCGGAGGCGCGCCCTCGTTCTTTGGTGTCGCGGGCGCAGCGGGCACGGCCGCCGCGGACGACTTCGTGGACGGGACGATCTGGCTCACGGCGCCGGGCTTGACCACGCTCGCGGGCGGTCCCGCCGGCGCGCCGTCGTGCTTCACGAGCAGCGTGTCCGTCTTGGCGGCGACGAGCGGCGGCTTCGTCGTGACTGCAGCCGCGGCGACCTTCGACGGCGACACCTTCGACGAATCATAGCGCGAGAGGAAATACCACCCGCCGCCGGCGATGAGAACGAGCCCCACGACCGCAGCGGCGATCTTGAGCCAGGGCCGTCGCGGCTCGAGCGGCCAGTCGAGACTGATCTCGGTGCGCGGCTCCTCGAGGTGGTGCGTGTGCGTGGACGCGTCGAGGTCGAGGGCGCTCGGACTCGCCGGTGTTTCGGCGACGAGACGCGCAAACGAATTGGTGAACGGACTGTCCGCGAGCGGCTCCGCCCGCTGCGGAGCGCTCGATGCAGCCGGCGTAGGAGTGCGCGGCGCAGGGCGCAATTCCGGACGCGCTTCAGCCAACGGATGGAAGGCCAGCGGAGATTCCATCGCGGGCGACGCAGGCGTTGCGATCTTCGTCGCGCTGCCGTTCTCGCGACCGTTGCCGTTTCCATTGCGCGGCGGCATCGCGATGGTCGCGTTGGAGCCGCTGTTTCGCATCACGCTCGGCGATGGCGTACGGTTGAAGGTCGGCGAGTCGGGCAGATCGACCCACGGCGGCGACAGCGCGCGCGTGGAGCGCTCGGGCGGCGGCGAGATCGTGAACGACGGCGGTGGTGACACCGGCGGCTGTGTCGCGACCGGAGGAGCGGGGCGAGCCGGCGGCGCTGCAGGCGCGATCACGATCGGCGCGGCGATCGGCGGCTGCGCCTTTGCCGCGCGACGCGACTCGAGCGTCGCTCGCGCCGCTGCGACCAGCGGATGATCCGGGCCCATCGCGCCGCTGCGCACGTCGAGCGCGCGCTCGCGATGACGAATCTCTTCGTCGATTCGGCCGCGTGCGCCGTGGATGTCGGCCAGCGTCTCCAGCGCGGTCGCGACCGCGAGATCGTTTGGCAGCTTCAACTTCTCGCGAATCTCCAGCGCGCGACGCGCGAACGCCTCGCCACCGTCGTAGTCCTGCTGATGCAGACGAACCTTCGCCAGGCTCGTGAGGATCGCCGCAATTTCCGGATGGCTCGCACCGAGTGCCTGCTCCTTGATCGAGAGCAGTCGCTCGAGCAGAGGTCCCGCGGACGCGTACTCGTTCCTGCGGAAATAGAGTCGCGCGAGATTGTTCAGCGTGACGGCCACATCGGGATGCGCCTCGCCGAGATGCTGCTGGCTGATGCCGAGCGCCCGCTGAAAGAGCGGCTCCGCCTGGTCGAGCTCATTTCTCGCGTAGTGAAGGGCCGCGAGATTGTTGATGTTCTGGACGAGGCCGAAGTGCTCTGGTCCGAGCACACGCTCGCGAATGGCGAGCGCGCGGTGAAAGAGCGCTTCGGCCTGCGCGAAATCCTTCTGCTTGTACTTGAGCTGCCCGAGATTGCTGAGACTCGAGGCCAGACGCACGTTGTCGGCGCCGAGCTTCGTCGCTTCGCGGATGGCCGCGAGAAACGACTGCTCTGCCCGGGCGAAATCGCCGTCCGTGAACGAGAGCCGCCCCGCCTCGTTCTCTTGTTCCCATCGCGTTTCGATCGTGTCGTTCATGCTCCCTCCCTTCGATAAGACGCGGAGGGGCGCTCGCTGTAACCGGCTGAGCACGGCAAGATCCGCGCACGCATGACCGCGACAGATCGCCCTCTTGCGGTTTTTGTTCGGGTGAATAACTTCGGCTCCCCATCACTCGCGAGCGCACCACATGTCAGCCACGAATGCAATTCCCACGGACGGCGAATTTCCCTCGCTCCAGCGCCTCACGCCGGTGCTCGTAGTCGAATCCGTACGCGATTGCCTGCCGTTCTGGACCGATCGGCTGGGCTTCGCGATCACGAACCACGTGCCCGGTCCCGATGGATCGATGATCTTCGCCATTCTCGAGCGTGGCGGGATCGAGATCATGTATCAGAGCAGCGAGAGCGTGCTCGCCGACGGATCGCTCACGAGGGCGGAGCTCGACGGCCATTCGGTGGCGTTGTTCATCACCGTCGGCTCCATCGATGATGTCGAGCGCAGGCTCGCCGGCGCGCCGATCGTCAAGCCGCGTCACGACACCTTTTATGGAAGCACCGAGATCTACGTGAAGGAGCCGGGCGGCAATACCGTCGGATTTGCGCAGATGAAGTGAGCGCGCGGTGCGCGGATCACCTTCACGGCCGGTAGCCCACCGACAGATATGCCTGCGCGTGGTGGCGCACCGGCCCGGTGAGCGCGTATCCCAAGCCGCCGAGCAGCTTCACGCCGGGCACGCGAACCATCCAGATCCCGTTCGTGTGCCAGGCGCCCTCCACCCCGATCACCTGGCTCGGCGTTCCCGAGTGATCGCTCGCGTCTCCGATCCAGTAGTACGGACGCCACACGGGCTCGGAGATGGATACGCGCAGCGCGGCCGCTGCGCGCCCGGTGACTGTGGCGATGGGGAGCACGGGCATCGCGATGCGCTGTTCGAAGAGCGCCGGGTCCACCAGCGGCGGCGCGAGCCCGCCCACGGCAAAATTTTCGAAGGGAATGTTTCGCGAGAGAAGCCCGTACGTGGCGTCCAGTGCGAGCTGGCGGCCAAGTCCGCGCACGGACGTGCCGGCGCTCACGATCACGCGAGCGAATCGCTGCCCGCCGAGATCGCCGCCCGAGTACGATGCGCCGGCTCGCTCGGCAATGCGCCAGTCTCCCGGCGTTTGCAGAAGTGCACCGCGCACGCCGAGCTGCGCGAGCGCGCGATGCATGGGCGCACCGAGTACCGGATCGAGGGTGCCGAAGGATGCGAGCGCACGCACCGCGATCTCGTGCGCGCGCCGGTCGACGTCCAGCGTGGACCACAGACTTGCGCCGCGGTAGCGCGCATCGAGGGCGAGCGGCGCGCCGAGCAGATGCTGATGCGACGGGCGATTCTCCAACGCGAAGGCCTCGACACCGACGAGCGGGCGGCTTCCGCGAAAGGCGGCGCCGAGTGATGCGCCGCGCCAGCTCGCGGCGTTGCCCCACTGGCCCTGCAACAGCCACGTGAGCTTCCCCACGGGATCCGTTCCCGCGTACGCGAGCCCCGCCGACTTCCCCTCGCTCGCCCAGCTTGCCGAGACGAGCAGTCGCTGCTCGCGGGGGCCGAGGCCGTACGCGCGATCGCGCGGGATCTGTTCCACGTCCAGGGAGTCGCGCCCACCGCCGGGTGGCTGCGTCGCCGCCCAGGGGTAGCGCGCGCGAACGGACTCGGCGCGCGCGACCGCCTGCGGCGGGAGCGCCGAGTCGAGGGACGCGCGCGCGATGTCGAGCCCCCGCGCGTGGAGGCGAAGAAAGTAGACCATCCCTGCGGTGCTCGCGTCCGGGTAGAACGCCGCGCCGGTGACGTTCGTGAGCGCGGCGTGCGCACCCGTCGCGCGATCCAGGCGCACGATGTTCGCGATGCCACCGGCCTCGCTCGTGAGCACGAGGTCAGAGTCGCCGCGCGCGAACACCGGCGAATATTCGCTTGCGCCGTCGTCGCTCGCGAGCGACGCGGGTCCGCCGGTCGCGGGCATCGTCGCGACGCGCCAGCGATCGCGCAGCTGCACCGCGAACGCGATCGTGCGTCCATCCCGCGAGAAGCGAGGACGATCGTAGCGATGGCTCGCATCTCCCGCGGCGAGCACGGTGATCGCGCCCGTCGCGAGCTCCACGCGAACGAGATCGCACCGGCCGCCCGCGCATCGATCCGCCACGATCGATTCGTTCGCCGACACGTCCGCATGGCGAATGCCGGCCCCGTGCGTGATGCGCTGCACCGCGCCCGTTCGCCAGTTCCATACGAACAGGTCGCGACGCAGCGCTCCATCGCCTCGCGCTGCGAGTGCTGACAGCAGCACGTGCGAGCCGTCGGCGAAGAAGCGCGGCTCCGCGAACGACACTCCACCGCGGGGACCGAGCCGCGCGACGATCTCGAGTGGTGGCGCTCGCGGCGGCACGGCCATCACATCCTCGGGATCTCGCGCGAGCGCGCGCACTCTCGCGCGTGCGGTGCTGTCGCTCGCGCTCCGATTCAGACTCAGTATGACGACGCGCGGCACCCGCTCCCGGTCGCTCATCACGAACGCGAGCATGGAGTCGCCGGGCGAGACGGCGGGTGCGCCGGTCGCCCAGTGCAGCCGCTTCACGAGCGTTCCCTCTCCAGCGCGCGGCAGCGTATCTGCGCCCGTGGCGAGCAGTGACGGCTGCGGACCGCCCCCGCTCACGTCGAGTGCATCGTGCGTGAGCTCGGCCGCGAACCGGCCGTACAGCTCGTCCGGCGACGCGCCATAGACACCGGTGAACGCCTCATCGAACGAGCGTGGCACGCGCGCCGACATGCGCCTCCACAGATGCACGACGCTCGAGTCTCCGCTGCGCGCGGCAAGCCATTCGAGGAACGCCGATCCGGCGAGATACGCCATGTCGCCACCCTCGAATCGCGGCGAGCCGTCGAGCGCGGCATAGGTTGGCAGCTGCCCCTCGATGGCCCATTGGCGGAGCACCGCCGGCCGCATCACGCCGTGCGAACGCCCGAGGCCGCGCACGATCCGTCCCTCGACGAAGGTCGCGTAGCCCTCAGCCACCCAGCGCGGCGCGTGCAGCGCCACGGGTCCGAACTTCACGGGCAGCAGGTGAGCGAGCCGGCGAATCGCGGGATTGCGCGACTCTCGCGTGAGGTGCGCGATGTGCGCGAACTCGTGGATGGAGAGCTGATCGCTCCACGATCCATTCGCCAGCGCCGATGCGGGATCGGGCGGCGTGGGCCACAGAAAAATGAGCGGATGATCGAGGAGCGGGAGCGCGAATCCGTTGGAGACGTTGTTCGGATCCTCCACGATCACCATCACCCGCTTCGAAGGCGTGCTTCCCACGAGCGCCGCGACGGCATCGTGGGCGGCATCGATGCGCGAGGCGAGATCGCGCGTCCACGGCGCCGCATCCGCAGTGAAGTAGAAGCGGAAGTAGCGGGTGTCGAGGGTGCGCCAGCGGAGGTGCGGAAGCGTCGTCTGCTGGGCCACCGCGCGGGGTGCGCTCAGCGCGGCGCCACAGACGATCGAGCACAGCAAAACGAAACGCGGAACGGCGCGACGCATGGCGCCAAGATGAACGGGCGCGAGTGATCCAACAACGACGCGGTTCACATGGACGCTCCGATGTGGCATCTTCATGAAAGGCCTTTCGGAGAAATTCGCGTGGATGACGCTTCGATGAAGCGGATCGTCGATCTGTTGCCGTACGGCAGCTGTCCACTGGCCGATGTCGCGACGGCGGGACAGCCGGATGCGGCGGCGTGGGGAGAGCTGGCGCGCGCCGGATTCAAATCCGTGATCGACCTTCGGGAAGCGAGCGAGCCGCGAGGGCACGACGAGGCCGGCGAGATCGCCCGTGCGGGCCTCAGCTACTTCCTGCTTCCCGTGAGCCACGAGTCACTCGGCGACCGGCAGTTCGATGCGATTCGCGAGTTCCTGCGCGATCCGGCCAACCGTCCCGCGCTCGTGCACTGCCAGTCCGCCAATCGCGTTGGCGCACTGATGCTTCCCTATCTTCGGCTCGATGAGCACATCCCCCTGGACGAGGCAAGGCGTCGGGCCGACATGATCGGTCTCCGCTCTGCCGACTACGCGGCACTCGCGCTCGATTACGTTCGCCGACACGCCTCACTGGGTGATTGACCAATGATTCTGCGCCGCTTTCACGACCCGCAGCTCGCCCAGATGAGCTATCTCATCGGGTGCAGTACCACGCGATCCGCCTTGGTCGTCGATCCGCTCCGCGATGCCGACATGTACGTGGCGGCGGCTGCGGAAGCGGGACTGAAGATCACGCACGTGACCGAGACGCACATCCACGCGGATTTCGTGTCCGGCGCGCGCGAGCTCGTGGCGCGCACCGGCGCCAAGCTGCTGCTCTCGAGTGAGGGACCGTCGGAGTGGCAGTACGAGTTCGCCGCCGCGGACGGTGCACAGCTGCTGCGCCACGGCGACATGTTCGACGTCGGCCGCATTCGCATCACGGCCAGGCACACGCCCGGCCATACTCCCGAACATCTCTCCTTTCTCGTGAAGGATCTCGCGACCACCGAAGAGCCGGTGGCGATTCTCACCGGCGACTTCGTGTTCGTGAGCGATGTCGGGCGCCCGGATCTGCTCGAGCGCGCAGCGGGCGAGGCGGGCACGAAAGAGGAGAGTGCGCGACAGCTCTTCACGTCGCTCGGCAAGATTCGCAAGCTCCCCGACTATCTGCAGATCTGGCCCGGGCACGGCGCGGGCAGCGCCTGCGGCAAGGCGCTCGGGGACATGCCGTCGTCCACGATCGGTTACGAGCGCATGTCGAATTGGGCGCTCGGCGAGCGAGACGTCGACGCCTTCGTGGAGCGAGTGCTCGACGGGCAACCAGAGCCACCGGACTACTTCGGCACGATGAAGCGCATCAATCGCGAAGGCCCACCAGTGCTCGGCCGCCGCGGCGATCCACCGTTGCCACCGCCGGAATCACTCGCGGAGCTCGGACTTGCGGGTGCCCTCGTGATCGACGTGCGCGCGCCGGAGCGATTCGCGCGCGCGCACGTACCGGGCACTCTGAACATTCCATGGGGCGGCTCGTTCACTTCGCTCGCGGGCTCGCTGCTCCCGTACGATCACGATCTGTATCTGCTGGCAGAGAATCGCACCGATGCCGTTGCCGCATCGCGCGCGCTCATGCTGATCGGGCTCGATCGCGTTGCCGGCATCTTCAACGAGGACGCGTGCATTGCGTGGCTCGACGGTGGTCGAGCGCTCGGCCGTATCCGTCAGTTCACGCCCGAGTTGCTCCTCGAACAGGCCGCCGCGGGTACGGTGATGGTGGTGGATGTGCGCACGAAGGCCGAGTGGATCGCGGGGCACCATCGCGACGCGGAGCACATCCCTCTCGGCGAGCTGCCGCGGGCGCTGGCGACTCTACCGCGCGACCGTCCCATCGCGGTCTATTGCCAGGGGGGTACCCGCTCGGCAGTCGCTTCGAGCCTGCTGTCCGCGGCCTCGATCGAGGCCGTGAACGTGCCCGCGGGGTGGATCGGCATCGAGGCGGCGGCGAACGGCAGCTGACGGGACTGGCCGATCAGCCCATCGCGCGCTTCGAGAAGCTGCGCATGCCGAGCGTCCAGAAGATCGCGATGATGGCAATGAGCGCCGCGCTCACGGCGCGCAGATCCATGTGCGGCATCCCCGGGGTGAGCACTCCACGCATTCCTTCCGCGACATAGACCAGCGGATTGACGAGCACCGCGTACTTCATGGCCGGGAAGACCGACAGGTTCTGCCACGGATAGTATGCGCATCCAAAGAAGATCATCGGTGCGACGATCACGCTGAACATCAGTCCGATCTGCTGCGGATTGACGAGTGATCCCATGAGCAGGCCGAGTACCGAGAATGCGGTGGCGCCGAGCAGGACGATGAAGATCACGAGCGCGAAGTGCGTGGCGGTGAGTCCCACGATCGGGCCCATGATGAGTCGCGCGATGGGCAGAACGAAAATCGCGGCGATGAGCCCCTGCACTACACCGGAGACGATCTTCTCGAGCGCGATCAGCTCGATCGAGATCGGCGCGAGGAGACGGTCCTCGATCTCGCGCGTCCAGCCGAAATCCGCCACCATCGGGAGCGCCACGGACTGCACGCTCGAGAAGGCGAGGCTCACGGCGAGCACGCCCGGGAGCAGTGCCGCCTTGTACGCCTCGCTCATGTAGCCCATGCGCGGCAGCAGCAGCCCGAAGACGACGATGAAGAGCAGCGGCTGGAGCGTCGTGCGCAGAAGAAAGTACGGGAGCTCGCGACGGGCGACGTTGATGTCGCGCCGGAGCAGCGCGAGAAAAATTCTTCCCGCGGTGGCGCGTTGTGCGACGTCCGTGGCGGCGGCGGTCATGTGAGCTGGCGTCCGGTGAGGGAGATGAACAGCGTCTCGAGGCTTGGCGGCGCGAGGTGGATGTCGCGAACCTGCCGGCCGTGCTCGCTCGCGATCGTGACGAGCGCGGCGATCACTTCACCTCCGCGCTCGCTGTACACGCGCAGCGTGTTGCCAATCCCTTCCGCGCTCGACACGCCTGGCAGTGCGCGCGCGGCATCGCCGAGCGCATCGCTGCCGCCATCGAGCATGAGATCGATCATCGTGCCGCCGGGTGCGCGCGCCTTGAGCGCCGCGGGCGTATCGATGGCGAGGAGGCGTCCCTGGTCGACGACGGCGACACGATCGCACAGGCGGTCCGCCTCTTCCATGTAATGCGTGGTCATCACGATCGTGCGGCCTTGCGCGTGCAGCTCGCGCAGAATCGTCCAGAGGCCGAGCCGCGCCTGCGGGTCGAGTCCCACCGTGGGCTCATCGAGGAAGATCACGCGGGGCTCGTGGATGAGCGCGCGCGCGATCATGAGGCGCTGCTGCTGGCCGCCCGAGAGCTGCATCACCTTGGCCTCGGCCTTCTCGGCGATGCCGAGCTTCGCGAGCAGATCGCGCGCGCGCGCGGTCGCGATCGAGCGGGATATACCGAAATAGGCGGCATGGAAAACGAGATTCTCGCGCACGTTCAGACTGCTGTCCGGATTCGGACGCTGCGGAACCACCCCGATGCGTTGGCGCACGAGCGTCGGTTGCGTGCGCACATCGGCGCCCTCGATGATCGCCGTACCGGACGTGGGGATCACGCGCGTGGTGCAGATGCCGATCATCGTGGTCTTGCCGGCGCCGTTCGGGCCGAGCAGGCCGAAGAACTCGCCGGCTTCCACCTGCAGATCGAGCGACTCGAGGGCAACGACTTCGCTTCCGGGACGGCGCTCCGCGGGGCTGCGCGACGCGTCCGGAGCGATGCCGGGCGCACCGCGTCCGGTTTTGGGCGGAGCAGTCGTGTACACCTTGCGGAGTCGCTCGGTGCGAATGGCGGCGTCAGTCACGGAAGGAATGTAAATCGCGCGTGCCGATTGCACAGCGAACGGGTGGCTCCGCGGGCGCACACAGGATAAGATGTTGGTTCCTTCTTCCAGCCGCCCTTCCATGCGCTTCGCGCGTCTGCTGCTGCTGCTGCTTCTCGCTCCGCTCGCGCTCGGCGCGCAGGGCTCCACGCTGCTCGTCCCGCAGCGCGTGTTCGACGGCACCGTCGTGCACGATGGATGGGTGGTGCTCGTGCAGAAAGACATGATTGCGGACGTCGGTCCCGCGGCATCGGTGCATGCACCCGCCGGCACCACGCGCATCGACCTCCCCGGGATGACGCTGCTGCCCGGGCTGATCGACGCGCACTCGCACGTGTTCCTGCACCCGTACAACGAGACGCCGTGGGACGATCAGGTGCTCCACGAGCCGCTGGCGCTGCGGGTCGCGCGCGCCACGAACCACGTGCGCAACACGCTCCTCGCCGGCTTCACCACCATTCGCGATCTCGGCACCGAGGGCGCCGGCGAGTCCGACGTGGGGCTCAAGCAGGCGATCGAGCAGGGGATCATTCCGGGACCGCGCATGCTCGTCGTCACGCGCGCGATCGTCGCGACCGGCAGCTATGGCCCCAAGGGATTCGATCCGCGGTGGGCGGTGCCGCAGGGCGCCGAGGAAGCGGATGGCGTGGACGCGCTCATTCGCACGGTGCGAAGCCAGATCTCGAAAGGCGCGGACTGGATCAAGATCTACGGCGATTATCGCTGGGGTCCGAACGGGGAAACGCGACCGACCTTCTCGCAGGACGAAGTCAATCTCGTGGTCCAGACCGCGCGCGCGAGCGGACGCGCGGTTTCGGTGCACGCGTACAGCGACACGGCGATCCGTCGCGCGGTGCTCGCCGGGGTCGAGACCGTCGAGCATGCCGACGATGTCTCCGCATCCACGCTCCAGCTCATGCGTGAGCGCGGGGTCGCGCTCTGTCCCACGCTCGCCGCGGGAGATGCGATCGCGCAGTACCGCGGATGGAAGAAGGGCATCGATCCGGAGCCCGAATCGATCAAGCGTCGGCGCGCGACCTTCGCGCTCACGCTCGCATCGGGCGTCACGATCTGCAACGGCAGCGATGTGGGCGTGTTTCCGCACGGCGAGAACGCCCGCGAGCTCGAGCTGCTCGTCGACTACGGGATGACGCCGATTGCCGCGCTGCGCGCCGCCACGAGCGTCGATGCGAAGGTCCTGCACCTCGACAAGAAGCTCGGTGCCGTCAAACCAGGACTGCTCGCGGATCTCGTGGCCGTTACGGGCGATCCGACGCGCGACATTCGCGCGCTGCGGCAGGTGACGCTCGTGATGAAGGGAGGCGTGCTCTACAAACGGCCGTAACAGCAGGCCGTAACCTGAGCTCGTAACCCGAGGTCGTAACGAAAGTTGGCGCTCGTTGCGCGCTTTTGCGCGCGCTCGTCACCCGAAGATGATGTTGCCCATTCTCGCGCTGCTCTGCACCGTCGCCGCACCCTGCCGGCTTCCGTCGCTCACTCCCGAGAGCGCCGGCATGTCGGCGTCGCGGCTGGAGGTGGTGGATCGTGTGGTGCAGCGCGGCGTGGCGGCCGCTGGATTTCCGGGCGCCGCGGTGGTGATCGGACGGCGGGATGGGACGGTGCTCTCGCGCGGCTACGGCACGCTCGACTGGCCGCCCTCCAGTGCGGCGGTGTCGCCCGACCGCACGCTCTACGATCTCGCCTCGCTGACGAAGGTCGTGGCGACCACGTCCGCGGTGATGGTGCTCTACGACGAGCATCGGATCTCGCTCGACGCGCCGGTCTCACGCTATCTCCCCACGTTCTCGCATGGCGCCAAGGCGCGCGTCACCATTCGCGAGCTGCTCGAGCACCGTTCCGGGCTGCCCGCAGGCCGCAATCTCGCGCACCTCACGCACTTCGCCTCCTCGCCGGCGCACGCGCGAGAGTTGACACTCTCCACCGCGCTCGAGTACGAGCCGGGAGCCGCACAGCTCTATTCCGATGTGGGCATGGACGTTCTCGGCTTCGTCGTCGAGGCGATCGCGCATCAATCGCTCGATCGATTCGTGCGGCGCCGAATTTTCGCGCCGCTCGCGATGACGAGCACCATCTACAATCCGGGCGCCGCGCTCCGCGGCCGTGCCGCACCGACGGAGCGCAACGGCGCGCGCGGGCATCCGCTCAAGGGCGAGGTGCACGACGCGGACGCGTACGCGCTCGGCGGTGTGGCCGGACACGCCGGGCTCTTTTCGACGGCGTCCGATCTCGCGCGCTTCGCGCAGATGCTGCTGGGCGGCGGAGCGTTGAATGGCAGGCGCGTCATCGCGGACAGCACCGTCGCACTCTTCACGCATCGCTCGGCCGGCTGGCGCGCGCTCGGATGGGACACGTGTGCCGGCGGCGAGAGCTGCGGGCAGCACATGAGCGAGCGCGCGTACGGACACACCGGCTTTACCGGGACCTCGTTGTGGATCGATCCCGATCGTGGTCTCTACGTGATCGTGCTCGCCAACTGGCTGCACGAGCGTCCCGATGGCCTCACGCCGCCGATCGCCATTCTCGCGGACGTGCGCGCCGACGTTGCCGACATCGCGACGCTTGCGGCCGACAGCGCTCGCGCGGAGCCATCCGAATGGCGCGCCGATCGCGAGATCGGCTGGAGACGCTAAAAAGCCAAGCTGCCACTAAGGCGCTAACGCCGGAGCGCGCTTCACCTTCGGCGGACGCTTGGCAGGCGCCGGCGGGCGTGTGGCCGCGATCGCGCGCTGCATCGCGCCGAAGAACAGCGTCGCCTCCCTGCGCTCCAGCGCGAGCGGGAATTTTCCGAAGTCGCGTGTGGAGAAGAGCAGCTGAAAGGTGGTGGTGTCGCGCTCCGCGCGGCGCAGGAAGCTGACCGCACCTCCGCTGTCCGAGGCCTCCTCGATCATGCTGCGCTGCAGCACGACCACCGAGCGCTTCTTCGGCGCCGCGCGGTTCACGAAGCGCCGCGTCGAGTCCACCCACGCACGCGCATCGCTCGCGCGGAGAGTGACGGTTGCCGCGCTGTCGCCCTGGGCCGCCGCGATCGCGATGATCCCGCCGGGGCGCACATCGATCGCGAGCGCGCCATCCTCGAAGCCGTAGCGCGCGATCTTTCTCGGCTCCTGGCCCTGGAGCACGGCCGGAGCGAGAAGACAAAACGAGATCACCAGCAGCGAGCGCACCAGCGGAGTGACTATGCGGTCACCGCGATCCACTGGGCAATTCGTGCTGCGCCAGTGTGAACAGGTCCTGCTGCGTCGTTCCCTTGCGCAGGAGCTCCACCGCGCGCACGAGCTGATTGTCGTCGGAGAGCTCGCGACGCTTGGCCGTGGAGTCGCCGAAGGCGAAGCGCGCGACGCGATCGCCGAGCACGCGATCCACCTCGGGCGTGGCATCGACGTACAGCTTCCTGTCGATCGGAACGCCCGCCGCCGTGAGACGCCGGTAGAGCTCATCGCGCCACGCCTGCGTGACCGCGAAATCCGGGCGCACCTTGTCCTTGAGCTCCATCGAGTAGTTGTACAGCGTGATGTAAAACTCCTGCGATTTGGGCGAGATGGCTTTGAGGAACTGCTGCTCCGGCATGCTCAGCGTGTCCGGCTGCACCACGACATCCGGCGTGATCGCGCCGCCGCCGTAGATCACGCGTCCCGCATCGCTCTTGTATTGCGGCCGATTCTTCTTGACCGTGTCCGTCTCGAGCGAATCCGGCTCCTCGACGATCTTGCCGTCGACCACCTTGCGCTCCTTCTGAATGGAGCGCCCGCTCGGCGTGTACCACTTGGCCGTCGTCAGCTTGAGTGCCCAGCCGCCGTCGAGCGTGAACAGCGATTGCACGAGGCCCTTGCCGAAGGAGGTGGTGCCGACGACGAGCGCGCGATCGTGATCCTGCAGCGCACCCGCGACGATCTCGCTGGCCGAGGCCGTGTAGCCATCGGTGAGAACGACTAGCGGGAGGGTGGGTGCGAGCGGAGTGCCGCGCGCAGCGTAGCGCTGCACCTCGCCCGAGCGCGCGCGCACCGTGGCGATCTCCGCGCCATCGCGCAGGAACAGGTTGCTGATGTCGATCGCCTGATCGACGATGCCGCCGCCATTGCCGCGCAGATCGATGACGATGCCGCGCGCGCCCTCGCGCGCGAGCGTCTGCACCGCATGCTCGAACTCATCGCCCGACGTCTCGTTGAACTGGAGGAGCGGCAGGTAGCCGATCTTGCCGTCGAGAAGAATCGTGTACGGCACCGCCGGAATGTGGATGACCGCGCGCGTGAGCTTGAGCACGATCGGCGCGGTCACACCCGGGCGCGCGAACGTGACGCTCACTTGCGTTCCCGGATTTCCCTTGAGCGCATCCGTGACCTGCGGAAGCTTCCAGCCGTGCACCGCCTGATTTTCGACGGCGACGATGTGATCGCCGTCGTGCACACCGCCCGCTTCCGCGGGCGTGTGCGGATAGACGCGGCTCACCACCGTCACGCCCTGCTGGTCTTCCACGAGCATTCCCAGTCCCGCATACCGGCCGCCCGTGCTCGCGGTGAACTCCGCCAGCTGCTTGGGCGAATAGAGCGCCGCGTACGGGTCGTTGATCTCGCGCACGAGCCCCCGCGCCGCCTTCTCGTACAGGTCCGCGCTCGGCACCGTGTCGACGAATCGATCGGAGACGAGCGACAGGACCTGATCGAAGAGGCGCGCACTGTCACGCGAGTCGCGGTGCTCGATGAGAAACGCACCGGTCGTGAGTGGCACGAGCACAACGGCGGCAAGCATGGAAATGCGGACGCGATTCATCGGCCCTCGGGAGTCATGCGTGATGGCGAAATCACTGCTACAGTGTAGCCGGAAACGGGCGCTCAGGGAACACCGTGACGCTTCTACCGAGCCACCTTTCCCCTCGCGGAGTTGCCAGCGCACTTTCAATGCCTCAAGGCGCTGTGTATCCTCCTAGTACATGCAAAATACGATACCCGCCGAGGGATCCTCGGTGCAACGCTGCCTGCGCTGTGCACGGGAGCTGACCGAGCTCGATCCAAGTCCTCAATGCCCCTGGTGCGGCGGTCTTTTGGAGCTCCGGCATGCACCGCCCGCAGTGCGAGGCGCGGAGCTCGTGGCCCGGTTCCGGGCATCGTCGTCGCCATCGGGGGTGTGGCGCTTCGGCGCACTCGTGATGCCGGGCCGCACCGATGCGCCGATATCGTGGCCCGAAGGCAACACTCCGCTCATCGCGCGTGACAGGATCGCGGAATGGGCGGGCGTGCCCGAGCTGCAGCTCAAGCACGAGGGGATGAACCCGACCGGCTCGTTCAAGGATCGCGGGATGACGGTGGGCGTCACGCAGGCGGTGCGCGTGGGCGCGACAGCCGTTGCGTGCGCATCCACGGGCAATACGGGCGCCTCCCTCGCGGCATATGCGGCGCTCGCCGGCCTTCCGGCACTCGTGCTCGTGCCGGTGGGCAAGGTGGCGCTCGGCAAGCTCACGCAGTCGCTGGCATACGGCGCGCGCACGCTGCTCGTGCGCGGCGACTTCGATGCTTGTCTGCGCCTGGTGCGCGAGGCGAGCGAGGAGCTCGGCGTGTACCTGCTCAACTCCGTGAATCCGTTCCGCATCGAGGGGCAGAAGACCATCGTGCTCGAGATGCTGGATCAGCGGCAATGGGACGTGCCCGACTGGATCGCGCTCCCCGCAGGAAACCTCGGCAACACTGCGGCGTTCGGAAAAGCACTGCGTGAGGCGTGCGACCTCGGGCTCATCGCTCGCATGCCCCGTTTGCTCGCCGCGCAATCCGATGGCGCCGCGCCGTTCGCGATGAGCTATCGCGAAAATTTCCGCGTGCGACATCGCGTGCGTGCGAACACGATCGCGACGGCCATCAACATCGGCGCACCAGCCAGCTATCAGCGCGGCGTGCAGGCGATTCGCGAGACGAACGGCGTGGTGACATCCGTGAGCGATGGAGACATCATGGAGGCGAAGGCCATCATCGATGCTGCCGGCGTCGGGTGCGAGCCCGCGAGCGCGGCGAGTGTGGCCGGCGTGCGGCAGATGGTGCTCGCGGGAACGATCGATCCCGAGGCGCGCGTGGTGTGCGTGCTCACTGGGCACGTGCTCAAGGATCCGGAATCGCTGGATCGCTACCATCGCGGCACCGAGCCGCCGCCCGCGCATGCCAATCGGCCGATCGAGATCGATGCCACCGTGGGCGACGTTGCGCGCGTCATGCGCACGCTGCGGGCATGATCCTCGACTGGAGCGGTAAAATCGGACTCACATCGTTAATATCCAAGGACAAAGAACTCTTCATACACCGTCCTTTGCTGGCTTCGCCCCTTCCCTTCCCATAATTTTTTACAGCCCGAGCGCGCTGAGCCGATCGCCGCACGAGGCACGACGCACGCCTTCACGGATGTCGTCGTCTCACTTCTTCCATTTCATCTGATTCGCGGACGGTATACGTGACGAATGTCGAGATGCCATTGTGGGTGGCTGGCTCCAAATCGCGTGAGATCTTCGACGACGAGCAGCAGCATCTCGCGCCGGGCGCGCAGAGCTTTGCGCTCTTCAGCCAGATCTGCATCGATCACGGCGAGGGCGCGCTGCTCTTCGATGTCGATGGCAATCGCTTCATCGATCTCATGGCCGGCATCGGCGTTGCGAGCCTCGGCTACGCGCATCCGAAGTACGTTGCCGCGATGCAGAAGCAGATCGCGAAGGTGCACGTCGGCAGCTTCACTTCCGAGAATCGCGCGGTGCTGGTTCGGATGCTCGCGGAGCTCGCACCCGGAGACATCAACCGCACGCAGCTCTACTCGAGCGGCGCAGAGGCGGTAGAGTCGGCGCTCCGGCTCGCGAAGTCCTACACGGGCCGCAACGAGGTCATTGGCTTCTGGGGCGGCTTTCACGGCAAGACCGCCGGCGTGCTCCCGCTGCTCGGATCCAACTTCAAGTTCGATCTCGGACCGCTCGCGCCGGGACGGTACAGCTCTCCGTATGATCCCGCGCATCGCTGCGGCTTCGACAAGTCGCACCGCGAGTGTGACTGCGACGCGATCGGTTTCCTGAAGAAGAAGATTCAGTACGAGACCTCGAACGACATCGCGGCGATCATCGTCGAGCCCATCCAGGGCACGGCTGGCAACATCGTTCCGCGGCGCGGGTTCATGAAGGAGTTGCGCCAGCTGTGCGACGAGCTGGGCGCCTTGATGATCGCGGACGAGATGATCACGGGATTCGGGCGCACGGGCAAGATGTGGGGGATCGAGCACGAGGACGGCATCGTTCCCGACATCATGAGCTGCGGCAAGGGCTTCGGCGGCGGCTTCCCGATGAGCGGACTGCTCATTCGGGAAGAAGTCGCGTTCGCGAAGCCGTGGGCGAATCCGAGTGGCAGCTCGTCGAGCTACGGGGGCAATCCGATGGCCGCCGCGGCGGCGCGCGTCACGCTCGAGACGATTCTCGAGGAAGGGCTCGTGGAGAACTCGCGGCGCGTCGGAGAGAAGATGCTGGCCGAGGTGCAGCGGTGGGAGCGCGAGATTCCGATCATCAAGGATGCGCGCGGCCGCGGCCTCATGATCGGGTTCGACATCGTGGAGCCTGGCACGGACACGCTGCTCGACAAGAAGCTCACGCGGCAGATCTTTGACGCGTGCCTCTCGCGCGGCGTACTGTCGATGATCTACAATCCGGAAGTGCGCATCAATCCGCCCCTCGTGATCCCCGAGGAGCTGGCGATGGAAGCTCTCGCGATCACCGAGGACGTGTTGCGCGAGGCGGCCGACTCGCTCGCGCACTGAGTGCAGGCCGATGACTGATGTCGCAGCACCTACAGCACTCGACATCCCGGGCGTCGCTCGGCAATCCGCGCCGGCGCGGAGATATCGTGGTGCGGTGATCGGCCTTGGCAGCGTCGCACGCGGCTCGCACATTCCGGGCTTTCTGCACGACACCGCCACGCGCAACCGCCTCGAGATCGTGGCTACGGTCGATGGGTCCGCGTCCGTGGCGCCCGTCGAGGGCGTGCCGCAGCTCGGCTCGCGCGATGGGCTGCGCGCGATCAGCGACGTGGACTTCGTCGACATCTGCACGCCGACGTCGTCGCATCTCGATCTCACGATCTGGGCGCTCGAGCAGGGCTATCACGTGCTCTGCGAGAAGCCCGTGGCGCTCACGGCGCGCGAGGCGCGGCGAATTTCCGACGCGTCGCGGGCGTCGCGGCGTGTAGTGATGCCCTGTCACCAGTATCGCTACAATCCGGTGTGGGTGCAGGTGCGCAAGTGGCTCAGTGAAGATGCCATCGGCCGCTGGCATCTCGCGGAGCTGCGCGTGTACCGGCTCATGGCCGATCGCGGCACGAGTGCCGATCCGACGCCCTGGCGCGGGCTGCAGGCTGATGCGCGTGGAGGCATTCTGCTCGACCACGGCACGCATCTCATTTACCAGATGCTCGACGCGGCGGGCGTTCCGCCCCGCGTGCGCGCGTGGACCGGCCTCCTTCGGCATCCCGACTACGATGTGGAGGACAGCGCGCATGTGCTGTTCGAGTATCCCGAGCGCCTCGGGCTGATGTTCCTGACGTGGGCGGCGCGGCATCGCGAGAGCCAGGTGCGCTTCGTCGGCGATACGGGATCGATCGACTGGACCGGCGGCACGCTGCGGCTCGAGCGGGGAGGCGTCGTGGAGTCGTTCGACTATTCGGCGCAGCTCGAAAAGTCCGCGTATCCGGCGTGGTTTGCCGGATTGTTCAATGCGTTCGCGGACGCGATGGATACCGGAAATCTGGAGCCGTCACTGCGCGACATCGGCAACGTGGCGGCCGTGCTCGAAGGTGCGTACGAGGCGGCGCGCACCGGGATCGCCCGGGAAGTCGTTCCCGCCTGAGGCCGATCGGTTGGGCGCGCGGCTCTTGCGCATCCAGCCATCGGCCGCCATGCTCATTCCGCGACAGAAACTCGTGCGCGACGGACGCTCCTCGCGCATTGACAACGAACTCGCTGGCTCACTCTATCAAGAACGAGACAACCATGGCAGGCATGCTTCAGGAGCAGACCTCTGATGAATGCCGATGCGCATGTCACCGCGCCGGTGCCGTCGTCATGCACGTGCTGGAATGCTGTAAGCGCTGCCCCAAGTGTGCGCGCTCGATCGTGACGTCGCGATACGCCGCGCACGTTGCCGATTGCCGTTCGGGAGCCGGCATGCGCGAGCGCGAAGTTTCCTCGCCTCCGCCTCCCTGAGCTATCGGGAGACGGCGATCTCGTAGGCGCGCTTCTCGAATTCCGCGCGCGCATGCGAGATCAGCGCCAGCACCGACGCCTTCTCCGCCGCGCTGTTGTAGCCGGTATGTCGCTCCGCGCCCTCGCGGAGACGATCGATCCAATCCATGAAGAAGCGCGCATCGTCCGGTGACCGCGGCGGAATTCCCGCGATCGTGAGATAGACCGGGCTCGTGGTCGCGAACGGATAGATGTCGAGCACCGGTGGCGTCGCCCGCTCGCTCCACGCGCGAAGCGTGATCCATCCGCTCCGATCGACGGGAAGCTTCACCGTCGCGGATGCGCTCCTGCGATCGGCGGACAGCGGCACCGTCGCAACCACCTTCCCGTTCTGTACGAGCTCGAGGTGCTCCACGGGGACGATCGAGTGCATGCTCGCGCGCACGCTGATCGTGTGGCTGCCGAGCGGGAATGCGATGTCGCTTCCGGGCTCCTTCTCGTTCACGAGCAGCGACAGAAGCGGACCGTTGGTCGCGAAGGTGCGCCCTGCCTTGATCGCGCGCAGAAAGCTCGCGTGATCGAGCTTCGGGCCGCTGTGGACGTACACCCGATTCATCCCCACCGGTCCGCGCAGCGAGGCGAAGTTCGTCATCGCGTCCGTGCCCGCGCCCGCCGGAATACGGAAGCCGCAGTTGAGCAGCCGGTACCACACGGCTGCCGTGGAGCGATGATCGCTGAAGCCGAGAATCTCCATGTAGTCGACTTTGCCGAGCGCGACATCCACCGGGAGCTCGCTCGTGACGCGCGCAACCGTGTCCTCGGGATTCGGGGGCTCGTCGAACGGGTGCACGTAGCCGGTGAGCGCGCCCTGCGCGTGACCGAGGTCGAAGACGTTCGCGTTCGCGGGATAGAGACTCGCCGCGGGCGTATTGGCGTAGGCTGCGTATCCCGGAAGAATGATGTTCTTCGTGAGTCCGAGCAGCCCGCTGTGTCCCCAATAGCTCGTGTGAAACTCCTGACCGTGCACGATGAGCATCGACGGTGTCGACACGGCATCGGGAGCGCCGCCGGCGAAGTACGAGATGTCCGGCACGCGCTGCTCCTTGTTCACGATCAGCTCTTCGATCACGTGCAGGTCTTCCGCGCGAGCCATGAACGCGAGCTGCTTCGGCACCGTGCGATAGGCGCCGCCATAATTCATGTGCACGTGCAGGTCGCCGCTGTACCAGCCGCGCGCGGGAAGGTCGACCAGGCGCCGCATGGTGACGCGAAGGCTCTTCGCATCGCCTGCCGCGACCTGCACCGTCTGCGTTGCGACCGCGTACTCGAGTCCGCGCGTCACCTCGACGGTCACGGGGCCGGCCGGAATCGTGAGGCTCGCGCTCCCCGGGCTGTGGAAGTAGCCCACCTCGTAGTGCCGCTCGCTTCGATCGAACGAATCGTCCGCGTGCATGAGCGCGGATGTCGGCGCCCAGCTTCGCCCGTCCGCGCCCGTCACGGAGATGCGCGCATCGAGCGGCCGTCCGGCATCGTCGACCACGCTGATCGTCAATGCTCCCACGGGCTCGATGAACCTCAACGTGCGCGGCTCGACCCGGTGCTTCGCCGCGCCCGGCATGTCGAGCACCCAGAGTGCGGTGTTCCCGCCGTCGTTGGAGATGTACGCGATGTGCCGCGCATCGCGTGACCAGCGCGGGCTCGTCGCATCGAAGGGGCCGTACGTCAGCTCGAAGGGCACGCCGCCGTCGCTCGTCATGAGCCAGAGCTGGTTGTACTGCGTGCCCACATAGGAGCTGTAGACGACGCGCTTGCCATCCGGCGACCAGTCGGGCCGTGCCTTCCACGTCGTCTCCTCGAAGTGGATCAGCCGCATCGAATCGCTCGGCTCGGCGCGCATGCGCCAGAAGCCGCCGGTCCCCCAGATCTGCCCGCGATTGGAGATGAGGATCAGCTCCTTCCCGTCCGGCGACCATGTGGGCGAGAGATAGTGATCGTACACGCTGTAGTAGTAGCGCGGGAGCTTGCTGTCGCGATCCGTCGTGACGCGCATGGGCTCGGCGCCCCGGCCATCGCGCACATCCATCGTGTAGACATGCCAGCGGCCCTCGAACGCCGTGCTCACGAAGGCGAGCCGCGATCCGTCCGGCGACCATCGCGGCTCGAGATTCACCGCGCGATTGTTGGTGAGCGCCGTGATCTTTCCCGACCGGAGCTCGAGCAGCTCGAGCTCGACCGACTTGCCGTCGTAGCGGTCGAAGGCCACCCACTTTCCGTCGGGCGACACATCGGGTTGGTAGTCGTAGCCGGCGCCCGCCGTGAGCTGCGTCGCGACGGTGCTCCCGAGCGACTGCCGCCAGAGCGAGCCGCGCATCGAAAACACGAGCGCGGTGCCGTCGGGCATCCACGCGGCGCCACTCGGGCCGGTCGTGAGCTGCGGCAGGTACATCTCGCGGAAATAGTACGGGTGCGGCACCTTGATCTGCCCGAGCACCGCCTCGCGCTGGGCGGGAAGCGATGCAGTCGTGCCGAGTGCCAAAAGCGCGAGCAGAATGCGGCGCACGAGGATCTCCCAGGAAGCCGTCAGCTGAAAATCAGAAATACATCGTACAGCGCGTGCGTCCATGCCACGATCCCGAAACCGCGCAGCAGATACAGTGCGCTGAAGAACAGCCCTGCGATCATTCGAAACGTGAACGACTGGATGGTGAACACATCGCCGTACGCGCCCACGTAATGGAACGCGGAGAAGATCAGTGCGCCCAGCACGACCGCGAACGCACCAGCCACGCGGGGCGACATGCCGCAGACCACTCGCCCGAACGACGCCAGCCCGCTCACCAGAATCACGCGAAAGAGCAGCTCCTCGTACAGTCCCGCGCCGAGCGAGACCATCAACTTGGTGGGCGTGTCGAGCTGCTGCATGGGCGCGAGCGCGAGCATGTGCAGCGTTCCGAGCAGCCGTGCGGTGATGAGCCCCACCACCACACCGAATATCAGGGCCAGCGCGACCGACTCGCCCAGCATCCACGTGAAGTATGCCGCGCGCAGCGGCTCCCCGTTCGCGCGCTTGTCCTTCCACGCGCCCCAGAGGAAGATCCCGACGAGCAGCACGCCGAACGCGAGCGGACCCCAGCGCCCGAGCGCAGCGTAGAATACCGACTTGAGTATGACGTCGGCCCCGTTGCGCACCCCGTGCGTCTCTCCCAGCGGAAGGATCGCAGCGAGGAGCTCGTAGAGCGCGAGAAGCGGAAGCGCGAACGTGTAGCTGTATCGTGGCGCGCGGCTCGCCCGCCAGTAGGTCCGGAGCGCGCTCGCCGCCATTCAGCTCCCTTTGAGGTAGAGCTTTCCCGGATCGAGCACCTCGCGCAGCAGGCGCAGTTCCTCCGCATCCGGCGGCGCGACCATCTCGAGCGATTCGCGCGCGCGCAGCGCCCAGCCCACGCGCGATGTCACATCCTCCAGCGCCACTCCGGGGTAGAGCGCCGCGAGCTCCATCTCGCCATCCACATCCGACGCGCACAGCACGCCCCGATCGGTGATCACCTTCACGGGACCTGCGCCCGGCATTCCCCATTCCTTCCGCGATTTCCCCTTCGACCTGTTCCCCGGACTCGTGATGTAGTCCACCGACTCCGGAAAGGCGCGCGTGCTCAAGCGCGAGATGATCACGGTGCGCCGCGCGTGTATCGCGATCTCGGCAGCACCGCCGCTGCCAGGCAGCCGCACCTTGGGCTTCTCGTAGTCGCCTACGACGGTCGTGTTGATGTTGCCGTACTTGTCGATCTGCGCGCCGCCCAGGAAGCCCACCTCGATCCGGCCGCCCTGCAAGAAGAGCTGGAAGACGTCGGCCATCCCCGTGACCATCAGCGATCCGGTCACGAGCGACGGATCGCCGATCGACACCGGCAGCCGCTCCGGAATCGCGCCGATCGCTCCCGACTCGTAGATCAGCACGAGTCCCGGCGCATGCGTCGCGCGCGCGAGGTTGCACGCGAGATTCGGAAGCCCGATGCCCACGAACACGATCTCCCCGTCGCGAAGCTCGCGCGCCGCGACGACGGTCATCATCTCCTCGGCAGAGTACGTCACGTCAGTAGCCGTAATTCACTCCGGCGCAGAACATGTCGCGCGCGGCGAGACGCGTCGTGAGCCCCTCGTGCAGCGTGAGGTATTCGCTGCGATCGCTCACGCCCATCACGTACTTGTCGAGGTAACTGGCGAGCGTCGCGGGATCACGCGCGATGTCATCCCACGCCACGTAGAACTCGTTGTCGCGATCGTAGTGCCCCTGTGCGTACGACGGATGCGCGCCCCAGGGCTCGACCACCACCGCGTCCACGATCACACCGGGAATGAGCGTGCGGTTGGGATCAGCGCGCACCACGCTCGTGCTCACGAGCTCCTCCACCACCACGATCACGTGCTTCGACGCGAACGCCGCCTCCTTCTGCACCCCGAGCAATCCCCAGATCTGCGCATTTCCCTCGGCATCCGCGCGCTGTGCGTGCACGATGGTCACATCCGGGTTGAGCGCGGGCACCGCCGCGAGTGACTCGCCCGTGAAAGGACACGTCACTTGCTTGATCAGCGGATTCGAGACGGGTATGTCGGTGCCCTGATAGTCGCGCAGAGGCCAGAACGGGAGATGCGCCGCACCGGCGCTGAAGCGCGCGACCATGCCGAAGTGCGAGTACTCCTCGATCTCGAGCGGCGGCCTCCCCCGCTCCACCGCGCGCCGGAAGGCGTGGAGCGAGCCGACGCCCGGATTCCCCGCCCAGGAAAATACCAGCTTCCGCGCACACGCTGCCGCGATCAGCTGGTCGTAGATGAGATCCGGAGTGAGCCTGCAGAGCACGAGATCGCGGCGCTTCTGCCGGATGATCTCGTGCCCGGCCGCGAAGCAGATCAGATGCGTGAACCCCTCGATCACGACCGTATCGCCATCGTGCACGTAGCGCGCGATCGCCTCGCGCATCGACAGCACCTTCGAGGACGCGATCCCCAAAGCGCCGGGCGCGCCGGTTGCCGCTTCGCTCACGTCAGCGAGGTCAGTGCGCGGTCGATGATCGCTACCGCAATGTCGATGTCCTGTTCGTCGATCACGAGCGGGGGCGCGAGGCGCAGCGTGCTCTTGCCGCACGTGAGGAGCAGGAGTCCCTGCTCGAACGCCGTATCGATGAGCGCGCGTGCAAGCTCCGGGGCCGGCTCGCGCGTGCCGCGATCCTTCACGAGCTCAACGCCGATCATGAGGCCCTTGCCGCGCACGTCGCCGATGGACGGATGCTTGTTCTGCAGATCGCGCATGGCGCCGATCAACCGCTCGCCGAGCGCGGGCACCCTGGGCAGCAGCTCCTGCTCGACGACATCGAGCATCGCCATTGCGGCCGCACAGGCCACGGGGTTGCCGCCGAACGTCGAGCCGTGCGAGCCGTTCTCCCACTTCGTGATGGAGTCCTTCGCGATGATGGCGCCGAGGGGCATACCGGAGGCGAGCCCTTTGGCCGTGAGCAGAATGTCGGGCTCGATGTCCGCGAATTCCGTTGCCCACATCTTTCCCGTGCGACCCACGCCGCACTGGATCTCGTCGCACACGAGCAGAATGCCGTGCGTGTCGCAGAGCGCGCGGAGCGCGGGGAGGAATTGCCGCGGCGGCACGATGTACCCGCCCTCGCCCTGAATCGGCTCCACGAAGATCGCCGCGACATCTCGCGGGTCCACCTGCCGCGCAAAGAGCTCCTCGATGGCGGCGATGCTGTGCTGATGACAGTCCGCGTGCGCGTGGCCGCACTCACAGCGATAGGGATTCGCGTACTGCACGTGATACACATCCGAGAGCATGGGGCCGAAGCCCGCGTGCTGCTTCACCTTGCTCGACGTCAGGCTCATCGCGCCGTAGGTGCGACCGTGGAACGCGCCCTTGAAGGCGATCAGTCCGGCGCGTCTGGTCGAGTTGCGAGCGAGCTTGATCGCGCCATCCACCGCCTCGGCCCCGGAGTTCGAGAGGAACACGCGCTTTCTGCTCGGCCCCGGCGCGAGCTTCGCCAGGCGCTCGAACAGATTCGCCATTCCCTCGAAATAGAAATCCGAGCCGCAGATGTGCAGGAACCTGTCCGCCTGCGCCTTGATGGCGGCGATGACCTTCGGATGTCCGTAGCCCGTGGATGCCACGGCGATGCCGGCCATGAAGTCGAGGAACCGGTTGCCATCCACATCCTCCACCATCGCCTTCTCGCCGCGCGCGATGACGAGCGGATATTCCTTGATGTAGCACGGCGAGGCGAACGTCACGTCCTGCTCCACCACGCGGCGGGCGTTCGGCCCCGGCACCGGAGTGTTGATGAACGGATAGTTGCGCGTGGCGGCGGGGGCGGTGGGACGAACGGTTGCGGTCATGGATGTCATACCGATGTGTGGATGGTCGTGCGGCTCTGCTCGCGCATGAACTGCATTACATAGTAGGGACCGCATCCGCCCTTGCCGCTGGATCCGGAGCCCTTCCAACCCGTGAACGCCTGCGCGCCCGGCCACGCGCCTGTCGTGGCGCCGGTGCGCTTGTTGGCGTAGCACACGCCCGCTTCGATCTCGTCGAAGAAGCGCGCCACTTCCTCCTCGCTTCCGCTATAGATCCCGGCCGTGAGTCCGTACTCCGTGCGATTGCTCTCCGCAATCGCCTCGTCGAACGTGGTGATCTCCCCGATCGCGAGGAACGGTGCGAAGAGCTCCGTGCGAAAGAGAGTGCTGTCGAGCGGCAGAGTGGCGATCGCGGGTGAAACATAGTGCCCCTTGGCCTGCGCACCTCGCGTGAGCCGCGTACCGCCCAGAACGACCTTCCCCTCAGCCCTCGCCTGTGCGACCGCGCGCTCGTAGCGCTCGACTGCCTGGGCGTTGATCACCGGGCCGAAGTACACGTCGCGCTCCGATGGATCGCCGATCACCAGCTTCTCGGTCTTCGCCACGAGCGCCTCGATGAACTCGTTCGCGATGAACTTGTGTACGTACACGCGCGAGGTGGCCGAGCACTTCTGATTCTGGAGTCCGAACGCGGACTTCATCACGCCCTCGGCCGCCATGTCGATATCGGCGGTGTCCATCACGATCGCCGCGTTCTTGCCACCCAATTCGAGCAGGCACGGGCGCGCGAATTTCGCGCTGAACTCGGAGAAAATGCGCATCCCGACTTCCTTCGATCCCGTGAACACGACGCCGTCAATGCCCGGGTGGCGCCAGAGCGCGTCGCCCATGACGTGACCGTCGCCCTGGATGAGATTGAACGCGCCCGCGGGGATGCCCGCGTCGCGATAGATCTCGTAGAGCCTGAGCCCCGTCCACGGCGTCTCCTCCGCCGGCTTGTAGACGATGGTGTTGCCGGCCACCAGCGCGGCCGAGGACATCCCGGCGGACAGCGCGAGCGGGAAGTTGAACGGCGCGATGCACGCGAACACGCCGAAGGGGCGGAGCACGTCGATGTTGCGCTCGATCGGCGTCATCTTCGCCATCTCGCGAACGAAGCCTCGCGCATCGAGCATCTGCTGGCAGTAATAGTCGATGAGATCCGCCGACTCCTCGGCATCTCCCATCGCCTCGAGGCGGCTCTTCCCCACCTCGACGCTCATGGTTGCGGCGAGATCGAACTTGCGCTCGCGAATGAGCTCCGCGGCGCGGCGGAGGGGCGCGATACGCTCCTCTACGCTGCGATGCGCCCACTCCCTGGCCGCCGCGCGCGCGGCTTTCACCGCGAGATCGATCTGCTCCGGGCGAGCGGTGTGAAAGGTGCCGAGCACACGCGATGCGTCGATGGGCGACGTGTCCACGAGCTGCTCGGCCGTGGTCGTGATCGCCTTGCCATCGATGTACATGGGATACTCCTTGCCGCTCGCCCCGCGCACGCGCACGAGCGCCTCGTCGAACATCGCATGGAACTGCTCGAGGTCGACGTTGGCCGACGTGTACGTGATCTTTGGGAGAGAAGCTGCGGTCATATCGTCTGGAGGAGAGATCAGGTGATCGCCATCGCGCCGGAGACGGACGCATCGTAGGCTGCGCGGAAACGCATCAGCAGCTCATCGATCTGCGATGGCTCGATGATGAAGGGGGGCGCAAGCATGATGATGTCACCATTGCCGCCCGTGGTGTGCGCCACGTTGGGCCACACCACGAGGCCGGCGAGCAGCGCCGCCTCGGTGAAGCGCTCGGCCACCTTCGCCGATCGCGGGAACGGCGCTCGCGTATCGCGGTCGAGCACGAGCTCGATGCCCGCGAGCATTCCGCGACCGCGCACGTCGCCCACGTGCGGAAGATCGAGCAGCGCCGCGAGCTTCTCGTGGAAGACGCGCCCCATCGCGGCGGCGCGCGCGACCAGCGCGTGCTCGCGGAGATAGCGCACCGTCGCGAGCCCCGCGGCACACATCACCGGATGGTGCGAAAACGTCTGCGCGTGAGCGAGCGCGCCAGAGCCGCGCGCGATCACGTCGACGATGCGCCGCGGCGCCGCCACCGCGGACAGCGGTGTGTAGCCGCCGGCGATACCCTTCCCCATCGTCATGATGTCCGGCGCAACGCCGTACGGCTCGAGCGCGGACCAGGTGCCCGTGCGGCCGGCGCCGCACGCGACCTCGTCGGCAATGAAGAGCACGTCGTGGCGATCGCAGATGTCGCGGATCGTTCGCCAATACTCCGGCCGCGGAACGGTTGCACCCGTGGAAGATCCCCCTACCGGCTCCGCGATGAACGCGGCGATGCGATCCGCGCCGATCTCGAGAATCCTCTTTTCCAGTATGGTGCCGGAGCACACGTCGCATTCGGGATCGGACCCGCGGCACTCGCAGTGATATGCGAGCGGCGCCGGCACGCGATGCACGTTCACGATCCATTCGTGAAAGAACGTCGCGTAGTGGGGCCGCGCGGAAGCGGACATCGCGAGGAGCGTGTTGCCGTGGTAGCCGGGCGACAACGAGATGATGTCCTGCTTCGCCGGGCGCCCGCTCTCCACCCAGTACTGCCGTGCGAGCTTGAGCGCTGCTTCCACGGCTTCGGAACCACTCGAGAGGAAGTAGATGTGGTCCAGATCGCCCGGTGTGAGCGCAGCAAGCTCGGAAGCGAGCGCCTCGGCAGGCGCCGACGTGAACGCTGCGCCCGTCAGATACGCGATTCGCGCCGCCTGCTCGCCGATCGCGTCCGCGATCTCGCGCACGCCGTGTCCGATGTTGGCCACGAAGGCGCCGCCGGAGCCGTCGAGATACTGCCGACCCTGGTCGTCCCACAGGTAACATCCTTCACCCCGGACGATCTCCGGAAAATCCCGGGTGAGTTTTCGGTAAAAGACGTTACCGTCAGGATAGCGATGCATGGCGGGGATCGGTCGGTTCGTGGGGGGAAGATCGTCAAGTTATGGCTTCGGACGCCCGGGAAACAGGGTCATCGGACATGCACCCGGGCTCGCGGCATGTGTTACGCGCCCTGCCGTCGATGCATTTCCAGCGGAGGCTCACATGCGTGCAATCCTTCCGATCATCGCCGCGGCATTGTTCGCGGTCGGCTGCCATAACTCGAACACGAATGGCTCACCGAGCCCGGCGCCCTGTGATCCGAACGTGACGACGTGCCCGGGCACGACCACGGGAACGAACACTGGTACGGGCACGACCACCGGCACCGGAACCACGGGCAGCACCGGGACCGGCACAACGACGAATCAGCCGCCAACTACGACGCCGCCAACCAACCCGCCCCGACATCGCTGAGGCATGGAGTGGAAAGACGAAGACCCGCGAGGCCTGAGCCGCGCGGGTCTTCGCGTCTACTCGATCATCGTGTGCGGGTAGTCGTGCTAGACTGCTCGGCGACCTGTGATCAGGCGCACCAGCACGACCACGATCGCGATCACCAGAAGCAGGTGGATTAGTCCGCCGGCTACGTGAAAGACGCCGAAGCCGAGAATCCACAGAATGAAGAGAATTACCGCAATAGTCCAAAGCATTGTCGAAGCCCTCGCTCATGGGTGAGTCGCACGCCACACCCATAAGCAACACGCGTACCGCTGGGCCCGAACGAGCTGACAGCGTTGAGGCGCTTGCACCGCGCTTGCTCCATAGTGTGCGCCGCGATACAATCCCGCTCCGCTCACTTCCCTCCTGCACGGCGGTCACCATTTGATCATCCGGCGTTTCGCGACGCGGACGGCGATCGCCGCATTCGCGTGCGGCATCGCGATCTCCGGCGGAAACGCGCAAGGCTCGGCGCGCGCACTCACGATCGCGGACATGCGGCGATTCGCGGACGTGAGCGACCCTCGCATGTCTCGGGATGGCGAGTGGATCGTGTACACCGTCTCCACTGTCGATACGGCACACGATCGTTCGAATGGCGACATCTGGCGCGCACGGTGGGACGGCGACGGCACACGAGCCACGCGCAGGACGTGGGGAACGGACGATGAGCACTCGCCGCAGTTCGTGGGCAGCACGCGTGCGATCTCCTTTCTCTCCGCTCGCGGGGAAACGCGAGACTCGGATCAACTCTGGCTTCTGCCGCCGGATGGAGGAGAGGCGCGCAAGCTCACCACCATCAAGAACGGAGTCGACGACTACTCGTGGTCTCCCGACGGCAAGCGCGTGGTGCTCGCGCTTCGCGACTCGACTGCCGACGCGGACAGTGCACCGCACCCGATCGTTCTCGACCGTCTTCAGTTCAAGCAGGATATCGAGAGATACCCGAGTGGTCGCCCGACGGCACGCCGATTCTCTTTTCGTCCAAGCAGCAGAAGGATCCGGACCGGACCGACAACTGGGACCTCTTCGTGATCGCGCCCACTCCGGGCGCTGGCGCGCACTAGCTCACGCGGAGCGATCTCGATGACAGCGATCCGCAGTGGGAGAGCCGCGCGATGTGGAGTCCGGATAGCAGGGAGATCGCGTTCCTTCAGGGTGGGCCGGACAGCCTGATCTACTTCTCGCTGCAGCGCCTCGCAGTCATCTCCGCCGCGGGCGGGACGGTGCGCGTCGTCAGCCGCTCGCTGGATCGCAGCTTCGTGCATCCGGCGTGGTCCGCGGATGGGAAGTGGATCTACGCGCACTGGGGCGAGAAGGATTTTGAGGACGTGCTCGCGGGTGTCGACTTCCTGGCGACCCATCACATTGCCGATCCGACGCGACTCGGCGTGGGCGGGTGGAGCTATGGCGGCGAGCTCACGGACTACGTGATCGCGAGTCGTACCCGTTCCTGCACGCCGATCGCATCGTGACGCCAACGCTCTTTATGGCCGGGGATCTCGATTACAACGTGCCGCTTCAGAACTCCGAGCAGATGTACCAGGCCCTCCGCTCGCTCGGGGTGGAGAGCGAGCGGTGATCTATCCGGGCGAGCACCATGGGCTCACGCGGCCGAGCTTCCTCGCCGAAAGGCTCTCTCACTACATCGGCTGGTACGGACGACACCTCGGCGTCACCTCGGCCGATCCCGAAATCACGTACTGCCCTGCGCAGCTCTGCACCGGTTCTACATCGGATCGATGAAGATCGTCGAGAAGTTCCTTCCCGTCTGCACGACCAGCTTCACGCACAAGCTCGGAGTGTCCAAAGATCGGAAACACTGCTGAGCGCGCCATAGCCGCCTCGGGACGTGGCACTCGCGCGAGAGCTTTTCGGTCATTCCGCAGCTGGAACAGGCACGAACCGCTTCGGTGTTCAAGGCGCGCGAGCGCTTCTATTTTACGAGAGAAGGCCTCGCGAGCCTCAGGACGCGCGCAACGTGTTCAGATTGGCCGTGTTCGGCGCGTCGATTGCATAGGTGGTAAGCGATGATTCCCACTATTGATTTGCCTCGAGACCGCTCCAGGGTGGCGTTCGCCGCCGTGCTCCTTTCTCTGGCTGGTTCTGCCTGCGCACACACCGCCGTGATGCCGGATCCGAGTCTGGCGGCTGCAGACAGCGCGCGCGCGCTTGCCGTGGCTGATTCGGCTCGCCGGGCGGACAGCATGCGCGTGGTCGACAGCATTGCTGCGCATGGCGAGATCGTGGCGGAAGCACCCGCCCGCGTGATGCACTTCGAGTCCGACGCGGACAGCCTGGACTACGAGAACAATCGAAGATTGGCCGAGCAGGCGAAGGAGTATCGTGTCGTGGTCTCGCTCTTCGACCGGCACCTCTGGGTGCTGAATGGCGACGACACGCTCCGCTCGGCGCCCGCGGCCGTCGCGATGGATTCCACACTTGCGTTCGCGGGACACGTCTGGAAATTCGACACGCCCCGGGGCAAGCGCAAAGTGCTCGACAAGTCGGAGAATCCGCTCTGGATTCCGCCCGATTGGCACTACGCCGAGGTGGCGAAGGAGAATCACCTGGCGCTCTCGAAGCTGCCACTCAAGGGCAGCGTGAAGATCGCGAACGGTCGCAAGCTCCAGGTGCGCAATCAGCAGGTGGGCATTATCGTTCCGGACTCGGGCTGGGTCCCGCTGCCGCTCGACGAGGAAGTCGTGTTCGACGACACGCTCTACATGCCTCCGCTCGGGACCAAGAACCGTCGCATCTACGGAGAGCTCGGGAGTTACCGCCTTGACCTGGGCGACGGGTATCTCATCCATGGCACGCCCGAGGAGTCGACGGTGGGCGATGCCGTGACGCATGGATGCGTGCGTCTCAAGGAAGAGGACATCAGCTGGTTGTATGCGAACGTGCCCAATGGGACGAGCGTGTACATCTATTAGCGGAGAGTCACCTCGCCACAGCAGCGCTGATCGCGAATACGAGCAAATCGAGCGAGTCGACCCCGGCGCGGCGCTCGGGATCGTTTGGGGTCAGCGCTCAGTCCGCATGAGCTCCATCGCGGCGTTGCGGCCGTTCACCGCCATCACGCTCCCGCCCGGGTGCGTCGCGGCGCCGCAGAGCCACACGCCCTGCATCGGTGTGCGTGCGGTGAGCCGCTTCTCCCACATGTGGGCCGGGAGAATGTCACCCTGGAAGATGTGACCGCCGGTGAGTCCGACGCGCGACTCGATGTCGGGGGGCCCGAGCACCTCCAGGTCGATGATCGCATCGGGCATGTTCGAGGTGAATCGGGCGATCGACTGGACCACGCGCTCGCCGACTTCCGTGCGTCGCGAATTCCAGTCGCCGTGCGCGAATCGATGCGGGACGTACTGCGCGAACACGCTGAGCGTGTGCACGCCCGGCGGCGCCACGGAGTGATCGTAGATCGTGTGCATGTAGAGCTCAGTCCAGATGCGGTCCGGAAGCGCTCCGGCGTTCGCCTTCCGATGTCCGTCCTCCCACTCGGCCACCGTCAGCGGCGTGTTCACCTGGCCCGTGTGGTGCGGCTCGTTCACGCCCGGGCGAGCACGGAAGTTCGGCAGCTCACGAAGGGTCATGTTCACCTTCACCGTGACGCCCTCCACGGGAACCGACTCGACGGCTGAGCGCCAGGCCGGGTCGGCGGAGTCGCCGAGGAGCGCGAGCGTGACGCGCGGGTCGGCGTTGGAGACGACGTGCCGCGCCGCGATGTGCTCTCCCGACTCGAGCTCCACGCCTTCGCCGGGGATGATGCGTGCGACGCCCACTCCTGTCGCCACGACCGCGCCCGCCTCGCGCGCGACGTCGCACAGGATGAAGGAGATCGTTCCCATCCCGCCGCGCACGTAGCCCCACGTACCGGGCATGTCGTACATGCGCCCCGACCCGTGATGAAACCACACGGATGCGGTGCCCGGTTGGGTGGGTGAGGCATTCGTGCCAATCACTCCCTGGCCGAGATACGCCATCTGCAGGCGCTCGTCGCGTATGAAACGCTGCACGCACTCGAGCATCGACCAGCCGTCGAGCAACGCGCGCGCATCATCGTCGCTGCCGAGCCGCCGGTCGATCTCCTCGCGTGTTGGCGCTGGATCCAGCCAGAGATCGCGGTCGTCCGCGGGACGAAGCGCCTCACGCAACCGCGCCTTCACATCGAGCATCGCCTTCCAGCCCTTCACATCGCCGGGCGCAAGCCTGCGAATGTCCGCTTCACACTTTTCATCGTCGTTCCAGAGATGCACGCTCGAACCATCCTCGAACGGAACGAACATCCCGCCTGCGGCCGGCATCCAATCGAACCCGTGCCCATCGAAATCGAGCTCCTCCATCACCTTGGGATGGAGCAGGCCGCACACGTACGCGCAGGGCGAAAATCGAACGCCGGGCCACGGCTCTTCCATGGTGCACGCACCGCCGACGCGTTCGCGCGACTCGAGCACGAGCACGCGTTTGCCCGCGCGCGCGAGATAGGCGGCGCACGCGAGGCCATTGTGGCCGGCCCCTACGATCACGACATCCCACGCGCGGCGGGCGAGCGACGCGATCGGCTCTGAAAGTCCAATGCGGCCCAGCACGTCCGCGGCTCTCTGAAAGGCAGCGAGGTTCGACATGGGATTCGGCATGGCCGGAAAACTGGCAAACATCGTTATGCACCGTAAGTCGCGCGGTGCGCTGAAATGGAAACTTTGACCGAGCAGCAATCTTTCGTCACATGCGCCTGGGCGCCGAACAAAAATTTATAAAACCTCGACGCCAGCTGACGCGTCAAGCATACGAACATCCCAGCTGCGATGTGATCATCGCGCGTCTCCTCCCGGCGCGTCCACACCGCGACCACAATAGGAGCAAGACCATGCTGCGACACAGGCGCTCAGGTTTCACCCTCATCGAACTTCTGATCGTCGTCGTGATCATCGGCATCCTGGCCGCGATCGCGATTCCGAAGTTCGCGAGCACGAAGGAAAAGGCATATCTGGCGTCGGAAAAGTCGGATCTGCGCAACCTCGCCACGTCGGAAGAGGCGTACTTCTCCGGCAACCAGACGTACACG
>JAICLZ010000079.1 GCA_025929535.1 Gemmatimonadaceae bacterium
GATCACCGTGGCGGACACCTCCTCGGCGCGCGCGAGCCGGTAGCCGTGGCCGCCAACGTTCATGAGGCGGCGGAATTCCGTCGCGAGCCCTCCGCGCGGCTCCCAGGCGATGCGATCCGGGAAGCGCCGCTTCACGCGCAGTGACTCCTCGTTCTGCATCGCGCTGTCGAGCTTGTCGAAGAGCGCCGCCGGAGTGCCGCGCACCGTACGCGTCGCCGATACGGTGGCCGAGCCGAAGAGCGCAGCGATGTTGCCGTGCTCCACCGGCACCTCCACGCGCGACCGCTCCTCGGCGAGTGCCTGACGCAGATGCTTCGCGGGAATCCCGACCTCGTTGCCCACCTCGAGAATCTGCGCCTCCGTGAGCCTCGGCTCTCCCGGATCCGCTTCCGCCGCCTGCAGCTCCGCCGCGCGCGCGAGCACGCGCTCGAGCGCCGCGCGCTCGAGAGGCGCGGGAGCACCGGGCGGTGCGGCTGGCGGCGCGGGCACCGCCGCCTTGGCCGGTAAGGACGCTGGCGGTGATGCCGGCGGTGTTGCCGGCGGCACCGGCTTCGATTCGTCCGCCATCAGTCCGCAGCCTTGAGCACTTCGTCCAGCCGCTGATCCATTCCATCGACAATGGATTGCCTCAGCGGAAACGCGCGCACGAACGCCGAGTCGACATCGCCGGATGCTCCGACGCGCGCCTCCGCGAGATAGTAGCGCTCGTAACCCGCGACCAGCTCGGGAACCGCCCGCTGCAGCAGCATCGCTCCGCCGCGCACCTTCGCCGGACTCTCGAGCTGCGCGCCGAGCCCCGCGCGAAACTCCGCCGGCGCGATGCGCTCGCGCACCGCCTGTTCGGCCACCGGGCCCGCAACTTCGTGGGCAAACTCGTACACGGCAGCGAGCGACGAGTCGGCGGTGGACGGAAAACCAATGGCGATCGAGTGCTGGCCCTGAAAGATGCTTTGCCCTTCGCCGCCAAGTGGGAGCGAGAGAACGATCTCTCCCGTGGGCAGCTGCACGCCGCGCAGATAGCTGCGGAACTGCTTGAGGTAGCGCTGCGAAAACTCGGTGTCCACCGCCGCGAGCGCCGGCCGCAGCGCGCGCTGCCGCTCGCGCCAGTACTGCTCGTAGAACTTCGAATGCTCGTCCGTGAGCGAAAGCGCGAACACTTTGAGCCACTCGCGATCCGCGTCTGTTCGATAGATGGCACCGAGCGCACGCATCATGTCCGTGGTCTCCCCACTCGTGCGCGGCGCGCGCTTCCAGGTGGTGAGCACCGAGGGGCGCTTCCTGCCGCTCGCCGAGTCGTCGCCGCTGGTGAGAAAGGACGCGATGTCGTTGCCCATCTCCTCCCAGCTCCCTTCGCGGAGCGCCAGTCGCGCGCCATCCATGAGCCTGGGATTCACGCGCAGCCCGTGCTGCAGCAGCTCCGCGTTCTGATCGAGTTCGGTGAGAATGTTGCGGCTGTTCTTTTCGACGACCATCTCGTCGCGGTAGTCGCGCCGGAACGGCGGCGTGTGCGACGAGTCCGGGCCGAGCATCGCCAGCCCGTGCAGCCAGAGATCCACCACGTAGCGCGTCTTCACCGGCCACGGAGTCTGCCCGATCACCTCCTGGCTGATGGTCGGCGCAACAGGTGCCGGCTCCGTCTCGGGCTGCGTGCTCGCCCCGACGAGCCCGGAGCAGGCGGAGGCGAGCAACGCTGCGCCAACCGCGACGGCGAAACTACGCTGCGAGCGACTCAATGATCACCGCGATCCCCTGACCACCGCCGATGCAGGCCGAGCCAAGCCCGTACCGCTTGCCCGTGAGCTTCAGGGCGTGGATCAGATGTGCGACGATGCGCGCGCCGGACGCGGCCAGCGGGTGGCTCAGCGCGATGGCGCCGCCATGGATGTTCAGCCGGTTCCGATCGACGCCGAGCGAGCGCTCGACGGCGCACACCTGGCTCGCGAACGCCTCGTTCACTTCCACGAGATCGATCTGGTCGAGCGTCATCCCCGCCTTCTTGAGCGCGATGTTCGATGCGGGCACCGGCCCGATTCCCATGATCGTCGGATCGACTCCCACCGTGCCCCAGGACACGAGGCGCGCGAGTGGCTTCTTTCCCGTACGCTTCGCGTACTCCGCGCTCGAGATCACGAGCGCTCCCGCGCCGTCGCCAATGCCCGACGCATTTCCTGCCGTGACGAGACCATTCTCCTTGAACACCGCACGAAGCTTCGCGAGCCCTTCCTTCGTGGAGTCGGGACGCATGTGCTCGTCGCGCGCGAATATTTCCTCTTTCCTCGTTTTCGCGTTGCGCACCGGAATGCCTACGATTTCGTCCTCGTAGAGTCCGCTCGCCCATGCATCGCGGGCGAGAGTCTGTGAGCGCAGCGCATACTCGTCGGCGCACAGCCGGTCGATGCTGAACTGCGCGCCCACCTTCTCGGCGGTGTCGCCCATCGCGAGCCCGGCGTACGGATCCTTGAGCCCCTCCCACAGCGAATCCTCGAGCACGGGCTGTTTACCGAGCGGAAGTCCCCACCGCATCCCGCGCGCGATGTGCGGTGCCTGGGACATCGACTCGCCGCCGCCCACGAGGCAGATCTCGGCCTCGTCGAGCAGAATCTCCTGCGCTCCGCTGACCACGGCCTGGAAACCCGAGCCGCACAGACGGTTCACGGTGAGCGCCGGCACCTCCTGCGGCACCCCGGACTTGAGCCCGACATGCCGAGCGTAGTAGATCGTGTCAGACGTCGTCTGCATGACGTTGCCGAAGATCGAATGCTGGATCTCCTTCGGCTCGACCTGCGCGCGATCCATGGCCGCCTTGGACGCAAAGACTGCGAGATCGATGGCGCTGAAGTCCTTGAGCGTGCCGCCGAAGGTTCCGAACGGCGTGCGGACGCCGGACAGGAAGACGATGTCGCGGTTGGTGCCTTGAGTGCCCACTGGATTCCCCGAACGAGGTGAGTCGTGAAAGATGATCACCTCCATGGACGGGGGGAACTGCCGGCGCTACGCCTCGCGCACGCGCTTCGCGATCCAGTCGCCCACCGCGCGCGTGCCGAGTGCACCGCCGATGTCCGGCGTGCCCACACCCGCGCTGATGGCCGCGCGGACCGCTCGCTCGACGGCGGCTCCGCTCGCCGTCTCACCCACGCCCTCGAGCATCATCGCGAGCGAGAGGATCGAGGCCATCGGATTCGCCACGTCCTTGCCGACGAGCGGAGGCGCGCTGCCGTGCACGGGCTCGTACATCGCCACCTTCCCCGGATGCCGATTCGCGCTCGGGGCGATGCCGAGCCCCCCCACGAGAATCGAAGCGAGATCGGAGAGGATGTCTCCGAAGAGATTTCCGGTGACGATCACCTGGAACGCCTCGGGTGTGCGCACGAGATCCATCGCCATCGCGTCGATGTAGCGGGTGTCGCGCGTGATGTCCCCGTACTCGGACCCCACCTCCTCGAACACGCGGCGCCAGAGCCCGTGCGCGGCGATCGCGTTCGCCTTGTCGGCCATCGTCACGCGCGTCTTGCCGTGCGCGCGCGCCCAGGCGAATGCGTGGCGGACGATCCGCTCCACTCCCTTTCGCGTGTTGAGCTCCTCCGCGATCGTGATCTCGTCCGGCGTTCCGACCTTGAATGCGCCACCGACGCCCACGTAGAGTCCTTCGGTATTCTCGCGGAACACCATCAAGTCGAAATCGCGAACCGACTTGCCCTTGAGCGGGGTGAGCCTGTCGTCGAAGAGTCGCGCGGGACGCTCGTTCACGTAGAGATCGAGCTGGAAGCGCATACCGAGCAGGATGTCGCGTGCATGCACGTTGTCCGGCACGCGCGAATCGCCGAGTGCGCCCACGAGGATGGCGCTCACGTCTCGTCCGAGCCGCTGCATCTCCTCGGGCGGAATCGTGACGCCGGTTTGCAGATAGCGCTCGGCGCCCCATGGCAGCATCTCGACGGCGACTCCCGGATGATGCACGGCTTCCACCGCGTCGAGCACCTTGAGCGCTTCGCCTATGACCTCCGGCCCGATGCCATCGCCGGCGATGACCGCCAGAATGTGCGGCACGAGCTCAACCCGCCCGCGGTGCGGCGCGCATCACGTGGCAGCGGCTCCCCGGCCGCAGGTGATGCAGAACTTCCAGTGGATCTCGAGCTCCGTTCCGCACGCGGGACAGCGCTGCACCATGAGATTCTGCCCACAGCTGGGGCAGAACAGCACCTTTCGCCCGTCGGGGAGCGTGCCGCCGCAGTAGCGGCACGAGCTCGCGGCGCTGCTTCCGCTCGCTGACGTTGGCGTCGACGCACGCGGAGATGCACTCGGCGCACCGCGCTGCAGGCTCGTAGGCGAATCGGCGAAGTGCCGCACCGCTTCCGATGTGAGGGTCACGCGCGCGGCGGCGAAGTCGCGAAACACCGCCGTGTTCGGATTCTGCGATGACAGCTCCCTGCGCATCGCTTCCTGCATCGGGGCGTCGCCCGTGATGTACCCGCGCTCTCCCGAGAGCAGCTGGCACAGCGCCGCCTCGTAATCCTGATTCGTCTCGATCTCGAGTTCGGTGCGGTTGTGCCTGTATGGAATCAGCGTCTGATACAGCTCGGAGACTTCCACGGGCTGACTGAGATATTGCGGATGGCTGTTCCGCACGTTCTGCACGAGTCGTCGGACGAGCCGGTCGAGATCATCCATGTTCGAGTCTACCCGGGTGGGAGCTGTGGCTGCTGCGAAGATGAGAGGCGCGCCCGAAGAATATGAAAGAACGCGGCGACTCCATCCTTCCACGTGATCTTCTTCCCTTCGGCGTAGGTACGCCCGTGATAGCTGATCGGCACCTCGTACACGCGCGCGCCCATCTGCGCGAGGCGCGCGACGATCTCGGGCTCGATGCCGAAGCGCGGGTTCGTGAGATGCATGAGCGCGAGCGTGCGGCCTGTGAATGCCTTGTACCCCGCTTCCATGTCCGTGAGGTTCAGATTCGTGAACATGTTCGACATGAGCGTCAGCCCGCCATTTCCCATGCGGTGCCAGAAATACAGCACCCGGTGCGAGCCCGAGCCGAACCGCGTCCCGACCACGGCGTCCGCGTGCCCCTCGATGATCGGGCTGATCACTGCGGGAATGTCGGAGGGATCGTACTCGAGATCCGCGTCCTGGATGATCGCGATGTCGCCGCTGGCGTGATCGCGCGCGGTCTGAATGGCGGCGCCCTTGCCGCGGTTCACCTCGTGCCTCGCGACGATCATTCGTCCAGTCGCCGCGTTCGCGCGCTCGGTGAGGCGCGCGAAGGTCGCGTCTTTCGATGCGTCATCGACGGCCACGATCTGGAGCGCGATTCCGTCGGCGGCGATCTGGTCGCCAAGAGCCAGCACCGCGTCGAGCGTGCGGTCGATGGTGGCGGCTTCGTTGTAGCAGGGGATCAGCACACTCAATGTGATCGGCTTGCCGTGACGCATCAAACCAGAGCCCGGGCCGAGGTGATCAGCAACAGTCCGTCAGGGTTTCCCGACTTGCTCCATCTGCTTGTCGACATCGGTGGATACGCGCTCCCTGTTGTCGCCGCCAACACGATGAATGATGCGAGCGCCGAGATTCTCCGTGTGATCCTGAGCATCGTTGAACCCGGCGAAATAGCCCAGCACCAGCCCGGCACATATCAAGAGTAAAGGCTTCATGATGAGACGGCTCCGAAGGGGAAGGATAGCCTAGAACAGACTCTCCGTCTCGCCATGCGGTAACGATCGTGCCTCACGGAACGACCGCATTTCGGGAAGGGGCGACGGGTCGAGCGTCATGCGGCCGCGCTCCCGTTCGCTCTCCATCCACGCCTCGAAGCCGGATTCCACAACGCCCTTCGACTCATCCTGCCGCGCGGCCGCGCGCGTCGCCAGCATGTTCGCATACTCGTTTTGCGGATGACCGTTGTGGCCACGCACCCATCGCCACTCGATGCGATGGTTTGCAGCCACGTCCACGAGCTCCTGCCAGAGCTCGAGATTTCCGATCTCGCCGCCCTTCCGCTTCCAGCCGCGGCGCGCCCAGTCGTGCACCCACTGCGTCATCCCGTCCACGAGGTACCGCGAGTCGCTCGTGAACACGATCACGCAGTTCCATTTCTTCGACGACGCGATGTCGAGCGCCTCGATCGCGCTTCGCAATGCCATCCGATTGTTCGTCGTCGCCTTCTCGGACAGCCAGAAGTCGCGTCGCACGAGTTCTCCGCTCTTCGGATGCGCGAGCTCGATGAGTCCACCGGCGCCGCCGGGATTCGATCCCTCGCGCCCATTGCCCAGGCACGACTCGTCGGCGTACACCGCGAGCAGGCAGTTCCTCGGTGCCGCCATCCTACCGGATCACCTGCAGCGAGTCGATCTCGTCGATGTAGATGATGATTCGATCGCCCGTCGTCGGGTGCACCGCCTCGATGCGCTCCCGCCCGCTGATGAGATGCAGGCGCGTGGGCACGACCACGTACTCGGTGCCCCGGCGGTATACAGCGATTCGATGCTTGTCGATCACCGCGCGCTCGAGGCGATCGTACTGCTCCGTGGTCAGCTGCGCCATGCGGTAGTCTCCACCTGCTCGCGAACGGTCACGTGTGCGCCCTCCCTGTCCACCACGAATGGTAAAAGCCGGGCGAGCGGCGAGATGTGCGCCCGCACCTCGTCCACGTGCGCCGCCGGCGCGATGATGAGCACGGATCCGCCGCCGGACGCGCCGAGTGCCTTGCCGCCGAGCGCACCGTGCGCGCGCGCGGTGACGAGGAGCTTGTCGACGGACGGCGTGGTGATTTTCTCGTGCAACGCGCGCTGATGCTCCCAGTGCTCACCCACAAGGCTCCCGAGCTCGTCCACGCTCTCGCGCTCCAATGCATGGATCATCTGCTCGGCCAGCGCTCGCATGCGAGCGAGTGCAGCCACGACTCGTGGCACCCGATCGCGGTAGCCATCGAGCACCGCGGTGATCGTCGCCCCGGAGATGCGCGACTCGCCGGTGTACGCGACGAGGCACTGACGCTCGAGCGCACCTACGAGTCGCTCGCTCAGTGGAATCTCCCTGGCGGTTACCGTCGCGCCAAAGGAGAGCGCGAGCGCGCCGCCGTACGCGGCCGCGTAGTGATCCTGGAAGCCGCCGGCATTCCCGAGCTCCTCGACTTCCAGCGCGCGGCTCCGCTCCGCCAGCTCGGAGCGCGAGATCGACTCGCGGTTCCATGCGGCCAGCGCTGCCGCCACTGCAACCCCCGCCGCCGATGAGCCACCGAGCCCCGCGCCGCGCGGGAACTCGCTCGCCTGCTCGAGCCGCACGCACTCGACTCGTGCGCGTCTGAGCGCTGCAGCCCCGAGTGCTGCATCACCACTCGCCTGCAGCATGTTCGTGCGCATCTCCCGATGTTCCGCGCCGTCCGCATGGAGCTCCACGCCACTCGCGATCGAGTGCACCGTCGCCCTCGCATACGAAGCGATCGCGAGGTTGCACACGCAGCCTCCCTCTTCCACCGTATAGGGAGGGACGTCCGTCCACCCGCCCCCGAAGTCCACTCGCACCGGCGCTCTGGCTGCTACTTCACGCACCGCTCAGTCCGAGATCCGGCTGCGGTCACGCAAACCCGTGCGAAGTCCCGCAAGTTGTACATATTGTAGTCGCGCATGCGAGGGGAGGGAGGAGCAGCCCAAAGCTATCGCATGCGATGACGTCCGCCAGCCCGACGCTCGGGTAGCGCGGCACGTCTCCTGCGCCCCAGGCCGTCATGCCAGACATCGCTCGCTCGTTTGCAAATCGTCCGCTGATTCTGCTCTCCAATCGCGAGCCGTACGAGCATCGGCACGGCGAGATCGGCATCGATGTGCGCCGTCCGCCCGGTGGCCTCGTCACGGCGCTCGATCCCACGATGCAGGCCACCGATGGCGTATGGGTGGCGTGGGGATCGGGATCCGCGGATGCGGAGACGGCCGACCACGAGGGGCGGCTCCGGGTGCCACCGGGTGAGGATGGCTACACGCTTCGCCGCGTCTTCCTTTCCGATGCGGAGGTGGACGGCTACTACATGGGCTTTTCCAACCGCTCGCTCTGGCCGCTCTGCCACATGCTCGTGCAGCACTTCGAGTATCGCACCGACTACTGGAACATGTATCAGGAGGTGAACTCGAAATTCGCGCACGCCGTGGCCGACGAAGTTCGCCGCTCGCCGGAAAAGCCGATCGTGTGGATCCAGGACTACCACTTCGCGCTCGCCGCCGAGATGCTTCGCGAGCTCGCCGCGCCGGCGGTGATTCATCAGTTCTGGCACATCCCCTTTCCTCCCGCGGACATTCTGCGGCTCCTTCCAACGGGCGTGGACGAAGCGCTCCTGCGCGGGCTGCTCGGCAACGATCTCATCGAGTTCCACACCGAACGCTACGCTCTCAACTTCCTGGGCTGCGTGGCGGAGCTCGTCCCCGAGGCGGAGATCGATGCCGACACGCTCTCGATTCACTATGATGGCCGCCGCATCGACGTCGCGATCTTTCCCATCAGCATCGACGTCGAGCGCTACGAGCAGATGGCGAGCACGCCGGAGAGCGACGCGCTCGTCGAGCGGCTGCGCAAGCGCTACACGAGCAACGGGCAGCGGCTCGGGCTGGGCGTCGACCGCGTCGACTACACGAAGGGAATTCCCGAGCGACTGCGCGCCCTGTGCGAGCTGTGGGAGCGCCATCCCGAAATGCTCGAGACCTTTACCTTCCTTCTCGTCGCGACGCCGTCTCGCTCAGAGCTCCCCGCGTACCGCGCGCTCGAGGAGGAGATGCTCCAGACGGTCATCGAGATCAACGAGCGGTTCAAGACTCCGACGTGGCATCCCATCGTGCTCGTGCACGAGAACGTGAGCGCGGACATGCTCGCGGGTGTCTACCGCGCAGCGGACCTTTGTCTCATCTCTTCGCTCCAGGACGGAATGAATCTCGTCGCCAAGGAGTTCATCGCGTGTCAAACGGAGGAGCGCGGCGTGCTCGTGCTCAGTCGGTTCGCGGGCGCCGCCGAGGAGATCGATGGGGCCGTGCTCATCAACCCGTTCAATCTGGACGGCTTCGTCGAGGGCATTCGGCGCGCGCTGCACATGAGCGAGGGCGAGCGACGCGTTCGCATGCATCGCATGCGCCACCAATTGCACGATCGAACCATCTTCGACTGGCTCTCGGCCGTGCTCACCCGGGCCCAGGACATCGTCGCGGAGCGCGAGCCCGAGAGCGGCGTCGCATGAGTGCCGCCCAGATGGCGCAAAGCCCCGATATCGAGTCGCGGCTCGGCGGGTCGCCGCTCGTGGTCATGCTCGACGTGGACGGGACGCTCGCGCCGATCGTGGCACGCCCGGAAGATGCCGCGGTTGCACCGATCACGCGCGCGATTCTCGAGAAGCTCGTCGCGACTCCGAACGTCTCCGTGGTTCTCGTCTCCGGTCGCGCGGCGGAGGATGCGAACACCATCGTGGGCGTGCACGGTGTCTGGACCATTGGCAACCACGGATTCGAGATCGTGAGTCCGAGCGGAGAGCTCGAGACCGATCCCGATCTCGCGGATCAATCGGCGGCCATCGCGCAGGCTGCGCGCGAGCTCGAGCCGATCGTCGCGGCGGTGAATGGTGCGAAGCTCGAGAACAAACGATGGACGCTGAGCGTGCATTATCGACTCGCCGCCCGCGATGCCGTGCCGCCGCTTCGCGATCAGGTCGAGCGCGTCGCGATGGGCCTGCGGCTGCGCATGACGGATGGAAAGGAGATCGTGGAAGTTCGCCCGGTCGCGCACGTCCACAAGGGAACGGCCGTGGTGCAGTTGGGTGAGCGGCTGCATGCGTTCGACGAGCACGCGTCCGTCCTTTTCGTGGGCGATGACCGCACGGACGAGGATGCATTCCGCTCGCTCCGCGCTCGCTTCCCGCGTGCGGTGACGATCCGCGTCGACGAGAGCGGCGAAGACACGACCGCCGCCGAGATCAGATTGCGCGATCCGGCGGCGGTACACGATTTTCTCGAATGGCTCGCGGCGCGGCGCGCGTGAGCGCACCGCCCGCAAAGCGACTTATTTCTTTTTCTTTGCCGCGGGCTTCGGCTTCGGGCGTGAGGCCGCGCTCGTGGGCTTGGACTTTTTCGGAGCGGACTTCACTGCCTTGGCAACGGGCTTCGAGGGCTTGGCTGCTTTTTTCGATGGAGCGGGCGCGGCCTTTTTGGCGGGTGCGGCATGCGTCACGGGTGGTGCGTACGCCGGATGTGCATGCTGCTCGGCAGACTTCGCCACGACCTTCGGCACATCGGCCACGCGCGGAGCAGGCGGCTTCGGCCGTTTCGCGTAGGCTTCTTCGGCCTCACGCATCAGCTTGTCGGCCTCTTCCTGCGTCATCTGCCCGCGACGTACCATGTACTGCACGAGATCACGGGCGCTCTCGATGGCGAACCCGGCAAGGCCGGCTGCTGCGCCGATGACGTCCTTCATGGCAGCGGCAACCTTGCTTCCGGCCTCCTGACTTATCTCCTGCGCACGGGCAGCCATCTCGGCAACGGTATCTCGAACGTCGGTGCTGCGGTGGCCAGGCGGACGGCGCGGAGCAATCGGAGCGGCAGGCGCCCCGGGATCGAGAGGAGCGGGGGAATCGGCGGTCAGTGGCTTGTCGGCCATGGCTGGTCGCACTCCGAGTGCGCGTATATGAAAGGGCCCGGTTGAGCCCGCGTGCTACATGTGACGGGACCGACCGCGACGAATGTACATGTCGCCGTATTTGGGAGGTAAGTATATGATTTTGCGGCAGCTATGCAAGGAGCAACGCGGTGATACACTGGCTGACAGCGATCATCCAACGAACGCCTTTTGACTGTCATTTAAGGACTTTTACAGCCAGTTATACGATGTTATCGCGTCAGCATAGTGCCACTATATGCTAGCCGGAACGAACGTGCTCGATCTGAGCCGAGTGCTGGCGGGGCCGCTCGCGAGTATGCTGCTTGGCGACCTTGGCGCAAACGTCATCAAGGTCGAGCGACCCGGAGTGGGAGACGACACACGCGGCTGGGGCCCGCCCTTCGACAGCGCTGGCGCCAGTGCGTATTACCTGAGTGTCAACCGGAACAAGAAAAGCCTGGCCGCCGATCTCACCGAGGCGCGGGATCGTGCGCTCATCCTTGATCTGATGGCGGCTTCGGACGTCGTCATCGATAATTTCAGGCGCGGGATGCTCGAGCGAAATGGATTCGATATTTCCGCCATCCTCGCCGCGCACCCAGGGCTCGTCTGGTGCACCATCACCGGCTTCGGCACGAAGAGCGATCGCGCCGGCTACGATTTCGTCGTGCAGGCGGAGCAGGGGTGGATGTCGATCACCGGCGAGCCGGATGGCGCGCCGATGAAGGTCGGGGTGGCGCTCGCGGACGTCGTTGCGGGCAAGGATGCGTGCATCGCGATCCTGGCGGCGCTGGTCGCTCGCTCGCGCACCGGGCGTGGCCGGCATGTCTCCGTGTCCCTTGCCGGAAGCGCGAGCGCGGCGCTCGTGAACGTGGCCCAGAACGCGCTCGTCACGGGAGAAGAGCCCACGCGCTGGGGCAATGGGCACCCGAATCTCGTCCCGTACCAGCTGTTCGAGGCGAGCGATCGCGCGCTCGTGATCGCGGTGGGCAACGATGCGCAATGGCTCGCCTGTGCGAATGCGCTCGGGCTCGATGCGCTCGCTGCCGATGCGGCTCTTCGCACCAACGCGGGCCGGGTGAGGGAGCGCGCGCGCGTGACCGGCGAGATTGCCTCCCGAATCGCCACGAGGCCAGCCTCGCACTGGATCGCGCGGCTCGATGCGGCGGGAGTGCCCTGCGGAGTCGTTCGCTCCGTTCTCGAGTCGTTGCGCGACATCGAGTCTTCCGCCGCCACTGGAGTTTCGCCGAGTGTGCCGGGCACCGTGCGACTACCCCCGCCGAAGCTGGACGAGCATGGCGCGGAGCTTCGGGCGCGCGGCTGGGCGTCGTTCGAAGTGGAGCGCTGAGGTGCGCTACATCGGCAACAAGACTCGGCTGCTCCCCTTCCTGATGAGCACGATCGAAAAGCTGGATCTCACCCCGAAAACCGCGCATGACGCGTTTTCCGGCACGGCGGCGGTGGGTCGCGCGCTCAAGGTAGCGGGGTGGCAGGTGACATCGAGCGATCTCATGACCTACTCCTACGTCTTTCAGCGCGCGTACGTGGTGGCGCAGCGGTCGCCGAGCTTTGCGGCGCTTCGAGCGGGGGACCCGGAGCTGCGGCGCGCGCATCGTTCCTCCGCGTTTCGGAAGTCGATAGCGAGCCACGGAGCGTTGGGCGCGATGGGCGAGTACCTGACGGGATGGATCGAGCCCGAGCGCGGTTTCATCGGCACCCATTTCGCACCGGCGGGCGGCCGAATGTATTTCACGCAGGAGAACGCGGACCGCATCGACGCGATTCGCCGTCGTCTGTACGAGTGGTGGTCGTCGGGACTGATCCACGACGACGCCTACTATATTCTGCTCGCGGCCCTCATCGAGGGTGCGGACCGGGTGGCGAACACAGCCGGCGTGTACGCAGCATACATCAAGCGGTGGCAGGCGAACGCGCGCCGAGCGCTCACGTTGAGGGCGGAAATCCCACAGCGCGGTCCGCGAGGCGCTTCGGCACATCGCGCCGATGCCTCGGCTGTCGCTGCGGCCGCCGGCGATATCGAGCTCATCTATATCGATCCTCCCTATAATGCGCGCCAGTACTCCGGTTACTATCATGTACCCGAGGTGATTGCGCGGGGATGGTTCGATGGCGTGCCGCTATTGAGAGGCAAAACCGGCCTGATCGGCGGGACCGAGCAGCAGAGCGATTGGTGTTCGGGCAGAAAGGCGGGCGCGGCGCTGTCCGGGTTGCTGCGAGCAACCGGGGCGCGACACGCGCTGGTGAGCTACAATTCCGAGGGACTGTTAAGCGAACGCGACCTTAGAGATGTGCTGGAAGAAGCGGCGAAATTCGGAAGGGTCAAACGCTACTCACGGGGCTATCGACGGTATCGGTCAGATAGTGACCGAGTCGGTCGAGTTTACCAGGGAGATCGTGTTCGTGAATTGCTCTATCATGTGCGTCTGCGCTGACGTGATTTCACCGTTACGCGCGCAATCTCGATTCGTCTCTGATGCATGGCCACCCTCGCACCATCGCTCTCGGCTCTTACAGGGCTGTCCAGAGGGCACACAAAGCGTTACACTAGCGTCGTGAAGACCACGGTGACAGCGCCGAGACCGGTCGATCCGCTAGAGGCGGATCACGACGTGATTGCACGCGTGCTGCAGGGAGATCGCAATGCGTTCGGAGTACTGATCGGACGATACAGCGATCCACTTTTCAGGCATGCGCTCGGGATGACAGGAAGTCCTGATGTTGCAGAGGATATTCTCCAGGCCTCGTTCATCAAGGCGTATCAGCATCTCGCGGAAGTACACGGACGGTTCGATGCATGGATTTTCCGGATCGTGGCGAACGGGTGCAAGGACTGGCTCAAGAACATTCGCCGCACGCATCAGAGCTATGAGGAGGACGATCAGCCCTCTTCCTTTTCGACTCCGGACGAAGAGCTCGACCGCACGGAATTACGAAGCGATCTCGACACAGCGCTGATGCAATTGGCGCCTTCGCTCCGTGAAGCGTTCGTGATGAAGCACGTCGAAGGTCGTTCGTACGAAGAGATGGCCGATCTGCTGACTACCACCGTCGGAGCACTTAAGATGCGCGTCCACCGCGCGCGTGAGGCGCTCCAGGCTCTTCTTGAGGAAAAGTACGCGTGATGCAAGACAACCTGGATCCCAGAGA
>JAICLZ010000027.1 GCA_025929535.1 Gemmatimonadaceae bacterium
ATCTTCGCGCCGCTGCACATGGATTCCACGGTGGCCTACGTGAAGGGCGAGTCCACGGTGCCGCAGCGCGCCTACGGCTACACCGGAGATTCGGCGGGCCACTTCGCGCGCACCGACCAGAGCTCCACGAGCGCCACGCTCGGCGACGGCGGGATCTATACCTCGGTGGTCGACATGGCGAAGTGGAGTGACGCGCTCGACAATGCGACGCTCGTCGATCGGGCCACGATGCAGCGCGCGTGGTCACCGACCATGCTCACGAATGGAAAGGAGAGCGGCTATGGCTACGGCTGGTTCGTAGCGATCGTGAACGGCGAGCCCCAGCTGCGGCATCACGGCGAGAGCACCGGATTCACGAATGCGATTCTCAAGTATCCGAACCGAAAGCTCACGATCATCGTGCTCACGAATCGCACCGGCGGAGCGCCGTGGGACACGGCGGATCGCATCGCGGCGCTCTTTCCGCCAAAATGATCGCGTAGTGAAGCGTTCGTCCTGAACGGGAAGCGGCCCGGCCTTGCTCGCCGCCGCCGATCAGCACAAAGTTTCCCGATGTCGCTCCGTCCGATCCTGCTCGCCATCGTTGGTGATAGCGCCGCGGGCAAGTCGACGCTCGGTGCCGGCATCGCCGCACTGCTCGGCGAGGAGCGCGTCACCGTGGTCACGACGGATGACTACCACAAGCACAATCGGAAGACCCGCCGCTTGCTGCGCCTGAGCGCGCTCCATCCCGACTGCAACGATCTCGACCTTCTCGGTGAGCATCTCGATCAGCTCGCGAACGGGCGGCCCGTCGAGAAGGCACCGTACAATCATTCGACTGGCGATTTCGATCCACCACGCATGGTGCGGCCGTCGGAGTTTCTGATCGTCGAAGGGCTGCTCGGCCTCCACACGCCTTCGTTACGCGAGCGCTACGATGTGAGCGTGTACCTCGACACGCCGGAGCCGCTGCGGCACAGGTGGAAAGTCGCGCGTGACACCGCCAAGCGCGGCTACTCCGAGACACAGGTGCACGAGCTGCTCGAACGGCGCGAGTCGGTGTCCGAGCGGTACATCCGCCCGCAGCGCGAGCATGCGGACATGGTCGTGCGCTTCCATCCCGATTCGAGCTACACCGATTACGAGCATCTGCACGCGACCGTGACGATGCGGCCCACGCTCGATCAGCCGGATCTGCGCGCCGTGATCGACTCCTGTCCACGTGCGGCATCGGCGCTGCGCCTCACGCGCAACGGGGATGGAGAGGTGCTCCAGGTCGACGGGAGGATCTCGGCCGAGCAGGCGGCGGAGGTGGAGCGGGAGCTCTGGTCGCGGCGGCCGGAGCTCGAGCGGCTGCTCGTGGCGCGCACGGGAAACTTCATCGAGAATGGCACGATGCGTCACAGCCATGCGCTCGCGATCGCGCAATTGCTGCTCACCTATCCGGTGCTCCGCGCCAAACTCACGAGGGAGCGTTCGGCTTGACGGCGACGCACGCACTGTCGGCGATCGCCGCGCTGTGCGCGCTCGCGTCGGCGGCTCCGGCGCAGCAGCCCACGGGCTTCCTCGACCGCACGGTGACCGTGGGCGCGCTCACGATGAAGTACCAGGTGTACGTGCCGAATACGTACGACCGGCATCGCAGGAACCCTGTGATCCTGTTCATGCACGGATCAGGCGAGCGCGGGAGCGATGGGCTCAAGCAGACGCAGGTCGGCATGCCCGCGCAGATTCGACTGCATCGCGACTGGTTCGGCGACGCGATCGTGGTCATGCCGCAGTGTCCCGATGACAGTGTGTTCCGCGGAGTGATTGCACAGGCCGCCTTCGCTGCCTTCGAGACATCGGTGAAGGAATTTCACGGTGATCGCGAGCGATTCTACGTGACCGGTCTCTCGATGGGAGCCTACGGCACGTGGCAGCAGATCGTCGATCACCCCGGGGTATTCGCCGCAGCCGTTGCGGTGAGCGGCGGTCTCACGCCGTCCGCGGACATGGCGAATCTCTACGTGAGCGTGAACGGAGACGATCCGTACGCGTACGTCGCGCAGATGACGAAGGATCTGCCCGTGTGGATCTTTCATGGCGGGCGAGACGATGTGGTACCCACCGAGCAGTCACGCAAGCTCGTTGCAGCGATGAAGGCGGCGGGCTCGTCTCCTCACTACACGGAGTACCCCGATCTCGGCCACGGCGCATGGGACCGTGCGTACGGGGATGAGGAGCTCTGGAAGTGGCTGTTCGCGCAGCGGCTCACGAAGGCGAGCCGCTAGCACGAGCAGCGAAAGGAGCGCCGTGGGCTAGCGCCGCTCCTCGAGCTCCCTCTTTCCAACGTGGCGCATGTCGCCGATCTTCGGCGTGTTTCCCGTGATCAGTGCCTTTGCCACCTTGAACATCTGCACGGCACGTGGCTCGTTCGATTTGAGATACGTCGCCTCGTGCGCCTCCACCTCGATGAGCACGAGCCGCGGATCGTTCGGGCCGCCGTTGCGAACGCCGCCTTCGTCGCCGAACCACGCTTTCCAGTCGGGCTTGTAGAGCGTGCGAATCAGATCGCGATCGCTCACGATGCGGGCGGTGCCGCTCACCGACACCCACTCACGCGATTTGTTGTTGTAGTAGGCGAGATTCACTTCCGGTTGCGCCTCGATCTCGTCCACCTTGTGCGTCTCGGTGCTGGTGACGAACCAGAAATCGACGCCCGGGCGCTTCTCCTGCGTCGCCATCGGACGCGAGATCAGCATGCCATCGAATTTGCGACTGGTCAGCATCGCGGTCTCGATGCCTTCGACGAGCGAGTAGAGCTCCTCGATCTTCTTGGTGGGCGACACGTTGTCGTCCGTGCTCTTTGCGGCGGCGCTGCTGGTGTCCTTGCCTTTACTGATCTTCTTCTCGGTTTCCCTGCTGCTGCTCTTCCTGGAGGTGCTCTTACTGCTGGGCATCTAAGTCTCCTCGCAAACGTTGGAACGGAGCTGCGCTCACTCGACGCGAGTAAAGCAAGGCATGCGCCGCCGAAGCGAGCTCTGCACCCTCGTCGAGAAATGCTGCCCCCGCACATCTCTGCTGTCACTAGGGCGAGATGTTTAGACCGGAAGCAGCGACCCCGATCAGTGCTATGAGCATGACGCCTGTCATCACACCGCCGACGAGCCCCAACGTTCGCGGCGTCGAGAATTTCTTCCGCGAGACGGTGGCGACGCTGTCGGTGGGCATGATCAGCTGCCCCGTCGACACCGCGGCGTACAGAGTGTCGTTCACTATCGATGCGCCCGGCCTCGTGAATGCAATCGTTCTTCCCGATTGTGTGGTTATCCCGGAGGCGCGATTGAGATCTGTCTGGCGGTCGAGCGCGACATGCTGCGTTGCCATGCACGCGTCGACGCTGAACGCCACAGCCAGCAGAACGAGGCATCGGCCTGCGGATCGTGCGAACGATTGGGTCATCTCGAACCTCACTGTGTCATGGAAACACGGTCTTCGTAGAATGCCCTTCGCTTCCAGGACGCGCATGGGAGGTTCGTCCCACTCCGCGCAAATCGAGCACACCCGGTAACCGGCCTCTTGCTCGCGGTTCGTGTCTGCCGTATGATCGAGTACGCACCCGATGGCAGATGGGCCATGGCACTAGTCGTGTCCGATGAAGATCAGCGCCGACTCGTCTCGACGCTCACCGCCCTGCTCTCACCGCTGGCGTCGCCTTCCCCTGAACATTGGTTCGAGCGCATTACTGCAGAGCTCAAGATGCTGCTGCGGGCCGAGACCTCTCAGGTAGCGTTGGTGCTTCATGGACGTGCGCGCACGTTCAGCACGGACTGTCCCGCGCTGGCCCAATCGCTCGAGACGGCCACGACATTCAAGCGCGGTGAGCTGCACTTTCATGAAGGCGTGATGGAGGGCGGTCTCGAGCTGCGCCGAGCGCGAAACCTCGCGGTGTTTACTTCTGCCCTGCTGGATCGGGCATCTGGCGGCCGGCGGAAGGAATCCGACTTCTACAACGAAGTCTGCGTGCCTGCCAATGCGCTCGACACATACGGCTTCCTGATCGCGGGGCCCGAAGGCGAGGCCCTCGTCGGCGTCAACTGCGGCGCATCCCCCGTCTTCGATCCACTCGGCACCGACACGTTCGCATTGCTGCAGCTCCTGCTTCCCGCGCTCGAATGCGGCCTCGAGACGCTCGCGCGAGTCGGAACTGCTCTCAGCGTTCTCGCCAACACTCTCGATCGCCACGAAGTAGGGATGTTCGTCTTCGACACCGCTACCGGGCGGGAGCTTCATCGAAATGCGGCACTTCGCTCAATGCTCGCTGCATCGAAGACGAGCGATGTGATCGAGCGGGAAGCCCTGGCCCACGCGCTCCGTGTGCAAACGCAGAGAAGGAGCAAGTCGTCGAGCGAGATGGATTACCGCGCATTCAGCTCGCGGAAGACCTCCGGCGATGTTCGACTGTACGCAACGTTTCTTCCGCCGGGAGTTTTCGACTGCGAGCTCGGCATCCTGATCACTGCGGAGTGCTCGACACCCCGGCTTCCAAGCGCCGCAGAATTGCACGAGGCGTTGGGACTCACTGCTCGCGAGGCACAGGTCGCTCTGAGCCTGGCCGCTGGTCAGGGAGATGCGGCAATCGCGCGCGAGCTGGGTATCAGTGCGCACACCGTTCGACATCATGTCGAACGAATCTTTCTCAAGCTCGGAGTCCACTCACGAAAGGCGCTGGGATTCGCACTCCTGAAGATGGTGCAGCGCTGATCTGCTCACCCATGCACGTGAAATCTCTGGATGTACACGAGAAGCCCCACGATCGCGTTCACTGCGCCAAGCAGCAGCAGCGAGATGTCGTAGCGCCCCTTCCAGAATCGCACGCCTGCCCCGAAGATGATCGCGCCAGCGATCACGGTGATCAGCACGAAGCCCAACAGGTGGTCCCGGTATGCCAGGTGAGTGCCGCCGATCGCCTTCGCGGCAAGCACGTGTCCGAGCAGTCCGAGGGCAAGCAGCACGAGGCCAAGCACGCTCCACGTGCGTTGCGTGGTGTGCGATGCACCGGTCGCGTTCAAGGTTCCCATACTTCCTCCGGCACCGAGTAGTACAGCATGATTATCCCGCTCGGATATACGTGCGAGCGGGTGAGCGTGAGCGCTGTTCGACCGGTGCCCGATGCCAGAACCGGAATCCCCGCGCCGAGCAGCACGGGCACCACCGCTACCTCCACGGCATCCACCTGTCGCCCACGCAGAAGCGTAGCGAACAGCTGGCCGCCTCCGAAGAGCCAGATGTCGCCACTCCCTGTTTCGTGGCGCAATGATGATGCGACGCCGACAGGATCGTCGCGCACGATGGTCACGCCGGGCGCGGACGCCTCCGAGAGTGTTCTCGAGACCACGTACACACGTGCGCCCGGCTTCCACGCTTGCTCGCTCTGCGATTGCATGACCTCATAGGTGAGTCTTCCCATGAGGACGGTGTCGACGGAGTCGAACAACGCCGCGAAATCGATCGCGGGATCGTGCGGGATCCAGTCGTAAGCTCCGTTTGCGTCCGCGATGAAGCCGTCGAGACTCGCCGCGACGCTGTAACGCACCTGGCGCATTGGCGCCTCCTTCGAAGAACGAGCCGTCAAATCTCCAGCAAGCTGCGGGCTCGAGTACTCGCCCGGTGCCATAGGTGCGTGGCTCAACCGGGCCAAGGGGTAGCGCGGGCGAAACGCCAGAAGGCGGCGCCGTATCTAGAGGATGCCGGCGCGGCCCGCCCAACGGGCGATATAGTCCTGGAGATGCGCCGTGAACGCGTCCGCGCCAGCGGGGAGCTTCGCCGCCCGGCTGCGGATCTGATGAAAGTCGATCGGTACGACGGGATTGATGAGACGCGTGAGCACGACGCGCCGATTTCGACCGGCAGGAATTCCGAACGAGGGGATGATCGCGGCCCCGTGCCCCGCCTCCACCATCGCGAGCTGCGTGTCGAGTGAGTTGAACACGTCCGTGACGATCGGAACTATTTTGGCCTTCGCGAGCTGCTTGTCAATCAGCCTTTGGACCGGGCTGGTCGGACGAAGCGCAAGGAGCGGTTCCCCGTGCAACGAGGCCCAGGTGACCGTCGCGCGTGCTCTGTCGGTAGCGGGCCGGGCGAGCATGAGCGAGAAGCGGAAGAACGGAATGCGCCGCGTGCCCGCCGATGGGTTGAAGAAGCCGATGCCTGTGTCGAGCTGGCCGCTCTCCACCAGCTGCAGAATCGTCGCGAGATCGCCGTCGAACAGACGGATGTGCAGGTCGGGCCGCTGCGCCTGGAACTCCTTGATCGCGAGTGGCAGAATGTTCGATGCGATGAGCGCGGGCGCGCCCACGGAAATGACCTGAGTCGCGCGATTCGCCCGCTCCGCGATGCGCGTGATCGACGTGTCGAGCTCCAGGAGGCTGGCTCGCGCCGCGGTGAGCAGGTCGGTTCCATCCTGGGTCAGGGCAACGTGCCTCGTGGTACGATCGAAGAGTCGAAATCCTACCTGCGCTTCCAACTGGCTGATCATCAAACTCAGTCCCGACGGCGTGATGAACAACGCATCGGCTGCGCGAGTGAAGCTCTGATAGTCTGCAACGAACAGGAATCCGCGCAGCTGGCGCGCCGTGAAATCAATCATTTAGAAATACTCCTTAATCGTTGAATTAAGCGAACTTGTCACATAACTCGATCCGGTGCTAGTGTACCGGTGAGCCGGCGCTCGAGATCACTCGCGTGTGATCTCGAGCCGGCGCACCGGGAGGCAGTCACTGTGACGCCGATTCAGGGGCTCGTTTGCGCAATCGCGGGGCTGGGTTTCGCCTTCGATCTCTACGAATCGCTGATGATGGCCCTGATCATCAGCCCCGTCCTGACATCGACGGGTCATCTCACGCCGGGCACTCCGGCCTTCAATTCATGGGTCGGCTTGTTCTTCTTCGTACCCGTTGTCTGCGGCGGTCTCTTCGGCCTCATCGGCGGCAGGCTGACCGACCTCCTTGGCCGCCGCCGGATTCTGGTGTGGAGCATTCTGCTCTACGCGTGCGCCGCGAGCGCGGCAGCATTCGCCACGTCGCTGCCGATGCTGCTCCTGCTTCGCTCCTTCGCCATGATCGGCGTGTGCGTCGAGGCAGTCGCCGCGACCGCGTGGCTCGCGGAGCTCTTCCCCATCCCGAAACAGAGGGAGGCAGTTCTCGGATATACCCAGGCTTGCTACGCCTTGGGAGGCCTCGCGGTGTCCGGCGCCTACTACCTCGCCGTCACGCACGGAGATCGGTTTCCCGCCATTATGGGCGGCCACGAGGCGTGGCGGTACACAATGCTCTCCGGGCTGATCCCGGCGATCCCGCTCATCATCGTTCGTCCGTTTCTCCCGGAATCTCCCGAGTGGCGGGAAAAGAAGGCGACCGGACAGCTGAAGCGCCCGGCACTCGGCGACCTGCTCACCGCCACGCGCCGGCGCACGACCCTGCTCGCAACGCTCATGATGGCCTGCGTATTTGCTCTGCAGTACGGCGCGCTCCAACACACCCCACGCATCGTTCCCGGTCTCGCCGCATTTCACGGCTGGCAACCGCGCCAAGTCCAGCAGGCCGTCAGCGTCGTCTATCTCGTGCAGGAGCTCGGGTCCGTTGCCGGACGATTGGTCTTCGCCGTGCTCGTCACATGCATCGCCGGGCGGCAGCGGTTGCTGCGCACCTTCATCGTGCCCGCGCTGATCGGTTTCCCGATCCTCTATTTCTTCAGCACTGCGCGCGATCTCGCGCTCTTCCTCAGCGTCATCTTCTGTGCGCAGGCGATCTTCAATGGCCTCCACAGCTTCTGGGGTAACTATCTGCCGAGCGCATACCCGACCTATCTGCGCGGAACCGGCGAGAGCTTCGCGATGAACATCGGTGGTCGCGTGCTCGGCGTCTCCGCCGCACTGGTCACGACACAGCTTGCGAACGTGATTCCGGGCGCAGGCGCGCCATCGCGGCTCGCCTATGCCGCTGGATGCACGGCGCTGCTCGCGTTGAGCATCCTCGCTGTTGCGAGCTTCTGGCTTCCCGAGCCGCAAGGTGGGTCAGCGATCAGCGTGCGCCCCCTTCGGACCGCTAGCGTCGAATGAGCACCACACCGTACGCGCTCGACAACTCGAGCCCCGAAGCCGCCGCGCGCTTTCCCGCGCTCGCCCGTGCATTCGACGCCGGTACGCAACGCCACCTCGACGCACTCGGCGTCACGACCGGCTGGCGCTGCCTCGAAGTCGGAGGAGGTGGAGGCTCGGTCGCGCGCTGGCTCGCCGAGCGTGTCGGCCCAACGGGCCATGTGCTCGCGACGGACATCGATCCGCGACATCTGGAGCTCGGAAGCATCCCCGAGGTAGAGGTGCGGGTCCACGACATCACGACGGACCCGCTGCCACCCGCATCGTTCGATCTGGTACACGCGCGACTCGTGCTGCTGCACGTACGTGAGCGGGAGAGCGCGCTCGTGAACATGATCGCCGCACTCAAGCCCGGTGGCTGGCTGCTCGATGAGGAGTTCGACAGCTCGGTCTTCCCCGATCCCGCGCGGAATCCCGGCGAGTGCTTGCTCAAGACTCACGTCGCGCTCGCGCGAACATTGGACGAGCGCGGCGTGGACAGAAACTTTGGTCGTCGCCTCTTCGGACGCCTGCGTTCGCTCGGCCTCGTTCAGGTTGCGGCAGAGGGACGAACGTTCATGTGGCCCGCCGGATCCGCCGGACCCGCGATGATGCGCACGAACTACGAGCAACTTCGCTCGCACATGATCGACGCCGGCTACATCACCCGATCGGAATTCGATCGGGACATCGCAGCACTGGATGGTCGCGACTTCTTCATGCCCTCGCCGATACTGTGGGCCGTGTCGGGACGAAAGCCGGCTTCCTAGCGCAACTCCGCGTCCACGCCGCGCAGTGCCCGTCCGGGCTTCGCGCCCGTGTGCACCCCGTCCTTCAGAACCTCCACACCGTTCACGAACACTTCCTTCACTCCCACCGACAGCTGGTGCGGCTTCTCGTACGTCGCCTTGTCGATGATCGTGGTCGGATCGAACACCACCACGTCCGCGTACATGCCCGCGCGCAGGAGCCCGCGATCCGGAAGCGACAGCCGCTCCGCAACGCCCGACGAAAATTTCCGTATCGCATCCTCCAGCGTGAGCACGTGCTCCTCGCGCACGTACTTGCCGAGGAGCCTCGGATAGCTGCCGTACGCGCGCGGATGCGTGAGCCCCTTCGCACTGTCCGGATCGAAGCCCTCCGCGTCCGTTCCGATCACGACCCACGGCTTGCGCAGCTGCATCGCGACGTTCTCGTCCGTCATGCTGAACGTCAGCTTGCCCGCGCGACCGCCCGAGATGAGCACGATGTCGGCCATCGCCTCGCCCCACGACTTGTGCATGTCCTCCGCGATCTTGTCGAGGCGCCACCCTTCGTACTTCGCGAGTGACGGCGTCGACAGCAGTCCCACGACCATGATCGGACCCGGCCCCGATTCCTGGCAGTACACCGGCTTGTGCGGAGTCGTGTCCATCGCCTCGGCGACGATGCGTGCGCGCGTCTCCGGATTCTTCAGGTTGTCGAGCAGCTTCCCATTCTCCTCGGCCCACGGTGGTACACAGGCGGCGAGACCATTTCCGGATGCCGTGTAGGGATACATCGTGGCGCCCACATCCTGCCCGGCCGCGCGCGCGGAATCGATCTTGAATACCATCTCCGCCGCCTTGCCCCACGAGTGCGCGCCGGCAGCCTTCAGGTGATAGATCTCGACGGGAACGCCGCCCGCGCGTCCGATCGCGAGCGCTTCGTCGATCGCCTCGAGCAGGCTGTCGCCCTCCGATCTCACGTGCGAGATGTACACCCCGTGATACGGCGCCATCGCTTTCGCGATCTCGCTGAGCTCCTGCGTTCCCGCGTAGCTGCCGGGCGGGTAGATCAGCGCGCTCGCGACCCCGAACGCGCCGTCCTTCATCGCATCACGCGTCACGCGGCGCATCGTGTCGAGCTGCGCCGCCGTGGGCGCGCCCTGCGCCTGCCCGTTCGCGTACGCGCGTATGGTGCCTGCGCCGATGAACGAGCCGACGTTCACCGAGATGCCGTGCTTCTGCATCGCATCGAGCCACGCGCCGAAGCCATGCTCACCCATGAACTGCTTCGCCACGCGAATGCCGGCGGTGTCGCTCGCATCGAACGTCGCGAGAATCTTGTCGTTCACCGGCGCCGGCGTGTCGCCTTCGCCGAGTATCTCGGTGGTGACGCCCTGGGTGATCTTGCTGACGAGCCGACCGTCGCCCGTGGTCAGCTGCTCGCCCGACTGTCCCTGGATGTCGATGAAGCCCGGTGCGATCACCATTCCCTTCGCATCGATGCGCTTGCCCGCGTGCGCAGTAGCGAGCGCCCCGGACGGAGTGACCGCCGCGATTCGGTCGCCCGAAATGCCCACGTCGCCGTAGTACCACGGATTGCCCGTGCCATCCACGATCTTGCCACCCGAGATCACGATGTCATAGCTGCTGTGGGGCGACGTGGGCGCGGGATACGGGTTTCCAGCGCAGGCGGCAATGGCGAGCGGCATGGTCGCCGCGGCGATGATCGAGCGAACGGAAATTTTCATCTATCCTGATGGTGGAGCGTGGATGACGGCGTGAGCGAACGACCGTCAAGTTGCCTATGTGGCTGTTGAATCGTAACTTGCGCATCCTTTTGGGGCGTAGCTGAGCTGGCAAAGCGCCGGACTGTTAATCCGGAGATCGGTGGTTCGACTCCACCCGCCCCAGTATCGACCGACCGCGTTATGGCCGAGGTGCCGTGTAGTCGCCCGGCTGCACGCGCTCCTCGCCCGGAGGGGCGCTTGGGATCGCAACTCCGGGTTCCGGTTCCGGATTCTGGGCGCGGAAGAACAGCGCCGCCAATGCCCCTCCCACGAGCGGGCCCACGATGTACAGCCACAGGTTGGCGAACGTGCCGTGGCTCGCGAAGCCGTCGATCAGAATCGGTCCGATGCCCACCGCGGGATTGAACGCGCCGCCCGATATCCCGCCGCCCGCGAATGCCGCGACGACGATCGTGAATCCGATGGCCAATCCATAGAACGAGTTCTTCTCCGTCTGGCGCGCAGTGGCCGAGTTTAGGACCACGAGGGCGAGCGCAAAGGTAAAGATCGTTTCGACGGCGAGGGCGCGTCCCAACGTCACGTCGGTGCCGGGCGCGGGCGCGAAGGTTTTCCCGGTGAGATAGAGCACGGTGAGCGCGGCGAGCACCGCGCCGATCAGCTGCGCGATCCAGTATGGGGCGACATCGGCTGCGTCGAGCTTTCCGCGCATCCACACTGCGAGCGTGACGGCAGGATTGTAGTGGGCGCCTGAGACATGGCCGCCCATGTACACCATGATCATGAGCGAGCAGCCGATCGCCAGCGGTGCGAGTGGCGACTGCGCCAGCGAGGTGAGCCCTACCGTCAGCACGAGGAAATAGGTGCCGACGAGCTCTGTAGCATACGCCATTTTCATGAGGTTCACGGTGAAATGGTGGGCGTGAAGCGGGCGCGGACCGGCACGACGTCGTCAATTAACGGGGCGCGACAAACGCCTGCAATGCTCGGGATGATGGATCCCGGCGTTGCAGGCGTCGATGACGCTTTCCCGTTCGCGCGCTACGGATGTGCGCTACGCGTTTCCGTTGCGGCGACGAGTGGCCCAGCCTTTCTTGGCAGCGCGACTCCGCTCCGCCGTGCTCTCGCTTCGCCCGCCCTTCCGCTCGGGCTCCTTGTTCTCTGCGCGACCACGCCCCGACCCAGATTTCCGGCCGCCGTGACTGATCGCGTTCTCGGTAGCCCACGCCCGGCGCTCCGCCTCCTTTTCCGACACCCCACGCTTTTCGTACCCTTCCTCGATATGCTCGGCCTGACGCTTCTGCTTGTCAGTGTACGCCGACTTATCCCCCCTCGGCATAACCCCTCCGGCGCGATGAGAATTGTTGCCACGCCTGGGCTGCATAAGATGTGCCCCGCGTGGCAGTTAGCCGCAGCTCGACTCCGCTCGCGTAGCGACGGCGCGCTCCGTGCACCAGATCTGCGCGGACGATACGTCAGCGGGCGTGCGTCGATCCTTCACCAAGGGAGCTGCAACATGAGCGACGAGACGAACAAGGAGCAAAAGAACGCAAACAGCACGTCGGAAACGCAGAGCGACAGCGAGAAGGCGCTCCAGGAAGAGCTGCGCCGCGAGGCTGCAGAAGGAAAGAGCTCCGTAGGCGACGCCGGAAAGAACAACAATCTCTCGGGCTCATCGACGTGGGAAACGCTTCCCGACGACGATTCGTCGCAGAAGGGCAAGAAGTGACACCCGCGTCATCGGGCGCCTCGCCTGACAGCTCCGACGAGGAACGACGCAGGATTGCCGAAGAGATTTCGTCGCGACTCCGCCGAAACGGAGTTCAGCTCACGGGAAACGAAAGCACCGAGGAGCTGGCGGAGCTCGAGGAGGCCGTCGAACAGTTCGAGCGCATGGTCGAGCGCGGCGGCGGCGATCTCATGGTGGACGAGCCGGTGACCGGCGGCTCGCCGATAGCACCCGACGAGCCCGATTTCGTACTACCGGCACGGAAGCCGTCGGAATCCGTTCCGGCATACATCAAACGCATCCGCGAGGCCGCATCGCGGGCAGGACACAAGGGAACCACGTCCTGACCCGCGGCAGCCTCGCGCGCAGCATTGCTACTTCACGATGACCGTTCCCGACATTGCGGTTCCGTGCACCGCACAGTGGTACGTGTAGGTGCCGGCGGCGTCGAACGTTCTGCTGAACGTCCCCGAGCTCTGGATCCGGGAGCTTGCCCCTCCATCGTCGAACTTCACGCTGTGCGACGTGCACGTGCTTCCCCCGTAGCCGTCGCCGGTGCAGGAGTTCCACGTCCACGTAAGAGTTGCGCCCACGGCGACGCTGTCGTGCGCCGGCGTGTACTTGTTGTTCGTGACGGTGAGAGAGGTAGTCGACGAATTGACGGGCGGCGTGACCGGCCCGGGGTCCGTTACGCCGTTCGAAGATGACGATCCGCCGCCGCAGGCGAAGAGCGCCGCCAGCAGGAACAGGGAGGTCGTGCCGATGCGTTTGTTCTCGAAGCCGATGCTCATGGACTCATCCGTAATAGGGCGATGCTCGCACGGTAGCCGTCCTCCCATGCATGCGCACCGCGTTTGCGGCGGACGACAGCTCAGGCGAGGTGAACGCCATGCAAACGCAAGCGTCCGCGGATGTACTTCTCTTCGCCCAGCATTCACAGCCGTGCGTTCGCCTTGCACGAGCGGCGCGCGTCCGATAGTCTAGCGACAGGCATGATGCCGCCACCGGTTCCCGGCATGCATGTTCCTCCCCCACCTTCACTTCAGCTGCCGGTGCCACTCACGCGTGCCGTCCCGATCGCGATCATTGCACGGGAGCTTGATTGACTCCGCGCACCATTCCCGAGAGCACGATCGCCGCGCTCCGGGAGCTGCTGCTGCGCATGCTGCGCGACGAGCCGCCGTCGAACGCCGAGGTAGCGCCGCGCGCGGGCGACGACACTCGTGATGCGCTCCGCGATCTTTGCGACGATGCGCGCCGAAACCAGGTTCGCGTCGAGCAGCTCGTGATCGCGATCAAGCAGGGATGGACATCACTGCACACCGAACGTCCGCGCGTACGCTCCGCGGGCCCTGATGGACTGCTCAATCAGGTGATCACCCTCTGCATCGACGAGTATTACGCGCGCGCGGAGCAGAAGTAGGCGCTAGCGGAGCGCCGGATCCTCCGCGCTCACACGCGCCGTCGCGCTCTCGCGCGTGCGGCCCATCTCGCGATACGCGTACACCACCGGTGGCGGTGTTCCGTCGAGCATCGAATCGATGATCGCGCGATCGGAGGTCAGCGTGCACACGGGATCCGTGCGCGTCGCGTCGCCGGTGAGCGCGAACGCCTGGCACCGGCATCCACCGAAGTCCACGTGCTTGCGCGGGCAGCTGCGACAGGGCTCCTTCATCCACTCGTCGCCGCGGAAGGCGCGGAAGGCGCTCGACTCCTCCCAGATCCAGCGCACGCTCTTCTCGCGCACGTTGTCGAAGGTGAGCGTCGTGATCTGCGACGCGGCGTGGCAGGGCATCGTGCGGCCGTCGGGCGCAACGACGAGATAGAAATTTCCCCAGCCTCCCTGACACGGCTTCGGAAACTCGCTGTAGTAATCGGGGAGCACGTAGATGATCTGCATCCTCCCGCGATACCTCTCGACCGCGCGATCGACGATCGCCTCGGAGCGCTCGATCTGCGCGCGCGTAGGCATGAGCGATTCGCGATTGAGCACCGCCCACCCGTAGTACTGCGTGTTCGCGAGCTCGATGCGATCGGCGCCGAGCGCGCCGGCCAGGTCGATGAGCTCTTCGAGGTGATCGAGATTGGCGCGGTGCAGCACGACGTTCACCGTGAAGGCGAAATCGAGCTCCTTGATCCACTGCGCCGCCTGGAGCTTCGCATCCCAGCTGCGCGTGCCCGCGATCCTCTCCGAAATCTCCTTGTCGGAGTCCTGAATGGAGATCTGCACGTGCTCGAGCCCGGCCGCCTCGAGCTTCGCCGCGCGCGCGTGCGTGAGCCCGACCGCTGACGTCACGAGCGTTTGATAGAAGCCGAGCGAGTGCGCGTGGGCGACGAGCTCCTCGAGATCGCGCCGGATGAGCGGCTCGCCGCCGGACAGTCCGAGCTGCAGCGCGCCGAGCTCGCGCGCCTGCGTGAAGACGCGCTTCCAGTCGTCCGTCGAGAGCTCGGCCTGCGAGCGCGCCAGATCGATCGGGTTCGAGCAGTACGGACAGTGCAGCGGACAGCGGTGCGTGAGCTCCGCCAGCAGTGTCGTGGGTCTACGATCCATCGCGCACCATCAGTGGAAACGTCAACGGAAAAGAGAAGGGACCCGCCGAAGCGGGCCCCCTGTGCTTCGCCTGACGCAGCCTAGCGGCGAGCGACGTACGCGGTCACTTCCATCGTGACTTCGACCACTTCGAATTCCGGCTTGGTCCAGGACATGTTCGACTCCCGTTGACTGTAGGTGTATGCTCGCGGCCGGCATCCGACGGAAGAAAAAGTTCTCCCGATTGGTGCTGCTCACTGGCTCGCGACTGCCCCTACCAAAGCACTGACCATGCCGTTCGGATTCGCGCTCCCTCACATTACCATAAGCGCATGCCATACATAATGTTAGGCTGGAACGAGAGCTCCCGAAGCGGAGCGCGAAAGTCACCCCCAACACTCGTCAGATCACCCATAGTTGGGGCATTTCACGCAGCGAGCTCGACAGCGAGGCGACCCGTCAACCAGCCTCGATCGCCGCGGCCGCATCGCGCACCAGCTCCCGGTCCGCCAGCTGCGAGAGATACGATTGCACATCGCTTTGCACGTCGCATCCGTACCGCTCCTGGAGCACCGCGGCGATCTCCGACAGCGTGCGCGTGCCGTCGCACAGCGCGAGAATCTCGGCCGCCGTGTCGTTCAGCAGCACCGCCCCCTCCGGATACTGCAGCACGTTTCGCTGCCGCGCTTCATCGAACTGCACGCGCGCGAACTTCCAGAGCCTGGGGCGCGACTGCGCCGTGAGTATCATGCGCTCACTCCTCGCGGTACGCGTTGTGGATCGTGTCGATCATCACCCAGAGCATCTCGATCTTGAACGCGAGCGCCTCGAACGCGCGCTGCTGCGTCTCCACCGTTTTGCAATAGGTCGTCACGATCTCGAGCCCGTGATTGCTGTCGCGCGGCGCCTGCGTGAGACGGCTGTTGAAGTAGTCGTACGCATCGGCGCGAATCCACGGATAGTGCCTGGGCAGCGCCTCGAGCCGGCGCCGCATGATGTCCGGCGCGAACAGCTCCGTGAGCGACGATGCCGCCGCTTCCACCCACGGCTTCGTCTTGCAGAACGTCACGTACATCTCGGCCGCGAATCGCACGCCGGGGAGCACGTGACGCTCATCCTCCATCTCTTCGCGCGGAACGCCGAACGCTACCCCGAGCTGGATCCACTTCTCGATGCCGCCTTCGCCCTCCGCGTGGCCGTCGTGATCGATGATGCGTTGAATCCACTTGCGACGCACCGCGGGCACCGGACAGTTCGAGATGATCGCGCCGTCCTTGCGCGGAATCGCGCGCTGGTACGCCAGCCGATTCGCGACCCACCCCTGCATCTGCCGCTGCGACAGCTTGCCGTCGTGCATCAGGTGATGAAACGGATGCTCCACGTAATACGAGCCGTGAAATCCGCGCAGCGCGGCAACGAGCGCGTCAGGCGTGAGCGGGCGATCGAGCGCCGGAATCGGCGGCTTGGGCGGAGCCGCGATCGTGGGCGCCGAGAGCAGGGAAGAGGACATGAGCAAAGCTTACCGCGAAGTGGGGGAATCGCTAACGCGCGCAAAACGCGCGCCTCAGATCTCGAAGCGCATTCCATCCATGCCCACGAGCATCCCCGCTGCCTCCACCTCCGCGCGCTCCGCCGACCGCTCGATCAGCATCCGATTCGTGTTGTTGATGTGCGTGTAAACCTTTTGGCGACAGTCGAGCTCCGTGAGCACCGCGAGACTGCCCTCGGCCCCGGAGATCGCCACGTGCCCCATCGCGGACGCCGGCCGGTCGGAGATGTCGAGCCGAATGAGCTCGTCGTCGGTCCAGAAGGTGCCGTCGAACAGGAGCAGATCCGCCTCGTTGAGCCGCGCCAGCAGCTTTGGGCCAAGGCCGCCACACCCGGGAACGAACGCGCACGTCCTGCCACTCGTGGTGTCGGTGATGAATGCGGCAACGGTGTGCCCGACTTCTTCCCTGCGCGAAAAGCGCGGCGGGTCGCCTCGCACTGCCTTCATCTCGATCGTGAGTCCGCTCGGTGTCCCGTCGCGATAGTCGAGCGGCGTTGCCTCCCCGAGCGCAATCTCGACCGTTTGCACCTCCGCGAATGCCTGCGTCACCGGAAGCACGCGCGAATCTTCGGCCATCGTTCGAATCACTGCCGGCGTGGCGAGGATCTGCAGCTGTCGCCCTTCGCGAAGAAGAGCGACGCCGAGCGTGTGATCGAGCTCGGCATCGGTGAGCACGATCCCTTCCACGGGCACGTGGCGCACGCCCGGCACATCGACGCGCGGCAGCCGCCCGAGCTGCTCGCGCACGTCGGGTGACGCGTTGCCGAGGAACCATCGTACGCCATCGGCGCTGAACGCGACGGATGACTGCGTGCGCGCGCGCGCGCGAGCCGGATCGTCGCGCGCGATGCGGCACGTGGGGCACCAGCAATTCCACTGCGGAAATCCCCCGCCCGCAGCCGTTCCCAGCAGGATGACGTGCATGCGTTACTGGATTCCGAATTTCTTGAGCCGGTAGCGCAGCGTGTCGCGGCTGACGCCGAGTCGCTGCGCGGCCTGAGTCTGATTGCCATTCGCTTCGCGGAGTGCCTGCTCGATCATCGATTTCTCCCACTGCGCGAGATCGGTCCCGCGCGGCGGAAGGGCATCCGACGGCGTAATCGGCGCGCCGGCGTCCACGCTCACGCGCATGGCGGCCGCGTCCAAGCTCGCGTCCAAGCTCGACAGCGACAGCTGCTCGGCCTCGAGCACACCGCCCCGGCTCCAGAGCACCGCGCGCTCGATGACGTGACTCAGCTCGCGCACGTTGCCCGGCCACGAATAGGCGAGCATCGCATCGCGAGCGGCGGGGCTCATGCGCTGCACCATCTTTCCGTACTTCGCGCTGTAGCGGCGCATGAATTCCTCGGCGAGCAGCAGCACGTCGTGGCCGCGGTCGCGCAGCGGCGGAAGCCGGAGCAGGATGACGGCGAGACGAAAGTAGAGATCGCGGCGGAAGGTGCCGGCCTGTGCCTCGCGCTCGAGATCGCGGTTGGTGGCGGCGAGAATGCGCACATCGATCCTGCGGTCGCGAATGCTGCCCACGCGCCGCACCATGCGCTCCTCTATCGCGCGCAGCAGCTTCCCTTGCAGCGGGAGCTCCGTGTCGCCGATCTCGTCGAGGAAGATGAAGCCGTGCTCCGCCGCTTCGAACAGGCCGATCTTCGACTGCTTCGCATCGGTAAAGGCGCCGCGTTCATGCCCGAACAGCTCCGCCTCCATCAGGCTTGCGGGGAGCGCGGTGCAGTTCACCTCGATGAACGGTTTCGTGGAACGGGGCCCGCTCGCGTGAATCGTGTGCGCGATCAATCCCTTGCCGGTTCCCGTCTCGCCGGTGATGAGCACGGGCGGAGTGTCCTCGAGCGCGGCGATCTGGCGCGCCTGCTCCATGATCGCGCGAACGGCCGGTGACTCGCCGATCATGCCCGCGAACGGAAGCTTCCGTGCCTCCCGGCCGCGATAGTACGAGAGCTCCTGTTTGAGCAGCGAGCTCTCGCGCGCCCGGTCCGCGAGCAGCTTGAGCTCCTCGAGATCGACCGGCTTTTTCAGATAGTCGAATGCCCCCAGCTTCACCGCCTCGACTGCGCCCTCGATGCTGCCGTACGCCGTCATGATGATGACGGGAATCGACGGATCGAACTCGCGAATGTGCTGGAGCAGCTCGATGCCGCCCATCCCGGGGAGCCGCACATCGGCGAAGATGACGTCGGGACGAACGCTCTCGAGCAGCTCGAGCGCCTTCTCCGCATCCCCTGCCACCTCGGCCTCGTAGCCCGAATCGATGAGGAACGTCCTGATCGAGCGGGCCAGCGTGCGCTCGTCGTCCACGATCAGCACCGTTGGCCCACTCACGATCGGCTCGCCCCCGCGCGCGCGGGCTCCGGTGTGCTCACGGAAGGAGTTGCGTGATCGATGGCCGGAAGGCGAATGCGCACCGTCGTTCCAACGGTGGCGATGCTGCTGATGTCGAGGCTGCCGCCATTCTGCTCGATGTAGCGTTTCGCAATCGCGAGCCCGAGCCCAGTGCCTTCCGCGCGCGTGGTGAAGAACGGCTCACACACGGAGGCGAGCACGCGCTCGGGAATGCCGGCGCCCGAGTCCACGATCTCGACGACGACGCTTGCACCGTTTGCCCCATCGCTTCCCGCCGACTGTTCGAGGCGCGCCGCCATGCGGAGCGTTCCGCCATGTGGCATCGCGTCGAGCGCGTTGGAGACGATCTCGACCAGCGCCTGCTCGAGCTGCATCGGATCGACACGCACATCGGGAAGATTCGCTGCGAGCGCCAGCTCCAGCGCAACGCCGTGCTCGCGCAGGAGCTCGGTGAATGGCGGCAGCAGGTCTTCGATCAGTCGGGAAACGCTCTCGCGCAGGGGATGGAACGGCGCCGGCTTGGAAAAGCTCAGGAGATGACTCACGCGGCGATCGAGACGATCGACCTCCTCGATGATGAGGCCCATGTGCTCGCGCGTCGCGGCCGATTCCGGATGACGCATCGCGACCTGCGCCGCGGCGCGGAGGCTCGCGAGGGGATTGCGAATGCCGTGCGCCACCGCGGCCGACATCTCGCCTATCGAGGCGAGCTTCTCGGACTGTACGAGCTGAGCCTGCGTCTTCTCGAGGCTTTCGGTCATCTGCGCGAAGGAGCGCGCGAGATCGCCGATCTCGTCGGGCGAGCTCACATCGATCGGAAGCTCGACCTCGCCTGCGCCCACGCGCGCCATGGCCATGCGCAGCTGGCTGATCGGGCGCGCGAGCCCGCGCGAGATGAGCCACGAGGCGAGCAGCCCCGCGATCACCGCGATGACGAGGATTGCGATGAGCACGTCGCGCTCCCCCGTGACGATCTCCTCGAGCCGCGTGTACGCGCCGCGCACGCTCGACTCGCGCGCCTGCCGGTAGATGTCGCGATTGAGCTGCGTGAGCGCGGGGAGAAGCCCATCGCGCAGATCGCGCTGTGCCAGCTGGTACGAAGCCTCGTGCTGGCCGGAGTCGTAGAGCTTGAATACGCTGTCGGACACGAGCTCGATGCGGCGCTGGATCTCTTCGGTGCTGTTGGCGAGCCCGGCCTCGTTCGGACGCAGCTCCGATCGCCAGCGCTGCTGCCAGTACTTGATGACCTCCCCCGTGGCGCGGAACTCATCCTTGGCGTGGGGATCGAGGCCGCTGAGATACCGCCAGATGATCTCGCTCTGATTGAACATCGCCGTCTCGAGCTCGGCGTACGTGCGCGTGCGCGACATGTTCTGGCCGAGCATCTGGAGCGCATCGCGCTCGAGCACGTTCGTGCGAATCGCCTCGATCCCGATGAGCAGTGCGGGAACGACCATGAGCGAGAAGCCGAACAGCATCTTGCGCTGAAAGGTCATCGAGGCGAGGGCGCGTGGGGAGCGCGAGTGTCCACGATTCAAGCTATCACGCAATCGGGGTGGAGGGGAGAATGACGTGCTCGTTGCGGCTGCGTCGCAGGGGCGGCAGCTTATCTCACACGTGCGAGAGTCCTCGGGAGCTCCAACCAGACGCGAGCCGCTGGCGCTTGCCGCGCGCGATGTGGTCCAGCGCTACGGCGATGTGATCGCGCTCGATCGCGTGAGTCTCGATGTCTTGGCGGGCCAGAGCGTCGCACTGGTGGGTGAGAGCGGGTCGGGAAAGACGACGCTGCTCAGATGCTTCAATCGTCTGGTCGAGCCTACGAGCGGGGCGATCTCCGTTGGCGGGGCCAACGTGCGCGATCGGCCGAGCGTGGAGCTGCGCCGAATGATCGGCTACGTGCCGCAGGACGGCGGGTTGATGCCGCATTGGCGCATCCTGCGAAACGTCGCGCTCGTGCCCACGCTCCTCGGCATCCCCAATGCGAGCGCAGTCGCAACGGACACGCTCGCACTGGTGGGGTTGCCGGCCGAGCGATTCGGCGGGCGGTTTCCGCACGAGCTCTCGGGCGGACAGCGGCAGCGCGCGGCACTCGCGCGTGCGCTCGCGGCGCGTCCGGGCGTGGTGCTCATGGACGAGCCGTTCGGCGCGCTCGATGCCATCACGCGCTCGGACCTGCAGTCAGCCTTCGATGCGCTGCGGCACGAGCTCTCGTTCACGATGCTCATGGTCACGCACGATCTGGCCGAAGCCGCGCGCCTCGCGGACGAGCTGGTGGTGATGCGCGCGGGGCGCATCGAGCAGCAGGGCACCATCGACCGGCTCGCATCATCGCCCGCCACACCGTACGTCGCGACGCTGCTCGAGCGCGCGCTCGCGGCATCGGCGCCGCTGCGGGGGCTCGCGTGAAGAGCGTAATTCTCGCGGTCGCGGTGTTGGTGGCTGCGAGCAGTGCGCGAGCGCAGGATGTCGCCGCGCGCGGTGACGCACTTCGCGGAGTGCCGATCATCGTCGCGTCGAAGCCGTTCGGCGAATCGTATCTGCTGGCCGAGATGTTTGCGCAGCTGCTCGAGTCGCACGGAATGGTCGTGGATCGCCGGATGGGACTCGGGCAGACGGAAATCGCGATGCAGGCGCTCCGCTCGGGCGCCATCGATCTCTACCCCGAGTACACGGGCACCGGGTTGCTCGCGGTGCTGCACGATTCGCTCACCGATTCTCTGGCGAGCGATCCGCGACGCGTGTTCGCGCACGTTGCGCGCGAATTCGCAACGAGATACGGCGTGCGATGGCTGCCCCCGCTCGGATTCCAGAACAGCTACGCGATCGCCGTGCGAAAGAGCACGGCTGCGCAATACCATCTGCGTACGCTCAGCGATCTCGCGCGCGAGAGCGGGCATCTCGTGGCCGGCTTCACGGCGGATTTCATCGGCCGTCCCGATGGCCTGGCGGGGCTCGCGCGCGCATACGGCGTTCGTCCGCGCGCGGTGCGGCCACTCGCTCCCGCGGTGAAATACCAGGCGCTCGCCACCGGAGCCGTGGACGTGATCGACGGCTACTCCACCGACGGGCTGCTCTCGAAGTACGATCTGGTAACGCTCGTCGACGACGAGCACTTCTTCCCGCCGTACCAAGCCGCAGCGGTCGTGGGCGCGCGGCTCCAGCGCGAACGCGCCGACGCGATCGCCGCGCTCACGATGCTGAGCGGCATGCTCGACGAGTCGCGCATGCGCGTGCTCAACCGGCGCATCGAGGTGGATGGCGAAGATGTGAAGCGTGTCGCCGCCGATGCGCTCCGCGATCTCGGGCTCACGGGGGCGATGCGCGCGGGAGCCTCGATACCGAGATCTCTCAGTACTAAGGGATCTCTCCCGGCCTATCTCTGGGAGCGCCGAGCTGCCATCTGGAGGCTCGTGCTTCAGCATCTCCTCCTCGTCGCGCTCGCGCTTGGCGCCGCCATCATCGTCGCGGTGCCGCTCGCCCTCGCCCTCGAGCGCGCTCGCGGTGCAGCGGAGCCGACCATCGGCGTGCTCGGCGTGCTCGAGACCATTCCGAGCATCGCCCTGCTCGCGTTCATGATCCCGCTGTTCGGAATCGGCGTGAAGCCGGCGCTCGTGGCGCTCTGGATCTACGCGCTCTATCCGATCGCGCGCAGCGCGTACAGCGGCGTGCGCGATGCGGATCCGTCGGCGGTGGAGGCGGCGGAGGCGCTAGGGATGACGCCGAGTCAACGATTGTTGCGAGTGCGGCTGCCGCTTGCGGCGCCCGTCATCATGGCGGGCATCAGAACCGCGGCCGTGATCACGGTAGGCGCAGCCACGCTGGCCGCGTTCATCGGCGCTGGAGGGCTGGGCGAGCCGATCGTTGCGGGGCTGGCGCTCGCGGACACCGACATGATCCTGTCCGGCGCACTCCCCGCCGCCGCGCTCGCGCTAGCGGTGGATGGCGTGCTCGCGCTGGTCGAGCGCGTCATCGCCCCCGCGCATCTGCGTCACACCGCTTCGAGGTAGGCGACCCAGAACTGCCGCTTCCGGTTCGTCCAGAGCTCTCGCAGGCGAAAGCCCGCTGTCTCGATCAGCTCCTCCAGGCGCGCGCGATCGTACTTGTACGAGCTCTCGGTCCAGATGGTCTCGCCCTTGTCGAAGTGAATCGGCTCGCCGCCTACCATCACGATCTGCTCGACCGTGCTCACCAGATGCATCTCGACGCGGCTCGCGCGCGAGTTGAAGAACGCGCGATGCTCGAAGGTGCGCAGGTCGAAGTGCGCGTGCAGATCGCGATTGAGTCGCGCGAGGATGTTCAGGTTGAAGGCCGCGGTCACGCCGGCGGAGTCGTCGTAGGCGGCGTTGAGTGTCGTCGCGTTCTTGCGACGGTCGACGCCGAGAATGAGCGCACCACCTTTGCCGACTGCGCGCCGCACGCGGCCGAGGAAGATGGCGGCCTCCATCGGATGAAAGTTGCCGATGGTCGAGCCCGGAAAGAACGCGACTCTGCGCGATCCCTCCGGCAGCGGCGGCACCGCGAGCGGCAACGTGTAATCGGCATTGAGCGGCCGAATAGCCACGCCCGGATACTCGGCGTGGAGCTCGCGCGAGACGCGGCCGAGCTGCTCGCGCGAGATGTCGATCGGCACGTACGCCGCAGGTGTCTCGAGCGCGTTGAGGAGCAGGCGAATCTTCACGCCTGCGCCGCTGCCGTATTCGAGCAGCGCCACGCGTGGGCCCGCGAGCTCCGCGATCTCGCCGCTGCGCGCGCGCAGGATCTCGAGCTCGGCGCGCGTGAGATAGTACTCGGGAAGCTCGCAGATCTGCTCGAACAGATGCGCGCCGGTCTCGTCATAGAAGAGCTTTGGCGGAAGCGTCTTCGGCTCGGACTCGAGTCCGCGCAGCACTTCCTCGCGCATCGGGCGCGTGTCCGGCCGCGCAACGATGCGTGGCACGCCCTGCCGCGAAGCAGGTACCGTCATCGAACGCTCGTCACGCATGGTCGGCAAGACGAATCCCCATGAACTGCCATCGCGCATCCGATGGGAAGAAGTTTCGATACGTGAGTCGCGCGTGCGATTCGGGCGTTGCGCACGAGGCGCCGCGCAGCACCCACTGGTCCGCCATCCACTTTCCGTTGTACTCCCCGATCGCGCCCGTGTCCGCCTTGAATCCCGGATAGCCCACGTACGCACTCTGCGTCCACTGCCAGACGTCACCGTAGAGCTGTGACAACGCGTTCTCGCCGCTCGTCGGACTCGCCGGAGCAGGATGAAAGCGCTCGCTCTCCACAAAGGTTCCCCGAATCGGCGCGCCGCTCGCGGCGACTTCCCACTCGGCCTCGGTGGGCAGGCGGCGCTTCGCCCAGCGGGCGAATGCATCGGCCTCGTAGTAGCTCACGTGGCACACGGGCTCATCAAGCGCGACGGGGCGCGTGCCAGCCAGTGTGAACTCCGTCCATCCATTGCCGTGGCGCTCCCAGTAGAACGGCGCCTCCCAGCCGCGATCCTGCACGATGGCGAGCCCCGGCGAGAGCCAGAGCTCCGAGCGCTCGTAGCCGCCGTCGCGCATGAACTCGAGATATTCGCCGTTGGTGACGAGCCGTGACGCGAGCGCGAAGTCTTCGAGAAACTCGCGGTGCGCGGGGCCTTCATTGTCGAACGCGAAGCCCTCGCCCTCGTGTCCGATCCGATGCACGCCGCCCGCGAAGGTGCGCCACTTCAGCTCGGCCGCTTCCCGTGCGGGCTCCAGCGGCCGCTCCCGATACACCGGGCGAAGTGGATTCATCCAGAAGACGTGCTTGATGTCCGTCACGAGCAGCTCCTGGTGCTGCTGCTCGTGGTGGAGTCCGAGCTCGATGAGCGCGTGCGCAGGGTGCTGTGGATCGCCGCCCACGCGCTGCAGGAGATCGCGCATCGCCTCGTTCACGTGCGCGCGATACTCGAACACCTCGCGCACCGTTGGCCTGGTGACGAGCCCCCGTTTCGCGCGACAGTGGCGCTCGCCCGCCTGCACGTAATACGAATTGAACAGATACGCGTATCGCGGATTCGGCGAAGCGTAGCCCGGGGCGTGCGGGCCCAGTATGAACGTCTCGAAGAACCAGCTGGTGTGCGCGAGATGCCACTTCGTGGGACTCACGTCCGCCATGCTGCTCACGACGTAATCCTCGATGTCGAGAGGCGCGCACAGACGCTCGGTCTGTGCGCGAACAGCCTCAAATCGCTGCGCGAGCGTGAGCGGCGTGGACGCATGTCGTGCGTCGCGAGGACGAATCGCAGCGGTATCGCTGGTCAGGAGCGATGATGCCATTGGAACCCTCGAGCCAGAAACGGACGTTACGATCATCTTACGTAGACACAATCCATGCAGACTAGGGCAAGAACAGTGCATTTGGTTCCGAGGCCGCATTGAGCGGCTTAACTACGCGAGGGGACAATGGCGGACGAATTTGATCTGCTCGTGATCGGCTCTGGAGCGGCCGGCTCCGCGCCCGCGTACAACTGTCGAGCTGCCGGGTGGCGTGTGGCCGTCATTGACGATCAGCCCTTCGGCGGCACCTGCGGCAATCGCGGCTGCGATCCGAAGAAGGTGCTCGTTGGCGCAGCCGAAGTCGTGGCGTGGCACCGTCGCATGCGCGGCTCCGGAGTCGCCGGCGATGCCTCGATCGACTGGCCGGCGCTGATGCGCTTCAAGCGCACCTTCACCGATCCCGTTCCATCCGATCGCGAAGCGCGATTCCGGAAGGCGGGGATCGAGACGCTTCACGGCGAGGCGAAATTCACTGCGGACGATCGAATCGCGATCGCCGGACGCGAGCTCACGACGAGGCATGTCGTGATCGCGACGGGCGCATCTCCGCGGCCGCTCGGCATTCCGGGTGAGGCGCACGTGATCACGAGCACGGAGTTCATGGAGCTCGACGAGCTGCCGCACCGAATCGTGTTCGTGGGCGCCGGCTACATCTCATTGGAGTTTGCGCATCTCGCGCATCACGCGGGCGCACAGGTGATCGTGCTCGGCCGCGGCACTCCGCTTCCATCATTCGACGAAGCGCTGGTCGACCGGCTGCTGCAACACTCGAGAGCGATCGGGATCGATGTCCGGCTCGATCACTCGGTGACCGCAGTGGAGCACGTGCCTGGATCAGGTGTCTTTCGCGTGTGCGTGGGCCATGGCTCGAGCATGCACGAGATCGAGGCGGATCTCGTGGTACACGGCGCCGGACGCGTGCCCAATAGCGCAAGGGTCGATCCCACGGCAGGCAGGGTCGAGCTCGAGCACCATGGATCCATCCGCGTCAACGAGTTTCTTCAGAGCACCTCGAATCCGCGCGTGTACGCCGCGGGAGACGTGGTGAGTCCGCCCGGATCCATTCCGCTCACGCCGGTTGCCGGACACGAGGGTTCGGTGGTTTCGGCGAATCTGTTGAACGGCAACAGCTCACGTCCCGACTATCGCGGCACGGCGAGCGTGGTGTTCACGATCCCGACGCTCTCGGGTGTGGGCCTCACCGAAAAGGCGGCGCGCGCGAAAGGCATGCGGGTGCGCGTCGCGACGGGCGACACGACGCAGTGGTTCACGAACCGTCGCGTGCGCGAGCGCGTGGGGGCGTTCAAGACGATCATCGACGAGGGAACGGACCGCCTGGTCGGTGCGCACATCCTCGGCGGTCACGGCGAAGAGGTGATCAACCTGTTCGCCATGGCGATCCGCTTCGAGCTCCCGGTGGCCGAGCTGAAGAAAATGATCTATGCGTATCCGACCGGGAGCTCGAACGTGCAGTACATGCTCTAGTACATGTTGTGAGCGCTCACGGCGCGCGCTCGAGCGATGCGCGGTCCCAGCCTCCGAGGCTCGCGGCAGCTTCGTACGTGCTCTGAAAGAAGTCGAGTGCCATGGCGTCCGGGCTCGCGGCGGTGCGCACCGCATCGTATGGCAGAATCCATTCGTGCATCACGGCGTGGTAGTAGCCGGCATCGGGCCGGATCTTCGCCGTGGGACAGCCCGCCGGCTCGGGGTACGCGTAGGCGTAGAACGCCGGCTCGGTGATCGGGCTTCCGATCGTGCCGGGCCACCATCCGGCGCTGATGCACGCGTGCGAGTACGCCTCGCGCGTCACCCAGTCGGCGAGCGCGGGCACGCCGCCCGGATGCTCCGGTGCGCGCGCGCCGTTGAAGCGCGTGCACGCGAGATCGAAGCTGCCCCAGAAGAAGTGCACGGGGCTCGACTTGCCGAGGAATCGCCCGCGAAAGATCTCGAGCACGCGCGCGGCCTGAGCGAGCGCGCGCCAGAAGCGTTGCGCGGCATCGGCATCGTACGACGCATGCGTCTCGTCCTGTGCGAACGGAATGCCATCGGCGATCTCGACCGGCACGGGCCAGATGCGCACGTCGATGCCGAGCGAGCGCAATCCCGACATGTACTCGCTGTAGAAATCGGCGACGGAGCGAGGCGCGAGCGTCATCGACCACGTGCGCCCATCGTCGTGCAGGATTCGAAGAACGTGAGCGATGAAATCGAGCTCCACCGCGAAGCCCGCGGCGCCGTACGGAATTCGCGAGGTGGTGAGCCCGCGCGCCGAGATGTAGAGCGGAACCTGCCACCAATGATTGACCATCGGAGCGAGCGCGAGCCGCGTTTTTCCAACGATCTGCATCCACAGATGCAGCGTATCGCGCGTGTCGCTCCACTCGGCCAGTGGCAGCTGCGGCCAAGCACCACTGGCGGACACTGCGGTGGGGCTCACGCTCCCGGCTCGACCGCGGGCTCCATGAACAGCTCGTCGACGTAGCACCAGCTCCAGTCCTCGCCGGGCTGAAAGCTCTTCATGATCGGGTGGTGTGAGGAGTGAAAATGCTTGGTCCCGTGCTTTCCCTGCGACTGATCGCAGCAACCCACGTGACCACACTCCTGGCAGAGTCGCAGGTGCACCCAGTGCATCCCGAGCGCGAGACATTCCTCGCATCCGTTGGGAGTGTTGGGCGCGACATCGCGCACCTGATCGACGTGGCTGCACCTCTGGGCGGATGATGACATGGCGTATCCTCGCAACGTTCGTGACGGTGGACGAAAGCTATATCCGGCTCTTGCGCTCTCGCGGATTTCAGGGCGAAAGAAGAGCGAGCACGTCCGTCGCAGCGATGTCGCCGAAGTATTCACGCACGTCGGCTCTGCCGAGTACTGCCGAGAGCGACTCGCGATCGTAGCGCTGCCCGCGGAGCAGCGCTTCGAAGTCGCTCACTTCCGCGCGGCCCATATAGTCGCCGAAGAACCGTGCACCGGTAATGCGACCTCCGTGCACGTCCAGGCGCGCGTCGATCTCGCCCGCGGGAAAGCGCTGCACCCGCTGGACGTTGCACGGCGGATCCTCTCCGAAATTCCAGCTCCAGTTTCCGTAGCGATGCTCGAGGAGCTCGTGTGCAGCGCCCCAATCCGCTTCCTCCAAAATGAGCGAGGGGACGCGGGCACGATCGCACGTGCCGAAGATGCGCTCGAGAATGCGATCCCGGAGCTCGATCACGGTGATCGGCTCGCGCAGGAACTCGCAGATGTTCGCCACGCGGCTGCGGATCGACTTCACACCCTTCGATTCCACCTTCCCCGGCTTCGGCCGGAGCGCCGAGGTCACGTCGTCGAGATTCGAATCGAGCAGGAGCGTGCCGTGGCTGAACATGCGACCCGCGGTCGCGAACTGCGCGTTTCCCGAGATCTTGCGCCCGTCCGCGAGAATGTCGTTGCGACCGCCGATTTCGGCTGGGACGCCGAGGTCGCGAAGCACCTCGACTACGGGCCTGTTGAAGAGGTCGTAGCGATTGAAGCGCGCGCTCACGTCGCGCGTCATGAAGCTGAAATTCAGATTTCCGAGATCGTGGTAAACCGCACCGCCGCCGGATATCCGCCTCACCACGCGAATGCCGCGCTCGTTCACCACGTCCGCGTTGATCTCCTCGATCGTGTTCTGATTGCGCCCGATGATGATCGCGGGAGCGTTGATGTAGAAGAGCAGGAGGTCGTCGTTCTCGATGCGGTTGCGGAGCACGTGTTCCTCGAGCGCGAGGTTGAGTCGCGCGTCCGTGATCCCGTTGTTGTCGACGTAGAGCATGATGAAAGATGCATCGATGCGTGCAGGAGCGCCGGGCGGCCCTTCAGCAATGCGCGTCCGCCGGTCAGATTACGCCAGCCCTTTCGTGAGCCACACATGTCCCCACCGCTCTCTCCCAACCGGGTTGCGCTGATCACGTACTCCGGTGTTCCCGCGATCACCGCCGACGACCGTCTGCTGCGCGACGCGCTCGTTGCGCGCGGTGCGCAGGTCGAGGCGCGCCCGTGGGACGCGCGGGCGGATTGGGCGAGCTATCACCGGATCGTGCTGCGCTCGTGCTGGAACTTCCACCATCGCCCCGCGGAGTTCCTGCTGTGGATCGACGAGGTGAAGGAGAATCACGATGGCTCGCTCAGGAACTCTCCCGCCCTCGTGCAGTGGAGCGTGGACAAGCGCTATCTGCTCGACCTCGACGCCCGTGGAATCGCGATCGTGCCCACGATCTGGGTGAGCGCGGCCGAGGGTAGCGCCGCGCCCGACCTCGATGCGCTCATCGCGGCGCAGGGATGGACCGAAGGGGCCGTCGTGAAGCCCGCCATCTCGGCCACCGCGCACCAGACGTGGCTCGTCGAGCCCCGGCGCGCATCGGAGCATCAGGCGCGCTTCGAAGCACTGCTCGCGGCTTCGCCGACTGGAGTCATGGTGCAGCCGTTTCTCCCGGAGATTCGTGACGGAGAATGGTCGCTCATCTTTCTCGGCGGCGAATTCAGCCACGCGGTGGTGAAGCGTCCTGCCGATGGTGATTTCCGCGTGCAGCATGATTTCGGCGGCACGGTGGAGCGGCGGGAGCCCGAGCCGTCGCTGATCGAGGATGCCCGGGCGGTGCTGCACGCGGCTGCGAGGGCTACGGACACGCGCGTCGAGGAGATTCTCTATGCGCGGGTGGACGGCATCGTGCGAGACGCGAAGCTGTTGTTGATGGAGCTCGAGGTGATCGAGCCGACGCTGTTCTTTTCGCACGCGCCGGGCGCGGCGGCGCGGATGGCGGAGCTGATCGTCTCGCAATAGAGAGTTGGCCGCGAGAGTCAGGGAAGCCGCCGGGGCGGTCGCTCGGCGAGTGCACCATCGATCCAGAAGGCGTCTCCATCGAACCAGTAGAGTGCGAGTTGCTCGAGCTCGCGAGCAAGCGCTGCGGCTTGGCCACGATCCACCGCGATCGCAAAGCCGCGCTCGCGATGCCTCGAGTCGGGCGACTCGCCATCGGCTGGCAGGAACCGCAGCTTGCGCGAGCGCAGCAGCAGTCGCGTACGAACGTAGCGTGCCAGATTGAGCCACGCCGGCGATCGCCTGCCGCGCGGATCGCACGGCGTCACGATGGCAAAGCTGGCGCCGAGTCCAAGCTTTTTCAGAAGGTGCCGAAGCTCATCGCTCACGGGACGGCGCAGATCCACCTCGATGCGGGGAGCTCGGCCGATCAGCAGCCTCGCGTTCGCGTACGCGGTCCACAGCGAGTCATCCCTAGCTGCCGTTCGCCGCGCTCGCAACCTGGCATCTCGATGGCGGCGCCTTCGCGGTTGGAGCGACGCCCGCCATGTACAGGCGGCGAATCTCCGGCACCGGAAGCGCACCATAGAGAAGCACCGTGTCGTGATAGCGGCACAGATTGAAATCCTTGCCATCGCGTGCCTGCACATCGTGCCGCAGCCGCGTCCACTCCTCGACGCCCGCGAAATAGGCATTGAGCTGCACGTAATCGAGCTGCGCGCGCTGCAGCTTCGCTTCGGCCTCCGGCCGCTCCTGAAATGCGTCGCGCATCATGAACGCGACCGCGGAGTCACCAGGCATCGAACGAGTGTGCAGGCGAATGTCGATGATCACGTTGGTGTAGATGCGCAGCATTCCCTTGAGATCGGTGAGCTTCATCTTCACCGGGTCGCCGCCGTCCACGTGCGCGTCGTACATCATCACGTGCTCGGCGTAGACCGCCCATCCCTCCACGTAGGGAGTGTTCGAGAAGATGCCGCGCAGCAGCCGGCGCCAGTCTGGTGTGATCAGATTCGCGTACGCGCCCTGCACGACGTGCCCGGGAATTCCCTCGTGCATGGTGAGATCGAGCATCTTGTACGTGTTGTACTCGCGGAGCTTCGAGTCCGCGCGCTCGGACGTCCACGCCGCGGGGATGGGAGTGACCCAGAAGAACGTCGCGAGGTTCGGATTGAGCGGCGGGGCGAACACCGCGCCGGCAACGCCGTACACGCCGCGCATGAATTCGGGCGTCGGGATCACCTGCAGATTCGGAAAGGAATCCAATGACACGATGCGCCGATCGCGCACGACGCGCGTGAGTACGGCGACATCGGTCTTCGCCTGCTGCAGCAGGGAGTCGCGATTCGCATGCTCGGCTCCGATGTGCGCGAGCGTTTCGCTCACGATGGCGTTGAGCACGGCCGTCGAGTCGCCGGTGTGCCGGTGCGCCGGAAACCATTTGTCGTGCAGGGGACGTGCGAGCACCAGCATTTCCGCCCGCGTCCTGCGCATGCTGTCCTCGGCGATCCGGAGCGCCTCGTCCGGCGTGAGCGACACCTCGAGCGAGTATTTCCACTTCGCGTTGAACTGCCCGACGCCAGAGCGCCAGTCCACCGTTCCCCGCTTGGACAGCGTGTCCTTGATGAACCGCTGATACTCGGCCAGCGCGGCGAGTGCGGCCGGCGCCACGCGCGCGTACCGTGCCTGTGACGGCGTTCCGCGTGTGAAGTCCGCGCCCATGTTTTTCACGAGCGCGCTCACACCATCGGTCTCCTCGAGCGCAACGCGCGTGTAGATCTCGTTCGATGCGCGGAGATTGCGGCGTGCAACCGCGAGAAAGCCCGGCACGCGAGCGATGCGCGCGGTGAGATCAGCGGCGCGCGTGTTCTTGTCCGCGTACTCGAGAGAGATGTTCGCGAAGAGCGAATTGCCGAGATCTTCGGCGTACATCTGCGGCTTGAATTGATGGAAACGTTCCTTCGTGAGCTCGAACAGCGCGAAGGCAGCGCCGTTCGCGACCACATGGTGGTCCGCCTGCGTCTGCGCATCGAGGTGCGCCCGATCGATGGCTGCCAGCCGCGATTGCACGCCCAGGAAGTAGGCGCGCTGCTTCTCGATCGCCTTCGGCGAGAAATCGTCGAGCAGCGAATCGAGATGCGCCCGCTTGCCCGTGTACGGATCGGTCCAGTCGTGGAGACCAGCCTGCGTGGCGGAGGCGGGCGAGAAGGCGAGCGAGGTGAAGACGAAGTCGCTGGCGAGCGCCGGAAATCCGGTGAGCGTGCTGTCACGCGTCTGCGCGGAAAGTACGCCGCCCGGCGCGCTCAGAAGCACGGCTGCCAGGGGCACGGCGAATCGGAATCGTGTCATGGTGCAGGGATGATGACGGGCGGGGCGCGCAGCGCGCAAGAAGCCGGGGCGTTCCCTGCGCTCGTCATCTCACGTGCAGTTCACGCCATCCGGCTTCGAGGCATGCATGTGCTTCTTCCACAGCTCCTTTTTGGCCTCGGTGGCGCTTTGGCCGAGCAACTTCGCGTTCGCAGCGACACTCTCGGCCGGCTCATCACCGCGCTCAGCTTCTTGTCGCTCTGCGGCGTCGCCGTGACCTCTACGGTCCAAGATTCATGCGAACCTTGGAGGCCGGAGAGGGGCGGAGCACGCTTTTGAACATGGCGTGCGCGATCAGTAGTGCGACACTCCGGAGCACTGAATCGTGCCCGTGTACGAAACTGCGTCCGCGGAAACGATGTCGAGCGTCACGGTTGCATCCTGGCCATGCGGCACGAGTGTGACGGTGCCGCTTCCGCCAACCCCTTCGCCCGGACGGGTCTCCGCCCGGTACTCGGTGCCCCGACCGACGTAGCCGAAGTCGATCGACGCGTAGAACGAATGGATCGGGCCCCGCAGGTCTGCATCCGGAATGATCAGTGTGACCAGCGTCAACTTGTTCGCATCGGTCTTGGGCGTCACTTCTCCGATCGAGACCTCGAACCGGTGCTTGGGACGCGGAGCTTGCTGCGTCGTGATCTCGCATGGCGAATCCGTGTTGCGCACGAGAAAGGTGCCCGCGTGCGCTCCGGTGGCGACGGTGATCATCGCCGTGGCCCTGTCCGACCCGCCGAACAGCGCCGTGAGCGCGACAGCCGCGAGTGCGACGAGAAAGCGCAACGCGCGCTCCGCTCGAGAGTGCCGCTACAGCTTCGTCGCGGCCGCGCGCGCGAGCTTGACCGCATGCGCGTAGTCCGCCGTGGACGACTTGTATTGCATTTCCACCATCTTGTCACCCTTGAGCAGAGTGAGCGAGCCCGTGGCATTCGTGGAGATTTGATCCCAGGGACCAAGCAGCGTATCCGGTGCCTTGGCGCCGCCCAGCACACCCGACACCATGTTGCCCACACCCGCCATCATCTTGTATTTCATCGCGCCGCTGCTGTACGTCGGCGTCACGACCAGTGCGCGATGCTTGCCGGTGTAGTACGAGCAGCTCGAGCCGTTCCCATGCGCGATCGCCGAGTTCTCGCGCGAGCGAAACGGCGCTGTGGTCAACGGACCCAACTCCGCTTCGGCCTCGGCACGCGTGATGAGCGAGCACGGATCGGGATCTTCCGATGCGGCCGAGGGATCGGCGGGATCGTTGGTGAACGGAAGATCCGGAATGGCATCCAGGACGGCCCCAGCGAGCGCCTTCCCCTGATCGGATTTTCCGAATGCAAAGATCTGAATCACGATGCGCCCTTTGCGCATCATTGCGACGCCTCCGGGTAATCCACTTTCGTAGTCCCAACGCCCATCCACGACGGAGTCGCCGTGCGACTCCTTGCTCTTGAATACCGCTTCGATGTCGGGAACTCCGGAAAACCCCGTCTGCATGGCTCCGGCATCGTCTGCCGTCACCTCGATCGCCACCTTGCCCTCCGAGAATGCGGACGTGCTCTTCAACTGGTAGAGACAGCCGTCGCCATCCGCCTGCGGCACCGCGTTCTCGGCGCTGCGCACGCGGGTCGGATCCGCCGTGAGCGGCTCACCGAGCGCCTTTTCGGCATCGGCGCGCGAGATCCAGTCACATGGCGCCTTGTTCGTCTGCACCTTGGGAATGGAAGCGGAGCTCGTGGCGCTCGGCTTTTCGGCGTCGGCGGTCGCCTTGTCGCCGCGATGACAGGCGACGACTCCGAGCGAGAGCACTGACGCGAGTGTGATGGCGGTCGTACGCAAGGCGTGGGGCATGAGTGCTCTCCGGAATGCGGCGATTCGATCGTTTATCCGCGGCGCGCCTCGCGCGGTGGCAGGAGCGATCAATGCAAGGAGCGCGAGTGCGGCGAGCGCGCACGTCCGATTCGCCCGCGCGGTGTGCTGTCTGGCCGTTGGTGAGGTCATGGACAAGCCAGCCACAGCAGTATGGGAATCGTGTTGCGTGCTCTCGGCAAGACTCGTATGCTGAGCCAGCGGGATCCTCAGCGATCAGGTGAATATACCTTTAGAGGGCCCATCCACCAGATGGGATCGCCATGATGACGCTTGCGAAGCAAGAGATGCCTGTCATGACCGAGCGGAAGCCTCACGACGATGAGATCGACGTGCACGGCATCTCCCATTGCGGAAAGGTTCGCAAGAACAACGAGGATCATTTTCTCCTCGCGACGGTCCATCGTCGGATGAGCGTCCTCAGTACCAATCTTTCGGAGCTCGACCGGCTTCCGCTTCCCGATCAGCGTCTGGCGTTCATGGCGATGGTCGCGGACGGGGTCGGGGGTGCCACGGGGGGCGAGCGCGCGAGCGCCATCGCGCTCGAGACCGCGACGCGGTACGTGGTGGCCAGCATGGACTGCTACGACCATGCTGCGGCCCTGGATGGCACGATGACTCCGGCATTGCAGGCCGCGGCGCTCAAGTCGCACGAGGCGGTGCTCGAACAGGCGAGCGCGGAGGGCGATGGCGTTCGCATGGCGACGACGCTCACGCTCTGGATGGGCGTGTGGCCCTGGTACTATCTGCTCCAGGTGGGCGATTCGCGCTACTATCTGTATCGAGAAGGCACGCTCACGCAGGTGACGCGTGACCAGACGATCGCGCAGGAGCTGCTCGATCAGGGGATCTTCACGCGGGCGGTGGCCGAGCGGTCGCAATTCAAGAACGTCCTCTCCAGCGCGATCGGCGGCGAGGCCTCGCTGCCCGTCATCACGCGGCTTCGTGCGGATTGGGACAACGTGCATCTGCTGTGCACCGACGGCCTCACCAAGCACGTCCCGGACGAGCGGATCGCGGAGCGTCTGCGCACGATGACATCTGCCAAGCAGGTGTGCGAACAGCTGCTGCAGGATGCGCTGGACGGCGGCGGATCCGACAACATCACGGTCATCGTCGGACGGGCCACCGCGCGGGAGTGATGGCCCTGGCTGGATGCGAAAACGGGACTCGCGATTCGCGAGTCCCGTTTTCAATCCGGCAAGTCCATATCATGCTCGATCGATCAGTTGCCTTCGAATACCACGTGGATGTAGGTGCCGAGCCGTGTGTTGAAGGCGAGATAGCACCCTGCGTTGTCGGGATCATCGTAGATGATCACGTTGTCGCGATCCCAGTACCAGTCGTTCGCGAGCGGGTAATCGTACGCTGCGACGCTAAAATAGAAGCCGCGAAAGAAGAAGCGATCCCGATTGCCGCCTTCGAGCCGCCACACATGGCGCGGTCCGATGTAGTCGTGCGAGAATCCGCCGCGCCATCCATGGCCCACGCGATAGCTGGGCGAGCTGCGATAGACGCGATCGTTGCGATAGACGCGATCGTTGTCACGATACACGTGGTCGTTGCGGTGATCGCGGTCGTTGCCATAGTCGCGGTTCCCGCGGTTGTCGTTATGATCCGGACGATATTTGCCGTTGTAGCTGCCATTGTAGCTGCCATTGTAGCTGCCGTTGTCATGGCCGGGGTTAGATCTGCTACGGCCACCGTTCTCGAAGCCGCCGCCCACCTTGTACGATGACTGCGAGCGTCCGTTCCGGTTGTCAGGCTCATACCGGCCGCCCATCGGTGATCCGGCACGCGAACCGCGATTGTCGCCGGAGCGGTCGCGATACTCCGGGCGGCCACCGTAGCTCTGATTCGAACGGCCGTCGTTGGAGCGGCCCCAGTTGCCGCGAGCGCCGCGATTATTCTGCTGTGACTCGGCGCGCCCGTTGTTCTGACCGCGGTGCCCGCCGTCCTGCCCGTCGTTTCCCCTGCGCTGCGCGGCCGCAGCCACGGGCAGGGAGAGTGCAATCGCGAATAGTCCAAGGAGCTTTGTCATACGAGTTCCGCCTGGTTGACGATCCCTGTTGTGACGAGGTGAGCTCCCTTTGGCCCTGCCGGAGCGAAGCAGCTAGTGAACATCTGATACACGCGTCTGGCTGTGGTGGTCCCGGGTCCCTATCTTCACCGATGCGGAACTTCTTGGGGGCAGGGTAAGTGGAATCCGAGCAGCTCAGGGAGCAGCTCCAGGCCTCCCTCGGCGTGAGTTACGCCCTCGAGCGCGAGCTCGGCGGCGGCGGGATGTCGCGTGTCTTCGTGGCCATCGAGAAGACCCTCGGGCGTACGGTCGTGGTGAAAGTGCTTCCCCCGGAGCTCGCGCACGCCGTTTCCGTCGAGCGCTTCAGGCGGGAGATCGCCATGGCGGCGCGGCTGCAGCACCCCCACATCGTCCCCCTGCTCACCGCCGGCGAGGCCGATGGTCTTCCCTATTACACGATGCCGTTCATCGACGGCGAGTCGCTGCGCGCACGACTGGCCCGGGTAGGCGAGCTTCCGCTGGCCGACATCGTACGCATTCTCCGCGATGTGGCGGGCGCGCTCGCGTACGCGCACGAGCACGGCGTGGTGCACCGCGACATCAAGCCGGAAAACGTGCTTCTCACTCGCCAGCACGCACTCGTGGCGGATTTCGGGGTCGCCAAAGCACTCTCCGCTTCCACCATGGCCGGAACGACCTCGAGCACCTCACTCGGCGTCGCGCTCGGCACGCCCGCGTACATGGCGCCGGAACAGGCGGCCGCGGATCCGACCATGGATGGCCGCGCCGATCTGTACGCGCTCGGCGCGATGACCTACGAGATGCTCACCGGCTCGCAGCCTTTCAGCGGGAGGAGCGCCCAGGCGACGCTCGCGGCACACGCGAAGGAGGTGGCCACACCCGTCGAGATCCGGCGCGCCGCAACGCCGCCGGCACTCGCAGCGCTCGTGAAGCAACTGCTCGAGAAGTGTCCGGCCGATCGCCCGCAGACCGCCGAGGCGGTGCTCGCGGTCCTCGAATCGGTCACGACTACGAGCGGCTCGATGCTGCCGTTCACGCCTCCCGCAAAAACGCACCGCGTGCCGGCGTGGGCGATCGCTGGCATCGCTGCCATGCTCGTCGTTGGAGCAATCGCTGTGATGGCAAAGCGTGGCACGGGTGCTTCGGCCATGGGCGCGATGGCCGGCATGACTTCGAACGGCGAGATCGCGCCGCGCTCGATCGCCGTCCTGCCGTTCGCGAACGTCGGCAAGGATACGGCGACGGAGTATTTCGCCGATGGAATGGCGGACGAGCTCACCACTGCGCTCGCCCGCGTGCCCGGACTCAAGGTGGCCGCGCGAAGCTCGGCCTTCACCTTTCGCGATGACTCCGGTGGCGCGCAGCACGCAGGCCGGACGCTGCGCGTGGGCAACGTGCTCGAAGGAAGTGTGCGGCGGGAGGGCGGCCGTCTTCGCGTCACGGCGCAGCTCGTGAACACGACCACGGGCCTCTTGACGTGGAGCGATTCCTACGAGCGCGAGATGAAGGATGTCTTTCAGGTACAGGACGAGCTCACACACGCCATCGTCGCCGCGCTGTATCCCGCGTTGACCAACGCAGGACACGACTCGGCGGAGGCGGCTCGGCTGGCACTGGCGCATGCGCCGCGCGGAACGAGTGACCTGGCCGCCTACGATTTGTTCCTGCAGGGCAGGCACTACTTCGGATGGGGCGGCGCACCGGCGCTCTGGAAGGCGATCGGATTCTTCCAGCAGGCGATCGCCGCGGATTCGACGTTCGCGCGGGCGCATGCCGCGCTCGCGATGTCGTACGATCTGCTCCCCGATTACGGGGGCGCACGTGCGGACTCGGTGATTCCCATCGCCGAGGCGCACGCGGAGCAGGCGCTGGCGCTCGATCCGGGGCTCGCGGATGCACATCTCGCGCTCGGTGATGTCCGCGTGCACCAGTGGCGCTGGGCCGATGCGGAGCGTGAGCTCGATCGCAGCGTGTCGCTCGATCCCTCGAATCCGACCGTTCATGTCTGGCACGCGGAGCTGCTGCTCGGCATGGGCGAGGTTGCGGACGCGGTGAGTCACGCGAAGATGGCGCAGGCGCTGGACCCGCTCACGGCGACGACGAACCAGACGCTCAGTCGCACGCTGCTCGATGCGCGCAAGTACGGCGAGGCCGCGGAGGCTGCGACGAAGGGGCTGGCGATCGACTCCACGTTCAGCGGATTGTACGTGAGCCTGATCGAGGCCGAGATGCTCAGCGGACACGCGGACAGCGCCGCGCGGGTGGCGGATCGCGCGCTCCGCATCGCGCGCCGAGGGCTGGGCGTGCGCAGCGCCGCGATCTGGGCGTACACGCGCGCGGGTCGGAAGCGCGACGCCGACGCGCTGCTCGCGGAGCTGCGCCGCGATCAGACTGCGGGAACTGTCTCGGCGCTCGACATGGCGCACGCGCTGCTCGCGTTTGGACAGACCGATTCGGCGCTGGTGTGGATCGGCAGAAGCCTGACCCGCCACGATACGGAGCCCGACTGGAACGGGCTCGCGTGCGATCCGACGTATGATGCGCTCAGGAGAGATGCGCGCTTCGTGGCGTTGATGAAGCCGACAGGGATGCGGTTGTGCACGGCAGAGGCGGCGGCAGGCGTCGGCTCGTAGTCCTTCCCGCTCTTTCCGGAGAACCCTCAATGTCTGCGCCAGCCACAGAGCTCAATCCCTACGCGAAGTTTCTCGGCGACGCGCCTCCCAGAGACGTGCTCGAGATGACGGCGATCACGATCGCCCGGCTCATTCGAAACGCGGACGCCGAGCAACTCACGCGCGCACCCGCGCCGGGGAAGTGGAGCATCCGCGATATTCTCTGCCATCTCGCCGACTGCGAGATCACGTTCGCCTTTCGGCTGCGGCAGACGATAGGCGAGGCGCATCACGTGATTCAGCCGTTCGATCAGGAGGCGTGGGCGCGGCCGTACGGAGCGCTCGATGCGCACGATGCGCTCGATGCCTTTTCGGCCATCCGTCGCTGGAATCTCCTCTTCATTCGGGCCGTGGGCAGTGCCGCCGAGTCCAAGCCTGTGAAGCATCCCGAGCGCGGGGAGATGACGTTCAAGACGATCATCGAAACGATGGGCGGCCACGACATCAACCACCTGCGCCAGATCGAGAACCTCGTCTAGCGGGCTCTCGCGGGTTCGAGATCGAGCACCATGTGCACATCCGCGCGCGCGAAATCGGTGTTGCCGACTGGGACGTCTACGAAGCCGAGGGTGTGGTAGAGCGCGATCGCGGGTGTGAGCGATGAGTTCGTGAAGAGCTCGACGCGACGCGCGCCGATCGCGCGCGCGTGCGCGATCGTTCTCTCGCCGAGTGCGCGTCCGACGCCGAGACCGCGCACGGACTCCGAGACGGTCATCTTCGCGAGCTCGAACACTCCTTCTTCCTCGCGCATGAGCGCGCAGGTGCCCACGGCCACGTCCTTGAGCTCGGCCATGAAGATGAAGCCGCCGGGCGCGATGATGTACGTGTCCGGATCGCCGAGGTCGCGTTCATCGCGCGGCTCGACGGTGAAATACTTTCTTATCCAGTCGAGATTGAGGTCGCGAAACGCGGCCGCGTGCTCTGGGCGATAGGGCACGATGCGAAGGCCGTCGTGAGGCATGAGCGGTGCCCAGTAGCACACGGGTGACGCAGTCATGTGGATGCGAATCTGGTCTTCACCCACGAATATTACCCCGCGGGCTCGGTCAGCTGATACGGCTACTTCACCCCGCTCGACACGATGAAGATGCGCCCGGAGTGATTGCCGTGCACGCCGCTCCACGCGGCGGTGAGCAAAAAGTCCACGGCGCCATCACCGTCCACGTCGCCGATTCCCTCGGCATCGAAGCCGAAGGTATCGCCGGGGATGCGATCGGTGTACGTCTTGATGAGATGCCCGTCGCGCCCGGAGTACAGATACACACGGCCGCCCGACGTTGCGGCGTTCGAGTATTGCCAGGACCCCACCACCAGATCCGCCAGACCATCGTGATCGACATCGCCGGACCTTCCGGGTCCGATGCCGAATCCTTCGCCGGGTCCTTCGCCGGTGAGCGTGACGAGCCGCTTTCCATCGCGCCCCGAGTGCACGTAGATGCGACCGGTCGAAGGACCCTTCGCGCCGTTAGTGAAATCGGATGCGTAGATGTCCGGCACGCCGTCGCCATTCACGTCGCCCATCACGGAAACGAACATCGCCCCGAGCGCTCGACCCGTTGAGTCGGATTCGATGATGAACTTCGGCTTCTTCGAGAGTCCTTCGTAGACGTACGTTCGCCCCGTCTTGCCATTTCCCGCAGCGGGCGCTCCGACGACGATGAACGTGCGCAGCGAGTCGCTGTATCCGCCAACCGTGCTCCCGAATGCATCGCCGGCGCGCTCGCCAGTGAGCGTCAGCAGGAGATGGCCATCCTTTCCGGAGTACAGATAGGCGCGCCCCGCGCCGCGTCCGCCCGCCTTGTTCTGCGGCGCGCCAATGAGAAAATCCGCGTGCTCGTCGTGATCGACATCGCCGGCCGAGGAGACGTGCTGGCCGAATGCATCCGAGTCGTTCTCCGCGCGCAAGGTGAAGAGTGTGTGGCCATCCTTGCCTGAGTACACGTAGGCGCGCCCCGAATACGGCGCGCCCGCGATGACATCCTGCGTCCCGTCGCCGTCCACATCGCCTGCGCTCTCGGCGCCGGTGCCGAGCTGCTCGCCGGGTTTTCCATTTGCGGACCAGAGGAGCTTCCCTGATCGACTCGAGTAGACGGAGACGCGACCGGCGTTCTCGCCTCCAACGTTTTTCGTGGGCGCCGATGTCACGAAATCGTTCGCGCCGTCGTGATCGACGTCGCCCATGTCGCGCGCGATCCAGCCGAACTGGTCGCCGGTGGAATCGCCGTCGATCTCGAGCAGCACCTTTACCTTCTCGACGAAGGGATTGGCGAAATCGACAGCAATGGGGAGGAGCGGCTCGTAACGCGCATCCGAGCGCAAGCTGGTGTACGCGGAGTCGACCTCCAGCTGCGTCATATCGTAATCGTGCGACGATCGCACGCGCGCGAGCAGCGCGAAGGCACTGTCGGTCTGTTTCTGGAGCGCGTACACGCCGGCGAGGTTGAACATCGTGGTCGCCGAGCCGGGGTCGAGCGCGATCGCGCGCCCGTACGCGGCACGCGCGCGATCGAGATCACCACTCTTCCGGTAGCAGAGAGCGAGCAGTCGCCACGCGCCGACGTTTTTCGGGTCCGCTGCGGTGATCCCTTCGAGCATTTTCGAGGCTCCTGCAATATCGCCGCGATACAGCTGTGTCATCGCTGCGGGAATGCTCGCTCCGGCGGGCGGTACGGAACTCTGGGCTCGGAGAGCGGTGGGTGCGCCGAGTGCAAAGAGTGTCGCCAGCACGATGCCGCGAAAGTACGCGTTGAATCGTGAAGGGCCTCGCATTTCCGCGCTCCTTGCGATTTGTTGACCGGTCCCAGCCGACCCGATGGAATATGCGCTTCGACGAAGGCGGCGCCTCGTCGCACGAAGAACTCTTGCCGTTCTCTGACGCCTCCTGACGCCTCGCGCGCGCCATGCCACCCCACAATGAAATACAGCCGATAGAACTCGCTGGTGCCGCAGACCACCGCAGCCGAGGTACACGCAAGCAGGCGGAACCTGGAGGCGCAAACCAGTAGCAGGCGGTAGCGGATCAGTTTCTTCCAGCGAGCGATGGCCAGAGCTCCTGCAACGTCGTTCGCGGGTGTTCCGAAACGTAGATCGACACGTCCGATTCCTCGGGCACTCCCCATGGATTGAGCACTCGCCCAGCCGGCGTGACCGTCTCGAAAAGCTTCTCGAGATCCTCTTTCTCCACACCGAGAGAGACGGCCACCGCGCCGGGCTTCTCGCCCGGCCCGAAAAACCAATAGCTGCCCGCCGCGCTGACGACCCGCGGCAGTCCGAGCCGCGGACCGTAGTACTCGAGCGCGCCGGCCTCACCGTAATTGTCCGCAATGATCACCACCTGCGCGCGCTTTTCCGGCGGGAGCGAATCGTACGCGTGCGCCACGGCCGCTGCCAGCTCCGGCCATCCGAGCATGTCCGCGTAATCCTGCGGCAGCTTGAGCACGTGACCCTGATTAGTCCTGGTCGCGCCTGACATCCTGGTGCGCGACACGAATGCCGCCGTCGTTTCCTTGGAGAAGATCGGCAGCTCCAGCGGCACCACGAGTGCGGCGTATGCCACGAGCACCATGACCGCGAGCGCACGCACGAACGCCGCGCCGCGAACGGACCACCGGCCCGTCCATCGCTCGAACGCGACAGCGCCAGCGGCGAAGAGCGTCGGATAGATCGCGGCGATGTAGTACGGCTTCCCGTGCAGCACGAGCAATAGCACGAACGCGCCGATGCACGTCCAGCCCACGGCCCTGAACGCCCGCATGCGGCCTGCGAGCACCAGGTACAGGGCGCCAGCGAGCACGATCAGCGCCCCCCCGCCAAGATAAAACTGGCCGGCCACGAACGTCCACGCCGAGACGTGCGCGAGCTGTTGGCTCTGCAGCGTCTTCATCTGTGCGACCACCGGATAACCAAGCAGCATTTGACCGACGATGCTCGGGCTCCCGATCACGAACGCGATCACCGCCGCGAGCCACGGCCATGGCGTGAGAATAGCACGCCGCTGCGGCGCGATCAGGATCGCCACCACCAGCGCCGCGCCGAAGAAAAACAGACTGAACTTGGTGAGCAGCCCGAGTCCGCACGCGACGCCGAGCACGATCCACCATCGCGGCGCCGTCGAAAGCACGTCATCGCTCGGCGCGCTCGCGCCCAACTTCACGAGCGCGTACAATGCCAGCGTCCACCAGAGCTGGTCGAGTATCACGGGCTGAAAGAGGTCGGCCGACCGCAGAAAAAACGGACTCGTTACGACCACGACGGCCGCGAGAATCTGGGCGAAGCGGCCGCCGCCCAGCTCGCGCGCGATCAGCCCCGCCAGCAGCACGAGCAGCGCGGCGGCGAGCGCCGGTGCAAGGCGAATCGCAGTGATCGAGTCGCCAAGGAGAAATCGCTCGGCCTCGGAGAGCATGGCGATGAAGGGCGGAAAGTCCATTCGCCACAGCCGGAGATGCCGGCCCATCGCCATGTACAGAAATTCGTCGCGCTGAAAGCCGTACGGTGAGAACTGGTTGACCAGCACGTGCAGGGCGAAGGTGAACGCGCTCAGCGCAGCGAGCGCGCGAGCGGCGAGCGGTGGATGCGAGGTCGCTACAGTATCGCGTGTCATGTCGTTCGGAGTTCGGGAGGTCCGGGTGCTGACCGTCCTACGGGAGAGCGGGCTTCCGGGGTTCAATCGCGTGGCGCGATGCCCAGCCAGCGCTCGAGTCCCTCGCGGCGGGATCGGCTCACGCGCAGCCGCACGCCCCCCTTCATCTGCAGCTCGTAGTCGCCGCCCCCGCCGCGATGCAGCGCCTCCACGAGATCCAGTCGCACGATCACCGAGCGGTGCACGCGCATGAAGCGGTTCGGATCGAGGCGGTCCTCCAATGTCTGCATCGCCTCGCGGATCACGTAGCGACGGTCGCCCACGTGCAGTTCGGCGTAGGGACCCGCCGCGCTGATGTAGTCGATCTGCGAAACGGGGATCGGCTTCACCTGCCCGTGCGTCTCCACGGCGATGCGCTCGAGGAATTGCACTCCGCTTGGCGCAGCCGGCCTGGCCGGGGACGTGCGCGAACCCAGCTCGCTCTCCTTCAGCATCTGCATCAACTGCGCACGTGCGCGATCCACACCCTCGAGCGCGAGCGATCGGCGCGCCCGCCGGAACGCCTGCTCGAATCGCTCGTCGTCGAACGGCTTCACGAGATAATCGAGCGCCGCGATGTCGAACGCCTGGATCGCATACCGGTCGTACGCGGTGACGAAGATCGTCAAGGGCATCCGCTCCGCGCCGATCTCCTTCACGACATCGAGTCCACTCCTCTTGGGCATTTGCACGTCGAGAAAGACGAGATCGGGCTCCAGCTCCCGAATCGCGCTCACCGCTGCCTCCCCGTCCGCCGCCTCGCCAACGACCTGAACGCCGTTCTCGTGTCGCACCAGATCGTGCACGCGAAGCCTGCCGAGCTCCTCGTCGTCGACGATGAGAACGCGAATGGACGGAAGCGCCGAGAGCGGCGCCGGCTCGGAAAGATCAGCGTTCGTCATTCGTCGATTCGGATCCCTCCACGCGCAGCTCCGCGCGATCGCGCGTTGCCGGCAGACGCACCTCGGCCACGGTGAGCTCCTCCGCGTTTCGCGAGAGAGAAAACTGCGCCGCTGCGCCGTACAACTGCTCGAGTCGTGCCCGCGTATTACTGAGCCCCACGCCCCCGCTCTCGGAGTCCGGCTCCGCGCTCTCGCCGGGCCCGTTGTCGCTCACGCGCAGCACGAGCGTGTTGCCGTCCAGGACGGCCTCGATCTCGATGCGCCCCGGTTCGGTCATTTTCTCCACTCCGTGTCTGATCGCGTTCTCGACGAGGGGCTGCAGAATCATGCTCGGCACCATCACATCGAGCGCGCCATCATCGAGAAGCCGGAGCACGTTGAGCCCGGGGAATCGTACCTGCATGATGTCGAGATATCGATCGAGCAGATCGAGCTCCCGGCGCAGCGTGATCTCGGGCTCGCGCGCGCCCTCCATGCTGTAGCGCAGCAGCTCGCTCAATCGCGTGATCATGCGGCGCACACCGCGCGGGTCGCGCTCCACGAGCGACGACACCGCATTCAGCGTGTTGAACAGAAAGTGCGGATCGAGCTGGCTGCGCAGCGCCTGGAGACGAGCCTCCGCGAGCTGCGCCTGCAGCTGCGTCGCCTGCTCGCGACGTGCGCCGAGCCGAAGTGAATACGCACGGGCGAGTCCCGCGGCGAGCACGCCCAGATAAATGACGAGTGCGTTCAGGAATCCGAACCAGAGCGGCGGGCCGTGTCTCGTGCCTCCGTCTCTGCCCGGTGGTCGATCGATGAGCAGCCCACGAAGCTCGTAGCCGAATACGCTCACGCCGAGCGCGACGACGATGCCGAGCAGCAGAAGAAGGAAATAGTGCGCGGCTCGTGACATCCGCTCCGAGCGCGTGCGCCCGGCCACCGACACGATGAGCGGCGTGAGGAGCGCCCAGAGCGCGGCCTCCGAGAATGCGAAGATGGTCCACGTCGTGAGCGCACCGTCTGGACGCCGGCCTGGAGGTCCGGGATCGAACGCGTGGTTCGCAATCGTGAGCAGCGCATAGATCAGCCAGAAGCCGACGATGAACGAATAGTCTCGTCGCGTGAGCGGAAAGTGCTCCGCGGGCGGCGAGCTCCGCGGAGCTGCGACGCGCCCGTGGCCATTGGCCGAGTGCGATGCGCTGGATGTCACGAAGGAAGGATATGCCCTTTGTCCGAGCGCGCGAGGGCTCGTGTCACGAGCTGCACGTGGGTGTGCATGGATTGCACACAGGCGGGGAGCGGTGTTGCGAGCCGCACGTTCGTCGTCTTCGAGGCGATGGTCCGAAGCGGTTGGTGCCATTCGTGGCGTCTGCTGGTCGATTCGGAACACGAATGTGCAACTCGTGACTTTTCAACGACTTACAGCATATGCACGAGTATAATTCACCTGTCGGGATGAACTGTTGGGGAGCGGAATAGGGCGCGGTTCACTGAACGGTCCGCTTCATGACATGGAAGCACTCGCGGCAACGCGAATCGGCAATGGCACCATCGAGCTTCACCGCGACGAATGTCGCATTGCGAGGAGTTGCAATGAAGAAGAAGCTGATCACACTCACTGTCGTAGCGGTGGCGGTCGCCACGAGTGGCTACGTGCTGTATCGCCGAGCGCATGCCAATGTGGTGCCGGCGTATCGCACGGCAGCTGTCGAGCGCGGCAACCTCGAGTCGACCGTCGCTGCGACGGGCTCGCTCGGCGCGGTGAGGACGGTGCAGGTCGGCACGCAGGTGTCCGGGCAGATCTCGGCCATCTACGTCGACTTCAACTCCAAGGTGAAGAAGGGTCAGCTCATTGCGCGCATCGACCCGACGCTGCAGCAGCAGGCGGTCGAGGATGCGCAGGCTGGTGTGGAGCGGGCGCAAGCGACGCTCGCCCAGACAAAAGCGGAGTACGATCGCAACACGATCCTGCACGACCAGAAGATCGTGACCGATCCCGAGTTCAATACCGCGCAGCTCAACTATCAGCTCGCCAAGGCGAACGCGACGTCGGCGCAGATCGCGCTGGACAAGGCGCGGCAGAATCTGTCGTACACATCGATCTATGCACCGATCGACGGCATCGTCGTCGAGCGCGACATGGACGTGGGGCAGACCGTGGCCGCGAGTCTTTCCGCACCGCAGCTCTTCGTGATCGCGAAGGATCTCTCCCAGATGCAGATCCTCGCGACCGTCGACGAGAGCGACATCGGTCAGATCAAGACCGATCAGCCGGTGAGCTTCACGGTGCAGGCGTATCCGGGCCGGACCTTCACGGGAATGGTGAGCCAGGTGCGCATCAACTCGACGACCGTCAACAACGTCGTGAACTATACGGCGGTGGTGGCCGTGGCGAATACAGACGGGAAACTGCTCCCCGGCATGACGGCGACGGTGAAGTTCCTCATCGGCTCTGCGAACGACGCGTTGTCCGTGCCGAATGCGGCGCTGCGCTTCAAGCCTGCGATCGCGGGGAACGCCAGCAGTGGCTCGAGCACGACCGGTGGTGCCCGCGTGCGCAACGTGTCGGCAGGCGCGGATTCGACGGCGCGTGCGGCCGGCGCACGCAGAGCGACGCGCGACTCGACGATGGCCACGCTCTGGTATCTCGACTCGACGAAAACGCTGAAGCCGCTGCGAGTGCACACGGGGCTGAACGATGGCTCGCGCACGCAGGTGACCGGCACCGGAATCAAGGAAGGCATGCAGATCATAGTAGGCGCGAACACCGGCACTGGTACGGTGCCGGCCGCGACTGCGAAAAATCCGCTGCAGCCACAGACGCAGAGCACGGGTCGTCGCGGCGGTCCTCAAGGACCCTTCTAACCGCCAACGGGAGAGCTGACATGTCTGCACCAGTGATCGAGATCAGCGGCGTGAAGAAGGTCTACCGCATGGGCACGACCGAGGTGTTCGCACTTCGGGGCGTGGACCTCACCGTCAACCCGGGCGAGCTGCTCGCTGTGATGGGCTCGTCGGGCTCGGGAAAGTCGACGCTGATGAACATCCTCGGATGTCTCGACGTACCGACGGCGGGAAGCTACGTGCTCGACGGCATTCGCGTGGACGGAATGAGCCGCAACGATCTCGCGGACCTCCGAAACAGGAAGCTCGGCTTCGTGTTCCAGGGTTTCAATCTGCTTCCGCGCACGAGCGCCGTTGAGAACGTGGAGCTGCCGCTCCTCTACGATCGCACGGGACGATGGAAGAACACGCGCGAGCTCGCGGCGGAAGCGCTGCGGCGCGTCGGCCTTGGCGAACGGCTGGAGCATCAGCCGAGCGAGCTGTCGGGTGGGCAGCAGCAACGCGTGGCGATCGCGCGGGCGCTCGTCACTCAGCCCACTCTGCTGCTCGCCGATGAGCCGACTGGAAATCTCGACAGCAAAACGAGTGTGGAAGTGATGGCGCTCTTCCAGGCGTTGAACGAACAGGGGATCACGGTGATCATCGTGACGCACGAGCCGGATATCGCGCAGTACGCGCATCGGGTGATCGACGTTCGCGATGGGCGAATCCTGAAGGATCACGCCGTTGACGCGCCGCGGCGTGCGGCGGACGACGTACTGGCGATGGACATCGAGCCCGATGCTGTGGGGACGGGTGCAACGAAGGAGGCAGCATGAAGACCAAGGCGCTTCTGCTCATGGCCACTGGGAGCATCCTCAAGAACAAGATGCGCACGATGCTCACGATGCTCGGCATCGTGATCGGCGTGGGTGCGGTGATCGTGATGGTCGCGGTGGGCAATGGCGCGCAGAAGCAGATCGAAGCGCAGATCAAGAATCTGGGCACGAATCTCATCGTGGTCACGCCCGGCAGCACGGCGGCAGGCGGCGCCAGCCAGGGCGCGCAGACGTTCAACCGGCTCACGGTTGCCGATGCGGACAAGATCAAGAGCGATGCGACGCTGCTCTCGGCGGTCTCGCCGGTGATCGTGACGCGCACGCAGGTGATCACGGGCAAGGGCAACTGGCGCACGGAGATCGACGGCGTGTCGACGGATTATCTCGCGATTCGCGACTGGGGTGTCACGAGCGGCGATCTCTTCACGGACGATGACGTGCGCACCAAGCGGAAGGTGGCGGTGCTCGGCGCGACCATCGTGAAGAATCTCTTTCCCGACAGCGATCCGGTGGGAAGCCAGATCCAGCTCGGTCACGTGCCGTTCACTGTCGTGGGCGTGCTCGCGGCGAAGGGGCAGACGTCGAGCGGAGTCGATCAGGACGACATCGTGCTCGTGCCGTACACCACGGCGCAGGACCGCCTGAGCGGCTTCACATTCCTCGGGCAGATCCTCGCGAGCGCGAGCTCGCCGAAGGACATGGCTGCGGCACAGGAAGAGATACGCGGCATCATGCGCGACTCACACGGGCTGGGCGGCTCCCCCGATGACTTCACGGTACGCGACCAGACGGCAATCGCGCAGGCGGCGACGAGCACCACGAGTGTGATGACGGGGCTCCTCGCGGCGATCGCGTCGATCTCGCTGGTGGTGGGCGGCATTGGCATCATGAACATCATGCTGGTGTCGGTGACGGAGCGCACGCGCGAGATCGGCATCCGCATGGCCGTTGGCGCGCGCGGCTCCGATGTGCTGACACAGTTCCTGGTGGAGAGCGTGGTCATGAGCCTGCTCGGGGGTGTGGTCGGTCTCGCGATCGGCTTCGGTGGTGCGGCGATTCTCGGGCACGTGATGGGCTGGACCACCGCAACTCCGCTGATCGCGGTGTTCGTTGCGGTCGGGTTCTCGGCGGCGGTGGGCGTGTTCTTCGGCTACTACCCCGCGCGCAAGGCGGCGGCGCTCGATCCGATCCAGGCGCTGCGATACGAGTAAGAGTGATCGGAGATCGGCAGGATGCAGGGAAGGGATGCACGGCGGTCACACAATCAACACGGATGGATGCTCACATGCGCGTAATCAATGGCAAATCGGCGGCGCTGACGCTCGCGCTGATGATGGTTTTCGGAGTGCACTCGGTGAAGGCGGAGGGCGCCCCGGGCGACACCGCGAGCGCCGGCACGCAGATCACCTTCGAGCAGGCCATGCAGATCGCGCTCAACAAGAACATCACGCTCGCCCTGGCGCAGAATGCCGTGGCGAGCAGTAATGCGACGGTGCGCGGCGCGAAACTGAGCTTCCTGCCGAATCTCCAGGTGAACACGAGTGGCGCACAGACGTACGGCAGAAATTTCAGCGAGACCACCGGTGATGTGCTCAACCACAATAACCAGTCGGTGAACGCCGGAGTGTCGTCGAGCGTCACGCTGTTCAACGGAATGCAGAACGTCGCGATGCTGCACGAGGCGGAGAAGAGCCAGAGTGCGAGCACGCTCGATCTGGCTCGCGCGAAGCAGACGACCGTCTTCACCGTGGCATCGAATTATCTGACGATCATTACGGCGCAGGAGCAGCTCGAGGTGCAGCAGCAGAATCTCGCGTCGCTCCAGGCCCAGGAAGATGAGATCAAGAAGCTCGTCGACGCCGGGGCGCGCGCGATCTCGGATCTGTACACGCAGCAGGCGAGCACCGCCGCGGCGCGTCTGGCAGTGGTCAACGCGCAGCACGATCTCGAACTGGGCAAGGTAGACCTCATTCAGACGCTGAATCTCGATCCGAAGGTGAACTACGACTTCGTCGCGCCGACGGTGAACGACTCGGCATTCGCGGAGTACGATCTCGACAGTCTCACGGCACGCGCATACGCGCAGCGCCCGGATCTGGCGGCTGAG
>JAICLZ010000123.1 GCA_025929535.1 Gemmatimonadaceae bacterium
AGAACGTGCGCAGGTTCCAGTAGTTCGGGAACTCCATCGCGTAGAACGCGTGCAGCTCCTGGTCCGTCTTCAATCCATCGTACGTGTACTGCCGCTGCTGGCCGACGATCGTGCTGATGCTCCGATACCAGCTCGTCGGCACCGTCCACACGCGGCTGATATTGGCGTTGTACCACATGTAGTCGGCGCGGTCGAGATACGCGACGTCGTTCACCTCGAAGCCGGGACTCCTTCCGTTTGCCATCAGCTCCCAGCGCCAGTTGCCGGCGTCCTTCGCGAGGCGCGTGTAGTATCCGTATCCGCGCAGCGCGGTCGCCAGCGTGTCGTACGATGCATCGAAGAATCCGCCGCCATGTTGGCCACGATCGGGGCGCTGAAAATAGTGCGCGCTCGAGCGCTCGGTCGCCGCGATCGATGCCGCCGACCCCTCCACACTCGACACCACCGCGCTTCCCACCCACGAGTAGTCGTGATGATGCCACGCGTGCGACCAGTCCAGCCCCACCGCCTCGGCGCGATTGCGCAGATGATCCGTGAGCACCGTGTCGTCGAGCCGGCGCGCAGTGGATGTGAGCGCGACGCCGATGGCCGAGTTGCCGTTGTTGAGCTCTTTCTGCACGCGTCCGACGAAGTAGTTCGAGAGCGGCTCGACCTCCTGCTTCAGCGGGGTCGGCGATGACGCGGTGACATATCGCTCCGTCTGCGAGCTCGTCACCGCATCGAGCAGCCCCACGGTGTAGCCGCTGTTCGTTCGACCGGTGATCTTCGCCGCGCCGATGATCGGCGTGTAGTCGGGCGCGTCCGCGAAGGTGGACTGTCCCTGCACCCAGTCCGAGAGCTGCGGCAGGCGGCCGATGCGGCGCGAGTAGAACAGGCTGAGACTCGACGTGTTGCTGCAGAAATTGCAATTCATCCCGCCAAAGGCGAACGCGCTCGACCCGGCGATGAAGAACGGGCGCTTCTCGTCGTAGAACGTCTCGAACGGCGAGAGGTTGAGCGTCGCGGGATCGACCTCCACCTGGCCGAAATCAGGGTAGAAGGTGGCGTCGAGCGTGAGATTCGACGTGAGCAGATACTTCACGTCGCCGCCGGCGCGAATTCGCGTGTCGTGGCTTCCGTGAAAGGGATCGTTCGGGTCTGCGTCCTGCGTCTGCTCGCCCGTGAGAACGTATGGAAGAAGCTCGAACTGGCGCGGGCGGTCACCGATGCGAATGCCCTCCACGCTGCCGAAATACGCCGGTCCGCCCGCGTCGCTCTTTCGCCAGTAGGACCACATGTCGCGCTCGTTCAGCCTGTCCTCATAGCGCCAGACCTGCATCCCCCAGAGCTGCACCGAGTCGCGCGAGAAGCGGAGCTGCGAATACGGTATGCGCAGCTCGGCGGTCCAGCCCTGCGCATCGATCTTCGTCGCCGCCGTCCAGATGGGATCCCACCCCTGATCGCCGTTGAGCTGATCGCCGCGCACTCCCGCGGGATTCACCTCGAACAGCGCCTCATCGCGATGGTTGTGATATGGATCGAGCACCACAATGAGTTTGTCCGTCGTCAGCGAGTTGAAGGTTCCGTTGTTGCCATTCCCATCGAGGAGTTGGTCACGGCGCGCGAGCGGGGCGTGCACGCCGCGCGCGCCCTCCGGCTCGGACATCCGCGCGCCGATGTAGAGCGCCTCATCGTCGTAGAGCAGCCGAATCTCGGTGGGGAGCGACGCGGGCGCGCCCTCGTTCGGCTGATATTGCCGCAGCCCCGTGATCGGCGTCGCGGCACGCCACGCCGAGTCGTCGAGGCTGCCATCGATCTCGATGTTGCCCACGCGGCGCGCGGCGCGCGCGATCGGCGCCACAGGCGCGGACAAGCGCACGCTGTCGGCGTGCTGCGCACGCGCGGGAAGACAGATGGCGGCGCTCGCGAGGAGCGCCGCGGTGAGCTCGAGTCGCATGATGGACATCTACGAGAGAGAGCGCGGCGCTGTTTCGACGTCGGTGGTGTTGCGCGTCGCGTGTCTCGGGATTGGATGCGCGCACGCGCCAAAGAGTTTGAACTCACGCCCAGTCGCGAACTCGAGGTGCACACCGTACCTTAGCCCCCATGACCGAGCTCGCCGTCGCCCCACCCGAACGCACTCGCCCCGCCGGCCGCACGTTCTTCGGCGAGCCGATCGGGCTCGCGTACCTGTCGTTCACCGAGGCGTGGGAGCGGTTCTCGTATTACGGGATGACCGCGCTCCTGGTGCTGTACATGAGCCAGGCGCTCTTCATGCCCGGACGCATCGAGCACATCGCCGGCTTCGCCTCGCTGCGGCATGCGCTCGAGTCGGTGTTCGGACCCATGACTACTCTGGCGCTCGCATCACAGGTCTACGGGCTGTACACCGGCTTCGTGTATTTCACGCCGGTGTTCGGCGGGCTGATCGCCGATCGCCTCATCGGCCGCAAGCGCGCGGTGGTGATCGGCGCGGTGCTCATGAGCGCCGGCCACATCGCGATGGCGTTCGATCAGTCATTCCTTCTCGCGCTGCTGTTGCTCATCACGGGATGCGGGCTGCTCAAGGGGAACATCTCGTCGCAGGTCGGCGCGCTGTACGCGGAGGACGATGCGAACGGCCGCACGCGCGGCTTCTCGATCTTCTCAATGGGCATCAACGTCGGCGCGGTCGTCGGGCCGCTGGTGTGCGGGATACTCGCGCAGCGATTCGGCTGGCACGTGGGCTTCGGACTCGCCGGCGTGCTGATGCTGATAGGACTCGCGACGTATCTCGCCGGCTATCACACGCTCGTTGAGCCGCCGCCGAGCGCGGTGCGCGCGGAGGCCCGCGCGTCCGATGGGCGTGCAAACTGGCGGGTCGTCTCCATCCTCATTGCGGTGATGGCGCTGACGATCTTCCACTCGATCGCATACTACCAGAACTCCAACATCGGTCTCGTCTGGATCAACCAGCACGTGGATCTGAACCTGTTCGGCTTCCAGGTTCCGGTGCCGTGGTTCAACTCGATCGATCCGTTCATCAGCATCATCTTTGTGCCGATCTTGATCGCGCTGTGGAAATGGCAGGACGCGCACGGCGGTGAGCCCCGCGAGATCATCAAGATCTCGACCGGCGCCTTCATGGCGAGCGCGGCGAATCTGCTGCTGTTCATAGGCAGCAGCACGAGCAGCGGCCGCGTGCCCGTGATCTACCCCATCATGTACGACTTCCTCCTCGGCGTCGCCTTCCTCTATTACTGGCCGACGCTGCTGGCGCTCGTCTCGCGCGCCGCACCACCGGGACTCAAGGCGACGCTGATGGGAGTGGTCTTCCTCACACTCTTCATCTCGAACATTTTCGTCGGCTGGATCGGCGGCATATACGAG
>JAICLZ010000132.1 GCA_025929535.1 Gemmatimonadaceae bacterium
ACCTCACGGAGGGTGCGGACCGCATCCAGCTCATGCAGAGCATGGGAGACGTGGCCGGCTTCAGCGGCGCCCTGCGCACGCTCGCCGTGGATCTGGGCAAGATCGCGAGCGATCTGCGCCTCATGGCCTCGGGGCCGCGCACGGGGCTGGACGAGATTCGTCTCCCGGCAGTACAGCCGGGCTCGTCGATCATGCCCGGCAAGGTGAATCCATCGATACCGGAGATGGTGAACCAGGTCTGCTTCCAGGTCATGGGCAACGACACGTGCGTCGCGATCGCGGCCGAGCACGGTCAGCTCGAGCTGAACGTGATGATGCCGGTGATCGCGCACAACGTGTTTCTCTCCGAGACGATCCTCACGAACGCGGCGCGCGTGCTGGCGGAAAGGACGATCGCCGGCATAGAGGCCAACCGCGAGATGTGCGCGTACTGGGTCGAGCGCTCGGCTGCTCTCGCGACGGCGCTTGCGCCGCAGATCGGCTACGCGCGCGCGGCGGAGCTGAGCAAGCAATCCGTGAAGGAGAACGTGCTCATTCGCGATCTGGTGAAGCGCGAGCACATTCTCCCGGAGAGCGAGGCCGAGGACGTGCTCGACCTGCGGAAGATGACCGAGATCGGAGTGCCGGGCGGCGCGCACGGGGGCGTTTCGACGGGGTAGTCGGGGCGCACGGGCGGCTCGCGCCGCGTACCCTTGTTCCACTCGCGAGCGATCGGTAATCTCCAGAGGATGCGCATCACCACGTGGGCCGAGTACGGTTTGATCAGTGCGTTGCACCTCGCCCGTCGCGCGGACGAAGGGCCCGTGACCGGTCGTGATCTTGCCACGCGCGAGAAGCTGCCCGCCGACTACGTCGAGCAGATCATGCTGCGTCTGCGCCGCGCCGAGATCGTCCGCAGCACCCGTGGCGCGCACGGTGGCTACGTGCTCGCGCGTCCCGCGCACGAGATCTCCGTTCGCGAGATCATCCAGGCCTCCGAGCTCTCCACCTTCGATCTGCACTGCGTCTCGCATCCGGTGAACAGCGAGCGCTGCGCCGCTTCCGGCGACTGCAGCATTCGCCCTGTCTGGATGCTCCTGCAGCAGAAGATCGACGACGTACTCGAGGGCGTGCACCTCTCCGATCTCCTGCACGGCGAGCCCGCCGTGCGTGAGCGCGTCGGTCTGCCGATTCTCACCGTCTGAACGCGAGCGACCCGTGATACGGTCGCTTCGCGCGTGGACGCTCGATCGCGATCAGCGGCGGCGTGCGGCGAGCTACGTGGCGGCGCTCTGCGCGGAGCCTTCGGAAGAGGACGTGGCCTGGCTGAGCGAACACGGCACCGATTGCGATACCGATCATGCGCGCTGGGAGCTGCGCTACGCGCGCCGCGCGCTCGGCCTCATCGCTGCGCAGCGCGATGCGCTCGACGACCGCACCGCATCGCTCGTCGCGACGGAGCTCGCACGCGCGCTCGCCAACGACCCTGCGATCGCGCCCGGCAAGATTCGCGTGGCGGAGCGACAGCTCAACGCGCGTCTGAGCGCGTACGGCGATGCGCTCGGAAACCGGGAAGGCGAGGGGAGCGGCTGGCATCTCGGCCGCACGCTGCTCGAATTCGCCGGACACCGCGACGCCGTGCGACCGAACGTGGTGGCCGCCGCGGGGGATCTGTTGGCGCGCTATCTCGGTGAAGCCAACGCCGCGCTGCGCAGGAGTTTCGGCGTCGCGACGCTTCCCGGATGAACGAACGGGCGACCGCTTGCGCGCATCGCCCGTCGTCCTGAATGCCGAAGGGGGGACTCGAACCCCCACGGGCATACGCCCACTGCGCCCTGAACGCAGCGCGTCTACCAATTCCACCACTTCGGCGTGAGCGAAAAAAGGTACGGGCCCGATGAGGCAAAGTCAACGCGCGCCGTTGCTTGCCGCATCGGTCACTTCTAAGTTCCGAGCGGCGGCCGAAGAGCCCGAGATGCGTGAGATCGGTGACCGCTCTCGCCGCCACGAGTCTTTCTTGAGCGTCCCATGCCCACAGCCGATGAGCAGGACGGGCATAAGATCATTGCCCGAAACAAACGCGCCCGTCACGACTATCAGATCATCGATACGTGGGAGGCCGGCATCGTGCTGACGGGGACCGAGGTGAAGTCGCTTCGCGATGGAAAGGCAAATCTCACCGACAGTTACGGCATTCTGAACGACGGTGAGGTCTTTCTGCTCAACCTGCACATCCCTCCGTACGAGCAGGGGAATCGCTTCAACCATGAGCCGACGCGCACGCGCAAGCTGCTCATGCATCGCAAGGAAATTCGCAAGCTCATTGGCGCCGTCGAGCGCCAGGGGCTCACGCTGGTTCCGCTCGAGATGTACTTCAAGCGTGGGGTCGCGAAGGTGACGTTGGCACTCGGCAAGGGCAAGAAGCTGCACGACAAGCGCGCGGACGAGAAAAAGCGCGAGGACCAGCGCGACATGGCGCGCGCCGTGCGCGCTCGATGATCGGAGCGCTCCTCGTCGCGCTGCAGCTCGCGTCGGTCACGCCGGCGGCGTTGTCCGTTCGCGCGGGCGACAGCGAGAGCGTCGTCCCGCTCGTCGAGACGAACCTCGGCGCGGCGATCGCGCTGGAGAAGCT
>JAICLZ010000140.1 GCA_025929535.1 Gemmatimonadaceae bacterium
CATCCAGGATCCCGGTGTCGTTCGTGGACTCCAACTCGGTCCACAAGGGCGCGGGGCGCGACCCCGACGCCTACTGGAAGGCCTTCTTTGCGGCGTTCCCGGGAGCAAAAGGACTGATCACAGTCAGTCGACCCGGGATCAGCGCCGACGGGCAGAATGCGGTGCTCCGCATCGGAATGGGTTGTGGCGGCCGCTGCGGCGCATGGGGGTACGCGTTGCTGCGACGCATCGGCGAGCGTTGGCACGTCACGCGATTCGTCATCGAGCGAGTGAGCTGACCGCCGCGAACATCGCAATACTTCCTCGGGCCGCATTCATTTCCAACCGCCGGGAACCGCGATGACTGACGATTCGTACGATTACGATGCGAACTGCCGTCACTGGCCCGCTGTCACCGGCCCGTTCGTCGTCGGCACGCTCGATTTCGAAGTCACGGATTCCCTAGCCAGCTCGCAATACGCGCCGGTGCCGACCACGAGTCGGCGCCTCTATGTGAGGGCCTGGTATCCGGCGGCTGACGTCACGGATTGTTCGCGCCGTTCATACTTCACGCATGAGGAGGCTGTCAGCGTTCCGGCGCTGTCGCTGCAGTTGCTTCGACAACCGACCGACGCACTGCGCAACGCGGCCGCGCTTCCGACCCATGCCTTCGTCGAAGCGCCGCCGGCGGATGGGCGATTTCCCGTCGTCGTGTTCAATCACGGATATCTGTCGTACCCCGCCCAGCACACCGCGCTGTTCGAGCACCTCGCCGCGAATGGATACGTGGTGCTCAGCGTCGGCCACCCGTGGGAGAGCGGCGGAATCGTCTACCCGAATGGCGATGTCGTTGTCGGATCGCCGCGCATCCTCGAGGACATGATGCAGATGGGTCGGGCGTTGGGTGCAATGGCTGCGTACGCCGCTCCCACACTCACCGCGCAGCTCGACGCATTCCGCGAGTACGTCGAGATTCTGCGCACGACCTCCGCCGGACGGCTCGCACCGGTCTGGCGCGACGACGTCTATTTCGTGCTCGATCGACTCGAGGAGAATGCGATTCCCGCCGCTTCGCCGGTCGCCGCGATCATCGATCACGACCGTCGAGGGTACATGGGTAAGTCCTTCGGCGCGTACATCGCGGGAATGCTGGCGCAGGGCGACCAGCGGGCGTGCGGTGTCGTACATCTCGACGGCGGATTATGGTCCTACGAGCTGGCGGACGCCGAGCTTCGCACACCGTTCCTGACGTTGGGCTCCGATCTCTGGCAGGAATTTCGGAACATGCCGGAGTTGCCTCGCGGTATGGATCCGAGCGTTCGCGAACCACTCGGGTCGCACACCCCGACAGGGTCGGATTTGGCGTACGAGCGGATTGCTCGGGCCGGGCTCCGCTCCGATGGATATCGATTCCTCGTCCCCGGCATCCGACACAGCGGCGTCTCCGACTTGCCAGAGCTGGCAGGAGTTCCGGCGTTGCGAGGCAAGCTGGGGACTGAAGCTGCGCTGAACACGTTCACCGCGATCCAGAACGATCTCGTCGGTGGGTTTCTCGACCGTCACGTGAAGGGCGAGCCGTCCGACTTCCCGGCGCGCGCACTCGCCATCCATCCCGAGGTGATCGTCCAGGACTTGGGTTGGCTCCGCGAACGGGCGCAGGCGGAGCTTCAATAGAGTCTTCCTAGGCCGCCAACGTGACACATCGGGGAACCGACACACGATGGAGATCGCATGACAGTGAAGCGGATGGACAACATGGGCATCGTCGTGGAGAGCCTCGACGACGCCATCGCGTTTTTCGTCGAACTTGGCTTGAGGCTCGAGGGCCGAGCCGTGATCGAAG
>JAICLZ010000069.1 GCA_025929535.1 Gemmatimonadaceae bacterium
CACGTACACCATGAGCGTCCGCAGCACGCCCTTGCCCTCCGCATCCATCTCGCTCGGCTGAATGCCCGGAGGGAGCGCCGTGTATCCCGACACGGCATGCTCGTAGTGCGCGATCGCGAGCTCGGGGCTCACCATGATGATCTTTCGCACGGTCACGGAATCGCGCGAGTTCTTGAAGATGCTCGCGAAGATGCGCGACGTGATTCCCTCGATGGCCGGCTTCCCGCTGAACGGCGTTCCGAGAATGTTGATGAACTCGGCCGACGGCTGAAACGGGCTCGCCCACGCCTTCGCGTCGTGCCGGTTCCAGGCGGCTGCCTGGTCGGCGATGAGCGCGCGAATGTCGGCTTCGGCATCACTGGCGGTGACGGTGGACTGTTGGCTCATGGCACGTGTCTCCTGGGGCTGGCGGGTGGCGGGTGAGGCGGCGGTCGCGATCGTCACGACTGCGCAGAGCATGCAGATGGCCGGGGACATGGGCTCCTCCTGGTGATCGTAGCACGGCGAGCGCGTTATGGCACTGTTGTGTCATAATGCGCTCGTAGTATACTTCTCACCCATGCCTCGAACAAGAGCCTCGAACGAGCGGGTGCAGCAGAAGGGGCGCACGCGCCGGGCGCTGCTCGCCGCGGCCGTCGAGCTCGTGACCTCGGGCGCGCAGCCGACCGTGGCCGAGGTGGCCGATGCGGCCCAGGTGTCGCGTCGTACCGCCTATCGCTACTTTCCGACGCAGGAACAGATGCTCGTGGAGGCCGCGCTCGAAGGGGTGCGCGCGATCATGGCCCAGGCGATCGAGGGCGGCGGTGGCGCGCGGCCGGACATCGAGAACGTCGAGGGGCGGCTCGACCGCGCGGTGCAGGCGCTCCAGCAGAGCGCCGTCGCGAACGAGCAGCTTCTCCGCACGATGATCCGGCTCACGATCAGCGCTCCGCCCGCCATCGACTCCACGACAGGGCCGCCCGTCAGAAAGCGCGGCTACCGGCGCATCGAATGGATCGCACTCGCGCTCGCGCCCGTGAAGAGGAAGCTCGGCCCGCGCCGCTACGAGCGCCTCGTCTCCGCACTCGCGATGTGCGTGGGCATCGAGGCGCTGATCGTGCTCCGCGATCTGCGCGGGCTGCGCGAGAGCGAGGCGGAGGAGGTGTCGCGCTGGGCGGCACGTACCCTGCTGCGCGCGTCCCTCGAGGATGCCTCGCGCAAAAAGAGGAAGTAGCTCGCTCCTCCTCAGCCCGCGCCCAGTCCCAGCCGCTCGGCTATCGCTTCCCGATATCCCCGGCTCACCTTGAGCTTCGCCCCGCCCGGCATCACGAGGATGTACTCTCCGTGCAGATACGACTCGACGCTCACCACGCGCGCGAGATTCACGATCGCCGAGCGATGGATGCGAGCGAATCGCGACGACTCGAGCGTCGCGAGCATGTCGTGCATCAATATCCGGACGACGTGCGAAAGGACCGCGGCACCGTCACATCTCTCCCCGGCGGACGCGTCAGTATCGATCACGATGGCAGTGGCCCCGAGCCGGCATTCACGCTCGGCGACGAGCAGAACGAGACGAGCTTCGTGTCGCGCGCGATTCGCGTGAATGGCGTCGTTCGCTGGGAATACTGCAGCGGCTCGGCCATCTATTTCGTCTGGCAGCAGACGCGCGACGGAACCGCGGTGCTCGACGACGCGTCGCTCGCTCGCGAGGCCAGTCGCGTGTTCGGCGTGCCGGCGAAGAACGTGATCCACCTCAAGGCGAGTTACCGTTTCGGCAGATGAAGCGGGCTACGAACGTGCGTGGCCCTTCGTGACCCACGCGTGCCACCTCAGGCGCGATAGACGAACTTCGCGCGCAACGCGCGCTCTCCGACGGCCGAAAACACCACCGCACGCGTCCCCTTTTGGCGCGCGGCCCAGCGCAGAGCGAAGAAGCGATCGAGCAGCGCAGCGCCGAGCGCGCCCGCGAGATGGGGCCGTCGCACGCTCCAGTCGAGACACGCGAGACACAGCGGCCGGCGGCGGCTCCGCATCGAGACGAGATCGACCCCGAGCTTCTCCGCGAATCGCTCGCCGCCGTCCGTGAGCGTGAGCTCCCTCCCATCACCGCGCACGCATCCCTGCTGGCGCAAGCTGTCGTACACGAGCACGCCGAGCTCGCCCGCGAGATGGTCGTAGCACACGCGCGACTTGCGCATCGCCGGATCCGCCGGTCCCGAGTCCACGTGCACGGCCCCGAGCCGGTGCGCCAGCCCGACGAGATTCTCGATCACCGATCCCACCTCGTGATTCGCGAGCCGGAAATATCGATGGCGCCCGACATCCTCCACCGCCACGAGCCCCGCACCGGTGAGCTTCGAGAGATGCGAGCTCGTGGTCGGCTTGCTCACGCCGGCCGCTCGTCCGAGCTCCGACGCGGTGAGCGCGCGTCCGGTCATGAGGCCCATCAGAATCTTCGAGCGCGCACGGTCGCCGATGAGTGACGCGATCGATGCGATGTCGGGGCTTTCGAGCGTCCGGGGCTTGTCGTGCATAGTTCCATGGTAATCGAACCATTCGCGACCGTCAAGCGGTTACGATGCTGGCATGGATATCCCGGCTCTCGCACCTACTCGCCGCTCGTTCGTCGCGCGCCTCGCCTCCGCATTCCTCGCCCTCTCGATCGCTCCCATTACGTCGTTCACCAGGCAAACGAAACCGCCCATGTCCATCACCTGCTTCATCCGCTACCAGATCGATCCCTATCGGCGCGACGAGTTCGCGAAATACGCCGACGGCTGGTCCAGGGTCATCCCGCGCTGCGGCGGTGAGCTGATTGGCTACTTCCTTCCGCGCGAGGGGACGAACGACATCGCCTTCGCCCTCATCTCCTTCGAGTCGCTCGCCGCCTACGAGGAGTATCGCAAGCGCCTGCTGCTGGATCCCGAAGGCAGGGCGAACTTCGAGTTCGCGAAGAACAACAAGTTCGTGATGCGCGAGGAGCGTTCCTTTCTCGAGGGAGTGCCGAGCACGTTGCGCGGAGGTGGCGCGCCGACGTAGCATTTTCGCATGACGAAAATCGTGATCCTGCCCGGACTTTACGATTCCGGCCCCGAGCATTGGCAGTCGCACTGGGAGCGCACGCTGCCCGCCATCGTGCGTGTCGCGCAGCGCGACTGGGAAACGCCCGCACGCGAGGAATGGGTGGCGATGCTCGAGCGCACGGTCGCCGAGCACGGACCCGATGTCGTGCTCGTGGGCCACAGCACCGCCTGCGCGCTGATCGCGTTCTGGGCCGCGCAGACGTCGCGCACGGTGCGCGGCGCGCTCGTCGTCGCGCCGAGCGACACGGAGGCGCCGAGCTATCCGAAAGGTCCCACGGGATGGACGCCCATGCCCACGAATCGGCTTTCCTTCCCGAGCACCGTCGTCGCCAGCACGAACGACGAGTACGTGACCATCGAGCGCGCGCGCTCCTTCGCGATAGCGTGGGGCAGCACCTTCGTGAGCATCGGCGACGCCGGCCACATCAACTCGGCGAGCGCGCTTGGAGATTGGCCGCGAGGACGCGAGCTGTTGGCGGAGCTGCTCGGCACTCCCTTGGCGCTGCATACCACCGCGTAGCTCACGCAGCCGCCGCGACTCCCCACGTCACTTCCTCGATGCGCGGAATCACCACCGTCCACGCGAGCACGCCGAGCAGCGAGAATCCGATCGCCAGCACGAACGCGCTGTAAAACGTTCCGGTGCTGTCGACGAGAAAGCCCGTGATGGCGGGACCCAGGATACCCGCGAGATTTCCAACCGCGCCCTGAAATCCGATCCATCGTCCCGCTGCTACCGGTCCGGCGAGTAGCTGACCAACGGCATAGAGCGTCGTCGTTGCGAGTCCGAATGCAAGTCCCATCGCGAGCAGGCTCGCCTGGAACAGACGGGGACCGCCGGCCAGTACGCCCACGAGGCACACCGCCACCGCGATCTGACTGATCACCATGGTCGTCACGTACACGCGGTGGGGCGACTCGCCTCGCTCGATCAAGCGGTCCCCCACATGACCAGCAGCCCAGGAGCTCACGGCATTCATCATGTACGTGAGCCCGCCCAATGCTGCCATGCGCTCGATGGAATAGCCGCGAACGTTGACGAGGTAGAACGGCAGCCAACTGAGCACGAAGTAGAACGTGTAATTCGCACTGAAGTGGCCGAGCGCGGCACCCATCGCCTCGCGCCTGCTGATGATCTCGAGAAACGACGGGCTCGACCGATTCGCGCTCTCGGCTCGGCGCTCCGGCAACACGCGTGCGGGACCCGCGAGCCACGGCACGAGCCAGAAGAGCGAGAGTGCGCCAAGGGAGAGGAAGAGCGCACGCCAGCCGTAGTGCGCGAGAATCTTTCCGCCCACGTACGTCCCGAACGCCGGCCCGAATGCAAGTCCGATCGCGATGAGGGCATTCGCGCGTCCGCGCCTGTCCACCGGCACGTGCTCCGCCAGCATCTTCGAGCTGCATGGGAACGCGACGCTCTCGCCGAGTCCGAGGAGAAGCCTGAGCGCGAGCAGCGCCGCGAAGGTGCTGGCGAGGCCCGTGAGGATCGTCGCGATGCACCAGAGCGTGAATCCCGCCGCGATGACACGCTGTACCGGGTATCGCTCGGCGAGCCAGCCGGCGCCCAACTGGCTGACGGCGTACGTCCAAAAGAAAGCCGAAAGAAGAATGCCGATCTGCGTCGCCGAGAGGTGCAGCTCGGTCGCGAGCACTGGCGCGGCGGTCGCGAGATTGCCGCGGTCTACATAGTTGATGAAGACCGCAAGAGCGAGCAGGGTCGCGAGCTGGAGCCCGGCGCGGGATTCGCGCATGCGCGGTGCGACGGCAGCGGTCATCGATGCTCCAGGGGAGTCCTCGGCGGCTTCGCAGATGCAGCACTCATCGACTCGGTGATCACGCCACCGTCCTCGATGGCACCATGCTCGGACAGGACCGCCCAGCTGACCACCGCGCCGCCCGTGAAGCTGAGACCATCGCCCGTGAACATTGACCTGAAGAAGCTCCGAGCGATGTGGTTGCTGCCGCCCGCGAGCAACACGCGCGTGTGGACGAGAAGCGGCGATTGCGCGAGTATTTTTTCGGCACGATGGAGCCGGGACGACAATGTCCGTCCTCCTGCATCCGTCTCGGATTTGGCAAGCTGTGATTCCAGATCGCCGAATCGCCGATCGATCTCGCCGAATATCTCCACGATGGCATCGAAGTTGGGAGCGGGCGCCTCGGTGCTCTGCTCGTGTTGCTGGTCGGCGTGCGCCTGGTCGCCGCGCTCCAGGTCGACGTGCTCCAGGTCGATGACTTCTCGTTCCGCGCGCTTGGCCGCCAACGCCTCTCGCAGGTTGAGCGTCCCGGCTCCCCTCACGCGCTTGGGCGCCTTGGCCGCGATCACCTGGATACTCGCGTTCCTGGCCGCCTTCACTCTTTCGAACAGCGTACGCAGCGCGCTTGCACCCGTGTCCGACGTAGTGAACATCGTGAAGTCGGGCACGAGCACCTGACGCGCCTTGTGCATGCGAAGTCGCGCCGCGAGCTCCACCTCGAACGCGAGCGTGTCGATCGAGAGCGGGACGCCCCGATAATCCACGTCCTGCCGGAAGAGACTGAGCAGAGAGAGCGCGCTTTTCACTCCCGCTGACAGCGTGTCGAACGATGGCACTGCGAGCTGCGCGTAATCGGAACGTGAGCGAGTCGTGACCGGGGCGTGAGGAACGAGGTAGGTGGACGCTCGAACGGCCTTCGTCAAACCGTCGTACTCACGGGCGATCTCCTCGAGCATCGATCTGATCGCGACCACATTGCCGAAGTCGGCCAGCAGTTGCATTCCCGCGATGACGACGAGCCTGTCCTTCGTTCGCTCGGAGATGCGACGAGCGATCTTCTCCGCGATCGCTCGCGACGCTTCGTAGCTCAGTCGCTGCGGCTCGAACACCATCTTGTCATCGACGGTGGTCTTCCCTTCCAGCACGAGTTCCTCGGCCATCAGCTCTTCCTGCCCGCGAATTCGCTATCATATCCGCTCGCGAAACGCCGGGCAAGCGCCAGTCAAAACCGATACGACGCCCCGCTCCCCGTATTGAACACCACCACCTCCGCGTCGCGCCCCACCCTTCCCTCGCGCACGAGCTCCGCGAGCACCGCGAGTGCGCAGCCGCCCTCCGGCGCCGCGTCCACGCCCGTCGCGCGGGAGATCTGCAATGTCGCCGCGCGGATCGCATCCTCGCTCACGGCGAGCGCGTCGCCGCCGCTCTCGCGCAGCGCGCGCAGGATGAGCCGATCGCCGAGTGGTCCGGGCACACGCAGCCCGCTCGCGTGCGTCGTCGGATTCTCCCATGGCGTCGCCTTCGACTCGCCCGCCGCGAACGCGCGCACGATCGGCGCGCACCCATCGGCCTGGGCCACGATCATCTTCGACATCGTGACGTCGCGCGGAAGCCAGCCGCCGTCGCGCATCTCGGCGAATGCCTTCCACATTCCAATGAGCCCCGTACCGCCGCCGGTCGGATAGATGATGTGCGTGGGCAGCTTCCACCCGAACTGCTCCGCGATCTCGTAGCCCATCGTCTTCTTCCCTTCGATGCGGTACGGCTCGCGCAGCGTCGACGTGTCGAAGTAGCCGCTCTCCGCGGCGAACGCGCGCGCCTGCTTTCCGGCGTCACCGATGTGCCCATCGACGAGCATCAGCTCGGCGCCGAGCACGCGAATCGTGTTGAGGATGGGCGCGGGCGTCGTCGCAGGTGCGTACACGCGCACCGGTAGCCCGGCTGCGGCGCCGTATGCCGCGAGCGCGGCGCCCGCGTTGCCGGCGGTGGGCGTCACGAGTCCCGGAACGCCGAGCGAGCGCGCGCGCGTGACGGCGGCGCTCATGCCGCGCGCCTTGAACGACGCCGTGGGATTGAGCCCCTCGTCCTTCACCCACAGCCGCGCGACCCCGATCTCGCGCGCGAGCGCGGGCGCGTTCTGCATGGGCGTGAGTCCCTCGCCCAATGTGACGGGCGCTTCATCCGCGAGCAGCGGGAGCACGGGGGAGTAGCGCCACATGTCCCAGCGCGGCAGGAGCGCATCGCGCGAGGGAAGTGGGGAGTCGTAGCGCACGAGCAGCGGCTGCCCGCAGGTGGCGCACACCGAGGCGAGCGTGGAGCCGGGCGCGCGATAGTCGCACGCCGAACATTCGAGATGCCAGACGGTCACGAGGGATGCGGCCGTTGCGATTGTTTCGCCGCCGAAGATGACCCGTTCAGAATATGGACACCACTGATCATCGAATGGAACATCTTGTCGAGCCAGACACCGTTGTCCTCGTAGTTCTGATCGTGCCGTCCGCTGCCGCGCATCGGCACGTAGGCGGACGATGATGCATACACGATCACGGTCGCCTTGCGAAGGGTGTCGTACCAGAATGCGTAGTACACGTGCAAAGATACGTCGTGGAACGATGGCAGCTGCTGGCGAGACATTTTCCGAGGCATCCCGATAAATCGCCCCAGCGGAGTCGATCCATCGTTCAGATCGCTGTGCGTTTGCATGTGAAATAGATAGAGCGTGCGCTGGACGCCGTCGATATTGATGGATTGCGTCTGCACCGTCGTGTCGGATCGTGCGATTGGATGCGGATCACCCATCGCTTCCAGCCAGGACCGCTGATCATACTCGGCGAGCTTGCGCACGGAGGCGATCGGCTCGTTGCTGCCTCGAGCGAGGTGCAGTGCGGAATCGCCGGCCACGATGTAGACACCGAACCACGCCTGGTAGTATTGCGAGGCTGGATCGGATCGCGCAGCGAAAGCGTGCGGCGGCACCGGTCCGGCATACGCGTAGTGGTTCACGCCGCGTAATCCGAGCGGCTGCCAGATCGTATCCATCACCTGTGTCGCCTTCTTCCAGGGCGAAGGGAACACCGTGAACTGAACGCCCAGCCGCCGTTCGAGCGCTGCCCCATCGTCCGCGGCTTGTGCCGAAGCCGCCAGCGGAATCGCAGCGCTCGCAACGGCAATGATCCACCACGGTGAGAGGCGCATTCGCGGAAGATATCTCGCGGTCCGGTCAATCGCGAGAACGCGAGACCGCAGCGGGACAAGCGCGAATGTGGGCTTCGCGTATGCGGTCCACGAGGCACACACGCCTGCGCCTGCTTGACAGCCGAGGACAGCATGCCCATACTAAACCACATGGTTTACCGTTCCCAGACGCTCGACCACACCTTCGCCGCCCTCGCCGATCCCACGCGCCGCGACATCCTCGCGCGGCTCTCGTCCGGCGAGCGCACGATCAGCGACCTCGCATCCCGCTTCACGATGTCGCTCCCCGCCGTGTCCAAGCACGTGCGCGTGCTGCAGCGTGCGGGGCTCGCCACGGTCGAGAAGGAAGGGCGCGTGCGGCGTGCGACGCTCCACGCCGCGCCCATGCGCGACGCGCTCGCGTGGATCGCGCACTATCGGAAGTACTGGGAAACGGAGCTCGATATGCTCGCGGCCTATCTCGAACAACCCTCACCGGCGGACGCACCATGCCCAACGAAACCGCAGCACCCACCGCAGCACCCCCAACGCTCCAGGTCCGCCGCACGATCCGCGCGCCGCGGCAGCGCGTCTTCGACGCGTGGACGAAAGCGGAAGAGCTGAAGGAGTGGCACGCGCCGGGTCCGCTCACCGTCACTTTCGCCGAGATCGATCTGCGGCCCGGCGGCAAGTACCGCATTCACATGACCGCGCCTGACGGCACCGATCACAAGGTGTCCGGGGTGTATCGCGAGATCGATCCGCCGAAGAAGCTCGTCTACAGCTGGGGATGGGACGGCGATCATCCCGTGAAGGACAGCACCGTCACGATCGAGCTCTTCGAGCGCGGCGACTCCACGGAGGTCGTGCTCACCCACTCGGGCATCGCGCACGACGAGGAGCGCGGGAAGCACACGCATGGATGGACGGCCATCATGGACAAGCTCGAGGCGCACTTCGACGGGAGCGCGAGGTAGCAAGACAAAGCTCTCGAGCGAGACGCATCGCCGGCAGCAGCGGACTAATCGCACTGCCGGCGCTTTCGCATTTCCCGATTAGCTTCCATCCCACTCGCGACGCACCGTCTTTCAGTGGAGAGGGGAAATGGCAACGATCGAGGAAATGCTGCAGGAGCTCCAGCAGGAAGCGCCTACCACCCGCCGCACCCTCGAGCGCGTGCGCGCGGACAAGCTCGACTGGAAGCCGCACGAGAAGTCGATGACCCTGGGCGTGCTCGCCATGCACGTCGCAACGATTCCAGCGCGGCTGGCGGAGGTCTCGACGCAGCCGTCGCTCGACGTCAGCTTCGTGGTTCCGCGCCCCACCGCCAGGAGCATTCCGGCGCTGCTCGAGGCGCACGACCAGAGCGTCGCGCGCGCGCGAGAGATCCTCAGCTCGATGGACGACGCCGCGCTCGCGATTCCCTGGCGCATGATGAACGGCAGCGCGGAGATCTTCTCCATGCCGCGCGGCATCTTCCTGCGCTCCGTGCTCTTCAATCACTGGTACCATCATCGCGGCCAGCTCTCGGTCTATTTGCGAGAGACCGGCGCGCTCGTGCCGTCGATCTATGGCGCGAGCGCGGATGAGGCGCCGTTCCAGCGCTGAACGACTGGTATCCCGGTGATCAGCTGCCCTGTCTGATTCTGATGTCGCCGTTCACCGTGCGGATGCGGATGACCGGGCCGCCCTTCCCGATGTCCTGACGCACACGCACGTACTTGCGCGGCGTGCCGTGCGAGTCGTCCCAGTCGCTGGTCTCCGTCACGTTGAGCGGCCAGTCGCCCGTGATCTTCGTGTGCCTGCCGAAGCTCTCGGTGTACGCGGTCTCGAGATCGAGCGTGGCGTTCGCATCCTTCGGGAGCACGAGCTCGACGTTCCCCTTCCCCGTGCCGATGTTCACGGGATGCAGGCGCTCGCCAACCAGATTGATCGACACATCACCCGCACCCGTCGTCGCCTCGGCTCCGCCATCGAGCTGATCGAGCTCGATGTCGCCGCCACCTGTCCGGGCCTGCACATCGCCCTTGGACTTGCCGATGGTGATCGCGCCGCCGCCCGTCGTGACGTCCGCACCCTTCGGCGCATCCTCGAGCTCGATACTTCCGCCATCCTTGTCGATCACGATGAAGCCGTTCCTGCTGATCGTCGACGAATGGCGCTCGCGTGGGCTGCGATAGCGAATGATCTCCCTGCGGCGCTGGTGCACCGTGCTGTCCTCGTCGTCGTTCGAATCATCGCTCGCGCTGTCGTTCCACCAGCGGTGGCGCTCCATCATGATGCGCGCGCTGTCCATCGCGCCGCGCTGGCGCTCCATCGTGATCCGGGCGCGGGTCATCTCGCGATCCATGTTGCGCATGCTGCTGTCGGTCACGGCCTCCTGCGCGCGCCGCATCGCCTCCTGGCTGGCCTCCATCGCCTTCTCGGTCTGCTTGAACGTCTCCGCATCCATGCCGGGCGTCCACGTGAACGATTTCACTCTCGGCATCTTGTAGGAGAATCGGCGGGCCACGCGGAAGCTTTCGCTCCCGGAGCTGCCCACGATGTCGCCGGTCACGTCCTGGAACCGCACCGTGCCACCGCCGGTCGACACACTGCCATCCAGCTTCGACTTCGCCACGCGCACGTCGCCGCCGCCGGTCGAGAGATGCGCCTCGCCCGTCGCGTTCTCGATCGCGATCCTGCCGCCACCCGTCGAGCCGCTGAACGATCCGTCGACGTTCGTGATGTGCACATCGCCGCCCGCGGACTGCACCCGGACATTGAAGCGCTTCGGCACACGAATCGAGAACGCGTTGTCGAAGGTCTGCTCGGACCGCGATCCGGTGTAGCGGCTCACGAGTGCCGCGTCGCCGTCGTGCTGCTCGAGCGCCACCTCCGTGTCGCGCCAATCCCGTCCGCCGAGCGATCCGCGGACGCTCACCTTCTGGTCGTCCGTGCCGATGATCTCGATGTCGCCACCGGTATCGAGGTCGAGCTCGAGCGTGCCGCCTTCGTGCGCGGGAACCGTTCGCTCGAAGATCGAATCGGTGAGCGGGTGAAGCGCGCGAGCGAGCTGCGGGAACGTCGCTGCGATTACCGGAAGTGACACGACGTTCGCGAGCAACGAGATCCGCGCAACCGGCGTCGGTGCCGGAGCTGCCGGAGCAGCGGGAGTCGATGGAACCGCTGCGGGCGCCGGAGTCGAGGGCGACGCCGCTGGCTTCGCGGGCATCGATGGTGCTGCGGGCGCCGCCGGCGCCGAGGGCGCCGCCGGCGTTGCTGCTGGTGCCGGTATGTCCGGCGTCGCGGGCACCGCTGGTGGCGCTGGAGCTTTCCGCGCCACACTGTCGCTCTCGCTCGCCCGCGCACGCGCCTGCACTTCCCTCTGCACGGGCTTGAACGCCGAGATCGCCACGAGCATCGTGGCGGCCATCACCATCGCCGCCGCGCGGGATCTCACGGAAATGCGCGCACGACCCGGTTCCGCACGGAGCACCGCGAGCAGCCGTCCCTCCAGCTGCGAGGGCCGAGCCATGGCCACGGAGACGATGCTCGCCGCGCCGAAGGAGCGCGCGAGCTTCGCGACGTCGAGCAGATGCGCGGCATAGTCCGTTGCGGGAGTTCCCATCGCGAGCACCCGCTCGTCGCACGCGCGCTCGCACTCGCCGCGGAGCCGGCGCGCCGCCATGAGCACGAGCGGATGAATCCAGTAGATCACCGAGGCGAGCGTCGCTGCCAGCTGCGTCGCCGCATCACGCCGCGCGATGTGCGCCATCTCGTGCCGCACGACCACGCGCTTGCGCTCATCCGTCCACTCGCGCGCGGACTCCGGCAGCACGATCACCGGCTTGAAGATGCCCCAGGTGACGGGCGTGCTCACCCAGGCGCTCGAGAGCAGGGCGACATCCGCCGCGACGCCCGCGTGCATGCGCTCGAGCTCGAGCAGCGCGCGCCAGTCGAGCGAGCGGAGCGGCGTCGCATGCCGCCGCACGTGTGCGAGGCCGAGCTGGCCGATCGCGATCCACGCGAGCCCCAGCACAACGCCGAGCATCCAGATCCCGAGTGTGAGTTGCGGAGCGCTCGGGGTGAACGGTACGTGCAGGCTCGCCGTGTGTGCCTGCGAGTCGTTGATGTCGAGCGCACTCGTGACGAGCACCGGCCGCATCCGCTGCGGCGCCTCTGCCGGCTTCTCGGGTGCCGACACCATGGGTGTGGGCGCCGCGGGCGTGAGGTGCGTGGTCACGGTCGTGGGTTCGGGGTCCGAGCCGATCGAGAGCTCCGGCGGAAGGATGCCGACGCGCCACGCCGGCATCAGGATCATGAGTGCCGGCAGCGCGATCGCGCAGGCGAGCGTCACCGCAATCACGACGTGCCGCACCGCGTAGCTCGAGCGCCGCAGCGCGAACGCGGCGACCGCGCCCGCGATCATGATCACCGTGAGGCGGGCCGCGAGCGAGATCGCGAGGGAGACGATGAAGGAAGTCATGGCCGTCCTCCTTTGGTGTTCTTGCGCTCGGCGGCGCGTGCGCGCTCGATGAGCTGCTCGAGGCGATCGAGCTCCGCCTCGCTGAGCTGGCCTTCGTACTGCCCGATCATGGCCGCGACGGCAGAGCTGGCCGAGTCATCGAAGAACGTCCGTACCAGATCGCGTACGGCGGATTTGCTCACGTTGTTTCGATTGGCCGTCGCGAAGTAGACGTACCGCGGTCCCTCCTGCTCGTGGCGCAGGTAGCCCTTGTCCTCGAGGAGCCGCAGCATGCCGCGGACGGCGGAATAGCTGGGTGGATCGGGGAGCTCGCCCTGAATCTCGGTGGCCGTGGCGCGGCCGCGCCGGTAGACGATTTCCATGAGCTGGCGCTCCCGGCGGCCGAGCTCGGAATAGACTTCACGAGACTTCATGTGGGACTCCGGTGAGGACGGAGCGAATATGCTAGTGCATTAGCATGGTGTCAATGGGTTAGCACTAAATTCCGAGCGGGCGGGACTGCGGGCACTCAATCTTCGATTCGCTTCGCTTCCGGTGGCCCGAGCTCCGCGAGCTGGTGAAGCCCTTGCACCTGGCGCTGTGCACCGCGATGGAGAGCGGGTCCACGACGCCAGGCATCTTCGTTGTCCCCCATCCACGACAGGAGCGTTTGGGCTTCGGACGGTTCGCGACCCGTTCCGGTGAGAAGATCCACCGCGCATTGTGAGACAGCGACGGTGACGAGATTCGCTTCCCTCCGAGTGCGCTGCCAGATCACCAAATCGAACGGCTCGAGCAGGGTCACGTTGGCCCCGGAGTCGACGCTACGCAGGCCGAGGTCGCGCGCAGCTTGTTCCGGATCTTCCACATAGCACGTAACCGAACGGCTCGAGGCGGAAGAAGCAGTGCGTGGTACCGCACGGGACCCCGTAAGGGCCCACTGGCCAGCGTAATCTTCCAATCTCTCGAGAAACGCCTCGGTGCTTCTCGGTTCGAGGAAGGCGAATGCGCGGTTTGTCTCGGCGACTGCGTAGTCCTGAGCCCAGCGTTGCAGCAACCCTCTCCAATTCACAGTCGCGACGCCGCCCTTCTTATCACGCATGATCACATTCTCATTTTCCAGGAGCGTGAGGACTCGTGTCGTGTAGCCCGCGCTGGCCTGGGCACGGGTTGCCAGCTCGCGTACACCGACCGGCGGCTTCCAGTCGCACAGCGCGCGAGCGATGCGTGCAGCCGAGCCTCCCTTGAGCGAACGCGTACCCCTTTCCTTTGGTGATGGATCGCGGTCCGCGCCCCGTGCCTCGATGAAGAGCGCAGGACGAGCAATCGCGATCTTCACGTTTCCGGTCATATCGATGAATGAGACGCCGTCGTTCACGAGGCGTTCTCGCGCGAGTGGGCTCAAATACGCAGCCATGACCAGGCTCTCTGTTGCTCCATTTTCGCGAGCCGCCCGGTTGAGTTGAGGTGCGAGCGTCACGACCTGCGCCGCCGTGAGACCCTGCTTTGCCTCGACCACGAGACGAGCTTTCGAGCCATCGGGAGCTCGCACATCGAGAAGCGCGTCAGGCCGATATACCTTGCCGCGCGGTTCGCGAACCGCCTGAACGATCGCCCAGCCAGGCGGGAGGCGGCTTCGGACGGTGGCGATCGCTCGTCCGAGCAGTCTGTTGCCTGTATTAGTACTGTTTCGCATAGTGCGCAACATAGGGTTTTTGCGCAACAGATGCAAGAGCGGATGAAGCAGCTCCGATTGGCGAGTTCGCTCCCCGGGCCCTAACTTGCTGCTGACATTTCGACCCGGAGCACGTCCTCGTGGCGGGATCAGATTACGATCGGCTCCAATCCGCGCTCGGCGACGCCTACACGATCGAGCGCGAGCTCGGCCGCGGCGGAATGGCCACCGTGTACCTCGCACGGGATGCGAAGCACCAGCGGCGCGTCGCGCTCAAGGTGCTCGATCCCAATCTCGCCGCCTCGCTTGGCCCCGAGCGCTTTCGCCGCGAGATCACGACCGCGGCGCAGCTCCAGCATCCGCACATCCTGGGCGTGCACGACTCCGGCGAGACCGCCGACGGCCAGCTCTGGTTCACGATGCCGTACGTGGAAGGCGAGTCGCTGCGCGACCGGCTCCGCCACGAGCGGCAGATGTCGGTGCAGGACGTCGCCCGCATCGTCCGCGAGGTGGCCGGTGCGCTCGACTACGCCCATCAGAAGGGCGTGCTCCACCGCGACATCAAGCCGGAAAATATTCTTCTCACGACCGGCGGCGATGCGCTGCTCGCGGACTTCGGCATCGCGCGCGCTCTGGATGCGAGCGCGGCGAGTGAAGGGACGTCGCGCGGGGGCCTCACGCAAACGGGGCTGGCGGTCGGCACCCCACAGTACATGAGTCCCGAACAGGCGGCCGGCGAGCGTGGCCTCGATGCACGCAGCGACGTCTTCTCGCTCGGCGCCGTGTGCTACGAGATGCTCGCTGGCGAGCCGCCCTTCTCCGCGCCGACACAGCAGGCGATCGTCGCGAAGATTCTCACCACGGACGCGCCGTCCGTGCGCGCGCTGCGCCCCGATGTGTCTCCCGCAATCGAGGCCATTCTCGCCCGCGCGCTTCAGCGCGTGCCGGCCGAGCGGTGGCGGTCCGCGGGGGAGATGGCGCACGCGCTCGAGGCGGAGGCGTACGCCGCGCACACGGCCGCATCCGTCGCGACCCCGGCTCCCGCCAGCCTGCAGCGCGCGCCGTCGCGACGCAGGATTCCGGCGTCCGCGCTCGCGCTCATCCTCGGCTTGGCCATTGGCGGCGGCGCGCTGTTCGCGTGGCGCTCGCACACGCAGGGCGCTGCGCCGGCCGACTCGGGCGCGATACGACTCGCGGTGCTCCCGTTCGAGAACGTGGGGGACACGAGCGACGCGTACTTCGCCGACGGCGTGACCGACGCCGTGCGCGGCAAGCTCACCGGCCTCCCCGGCATCGAGGTGATCGGCTCGGCGAGCTCCGCGCAGTATCGCAAGACGACGAAGACGCCCCAGCAGATCGGCCAGGAGCTCGGCGTGCGCTACCTGCTCATCGGGCGCGTGCACTGGGCGCGTGCGGCGGGCGGCACGAGCCGGGTGCAGGTGAGCCCGGAGCTCATCGACGTGAGCACCGCCGCGGACAAGTGGCAGCAGCCGTTCGACGCGCCCCTCACCGATGTCTTCCAGGTGCAGGGCGACATCGCGTCCAAGGTCGCACAGTCGCTCAAGGTCGCGCTCACTCCTCAGACGCAGCAGAATCTCGCGGCGAGCCCGACGAAGGATCTGGTCGCCTACGACTCGTACCTTCGCGGTATTGCGCTGCGATACAGTGGCAATTCGCCGGTGATCCTGCGTCGCTCGATCGGTGCGTTCCGCGATGCGGTGCAACGGGATTCGAGCTTCGCGCTCGCGTGGAGCGGTCTCGCCGGGGTGTACGCGCTGATGTACAGCAACGGCGTTCCGACTCCCGCGCTCGCGGATTCGGCAGATCGAGCCTCGGCGCGAGCGCTCGCCCTCCAGCCGGATTTGCCCCAGGCGCGCGCGGTGCGCTCCATCTACTACTCGTTCGTCGTTGGCGACCATACGCGCGCCCTCCAGGAGGCCAAATCGGGGCTGGCGCATGCACAGACTGCCGAGCTGCTCACCGCCGCGATCTCCGCGGAGGAAGCGAGTGGCGAGTGGGAGGCAGCCGCTGCGGATGCGGCGCGAGCGACGGATCTCGACCCTCGCAACGCAAACTCACTCGCGCGCCGATCCGAAGTCGCTCTGGCTCGTCGCGACACCGCGAGCGCGCGATTGTGGGCGGAGCAGGCGCTGGCGATCGCACCGGCCAATCTTCTGTATCTCGAGCAGCGCGTCATGGTCGACGTGCAGACCGGAGATCTCGCGGCCGCGCGCCGTGAGGCGCAGCGTCCGGGAGCGGTGCCGGACCCGGCTGCGTACGTATCATATCTCGCGACGTACTATGACCTCGGGTGGGTGCTCGACAGCGCACAGGACAGGCTTCTGCTGAGTCTCGGCGTCGACGCCTTCGACGGCGATTCCGCCACCAAGGGCATCGTGCGCGCGGAGCAGTACCATCTCGATGGCGACGAGACGAACGCGCGGGTGGCGGCGAGCATCGCCGTGAGGAACTTCGCGAAGCAGCTCGAGTCGAGCCCGTCCGACGCGCAACGCCATCTCTTTCGTGGAGTGGGCCTCGCCTATCTCGGACGAAACGCGGAGGCCCTTCAAGAGGGGGAGCGCGCCCTCGCGGTCCAGCCGTCCTACCGAAAGAACCAGGCGACCGGGCCGTACTACGATCAGGTGCTCGCGCGCATCTACATGATGGCCGGTCAGCAGGATCGCGCGATCGATCTGCTCGAGAACGTTCTGCAGCGGCCTTACTATCTCACGCGCGCGTGGCTGCGGATCGATCCGACGTTCGCGCCGCTGCGCGGGAATGCGAGGTTCGACAAGCTCGTCGCGGGCGCGTAGGCCGTCCGGGTTCCGATAGTTCCAGGTGACGGAACCGGTACTCGTTGCATGGAGCGGCGGGAAGGACTCGGCGCTCGCGCTGCGCGCGGTGCTCGCCGATCCGTCGCTAAAGGTCGAGGCGCTGCTCACGACTGTGACGCGGGAGTACGATCGCATCAGCGTGCACGGCGTGCGGCGTTCCCTGCTCCATGCGCAGGTGCACGCGCTCGGTCTGCCGCTGCTCGAGATGGAGATTCCCGCGAGCTGCGACAACGCGACGTACGAGGCCGCTCTCGCCGCTGCGCTTCGAACGGCGCGGGCGCGCAACCACAGCCTGCATCGATACGTGTTCGGCGATCTGTTTCTCGAGGACGTGCGCCGTTATCGCGAGGAGCGGCTCGCGCCGCTCGGCATGCAACCGATCTTTCCGTTATGGGGGCGGGACACGCGTGAGCTCGCGCGCGTGTTCATCGATGACGGATTCCGCGCTGTGGTCGTGTGCGTGGACACGACGTTGCTCGATGCGAGCTTCTCGGGGCGGGAGTACGATGCGTCGTTTCTCGCGGAGCTTCCGGCGGGTGTGAATCCGTGTGGAGAGAACGGAGAGTTCCATACTTTCGTGTACGACGGACCGCTCTTTCGGGAGCGCGTGGAGCTCTCGATCGGCGAGACCGTAATCCGCGACGGGCGCTTCGCCTACACGGACCTCGTTTGACGTCGCTCATCGTTCCGCTCTCGACGGGATTTCAACGGAGATAC
>JAICLZ010000043.1 GCA_025929535.1 Gemmatimonadaceae bacterium
ACGAATGGCAGGAGGAGGCTGACGGCGGTTGGGTCACCATCTCGAACGTGGGCGATTCCAGCACGCACATCGTGGGGCAGCCCAGGCTCGCTGGCGTGTCGCCGCACTATCTCGAGCGCACGGGGCTCGCCGACTGGATGACCGCAGCCAATCCCGCCTCGCAGATCGCGTCCGTATCCGGAAAGGACCGCGGCGCCGTGCTCCCCGCGGCGCACTCGAAGGGGCAGGTGTACTGGTTCGAGAGCTCCGTGGGACGGTTCGTGACGTCCACGTACTACCGCCCGGAGTATCCGGCGTGGGTCGCGCAATTCAACGACCATGATGTACCGGGCTATCGCATCGATAGCGTGTGGACGCAAACCATGCCCCCGAGTCGCCGCGCGCTCACCGATCCCGACACGAGCGCCGCCGAGGGCGACGGCATCCACTCGTACTTTCCGCATCGCTTTTCCGACGAATCGCATCCGGGTGCGTTCTGGGACTGGTTCTCGAGCACGCCGGCGCTCGACTCGCTCACGATACAGTTCGCCGAGCGCATGGTGCAGTCCATGCGACTCGGACTGGGAAGGGCGCCGGACTTTCTCAACGTCTCGCTGTCCGCCACCGATCGTGTGGGGCACGCGTACAGCCCGCTCAGTCGCGAGCAGCTGGACAATCTGCTGCGGCTCGACCGCGAGCTCGGCGCCTTCTTTGCCTTTCTGAATGAGCGAGTCGGAAAAGGACGCTGGGTAGTCGCGCTCACAGCGGATCACGGCGCGCCGGAGTCGCCCGAGGATCGAGCCGCGCGGGGCCTCCATGGACATCGCGCGACGCACGCCGAGCACGCGCTCATGGACTCGATGCGCGCCGAGGCGGATCGCCATCGCGACGATCCGGCGGCGCGCGCCCGCCTCATAGCCGCGCTCGCGCAACTTCCGTTCGTCGCTCACGCGTGGACGTACGACTCGCTCATGACCACCGCGCCCGCGGATTCGTTCGCGCTATTGGCGAGGCGTTCGATATATCCGGGGCGCGCGGGCGGTGAGTTCGGGAGGGAAGGGATCGAGGTCCAGTTCGTGGACGGCTTTCTCGATCGCGAGCGCGGCATCGACCACGGCTCGCCCTACTGGCACGACCGCCACGTGCCGCTGATCTTCCTCGGCGATCACATTGCGGCTTCGTCCGACTCCATGCCGGTAGCCACGGTGGATCTCGCGCCCACGTTCGCGCGCATGATCTCGGTGCCGTTCCCGAGTGATCTGGATGGCCACCCGCTCAGCAGCGTCCTTTCGCACTGACCCGACGCGCGCGCAGCGGTATCACTTCACCAGATCGATCTTCACCGGCTGTTCGCGTGGGACCGGCTCCCCGTGCAGCAGCTTGTTCGCGGTGATCATTGCGAGGCGTCCCATTTCGCGCGGATTCTGCGCGACGGTCGCAGCCATTCGCCCCTCGCGGATCGCCTTGCGCGCATCGTCCTGCGCGTCGAAGCCCACGATCGCGATGTCGCGCGTGCGCCCCGCCGCGCGCACCGCCTCCACGGCACCGAGCGCCATGACGTCGTTGCACGCGAAGATCGCGCGCACGTCCGGATGCGACTGCAGAATGTTCTGCGTGACGTTGAACGCCTGATCGCGCTCCCAGTTCGCGGTCTGCGACGCCACGATGCTCAGCCCCGGATGCTTCGCCAGCGCCTCGCGGAATCCGCGTAGCCGCGCGTCGCCCGTCTCGTGCCCCGGAATCCCTTCGAGCACCGCGACGTGCCCCATTCCACCGAGCTTTTCCGCGACGAACTCTCCGGCGATACGTCCCCCATCGACGTTGTCGGAGCCGATGAACGTGGCCACCTGGCCACGCGCCTGCTGCAGCGCTGCGGAGTCGACGCGGGTGTCCACCACCACCACGGGAATCTTTGCCGCGTTCGCCTTCAGTATCGACGGAACGATCTCGCGCGAGCCGCTCGGCACCAGCACCAGCACCTTCACCTGGTCCTGAATCAGGTTCTCGACAATCTGCATCTGCTTCTCGACGTCGATCTCGCGCTCGGGCGCCTGTACCACGAGCGGAATCTTGAGGCTGTCCGCGGCTGCTCGCGCGCCCTTCTCCATCTCGATGAAGAACGGATTGTTGAGCGTCTTGACCACGAGCGCCACGGTGGGCGAGCCGCTCGCGCTGCCTCTGTTGCACGCGGCAGCGGCCGACAGTGCGAGAAAGCTCGCTGCGATTCCTCTCCATTCACGTCTCATGCGGCTGTCCCCCTGGGGAGTGGTGCGCGGCGCCGAAGCGCCATGTCGACGAGCACGGCGACGATGATGACGGCTCCGATCGCGATCTGCTGGACGTACGATGAGACGCCGAGCAGGTTGAGGCCGTTGCGCAGCACACTCATGATCAGTGCGCCGATGAGCGTTCCGATCACCGAGCCCGATCCGCCGAGCAGGCTCGCGCCTCCAATGACCACCGCCGCGATCGCGTCGAGCTCGTAGTTGATGCCCGCGATCGGCTGTGCGGAGTCCAGTCGCGCCGCGAGCAAGAGGGCGGTCACCGCGCTGAGCAGCCCCGCGATCGCGTAGACCACGATCTTGTACGCGCTCACGTTCACGCCGGACAGCGCCGTCGCCTCCTCGTTCCCGCCGATCGCGTACGTGTATCGTCCGAGCACGGTTCGCGTGAGTATGAAATGCGCGGCCGCATAGAGTGCCGCCATGAGTATCACGGGCGCGGGCACTCCGAGCAGATCGCCCGTGGCCATACTGCGAAAGGCGAGCGAGAAGCCGGAGATCGGGCGCCCGTCGGAGATTATGAGGGCGAGTCCTCGCGCGACGCTCATCATGCCGAGCGTCGCGATGAACGGTGGCAGTCGCCCGAACGCGATCAGCAATCCGTTGACCACGCCGCAGAGCAGCCCGGCGCAGAGCCCGACGAGAATGGCAACCGCGAGCGGCGCGTGCGCCTGCACCGCGGAGCCGAAAGCGATTCCCGCGAGTGCGACGAGCGAGCCGACGGAGAGATCGATTCCACCCGTGAGGATCACGAACGTCATGCCGACCGAGATGATCCCGATGATCGTGCTCTGCTCGACGACGTTCACCAGATTCGACGCGGTCGCGAAGTGCGGCGTTGCAATCCAGAGCGCGACGCAGAGTCCGAGAAGCCCCGCGAGGGTTCCCAGCTCGCGTCCGTGATTCAGAAGTCGCGGCCAGAAGCCGGGAGCTGCGGCGCGCATGGGCGCCTGCACGTCCGTGACGCTCATTCGCTACGCTCCCACCGCGCAGGCGAGGATGCGCTCCTGCGTCGCGTCCGCGCGCGCGAACTCGCCCGCGATCCGTCCGCGGCGCACGACGAGCACGCGATCAGCGAGACCGACGATCTCCGGGAGCTCCGACGAGATGAGCAGAATCCCGACGCCCTTCGCGGCGAGCGCGCCGAGGAGGGCATAGATCTCCTGCTTCGCGCCGACATCGATGCCGCGCGTGGGCTCATCGAGAATCAGCACGTCGGCGTTGCATGCGATCCACTTGGCGAGCACGATCTTCTGCTGGTTGCCGCCGCTCAGGTTGATCGCCAACTGCTCCGCGGAGGGAGTGTGGATGCGCAGGTCGCGCACGAGCCGGTCCGTTATCGAATGCTCGGCCCGTCGCTTCACGATGCCGAGTCGGTTGAGCATCGGAAGCACCGGGAGCGCGATATTGTCACGCACCGAGCGCCCGAGCACCAGCCCCTGAACCTTTCGATCCTCCGTCACGAAGCCGATGCGCGCCCTAATCGCGTCGCGCGGGGATCGGATGCGCCGCCGCGTGCCGCGCACGTACAGCTCGCCCGCATCGGCTCGATCGAGGCCGAAGATCGCTCGCGCGATCTCGGTGCGTCCTGCGCCCAGAAGGCCGGCGATCCCGACGATCTCGCCTGCGTGCACCGTGAGCGAGATGTCGTGCAGCACGCCGCGCCGGCTCAACCCGTGGACGCGCAGCAGCTCGGTGCCGATCGGCACCATCGATTTCGGCACCTGCTCGTCCACCTCGCGGTCGGCCATGAGGCGCACGAGCTCGCGGCGATCGGCGCTTCGCGCCTCGCGCGTGGCGATGTGCCGGCCATCGCGCAGCACGGTCACGCGATCGCCGATCTCGAAGATCTCGTCCATCCGGTGCGAGATGTAGACGATCGCGACGCCCCGTGCGGTAAGCCGGCGAATGACGCTGAACAGCGCTCGCGTTTCGCGCTCGGTGAGCGCAGAGGTGGGCTCATCCATCACGAGAATGCGCGCGTCGAGCGAGAGCGCCTTCGCGATCTCCACGAGCTGCTGCTCGGCGATGCTGAGCTGTCCCACCGGTGTGGCGATGTCGAAGGTCGCGCCCAGCGAATCGAGGAGAACGCGGGCGCGGGAGCGCATGAGCGCGCGGCTCACGATGCCGGGTCCGCGGGTGGGCTCGCGGCCGAGAAAGATGTTCTCGGCAGCCGCGAGCTGGGGCACGAGGGTGAGCTCCTGGTAGATGATCGCGATGCCGGCCTCGCGCGCCTCGCGAGGGGAGGAGATGTCGATCTCGCGCTGGTCCACGCTGATGGTCCCGGCGTCGCGGCGGTGGGCGCCACTGAGAATTTTCATGAGGGTGGACTTGCCTGCGCCGTTCTCGCCGAGTAGAACGTGAACTTCACCGTGGTCGACGTCGAAATCGACGCCGTCGAGGGCGATGACGCCGGGGAAGGCTTTGCGGATGCCGTGCATGCGCAGGGCGGGGGGCCGTGCGGGGGGGTCGCTAGGAGAAGTGGACAGGAGGGCACCCGTGCGAACGTGGGCTATTGGAACGTTCCAGACCGGTGAGGAAGATCGTCGCTGCGCGTGGGGCTGTCAATGCGCCGCGCACGCGGCGGGCACGGTACGGGGGGCAGGGATGGGAAAGTGCCGCCACCCGGACGGTTCGAGGGCATTGAGAAAGTTGCATCTTGACGTTTTCGGAACGGCCCCTATGTTCGGCAATATTGGAACGTGCCAAACGGATCGGGTCGTCCGGCATTTGGAACGTGACAAGCTCCCCGCTTCCCTCGAGCCGCTGTGCTCCCGACGCTGTCCGGCGCCCCGGAGTGGTGGTCCAGGCCATTTTCTGATCGGAGTCATCATGCTGACTTCTCGTCCCCACCGCCGGCCTTTCCTCTCCCTCACCCTCCCGCTCGCACTCTGCTCCGCCCTGGCGTTCGCCCCCGCCAGCGCTCAGAGCGCCGGCGCCCTTCGCGGCACCGTCGCCGACTCCTCCGGCCACCCCCTCGCCGGCGCCTCCGTCCACATCGGCGGCACCACCCTCGGCACCATCGCCGACTCGAGCGGCCGATATCACGTCACCCGAATCCCTGCCGGCTCGCACATCGTCCGCGTGCAGCTCATGGGCTTCGCCGCCGAATCGGCCGCCGTGCAGATCGTGGACGGCGGAAGCGTCGAGCACGATTTTCGCCTTCACCCCTCCGTCGCCATCCTCGGCAGCCTCGTCGTCAACGCGCAGCGCATGGGCGAGTCGCAGGCCGCCGCCGTCGCCCAGCGCCAACAGGCGCCCAACGTCGTGGCCGTGCTCGCGGGCGACGTCATTCGCGCGCTGCCCAACGCCAACGCCGCCGAGGCCGCGGGGCACATGCCCGGCGTCACCACCGAGCGCGATGAAGGGGAAGGGAAGTCGATCGAGGTGCGCGGCACCGAGCCGCGCCTGAGCAACGTCACCATCGATGGCGCACACGTGCCGGGGACCCTCAAGGGGAGCCGCGTTCCCAAGCTCGATGATATTCCCTCCGACATTCTGGGCGCCATCGAGGTGAGCAAGACGCTCACCGCCGACATGGACGCCGACGCGATCGGCGGCTCCGTGAATCTCGTCACCAAGACGCCCGAAGGTGACCCCCAAGGATACATCTCGGGCCAGTACGGCGCAGTCACGCTGCTCTCCAGAAGCCAGTACCAGGGCGGCTTCGCCTACGGCGGCCGCTTCGGGAAGGATGGCAAGCTCGGGATGCTGATCGGCGGATCCGTCGATCGGAACGGACGCGTGATCAACGACATGGAGCCGGGATGGGCAACCGACGATGCCGGAAACGCCATCCCGATCGAGTGGAACCAGCGCGACTACGTCTATAGGCGCACGCGCTACGGGCTCGGTGGCGACGTCGATTACCGGTTCTCCAACGGCTCGAACATCGCGATCAAGGGCCTGTTCAGCCGCCTCGAGAACTTCGGCACCACCTACTACTCGGACATCGTCACGGGTGCCACGCCGTCCACCTTCAACGGCAACGGCGATTCCGCCTCCGCAGGCGGCCGCGGATACGCCACCGGCGTCGAGGTCTCGCAGATCGCCGGCAATCACAAGCCGCTCGATCAGCTCTACGGCGGCACCATGAGTGGCCGCACGCAGCTCGGTCCCTTCGCGGCCAAGCTCATTGTCAACGCCGCGCGCACCACGGAGAACATCCACGATCACCGCTTCAGCCCCTTCGTGTACGACGGGCCTGGCGGACAGGGGCTGACGGTCGCGTACAATGCCTCCGATACCAAGACACCCACGTACAGCTGGGCGAATTCCGCGATGCAGTCGGGGGTGGATTCGCCCGGCAACTACAGCCTCACGGACTATCACACCGACGACCTGATCACCACCGGGCTCGATTTCGGCACCGGTGTCGACCTGAGCGCTCCGTGGCGCACGAGCGAGAATTCGTCGTGGACGAACGAGGTCCGCTTCGGCGGCAAGTTTCGCCTCGAGAACAAGGACTACACGCGCATGAGCGCGCAGTGGCATTCCGACAATCCGATCGGGCTCATGTCGGCGCTCGGATCATTCTCGGATCCACACTACTACTCGCACATCTCACCGGGCTTCGCGATCGGCCCGATGCCGAACGAGCCGCTCACGCGCAGCCTCGAGGCTGCGGACGGGTTTACGAACGTCACTGACACGCTCGCGAACATCCTCGGCAGTCTGTCCGGCAGGGAGGACGTGTACGCGGCGTACGTGAGCAACACCGCCACGCTCGGCCGCTTCGAGCTCTACCTCGGTCTTCGGATGGAGCACACGGTGGCCACGTACATCGGCCACTCGGTCTCGCAGGACACCACTGGCGCGGTCACCGCGATCAACACCGTGCCGGGATCGCAGAAGTACACCGATCTCTTTCCGAGCGCACAGCTCAAGTTCACGACCTCGCCCGAAACCGACATCCGCTTCGCCTTTACACGCGGTCTGGCGCGCCCCGATTACTCGCAGCTCGCTCCGTCGCTTCAGGGAACGCAGGGCGGAAACATCACGAATCCGGAGAACCTCACCACGGGCAATCCGGCGCTCAAGGCCCAGCACGCGTGGAATTACGATCTGCTGGCGGAGCACTTCTTTCCGTCCGTCGGCGTGCTGTCGGGTGGCGTGTTCTACAAGAGTCTGAGCGATTTCATCTTCAACAAGACCTTCGTCTACAACGGCCCGATCACCGAGTTCGATGGACAGCACGGCACGCGTCCCGAGAATGGAGGATCGGGACACCTGTTCGGGATCGAAGCCGAGTGGAACCAGCGCTTCGTGTTCCTCCCCGGGTGGTGGGCGGGCTTCGGCATCGATGCGAATTACACGTACACGCAATCGCGCGTGCTCGTGGACCCCACCACGAATCGATTCAACAAGCTCCAGCGCCAGGCGCCGAACCTCGCCAACGTCGCCCTCACGTACAACAACGGGCGCGTCTCCTCGCGCCTCGGCTGGTCGTACCAGGGCGCGAACATCTTCGACTACGGCGACGGCACGCCCACGCCGAACGGCGACGTGTACATGTACGCGCACTCGCAGTTCGACGGCTCGATCATGTTCAACCTCACCCAGCGCCTGCAGCTCCAGCTCCAGGCGCTCAACATCAACAACGCGGTCTTCGGCTTCTTCGCCGGTACGCCGCAGCACGACTACTCGCTTCAGCGCGAGTACTACGGCCAGACGATCTACTTCGGCACCAAGTACGACTTCTAGCGAATGGCGCGACTCTCGAACGGGATTGCGAGGTGAGCGGTCAGGAATAGGGCGTCAGTCATCCAGCGGGAGTGATTGGAGGTTACCTTTTTCGGGATCTCCGGTCACTCCTCCTCGTCCACTCGCCGACTCGCGCTGACACACATGGTGCCGCGGAAACGCCGACTCGGCGTGCTGGGAACGCTCGTGTGGGATGTCATCTACGGGTGTCCTCCCGCCAGCGAGCGCGTGGAGGGATGGGGTGGCATCGCCTATGCCCTGAGCGCGCTTTCGGCCGCGCTTCCAAGCTCGTGGGAGATCGTCCCGATTCTGAAGGTCGGCGACGATGTCGCGCCGCAGGCGGAGGTGCTCCTGTCGACGCTGCGACACGTCGCGCCCGAAACGGCCCTGGTGGTCGTACCCGAACCGAACAACCGTTCGGAGCTGCGCTACACGAGCGATGAGCATCGCACGGAGCTGTTGAGCGGCCGCACACCCGCGTGGGACTGGTCGGAGCTCGAGCCGCGCCTGCGCGCGCACGATGTCGACGCGCTCTACGTGAATTTTCTGAGCGGCTGGGAGCTCGATCTCGATGGCGCGAAGCGCATGCGTACGGCGTTCCGCGGGCCGATCTACGCGGATCTGCACATGCTGCTTTGGGTGGCGCAGTCGAACGGCATGCGCGCACTCCAGCCGCTCCCTTGCGCCGCGGAGTGGTATGGCTGCTTCGATTTCGTGCAGGTGAACGAGGATGAGATGGCGACGCTGGCGCGCAGCCCGGAGGAGCTCGCGGCGCAGGCGTTTCACCAGGGGGTGCTCTGCACCGTCGTCACTCTTGGATCGCGGGGCGCCGTGTACTTCGCCTCGCCGCGCCTGGCGATCGCGGACATCCCGACGGCGCGCGAGCACGAAGTCACGATGGATGCAGCGGAGTCGCAGCTCGTGGAGCCGCTCACCGTGCGTGACGCGTCGAACATCGATCCAACCGGATGCGGGGATGTCTGGGGCGCCACGTACTTCTCCCGCCTCCTGCTGGGCGACACGCCGGGCGCCGCGGTGATCGTGGCCAACGAAGCGGCCGGGCGCAACGCCACGTGGCGCGGTGTCACCGGCCTCGCAGACCGGCTGCTCGGCGCGGGCACTCCCGAGCTCCTCCCGCGTTAGCGTCGCGCGAGCCGCATGAGCATCCTCGGCATTGAGCACGTGCTGCTCGCGATGCCTCGCGGCGCCGAGGATCGCGCGCGCGCATTCTACACCGGAGTGCTCGGCCTTCCCGAGATCCCGAAGCCCGGGCCGGGGGATCGCGGCGGTGCCTGGTTCCGCGCCGGACCGGCGCACTTGCATCTCGGATCCAACACCGACTTCTCGGCCGCCACGTACGCGCATCCGGCGTTGCTCGTGGACGATCTCGAAGCGTATGCGGCGCGCTGCGTCGAGTCGGGGTGCAAAGTGGAGCGGCAGAAACCGTTCTCGGGCTTCGTTCGCTTCCACACCTTCGATCCGTTCGGCAATCGTATCGAGCTGATGCAAAAAGAATTGGAACGTGCCAAACAAGTGAGCGCTACTGCCCCAGCTCGAGCAGGGCGAACGTGCCCGGAAGCACCGCCGGCCGCCGCTCCGGATTCGCCGGCTCCGACTTGCTCGGCGCCGCGCCCATCTTCGCGGAAACAGTGTAGATCCGGTGCGTGCGGGTGTCGAGCGCCATCGTTCGCGCGCCCGCCATCGTGCTCACGGTTTGGACCACGACGAACGAGTCCGGCGAGAGCTCGTGCACCACCGTCAACGTGCCTGCTCCATTCGAGCTGAATGCATTCTGGGTCGTCGCGTCGAACGCGTTGGCATCGACTCCGCCATCGATGGGCACCGTCTTCAGCAGCTTGCCCCCGGTCGCATCCGAGATCGCCATCAGCTTGTTTCGGCAGCCGCTGAACAGACGATGATGCTCGCGATCGAGTGCAAGCCCGGTGGGCTTCGTGCATGGCGCGATCGACCAATGCCTCGTCACGGTGAGCGACTTCGCATCGATCTCCTCGATAGCCCCAGAATCTTCCAGATTGACGTAGAGCTTGCCGGCACCGTCGGAGACGCCGAACTCGGGTGCGCCGTCGAGCTTCACCGTGCCCACCTTCTTTCCAGTGCCTGCATCGAGTACGGAAGAGGAATGCGAGTCGCCATTGAAGGTGAACACGCGATGCGTGACCGAGTCGAACAGCACCGCGTCCGCGTCTGGTGCCGCGATCGTGCGCCCGAGCACGCGCAACGTTTTCAGGTCGAACATCGTGACGGTGCTGTCGTCGCCCGAGGTGGCGTATCCCTTTCCGTCCGCGTAGGAGAACGCGACGCCATGGGCGCGCGCGAGCCCCGTGATCTCACCGAGCAGCTTGCCGGTTCCGGGGTCCACCACCATCACCCGGTTTTGTCGCGCGATGAACAGCCGTTGCCCCGACGTATCGAGCGCTACGTAATCCCAGCTCCCGCTTCCGCCAAGCGTGAAGCGTCGCAGCACGTGGAAGGCTCCGCCGGAGAACGGAGCGGCGCCAACGAGTGATGCGATGAAGACCGACGCGAGCATCGGGATGACGAGCCATGTGCGAATGCGCATGAAAGGCTCCGCGTGGAAGAGAGCTGCGACAGAAAGCCCGGTGACTTCGAGTCACAGTCTACTCGCGATACCTGACGGCAGAATGACGCGCCCGCTTGCTGCAAGCTCCCAGTCACAACGGCACATCATCTGCACCGGCACTTTGTGAACCTTGTTCAGGAGGTTTCAATGGATCGCAACGATGTGAACCCCACGCAGGGGTTCAGGGCAACGAAGGATCAGCTCAACTGGAACAACGAAGAGACCTATTGGCGCGACAACTGGCGCGCTCGTCCGTATGCCCAAGCCGACAGAGGCTTTGACTACTACTCGCCCGGATATCGCTACGGCTTCGATGCCGCGAACAAATATCATGGACGCAAGTGGAACGACGTGGAGCCGGAGCTGCGCAGCGGCTGGGACAAGTACGAGCACCGCGGCAACAGCACGTGGGACCACATGAAGGACGCCGTACGCGACGCCTGGAACCGCGTCACGGGTCACTAGCACCGCGCAGTGCGGCATAGACGAGAGTATCCTCGTCACCGCCGTGCTCGAAAAAGAAACCCTCCGGCTGCTTCGCCGGAGGGTTTCTTTTCGCTCATCGATCACCGCCCCGGCTCACCACCCCAGCACGATCTCCGCCCTCGTGTACAGATACCGCCCGTTGTACCCGAACGGGCTCGCTGCCGCCCAGGGGAACGTGCGGTCGTTGTTGTTGAATTCCTTCTGCGCCTGATCCGGGTACACGTCGAACAGGTTGCGCGCGCCGATCGACAGGTTGATCTGGTTGAAGCGATAGCCCACCTCCGCGTCCACGAGCGTCTTCCCGCCGTAGGTCTCCGCATCCGTGAAGCTCGGCTGCGCCGACGAGAATCCGCCGTAATACGAGACGCGGCCGAGCGCGTGAAAGCGCGCGAGCGAGTAGTTGCCGGTGAGCGTGCCTCGCCAATCCGGGCGCTCCTTCTCGATGCCGAGTGTCGTGACGAGATCGAGGATGCTCGTGACATCGGTGGGCCGGCCCTGCAGCACCGCAGGCAGCGGATCCACGTGCGTGATCTTGTTCTGGGTGTAGTTCGCGCCGAGCGTAAGGTCGAGGTTTCCGTTGCCCACGGGCATCCGGTAGTTGGCCGTCGCATCGACGCCCTGCGTCTTCGTGTCGAGCCCGTTCGTGAAGAACTGCACGCCGGCGATTCCGGTGATCCCGGAGTCCGCGAGAATGTCCTGCGCCACGGTGTCGGCGAAGGTGGCGCCGAGCAGGATGCGATCCGTGATCTTGATGTGAAAGTAGTCGAGTGTGATCGTGAAGTTCTCGACCGGCGTGTACGCGATGCCGCTCGAGATGTTCACCGACTTCTCTTCCTTGAGCGGCTTTGCGCCGAAGATCTGCGCGGCCCGCGCATCCACGGGGAAGTTGCCGATCTCGAACAGCTGCCCGCCGATGAAGTTCGTCGTGATGTGGCTGAAGTAGCTCTGCGACAGGCCTGGTGCACGGAAGCCGTTGCTCAGCGATCCGCGAATCACGAACTGCTTCGCCGGCTGATAGCGCAACGCGAGCTTTCCGGAGACGTTCGAGCCGAAGTCGCTGTAATGCTCGAATCGTCCGGCCACGTTCGCCAGGAACTGCGGCGTCAGGTTCGTCTCGAGATCGAGATAGGTGCCGATGTTCGTGCGGCTGTGGTCACTCGCGTCCTGCGGGCGGAAGCCGCCGAAGCCCGACGATCCCGCCGGCGCGGCGCCACTCGGATCCTCCGATGCCGAATCCTGCGCGAGATGCCCGCCGTTCACGTACGACGCGAGCTCGCCCGCCTTGATCGCGTAGTCCTCCCCGCGAAAGAGCACGCCCGCGGCGACGTTGAGCGGTGCAGGGAGCCCGACTTCGTACGCCTTCGAGCCGTTGATCCCGAGCTCGTACTCGCTCCGGCGCAGTGTGCCGGCGAAGAACGAGGTCTGATTCGGAATCCCGGGATCGTCCGCAGTGCCGAATACGCCATCGGCGCCCGGAGCGCAGGCGACGTCGAGACACGGTCCGAGCGACGGATTGTTCGTGTTCCGCAGATGATAGTCGAACGTGCTCAGGCCGTACGAGCCGCCCAGGTCCAGCGTCCATCCGCCCGCCGTCGTGCGAATGCCGCCGGTGGCCGAGTAATCCTTTGCCGTTGGGTCGAACTCGGGAAGGAAGCCCTCGGGGTAGATCTCCTGCCAGTTTCGGTTGCTGTCGAGGTAGCGCCAGAACGCGTTGCCTGTGCCGAAGTGGTCGCTGAATCCGCCGAACGCGTAGACCTCGGTGTTTCCGCTGGCCGAAACCGGCATCCGGAAATTCGCGAACGTCTGTCCGTTCCGAAGCTCGCCATCGCCCCAGTGATAATTGGGCTGCGGGATGGCGTTGTTCTTGTGGATGATCGTGCCGGTGAGCGTGTCGATGTCGTCCGTGATGCCGTTCTTGTCCGCGAGGAAGTGATCGGGCCAGGCGCGATTCGTCGGATCGTCGTGCTTGAATTCGCCGAACAGCGTGAGTGATCCCCGGCCGAGCTTGAGTCCGACGCCGGCGTTGGCGTCGATGCCGGTGCCGTCGGCGGGATAGTCGGCGCTGCGGTACTGCCCGCCCTCCACGTTCAGGAACGGCGCGAATTGGCCTTCCTTCATCTTGATGTTGACGACACCCGCGATCGCGTCGGAGCCGTAGTCCGCGGCATCACCGTCGCGCAGCACCTCCACCCGCTCGATCGCACCCGCTGGTATCGCATTGAGATCGACGCCGCTCGAGCCCGCGCCCAGTCCGTACGCGAACGTGTTGAGGAGCGCCGTCTGATGCTGGCGCCATCCGTTGATGAGCACGAGGGTGTGATCGGGGCTCAACCCGCGCAGCGTGAACGGCTGCACGATGTCCGTCGCATCCGTCACGCTCTGGTGCGGCATGTTCACACTCGGCGACAGCGCCGCCAGAATGCGTCCCGTCTCCATGGAGCCCTGCTGCGTGATCTGCTCCGTCGTGTACACGTCCACCGGCACCGCCAGCTCGTCGGCCGCCTGGTGGCGCGCACGCGAGCCGGCGAGCACCTGCACTCGCGCGAGCTCCACCGCGTTGCTGCCGATGGAAAAATCCGCGGTCGCCGTTTCACCGGCGGCGACGGTCACCGTCTGCGTTGACGGCGTGTGCCCGAGCGCGCGCACGCGAACGGTGTGGCTGCCCGGAGACACGCCGCGAAATTCGTACGCGCCGCGTGTGTTGGTCTGCGTGAGGAGCACGGATGCGTCGACGGTGACCACCGCGCCGACGACGGGACCTGTTGCGGTATCGGTGACCACGCCTTTTATCGCACCGTTTTGGGCAGCGAGTACGGACGGCGAAACAGCCAGCAGCGTGGCAACGAAAATCAGACGGGAGAGAGCGCGCACGAGACCTCGGGGTGAACCGTGGAGGGCGACCGGCAGTGCCGCAGGAGGAGAGCTCCATGGAGGCGGGGCGGCACCGGACTTTCTGAGGCTCACCATACGGAATGCTGACAAGCTCGTCAAGCGAGTCATCGCGAATTTCTCGAGGCGAGTATCCCAAGCAAGGGCTCGCTGTGGCGCGCGGCGCATCCTTTGCCTTCGTGTATCGCATGCTGAACGGAGAGACCGAGCAGCGGGTGCTGCTGACCCTGGCGCTCATCGCTGCCATCATTGTAGTGAGCTGGCTCGTGCAGACGCTCATGCGCGTCGCGCTCACAGGGCACAACGAGAAGCGCGTGAGCTTCTGGGGCCGGCAAATCGTCCGCCTGCTCGGCATTGCCGCGGTGATCATCGGGATCTTCGAGATCTGGCACCCGAGCCCCAAGACTGCGGGCGGTGCAATCGGGTTGATCACCGCCGGAGTCGCGATCGCGCTGCAGCGCGTGATCACGTCGTTCGCAGCCTACCTGATTCTTCTGCGCGGCAAGGTCTTCAACGTCGGCGACCGGATTACCATGGGCGGCGTGCGCGGCGACGTGATCGCGCTCGACTTCATGCAGACCACGGTGCTCGAGATCGGCGAGACGCCGGGCGAGCAGCAGGATGCGCCGTCCGTGTGGATCACCGCGCGCCAGTACACCGGCCGGCTCATCCGCGTGACGAACGACAAGATCTTCGATTCGCCGGTCTACAACTTCACGCGTGTGTTCCCGTACCTGTGGGAGGAGATGCAGCTGCCGATCAGCTACAAGGACAACAGGCGCGAGGCCGAGCGGATCTTGCTCGAGGTGGCGCACAAGCACACGGACGAGATCGTGCGCGAGGCCACGCCGCACATCGAGAAGCTGGTGAAGGAGTACCGGCTGGCGACGACACCGGAGATCGAGCCGCGCGTCTACATGCGGCTCACGGACAACTGGGTGAACTTCTCGCTGCGCTTTCTCATCCGGATCGAGGGCGGACGCGCGCTGAAGGATCGCATCAGCCGCGATCTCATCGATGGGCTCGACGCCGCAAAGATCGGGATCGCGTCGGGGACGTACGAGATCGTGGGGATGCCGAAGCTCGAAGTGCAGGTGGAACACCGCGCATGACGGCTGCACACGACGCGAACGACGCGCGCGCCGACGACGCTCCGCTGAAGGAACTCGTCGCCAAGGCCAACGATGAGCCGCCCGTGGACTTTCACGAGCCCGAGCCGGACATCGACCGCACCGCTCGCGCGCTCGGCTCCCTGCACAGCCTCACGATCGGCGTGTGGGTGCTCGCGGTGCTCGCGCTCATCTACACGATCTACTTCGCGCGCGACTTTCTTCTCCCGATCGTGTTCGCGGTGCTGCTCAACTTTCTGCTCAGCCCACTCGTGCGACTGCTCTCGCGCGTGAAGATCACTCCGCCCTTCGCGTCCGGGATCATCATCATCGCGCTGCTCGCGGTAGTGGGGCTCGCGGGCTACGAGCTCGCGGGCCCCACGCAGCGGCTCGCGGCGAGTGCACCGCAGACGCTGGAGGTGGCCGAGGGGAAGCTCAGGAAGTTGCTGCGTCCGCTGGAGCGCGCGAGCCGCACGGCGCAGCAGGTCGCGAGCGCGGCGACCACGACCGCCGATGGCGCCACGGCGAAGTCGCGGCCCACGACGGTGGTGGTGGAGGGCCCGAGCGTGCTCACGCGCGTGTTCGGCACGACGCAGCGCGTTGCCGGCTTCGTGCTGGAGGTGGTCATCCTGTTGTTCTTCCTGCTCGCCGCCGGCGACCTCTTTCTGCAGAAGCTCGTCAAGGTGCTCCCGAGCCGCGGCGAGCGAAAGCTCGCGGTGCAGATCGCGCGCGAGACCGAGACCTCGATCTCCACGTACCTGCTCACCACGGCGCTCGTGAACCTGTGCGAGGGCGCCGTGGTTGCGGGCGTGATGGCGCTGTGGGGAATGCCGAGCCCATTTCTGTGGGGCGCGCTCGTGGTGCTGCTCGAGTTCATCCCCTATCTGGGCGCGGCCGCCATGATCGTGGTGCTGAGCGTCGCCGCGCTCACCGTGTTCGACAGCGTGGGGCACGCGCTGCTCGTTCCGCTCAGCTATCTCGCCATCAACGTCATTCAGGGCCAGTTCGTGAGCCCCATCCTGCTCGGCCATCGGCTCGCGTTGAATCCGGTGGCGCTGTTCGTGGGGCTCGCGTTCTGGTTCTGGGTGTGGGGCATCCCCGGCGCGTTCATCGCGGTGCCGCTGGTGGCGACGTTCAAGATCTTCTGCGACAACATCGATGTGCTCGCGTTCATCGGCGAGTTCCTGGGGAGACGCGACGAAGGCGAACGCCGGGCGACGGTGCGGTAGGAGGCGCCCGCCGCTGCGCCGTCAGACGCTCACGACCTGAAGCAGAACGAATCCGTGGACGAGTCGCCGCCCTGGAGCCGCACCTGGTGCGACCGGTGCCCGGGAAACTTCACGAAGAAATCGCGATCGAGCCGAATGCCGCCGCCATCGAGCACGTCCACCTTCGCCATCACGCCTGGGATTCCGCCCGGATAGAACTGCTCATCCCACGTGCTGTAGAGCGAGTTCGTGATGTACACGCGCTTCCCATCCCGACTCACCTCGATCATCTGCGGACCACCCATCCACTGGGCCCCCGACGGATGCTTGGCGTGATGCAGGATTCCTCCCAGCTCGACCGTGCCCGTGTGCTTCGGCGCGAACGGATCGCTCACGTCGTACTGGCGGAGCTCGCCCGTGGCCCAGCAGGCCGCGTAGAGATAGTGATCGTCGAGCGAGAGCCCGATGTCGGTGACGAGCGGCGGCACCGCGCCGAATCCCGCGAGCAGCGGCGGCAGCTGCGCCGCGTCGAGCGGCACGGCGGGGATCGTGATCGTCTTCTTCGCCTTCCACTCCGAGCCGTCCTTGTACCACGTCCAGATGGACGAGGAGAGATCGGTGACGTCGACGACGACGCCGACGAAGCCGAACGTCTTGGACGGATCGTGCGACGGACGGATCTCGAGCACCATCTGATGCTGATCGCCGAAATCGACGGCGGTGATCTGGCTGCGCGTAGCCATGTCGAAGAAGTTGAGCTTGTGCCCGTACTTGCGGCCCAGCAGGAGCTCGGGGACGAGGCCGTTCTCGAGCATGTACGGCTGCGCCCATTCGCTGGCGATGAGGACGTTCTCGTTGATGTGCCACCAGAAGTCGTAGGCGAGGAACTGGCTGCCGCGATTCTTCTCCCACTGACCGGTGATGTGGAAGTCGTCGTGGTCCATCGTGAAGATGCCGCCGGGTCCATCGTTGCCGTCTGGCGAGCCGGAGCCGACGGCACTGATGAACAGACCGCCGGGCCCGCAGTGCACGGTGTGCGGGCGCGAGTAGTGGCCCTTCGACATCACTTCTTCGGGCTCGATCGTGCGCACGAGCTTCGGGTTACGCGGATCGGGCCCGGTGTCGAGGATGTAGATGCGCGAGGAGCGAAGGCCGGGGACGACGAGATAGCGACGCTCCATCGCACCTTCGTGATGGTGCTCGCCGCCCAGCGCAGAGCTGCAGATGTTCCAGCCGTAGTGGTGGAACTCATCGGGGGACTTCTGTTTGGGCGCGGACCACTTGCCGACGACCTGCGCGTACGTGCGCGAGGCGGGATCGACATCGACGACGCCGATCGCATCGGGATCGAGGAGCGCGACGTAGGCGAGCTTTTCGCGCGGAGCGGACATCGCGTCGCGCGGAGTGCGGTAGAGGGTGGGGTCGGAGTGGTGGTGCGCGTGCGCGGAGTGGTCGTGGTGCTCGTGATGCTCGTGTGCGGGGGTCATGGGAAAGCTCCTTCTGCGTGGTTCTGGAAACGGAGGCTTTCCTAGACTAGCGAGAATGGCGCGAAGAGAGTAGCTCGACGAAATCGTCGTTCGCCTCAGCTCGCTCTCGGCTCAGCTCCCGGCCACATGCACTCACTCGATGAGCACTGCCCCCGTCTGACCATCGGTGATGATCGCGCGGGAGCCTGTCGCGTTGAACGCGATTCGCGCAGGAGAGGGGCCGGTCTGCAATGGCTTCACGATTACGTGCGAGTGCACGTCGATGATCTCGCACTCGAAGGCGCCGGGTCGCGTGACGTAGAGCTGCGCGCCATCAGGGGACATCGCGAGGCCGTACGCAGAGGAGGTACCGGATACGGAGTCAATGAGCGCGCCGGTTCCCAGGTCGTAGAGCTGAACGCCGGCATCGGCTTCGGTCGCGACCCATAGCTCCGAGTCATCGTCGGACACTACGATGTCCTGCGGCGACGGACCGACGCTGATGCGACGAAGCACGGCGTCGTTGCCGGCGTCGATCTCGTACACCGAATGCGTTCCCTGGGAGCTCACGTAGAGACGATGGGTACGCGCATTGAAGGCGATCCCGTTGATGTACGAGCCGATCACCAGGCTGTCGACGAGCGCGAGCGTATACGCATCGAAATCGTAGATCGTGGCGAGCGAATCCGGGAGGCCGTTCATCGTGGTGATGTAGACGTGATTGCCGTCCGGCGTGACGAGCGCACGCATGGGCGACGAGAACAGGGTGATCGTTCCAGTCACCTTCGAGGCATGGATGTCGACGACAGCGACCTTCAATCCATCGATCAAGGGAACGAAGGCGGTGCTCCCGTCGGGCGTAATGGCAACATCGGCGGGATCTCCGCCCATCTGGATGAGTGTGTCTGGCAGGAACTCGTTGACGCTTCCGGCCACGATCACTTGCGACGTCAACCGGGTGATGATCATGGCGCCATCCGCTGCGATCGCGACTCCGTGCGTGTCTCCCCGAATGGGCGATACTGTGGAGACATTCCCGGCTGGATGCGTCAGCGGAGGTGGGGGTGGGGGCGGGGGTGGGGGCGGCGAATTCGTCCCCGTGGACGAGGAGCAGCCGAGTGCGATCGTGAAGGCAGCAACGACGAGTGGTGCGCGCCAGCGCCGTTCGGGATGATCGAGCCAGGTACGACGGCGCACGTGTCTCCATGGATTGAAGGCGAGTGCGCACAAAGTTTGGTTCGGGGATGGCGAACGCAACCGTCTACTCGCGAAGAAGTCTTTGCGAGGGCTGCGTGAAGGACCTGGAGCGGCTGCGATGCGGCCGATGAAAAAGAGGCCCACAGCTGTTCCCGTGGGCCTCTCGATCCCTACTTACTCGTATGGCGTCTAGTGGCGATAGCCGATTCCGAAGCCGACCTGAAAGATGTTCGTGTTCGGCGAAACGCCCGTGTCGGAACCGTTGAGCTTCATGTTGCCGCTCAGCTGGCGGTGATACGACGCGTACGGCACGATCGCGAAGCTGCCACCACGCGGATTCCAGTCGTAGCCGAGTCCCGCTGCGACGCCCGTACCCGTCGACTTGAGCTCATCGGTGTCGCCGCTTTCCTTGGTCATCGCGAAGCCGAAGCCACCCTTGATCCAGAAATTGTTCGAGACACTCGGGTAGACATACGCGTCCGCCGTCAGGAAGCCGATCTGCTCATCGACGCCCTGAATGGTCTTCGCCCACCCGTCGGACTCGATTCCCAACCGAAGATGCGGGTTGAGCGTACCGCCGATGCGGAAGTAGCCGGCGAGCCCATTCTCGCGATCACTCGAGCAGCCGTTGCAGCTGATTCCGGCCGATCCGTACCCCAGCGCGCCACCGACGTACATCCCCTTGCGCGTGCTCTGTGTGGCGGCAGGAACCGGTGCGACACCATTCGACATGCGAGCCATGCTCTGTGCGCTGGCGATGGACGCAGAAGCTGCGAGTGCGACGACGCCTGCGACGAGTAACGAGCGATGTGACATAGCGGGCTTTCTCCTAGGAGCGGGGAAGAGTTCGGAGGCGAGTGCGTCGTGTGAAGGGACGCGGGACTCCGTTGCGTAGAAGACGGTGGCGAGTTGCGGCGGGCAACACGGGAGAGGTGAGGAAAGAGGATCGTCGAATTCCTTGATGTTCAGAATGAATCGAGTGTCACGATTCGTTCTCGCTTGTGACTGTTTGACGCATGGCGCATGTTCGTTGACGTTCCACACCTCGACACGAATGGGCGTGCCTCCAATTTCGTGGAGGCGCTGTTTCCATTCAGCGAACCGTCCCTTCTCGACGAAAGAAGGGACTCGGATCGCGGAAATAACTCATTTGGCGGGGATCACAATGCAATTTCGCCGACCGAGTCAAGCTTCAGTCGTGCTCATTTTGGCCGCATCCATCTGCAGCGCGGTCTCAGTGGGAGCGCAGACGCTTTGTGATGCGGCGACTGTGCGAGGGCTCGCCGCCGTGTCAGTGACAGAGCTTGCGTCGCCCGACCTCTACTTCAATGTGCAGACCGGGTTACCGCCAGTGGTTGGACTCGCGCAACTCGAGGCATTGCGAGTGAAGCACGCGAATGAGCGGAAGAACGAGAAGCCTCACGTGTTCACGATTCTGCAGGTCGACGCAGCGCCGGACGGATCGATGGCGTACGATGATGGGAGCGTACACGTGGAGTTTGACAACGCGAAGACGGGGAAGCACGTCGCGTACGATCTGAGTTATCTGAGAGTGTGGAAGGTGGTTGGCGGGAAGTGCGCTACTGCGGCGATGTATGGGAGGCGAGGGGATCGGGAGCGGTAGCAGTTCAGTGCCTGCATTCAGGCCCATCACGTTCCTTATTGGACAAAGAGATTCAATCACGATTCTGCGGCATCACGTTGGTGGACGTGGAAACCCAAAGGCTCGGAGAGTGCTTGATGGCTGAACCCTATACGATTCGAATGCTGGTACCAGACGGAGATCCTGAGGGAGTCAAAATCGTTGAGCTGCTGAATTGGAGCGGTATAGCGGTCGCGTTCCCAAGATCCGAATGGCTGCGCGTGGCGGCGCGTCCCGAATTCAGTAAAAGCGGAGTGTACATCCTCAGCGGGGTTTCGGAAGGAGCCGACTCTGATCTACCCTCCGTGTATGTTGGCCAAGGCGACATAGTGGGATCGCGCATTCAATCGCACGATGGAAATCGCGATTTCTGGGATTGGGGTTACGCATTCGTTTCTAAGGGCGATCCGCTAAATCGCGCTCACACGACCTGGATGGAGTACGCGCTGCTTGAACGAGCGCGACTGGCTGGTCGATGTAAACTCGAAAATCTGACACAGCCGCGAGAACCGAACCTCTCGGAGTCGGATCGCGCCGATGTGCGCGGCTTTCTACGTGAAATACTGCGCATTCTCCCCCTTTTGAACGTGCGCGTGTTTGAGAATCCGACACCGGTGGTGACCAGTGCGAGATCCAATCACCCGGGCAATGTCGTGCCAACCGACGCGCGAGATACGATCGTGGTCCCCGCTCAGGAGGGAGGTTTTGAGCGCGTATTCCTGGGGAAGAAGTGCTGGTATGCGATTCGAATCGCGGGCGGAATGCTACCGAAGATAAAATTCATCGCTGCTTACCAAAGCGCTCCCATCTCAGCCATCACCCACTACGCTCCAGTCGATCACATCGAGCCTTACGGTGATGGAGGCAAGTATCGCGTTGTATTTTCCGAGCCGGCGAAGCTTCTGCCCAACCCGGTGCCGTTTGGTGATGCCAGAACTGGTTCGATGCAGGGATCGAGATACACCACGCTGACCAAACTGCTGACCGCTAAGCGAGTAAGCGACCTGTTTCCGTGAGGGATGTCACTTAACAGTCTTGAGCCCGTCGTTGTCCTCGAGTATGCGACCCTTAGCTACCAACTGTGCCGCCAGCACCGTCTGAATCACGCTCGCGATCTGGTTAGTCGTCCCATTCGCCGCGCCGCCGTTCTCGCTACCCGAAACCGTGATCAGCTTCGCCTCTGCCAATGCCGCCGCGATCTGCGGCGCGATCACCGGAAGCATCTCGATCTGTCGATAGCGGAAATAGCTCTCGCCACCCGCCGCAATCGCCTTGTTCACTTTTTCGATACTCTCGGCATTCGCTGCCGCAACCGTGCGAATCCGAATCGCTTCCGCTTCCGCCGCCGCCTGCGCCGTGATCGTCACGCGCGCCGCATCCGCGCGCGCCTGCGCGATCTGCGTCGCATCCAGCTCGGCCACGCGCTGCACGCCCATTGCCTCCTGACGCTTCGCCTCCGCCTGCGCGATGAGTGCGGCGTTTCCCGCCTTCGTCTGCTCGAGCTCACGCTGACGATCCGAGATGATCCGCTCGGCTTCGATCGTCGCTTCCTTAGCACGACGCGCCTGCTGCGCCTGCACGATGTCCGCCGTCGCCTGCGCCTCGGCCGCCGACATGCGACGGCGCGCGTCAGCAACCTCCGACTGCACGACCTTGATGTTGAGCGAGTTGAAGATCAGTCCCAGGTCGGTGAGCTCGCGCGAGCACGCCTTGCGGATGATGACTGCGAGCGGATCGTCGTCGTCCTCGAGCGTCTCGATCGAGCCGTCGTCCTGCACGGTGACCGCGCGCGGTGGCGCCGCGACGATCGCGCTCGATGACGATGCACCGGCCGTGAGCACGCGCGGTGCGGACTTGGCCGAGAAGAGCTGGTCGTGCGTGAGCAGATTGATCGCGCGACGCGCGGAGCTCGAGAGGAGATCCGTGAGCGTATTGACCTGATCCGCATCCGGCTTCGCGAAAAAGCGGTTGGCCGCCGTCTTGATGAGGATGTCCGTATCGCCTACAGACACGATTGCGCTCGCGAGCACGCGCACCTTGATCGGCTGCGGCGTTCCGTGCTCGTCGAGATCGGCCGTCTGATCGGTGATGTCGAGATCGACGTTGATCACCTTGCTCGAGATCGTCGTGCCCGTTGTGAGCAGCGGGATCTCTTTGGACTTGCCGGGTCCCCGGTAGATCACCGTCCCGCCGGCGAGCCAGCTCACGAGACGAATCGTGCCCGCCTCAACGTTGCGCAGGAATGACGCGACGATCATCGGGATGACGAAGAAGACTCCGAGGACGACGGCGATTGCGACGATCACGATGTTGGGCATATGAGTGTTTGTGGGGGCGAGTCGAGAGCTTAGCGCGTGGGTTGCGTGACCGTGCAACGACCTCGCTCGGCGTCTACTTCCGCGATGCGCACGAGGTCACCGGAGCGAATGCGTACGCCACGCGCGCGCTCGTCCGGTGCGAGCGTTGCGAGGAGCTGAACGAGCTGTCCGTCGAGCTCGAGGGCGACGAGGCCGTTGCCGTTCGCGTCAAAGCCGGTGACGGCGCGGGCTTCGTCTTCGATCGAGGTCTCGAGGGTGGAGGCTTCGCGGGATTCGAAGCGGAAGAGGAATCGCCAAAGCGGGCCCACAAGGAGGGCTTCGAAGACTATTCCGGCGGTGATGGCAGCGGCCAGCCGTAAGGGCTCAGAGAGGGCGGCGGCGAGGATGCCCGCGGCGCCGAAACCAACGAAGAAGGAGAAGAGCAGGCGAGGGGAGAGGAGTGAGGTCCACGTCCAGCCGCCAGAGCTCGCGCGAGCGCTGGCCCGACGAATCCCCGAAATTCGGCTGACGGCACCACCCAAGTGCGCGGAGTGGGCGTGGCCCACGTGAGCTCCATGCGAGTGGCCGGCGGGAGCGCCGCGCGAAAGGCCGCCAACCGCCATAATCCCAAGTCCCACCGCGCCTGTGGCGAGTGAGACCGTGTAGAGATCCATTCCATATAGATAGTTCAAAAACACGTCTTCAGACAGACTCCACTATCCTGTACCGGGTCTAGCTATTAAGTAGCCTGCTCGCGACACGGGCACGCAAAAAACACTTGGCTAGCCAAGCCTCCCGTGACTTTAAGGCCACCAAGCGCGAGTGTTGAGCAGGATCCACTCAACGACTAACTCACGCTGAAGAAATGATGCAGCGCGTCAAACCCGTAACCAGTCAGGATGGCGGATGGCGAAAGACTCACTCGATGAGTTGACCTCGATTATCGGCTCCGGCCGACAGGTTCCAGACGGAGCAGCGCGAGCGGCATTGAGCGCACTATTCGGCGATCGATTTCCTAAGGCAAAGGAAAGGGACGCACAAGTCCGCGACGCCTTCGGACTTGCCAAGAGTGATGGCGACGACGCGGTTCCGTACGCAGGGCTGATAGATCCAGACAATCCACCCAGCGGTCCATACGGCGGAACAAGTCTGGTCTGGTTTCCCGCGGAGAACTCCAGTCTCATCGGGTTCGGTGTGGGCACCCGAGGACTGTCACCGGACGAGGGAATTCTTACCCGTCCCGGACACCGCCGTAGAATTTCCGCGCTTCGTCGTTACCTCGCCCGTCTCGGCGTTGATGCATGGTCGAAGCCAGACCCTGCTGCGCTCGGAACAATGGTACCGAAGATTGTGCAGGCGCGTTTCCCGGAATGGGAAGCCACGTTTCGTAGGTATGGCGGTGAGATGTATTGTTTCGCGCGCGTTCCTACCGAGACTCAGGTTGCGCGCCAAACTGTGCAATCGTTTGTCGACCTATACGCCTACGAGCGAAGTTGGCGACCGCTTAAGTCTGCGGAGGTTGAATTTGACGGTTTGCAAGGTGCTCTTCGACGCGACTTGTTTCGTCACCCCACAGCGACAGATGTAAACAGTCTCATTCGTAGTCGCCGATTCGTTGTCCTCCAGGGTCCACCCGGTACTGGCAAGACGCGGCTCGCGGAAGAAGTGCGTCTCCTGCACTTTAGCGGTCGCGGAATGACCGTTCAGTTTCATCCGTCGATCACCTATGAAGATTTCATCATTGGGCTCTCTCCTCGTACGGAGGAGGGCGGGCTGCGATTCGGCGTGCGTGCAGGATCGCTGCTCCAGGCAAGCATGAGTGCAGGTGACGCTCCATATCTGCTCGTAATCGACGAGATCAACCGCGCCGACTTGAGCAAGGTCTTGGGGAAGCGATATACCTGTTTGAGGCCGGAGAAGTAGGTGGCCCCAGAGCGCGCAGCGTTCGCCTCCCGCATCCATTCAACGGATCGCCAAATTATTCAATTCCCGAGAATCTCTTTGTCATCGCTACGATGAACACGGCCGACCGAAGCATTGCGGCAATGGACCTAGCAATTCGTCGCCGCTTCTCATTCGTTGCCGTACCACCTGATCGATCTGTTTTGGAAACTCAAGACATCGAGCTTGCGCTGGGAATATTCGATCGGCTAACCGAAGTTTTTGTCGAACATGCACCGGATGATGCGATAGATCTTCTTCCGGGACATGCGTATTTTCTAGGCGACGACGAAAGCGCGTTGCGCGAGCGCTTCCGTCATGAACTCCTACCCCTTTTGGAGGATTACTTACGGCAAGGTGTGCTTGGCGGCGCGACGGCCGAGCTCTACGCTGTGAAAGATGAAATCGAAGATGCGGTGAGTGATGCCAAGACCAAAGGCTAGAACCGCGGCAGGCAGACGCGCAGCAACTTGGCGGGCCGGAACCCTCAGACTGCAAAAGCCCCTCTACAGAGGGGTAGACCACGGCGCATCCGTCTTACTCCATGCTGAGCATTTCGCACCACCGGGACGGCAAGCCGGTTGGGGGGCGTTCGCAGAACAGTTCCTTCGAGCGAACGAGAAGACGCTCGCATCGATGGACGTAAAAGCTGAACTCTCGGCCGTTGGAGGTCAGACAAAAATTCGGCTTCTCCCAGGCGGTAGAGCGGGAGCAATACCGCTTCGCTCTGCGCAAACTCTTCATGTCAAAGCTGGCTTCGTAGTCCGCCCGCGGTTTGGATGGGGTGGAGTCGGCACTGTTATGCAGCAGACGGGATGGGCGGCCTCGCCTCAATTCCTGGATGTACCTCTCGTGCCCGGAAGCGCACGAGATGTCCCGCCCTGGGTTCTTGCGGGGCCGGTGCTCGCGAGACTCGCCGATCTGCTCCGTAGCTTAGTTCCTGGATATGAAATCAGGAGAGACACACTCACTAGTCCTCGTGGACGGATCCTTTGGTCCGACTACGTTCGCGGCTCATTGGGCTCTGGCAATTGGCATCGCCTTCCTTGTCAGTTCCCTGATCTCGCGAAGGATCGCGTACTTCGCTCGGCTATCAGATGGACTCTCGAACGTACCCGTCTGAGCCTGCTCGGCGCGGGAGAGCGTGATCCGATCGCAACCATTCTGGGTCACGACCTCTCTTTGCTTCTGCAGGGGCTTCAAGATGTAATCGCGAAAGAACCTCGAGTCGGCGATCTTGAGAGACGATTTGGGCAACGAATGTCCCACCTGGCGCAACTTCGCCTTGGGCTTCAGGCGATCGGCTGGATTGTAGACGAACGTGGACTTGGTGGCGGAAGAGAGATGGACGGTCTCGCTTGGCAACTTCCCTTAGATGTTCTGTGGGAGTCGCATGTAGAAGCCGTCGTGCGCTCGGAAGAAGCGCTTCGGGGAGGCGATGTCAGAAGCGGCCGCCTGCGTCAAACGGTTATTCCGCTCGACTGGTCAGACCCGAGCTATCGATCGCTCGGACACCTGGTGCCAGATATCATTGTCCGTCGTGGAAATACCATACACGTAATCGACGCCAAGTACAAAGCGCACTTTGCCGAACTCGATGAGAGCGCGTGGCGCGATTTCACGGTGGATGCACGCGAATCGCATAGAGCAGATATTCATCAGGTTTTGGCGTACGCCAGTTTGTTCGACGCAAGTGAGATCACTGCGTCGTTAGTCTACCCTTTGCGGAAAGACACCTGGGCAAAGCTCCAGACGCGCGGACGGGACCGAGTTATCGCGGAGATTTTTCACGGTGGACGCACGATTCGATTGGAACTTCGCGGCTTGCCTTTCGGCAGCAGCATATCGCAATCAATCGAACACTGAGAAGACGCAGGTCGGAGCTCGGAGCGCGCTAGGTCGGCGTTTGGAGCGGAAGGCACTACGCCTCGCTCACCTCTCGCGATTTCCTGGCACGCACTTCATCGTATGCTCCACCACAGTCCCCAGTGAAGGTGCATGCGCTACATCGGCCCCACTCTTAGCCTAGCCGCCACCGACCTCTCCAACTTCCTCGGCTGCCGTCACCGCACAGCGCTGGAGATGCTTAGCGCCGCCGAGGCGCTCGCTAAACCCCTCTTCGACGACCCCCTCCAGGAACTCCTCCGCGAACGCGGCATCGCGCATGAGAAACAGCATCTAGCAACGCTCCGTGCCGCCGGCCACGACGTCGTCGACCTCGTCGCCATATCACACGACACGAATCTCGTCACTCGCACCCTGAACGCCATGCGCTCGGGCGCCGAAGTCATCTACCAGGGCGCGCTCGACGACGATCCGTGGTACGGCCGCCCGGACTTCCTCATGCGCATCGCCCGCCCCAGCGCGCTCGGCGACTGGTCCTACGAGGTCCGCGACACCAAGCTGTCGCGCGACACGCGCGCCGGCACGATCCTCCAGCTCGGCCTCTATTCGTTGATGCTCGCTCGCGCGCAAGGAAGCGACACGGAATACCTGGAGATCGTCACGCCCGACGCCGAGCACCGGATCCATCGCTTTCGCGTGGACGACTACGCCGCCTACGTTCGCCTCGTCAAGTCACAACTCAGAAATACGGTCGCAGGCACGCCGGCTGAGATCGCGGCCGAGTACTATCCGGAGCCGGTGGAGCACTGTCACATCTGCCCGTGGTATACCTACTGCGTCGACAAGCGACGCACGGATGATCATCTCTCGCTCGTCGCCAACATCAGCCAGGTGCAGCGCCGCGAGCTCTACGATCACGGCGTGCGCACGCTCACTGCTCTCGCGCAGCTCACGCTTCCCATCCCGTTCAAGCCGAATCGCTGCTCCGCCCTCTCGTTCGAGCGCGCGCGCGAGCAAGCGCGACTCCAGCTCGAGTCGCGAGACAAGTCTCCTCCGCTGCACGAGCTGCGCGAGTTGCTCGAGGGGAAAGGGCTTTCGCGCCTGCCTGAGCCCTCACCGGGCGACGTCTTCCTCGACCTCGAAGGTGACAACATCGCCTTCGAGGGTGGACGGGAGTATCTCTTCGGGCTAGTCACTGTCAAACCGAATGGCGCACCCGAGTATCACTCGTACTGGGGCTTCGACGATCACGACGAGCGCGCGTCGTTCGAGGCGGTTATGGATCTCATCGCCCTCAACGCTGCGATGCATCCGGGCATGCACGTCTATCACTACGCGCCCTACGAAGCCACTGCATTCAAGCGTCTCATGGGCCGCTACGCGACGCGCGAGAGCGAGCTCGATGCCATGCTGCGCGAGGGGAGATTCGTCGATCTGTACGCCATCGTCAACCAGTCGCTGCGCGCCGGAATCGAGCGCTACTCGATCAAGAACCTCGAGCCGCTCTACGGTTTCAAGCGAGATGTCGAGCTGCGGGATGCGCGCCGGGAGCTAGGGCATCTCGTGTACGCGCTCGCGATCGGCGATGTCACGTCGCTCCCAAGCACGGTGCGCGACACGGTCGAGGGGTACAACAGGGACGATTGCGTCTCCACACTCCGCCTTCGCGACTGGCTGGAATCCGTACGACTCACCGCAATCGCCGACGGCAAGAACATCCCTCGGCCCACGCTCGCCCCCGCAGCGGCGCCGCAAAAGGTCGACGAGAAACAGAAGGAGGTCGAGGCGCTGCGCCAACGACTGCTCGTGGGAATCGACACGCTGCCGACGCCTGGCACTCCCGCTCACGCCCGCTGGCTGCTTGCGTACATGCTCGACTTCCACAGGCGCGAGGAGAAGCCCGGCTGGTGGAAGTACTTCGACATGCGCGATTCGTCGGACGAAATCTTGATGGACAATCCGGATGCCGTCGTCGGTCTGGAGCACAGCGAGCGCCTCGAGCTCGTCCGCCACGCGACGACAGGCAAGCCGACCGGCGCGGTCATCGATCGCTACTGCTATCCGCAGCAGGAGATGGAGATCCTGAATCGTGATGATCTCAAGTACGTCGTAGTTGACGCCCAAGGCGAGGATATCGAGCGCCGCGTCAGGACACTCGGGAAAGTCGTCGCGGTCGATCGGATCAATCGCACGATCGACGTGCGAAAGCCCAAGGCGACGGCCGACGAACATCCCTCCACGGCGTTCGAGCATACCTTCGTGCCGAGCGAGCCGATTCCCGCCGCGATCGCTCGCATCGCAACCGAGGTCGCAGACTCTCCGACGTTCGACACCGCGAACGGCATCGCGCGCGCACTTCTCCTTCGCGAACAGCCACGACTCCTCGGCGCGGCTTTTCAGCAGACCAAAGATGGCGACGCCGCCGAGTACGCGATCGACGTCGTTGTTCGCCTCGATCACTCGTTGCTCGCGATCCAGGGTCCGCCTGGCTCCGGAAAAACGTTCACCGGCGCGCGCATGATCTGCGCGCTCGTCGCCGCCGGAAAGCGCGTCGGCGTGCTCGGCCCGAGCCACAAGGTCATCACGAATCTGCTCGAGGCGGTAGGGAAGGAGGCACGCGCGACCGGCGCCCCCGTGCGCATCGCGCAGAAAGCGGAATCCAAAGCCGGTGATCCGCTCCCCGACTGGATCTCCCCGCTCGCAGACAACGGCGCCGTGTGCCAGGCGCTCGCCGATCGCGAAGCCGACGTGATCGGTGCCACCGCGTGGCTCTGGTCGCGCGAGGACATGATCGATTCTGTGGACGTCCTCTTCGTCGACGAGGCAGGTCAGTTCTCGCTCGCCAACGCCATCGCCGTCTCCGCCGCCGCAGCGAGCATGGTCCTGCTCGGCGATCCGCAGCAGCTCGATCAGCCGCAAAAGGGCACACATCCCGAAGGCGTCGAGCTCTCCGCTCTCCAGCACATGCTTGGCGGCCACAGCACGATCCCGAGCGACCGAGGGATCTTTCTCCCGACGACGTGGCGTCTCGCGCCATCAATCTGTGCGTTCACGTCCGAGATCTTCTATGAGAGGAAGCTTCACTCGAAACCGGGACTCGAGAATCAGTCGCTCGCCGGCGTCGACGGTCTCTCGGGCAGCGGTCTCTGGTACGTCGACATCGATCACGACGGGCGCACCAGCGCGTCGGACGAAGAGGTGGATGCGGTCGCCTCGCTCTTCGCGCGATGCGTCGCACCCGGCGCAACCTGGATCTCGGAAAGCGGTTCGCGCTCCCAACTGGTCATCACCGACATTCTCGTCGTCTCGCCTTTCAACGCGCAGGTGAGCCGGCTCAGCGATCGACTTCCCACAGGCGCGCGCGTCGGCACCGTCGACAAGTTCCAGGGACAGGCGGCGCCCATCGTCATCTATAGCATGGCATCTTCCTCTCCCGAGGATGCTCCGCGAGGTATGGAGTTCCTCTACAGCCTCAACCGTCTGAACGTCGCGACCTCGCGCGCGAAGTGCGCAGTCGTCATCGTCGCGAATCCGCGTCTCTACTCGCCCGAGTGCAAGACACCGCGTCAGATGAAGCTCGCCAATGCGCTGTGCAGGTATCGCGAGATGGCCAAGGTCGTATCAATGAATCTTTAGGAGATCGTGCCGCGCAATGTCCGCTGGCGCTGCCCACCCCCGCATCTCTATAGTAGACCCAGTCCCACACGTCGCACCAACTCTCGCGGAGGTCCCGTGTCTCCCGCTCACTGCCGCTCGTCTCTGCCGCTCCTCGCCGCGCTCCTCGCTCTCGCCGCCTGCTCCGCTCGCGACACTCGCACCGTCGCCCAGGCAAGCCTCGACTCGCTCGCCTCCTCGCGCCTCGGCGCCACGGACACCGCGAACCCCTTCAAGAGCACCGGTCGCACCTTCGGGCCGCCCACCGGCAAGATCCGCGTTGCGAATCTTCTGGAGATCAACGGACAGCCGAGTGGTCCGGTGGACCTCTACGATGTGAATCGTCCCGATTCCACGGACACGCCGATCATCAAGCATCTCGCGTACGGCCAGATCTCGGATTACGTGTCGCCTCGCTCCGGCGCTGCTGGATCGCGGAGCAATCTGTATCTCTTCCAGGCGGATCAGAAAACGGGAACGCAGCCGTGGGGAGCGAACATCGACCACAGCGGGTACGAGCCGACCGACCAGCTCACGGTCGCGCTCAGCCCGACGATGTCGAACCAGATTGGCGGCGTCTACGTGGAGGAAAGCGGAAAGCGGCTCAACAGCGCGGTAGCGAGCGACGAGACGACCGCGCAGGGCAGTGGCGGCATGCTGATCGTGAGCGCGGCGAACTTCATGATCGACACGCTTCCTCAGCAGTACATCATGATAGACGGCGTCTGCCCGCAACCGAAATTCGTGGGCTCGCACATGCTCTTTCCCGTCGCGCCGGGCTCGCATACGATCGGGCTCGTCACGTCGCCGCACGGCAGGACGTTACAGTCGTGCGCGGGACACGCGCCGGCATCGACGCTCACGGAGAATGTCGCTGCGGGGCAGCGGTACGCGGTGTTGATGTACGGGATGCCGAGCGATGGGCAGAAGATCCTGGCGGCGCCGATCGCGGGGCATTAGGAAGGCGAGAGCTCCGGACGAGCAACGTCGAGCTAATGTGCTCCTGGTCGATTTGGATCGTGTTTACATTCCCTGATCGCTCTCGTCGCACTCACTCGAATTTCCGATGAACAACGAGCTACCGCCAGAAGTACAGGCCATGTTAGATCTGGTCGGGCGAGAGGCCGCTCACACGTCCAATGAGGAGCTGAACCAGCTCATGGCCAAGCGTGTGCGCGACTACAACACGCGCCCGCAATCCGAGCTCGAAGGACTCTCGCCCGACGTGGTCTATCAGCTTCTCCACGGCGACTGGGTGTCGGAGGGTGCACTCCGGCTCAACGAGAAGCTCACGCACGAGGAGCTCGCCGGCGCAGCGATTCTCGCCGCACTATCTCACGCGTGCCGTCGTCGCGGCGCTCCTCCCGCGTCTTCGCATGCGCGCACAGCCGGACATCATGCACGATTATCCTCCGGTAGGGCAGATCAAGGAAGGCGATGTGCGATGGCTTCCCGATCTGCGGTACGTGCTGATCTTCGGAGGGCTGCTCGTGCGGCGGAAGGGATTGCGAATCACTCCGCGGGGGCGCGCGATGCTGTCGCCGGAACGGGAGGGCGAGCTCTACGCGCTTCTCTTTCGCACGCTCTTCCGAAAGTTCGATCTCCGGTCGCTCGACAACCGCGATGATCACGCACGATTGCAGGGCTCCGTGGCGTATTCCTTCTATCGCTTGCGCTCCGTCGCGGGAAAATGGGCTTCGGCAAAAATGCTCGCACGCACGGCGTGGCTCGAGACTGCCAAGGATCCACGCTCGGAGATGGAGACAAAGGATCATTACGATTGTCGTCACTTCGCCTTCAGGCTCCGAGTGCTCGATCCGCTGGTGCAGTTTGGATTGCTCGAGAGCCGCCTCGTGCGCCGCGAGGACCCGTTCGAACGAGACATCGAGTATCGCTGCGCTCCGTTGTTCGACCGCTTTCTGAAATTCGAATTCACGTCCGTGTGATGCATGTCGTGGGAGGCACGATGCAGACCCGTCTCCTCTTCCTCACAATCGCGCTCCTGCTCGGCGGCGCAGCCCAAAAGCCGCCGTCGATCACCGAGTACCAACTCCCTCGCCCCCGCGCCTTCCCCCACGATCCCGCCGTCGGCCCCGACGGCATCGTCTGGTACACGGATCAGGCGAACAGCTTCATCGGCCGTCTCGATCCCGCCACCGGCAAGGTCACCGACGTCCCCACGCCCACTCCGGCTTCCGGCCCGCACGGAATCATCGTGGCGCCAGATCGCTCCGTGTGGTACACGGCGCAGCGCTCCGGCTTGATCGGCCAACTCGATCCCCGCACGATGACGATCACCGAGTTCAAGCTCCCCGCGAACGCCGACGCGCCGCACACGCCGCTCCTGGTCGGCAACAAGGTCTGGTTCACCGCGCAGACCAACAACACCTACGGCGAGCTCGATCCCTCCACAGGCAAGGTGCGCACGTTCACCTGCCCGACGCCGCGCTCCCTCCCGTACGGCATCAAGCGCGCGCCCGACGGCTCGATCTGGATCGCGCTCTTCGGCACGAACAAGCTCGGTCGCGTGGACGCGAGCACCGGCGCGATGCAGGAGCTCGTGATCCCGAACGAGCGCGCGCGTCCGCGGCGAATCGAGGTCGCGTCGGACGGCATGGTCTACTACACCGACTACGCGCGCGGCTATCTCGGCCGGCTCGATCCCAAGACCGGAGAGTTCAAGGAGTGGCGATCGCCCGGAGGCGAAAGGGCCGCGCCGTACGGCATCGCGTACGCGCCCGACGGACGCATCTGGTACAATGAGTCCGGCACCGGCAACATGATCGGCTTCGATCCGAAGACCGAGAAGATGGAATCGGTGAAGATTCCGACGCCGGGCTCCGTGGTGCGCAACGTGTCCGTCGACGCGAAGCGCAACATCATCTGGCTCGCCGAAAGTGGCGTGCAGCGGCTCGGGAAGCTGGAGCTCGGTGCGCACTAGCATCCGCTGCGAGCTCGACATCATCGCCGCGCCGAACGCCACTTTTACGCCACCGGCTTCCCCCCGATCAGCCTCTCGAAGCGCGCATTCCCCCGCAGCGGATTGAAGTTCGGATCGATCCTGAGCCACGCCGGCGTGAGATAGTACGGCTTCGCCAACAGCCGCTCGAGTATGTCGAGCGCCTTGTCCGGTCGCCCCGCAAGCATGTAGATGCGTGCCAGCTGGTGCTCGTTGTACGGGCCGTACTGTGCGTCGCTCGATGTGTTGCGTATGGCCATGCCTCGCTCTCCGGATGCAATTGCATCCGCGTACCGGCCCAGGTATGCGAGCGCCAGTCCGCGCAATAGCAATCGCTGGTCATCGTTGGGCGTCGACTTCAGCTGCGTGTCGAAGGCGCGCAGTGCCGTTGCTGCCGCAGCGTGAGCAGCGGGCTCGTTGCCGTCGAAGTGGTGTTGCTGCGCGAAGACCAGCGACCAACTCGCGGAGTCTCCGTCGAAGGAGTCGGGTCCCAGCGTCAGAAGCAAACGGTCGTCGGCGCTGTCGAGCATCCAGCCCAGATCATAGTACTGCGCGATGTACGCGACCGTGGCTGTCGGATCTGCCAGCGCGCCCGGAAGCCGGAGCTCCTGCCGCGCTGCCGCAAGATCTCCGCGTTGCAGGTCCGCCATGACGCGCCGCTCAATGTAGATGAGGCTCGCCGGAGCTACCGCCCCTTCCTCTTCCAGATATCGGCGCGACATCGCAGTGTCTCGCCGCCACAACGTAATCTCCACCGCACGCCCGTATGCCGAGGCGTCGCGGGGATCGAGCTTCACCGCCTCGGCTGCGTGCGCGCTCGCACTGTCCCACAGTCCGAGCGCCTCCTCCGCCACCGCTGCCGTCGAGAGCAGCCGCAGGTTTCGGCCATGCTGGAGACCGGCCTTCACCAGATCGGCCGCGCGGACGGCGTCGTTCCCTATCGTCAGGAGATAGGTCGCGCGCGCGGCTCCCGCTTCCGGCAGGGCCGGAGCCAGGGCGAGTCCATGCGCCGTCGCGACATTGGCCGAATCGGCTACCGCCCGTGTGGGGACCGAGTTCACGTAGAGCAGCGAATACGCTACGCCCATGTCGCTCCATGCGAGCGCGAAACTCGAATCGCGCCCGATGGCGTCCCTGTAGGCAGCGATCGCGCGACGGAGCGTAGGCGGGGAATTGCCGCTCCGCTGAATCGCGAGTCCGCGCAAGTACGAGTCGTAGGCGCCGAGATCCTTCGTCGGAATCGCTGCGAGCGTCTGCTTCGCCGAGGGCGTGAGCGCTACCTGCAGCGACTGCGCGACCTTCGACGCGATGTCGCCCTGCACCTGGAACACGTCGGTCATCGGCGCGTCGAACGGCTGCGCCCATTTGTCCGCCGCGCTCGAGACGTCGATGAGCTCCGGGTTCACGCGCACCCGACTGCCGCCGCCAGCGCTCTTCGCCCACTGGATGCGTCCCTCCACGAGATACTGCACGCCGAGCTCCTTCCCGATCACCTGCGGCGTCTTCTTCGTGCCGCGGTATTGACGCGAGCTCGCGGAGCCGATCACCTCGAGCCCCGGAACGCCCGTGAGCTTGTCGTGCACGGCGTCGGTCATCCCATCGGCGAAGTAGCCGTCGGCGGAATCTCCCGCGTTCTCGAACGGCAGCACCGCGAGTCGTATCGAGGTCCCGGCGGCTGGCGCCTCGTTGCGCGCGCGTGACGAGTACGCGAACAGCAGTCCCACGCCGATGAGAAAACCCGTGCCGAGCGACACCGCGGCGACGCGCGACATCTTCCGCGTACCGCCCGCCGTAGCCGGAGCTGCCGCAGTCACTGCCTGCGTCGCACGCTCGGCCGCATCGAGCGCCGCGCCGAACTCGCCCGCGGATGTCCATCGATCGCCGGGCACGCGCGCGAGCGCGCGCTGGAGCACCCGTGCCAGCGCCTCCGAGACTCCCGGGCGCAGCACGCGCACGGAGGGCGCATCGGTGCTCATCATCTTCGCGATCACCGCCTGCTGCGTCGGCGCGGAGAACGGTGGCTCGCCCGCCAGCATCTCGTAGCACACGGCGCCGAGCGCGTAGACGTCGCTGCGCGCGTCCAGTGAGCGCTCGCCACTCGCCTGCTCGGGACTCATGTACTGCGGCGTGCCCACCGAGAGGCCGGTCATCGTGAGACCGGCGCGCCGCTCGTCCGTGACCGACGCCCCGTCGCTCAGCGCGCGCGCGATGCCGAAGTCCGCGAGCAGGGCATCTCCGCGCTTCGTCAGCAGGATGTTCTCGGGCTTGATGTCGCGATGGATGACGCCCGCGTCGTGCGCGTAGTCGAGCGCGTCGGCCATCTCGCGCGTGATGCGCAGCGCATCGCCGATCGGAAGCTGGTGCTCGCGCGCGAGCCGCGCGCGGAGCGTCTCGCCCTCGACGTACGGCATGGTGAACCACAGCTGCCCGTCCGCCGTCTCGCCAGAATCGAAGACGCCGAGGATGTGCGGGTGCTGGAGCTGCGCCGCGGTCGTGATCTCGCGACGGAAGCGCTCGGGCCCGAGCGAGGCAGCGAGGTCGGGGAGAAGCACCTTGAGTGCGACCGCGCGCTGGTGCTTGGTGTCGCGGGCGAGATAGACGGTCGCCATCCCGCCGCGGCCGAGCTCGCGCTCGATCGTGTACGAGTTCCCGATCGCCGCCTGGAGCCGATCGTAATCTGATCCCGTCACGCGGACGTGCTCCGGGTCGAAATGTCAGCAACAAGTTAGGGCCCGGTGGCCGAACTCGCCAATCGGGGTGGTGCACTCCCACAGATGAGGCGCAGGACATTTCCTGTCACCGCCGATATGATTCGACCGTTCGCTCGGCTCCGCATCCGGTTCGACTCACTACTACAGGAGGGCTCAATGATCGCTACGTCGAAGCTCGCGCTGATGATTGCCACCCTCACTGCAGCCATCATCTCGGCGCCCGCATCCGCTGGCGCGCAGGGGGGCTCGTCCGCGGCGCCTCCGACGCCGGTGCCGATCAACGGCGGCACGTTCGCGAAGTTCATGAAGGCGGCGTCCAACTTCGCCTCGTACATGAAACAGCATCCCTCCGAGGCGACCCTCGGCGATTCCAGCTACGACAACGAGACCGAAGCAGCGACGCAGATCTGCGGACCACGCCCCGGTCCGCAAAAGGCCATTGCAGCGGCCGGGCTGACGTGCCTCGAGTGGGTCACGTTGACGACGGAGCTGGAAAGGGCACAGACTGCCGCAGCCATGGTCAAGGTGGGGCAGAGGGTGCCGTCGGAGCTCGGTATCTCCGTGGCGGACATCGACTTCTACAACAAGCATACCGCGGACGTGAAGCTCGCGCTTCAGGAGGTCAGCGCGGCGAGCGAGTCGCAGTGATGCCCTCGATGTGAATCGCCTATCTATCTCGCCGGCACGGGATGATACACGTACGCGACCGCGCCGGCAGGGAAAGCAGTCGCGCTCACGAGCGTCAGCGCGATCGGCTTCGGCAGCTCGGAGAAGAGCGGCAGCCCCTGTCCGCGCGCGACAGGATGCACGAGCAGCTGGTATTCATCGACGAGCCCCAGCCGTACCAAACTGCGCGCGAAGCTGGCGCCGCCGTGCGCCATGATGTCCTTTCCGGGCTCGTTCTTGAGCTGCGCGATGTCCGTCGCGAGGTCGCCCGACATCACACGCGCATTCAGCCAGCTTTGCTCCTTCGCCGAATCACCGCCACTCGGGTTCGGGCGCGTGCCACTCGCGCGCGAAGCATCGTGAATCGCCTGCGTGGTCGAGCGCGCAGCCGGCGACGACACGGATGGGTTCTTCGAGAAGACGACCTTGGGGATCTCGTTCATGGGCGCGGCGTACACCTCGTTCGAGAATGGCCAGTACGACGCCATGTCGTGAAAGGTGCGGCTCCCCATGATGTGAACGCCGGCCTGCCAGATCGACTTCATCGTCCAGTCAACCGCGCCTTCGTCCATCGTCGCGAAAATCCAGTCGACATCGCTTTTTGCGCCGGCAACGAAGCCGTCGACGGACATCGACATCTTGAGAATCAATTTGCGCATGGCTGTATCTCCGTTGAAATCCCGTCGAGAGCGGAACGATGAGCGACGTCAAACGAGGTCCGTGTAGGCGAAGCGCCCGTCGCGGATTACGGTCTCGCCGATCGAGAGCTCCACGCGCTCCCGAAAGAGCGGTCCGTCGTACACG
>JAICLZ010000077.1 GCA_025929535.1 Gemmatimonadaceae bacterium
GATCGGCTGCGAGCAGCGTCGACGCGGGCTCGCGATAGACGACCACCGCGAACGACGGTGCCGTCGCTGCCGGCACCGTCGCCTCGGCATCGCTCGTGATCGCGAGCCCGATGCCGCCGAGCAGGAGCAACGCGGCGGCCGCCATACTCACCGGCCGTGCAAGCCGGAGAATGGAGCGCACGAGCCCGCGCTCATCCCGGCGACGCTCGAGCTCGGGCGACGCCGCCTGCATGATTCGCGCGGCGAGTGCATCCCATCCGGCAGTCGCGCGCTGTGGATAAAGCGAGGACAGCTCCGCAATGGGCGCCGGAAAGTCCAGCGGTTCGGGTCGCTCGTCGTGGTCGATCATCGGAACGCCTCTCCTTGCTGCCCATCGGGCGCAACGGCGAGCAGCAGGGTGCGCAGCCGCCGCCGCGCGTGCAGGAGATGCACGCGCACCGTGCTCTCGGCCAGACCGAGCAGGCGCGCGATGTCTGCGTGCTTCCATCCCTGAACGTCGTGCATCATGAGCACCTCTCGTTGCGTGTCCGTCAACGTGCCGATCGCGGCTTCGAGCCGGACGTTCAGCTCGGAGCGCTCCGCCATCTCGAGCGGCGACGGCTCGTTCGTGTGCGCCGTAGCCTCCTCGAGCACCTCTACCGCCCGCACACGGCCTCGCCGCCTCATGTCGAGCGCACGATTGCGAACGATGGTCAGCAGCCACGCGCGGAACTTCCCGGCCGGAGCGCACGAATCGAGATGCTGCAGCGCCGACAGAAATCCGTCCTGCACGGCATCATCCGCATCGGCCTGCTCGGCCAGCACGGCGAACGCCACCGCATGAGCCGCACGAATGTGGCGCTTCACGAGCGCTTCGAACGCCCCGGTATCGCCACCCTGTGTCCGGGCGACGAGATCGGCGTCCGACGGCTCCTCCGCCTCGACGGCTGGTGCGCGCGACTTCACTCTTTCATCAACGCGTGAGAGCGATCGGGCGTTTAGCGGGATGTACCCTCATGCAATGCTCCCGGCGCGCCCTTCCGCTGCCGGGCGCAAAATGGCATATTGCGTGGCGCGACACGGAGCGATCCGCGACCGCCAGCGCCTCCGCGCGAGTAGCTCAGCTGGATAGAGCGTCGGCCTCCGGAGCCGAAGGTCGCGGGTTCGAATCCCGCCTTGCGCATGCGATCTCCCGTTTGGGCCTGGAGCCCAGACGGGATTTTCGTTACTACCCTCTCGGGCACCCTGCGTGCCTTTCCGGCTTTCCCCCACTGCATCCCTCTTGCAGAGGTTCTTGCGCATGACCGATGTGCCCGCCGCCGATGTGCGCTTTCGCGAGGTGCAGCTCGAGCGCTTCCGTGTGTCGGTGCTCAAGCAGGCCAAGTGGCACGAGCTCTCCCGCGCTGCCGGCGACACCCGCGGCAAACGCGCCCTCGATCTCGGCACCGACAACGGCGTCATCTCGCTGCTCTTTCGCGAGAAGGGCGGCACCTGGGAAAGCGCGGATCTCACCGCGCATGCGACGCGCGCGATCGGGCGCACGCTCGGCGAGCCGGTGAAGGAGATTCGCGATGCCCGCCTGCCCTATCCGGAGGCGACCTTCGATCTGATCGTCGTCGCGGACCTGCTCGAGCACGTTCCCGATGATCGTGCGCTGCTCGCGGAGATCGGCCGTTGCCTCAAGGTTGGCGGGCGCGCTGTGCTGAACGTGCCGCGTCTCAAGCCGCTGGGAATGCTGCATCCGCTGCGGCGGGCGATCGGCCTCACGGACGCGTGGCACGGGCACGTGCACAGTGGCTATGACGCACGCGCACTGCGCCATCTGCTCCCGTCCACGCTGCGGCTCGCCGCCACGCACGAATACCTTCGCTTTTTTTCGTACGCGCTGGACACCTCGCTCAACGCGAAGAGCGGGCGTGCGAAGAACGGGGCAACGGTGCGCACCGCAAAGGGAACGGTGTCCACGAGCTCGAGCGATGAAAAGCCGGTGAATCGCGCGGTGAAGCTGATGTATCCGGTGATGCGCGGCTTCGCCTCGCTCGACGCGCTGCTCCCGTTCACGCACGGCTACATGTTCGTGGCGACACTCGAGCGCACGGCCGGCGTGAGAACGTCGTAGGCCGCGAGGAGCTTCCGGCGAAAGGCCTCTCGCGAGTAGTCGCGCGCCACGCGCGCGCGCGCCCTCGCGCCCATCGATGCGAAGCGCACCGGGTCATCGAGCACGCCGAGAATGGCGCTCGCCATCTCCTCGGGGGTGGGCTGGCAGAGCACCGCCGACTGCGCATCGAGCACCTGCGTGTGCGTCGGCAGATCCGTTGCCACGATGGGAATTGCGGACCACATGTACGAAAAGAGCTTGAGCGGCGTGTTGCCGCCGTGCAGCCGGGGCGAGACGAGCATGCTTCCCATGGCCATCCACTCGGGCATCTCCTCCGCCGGCCGCTGACCGGGGAGCACGATGCGATCATCGGTGATTCCGAGTGCGGCGGCGCCCGCGCCAGCGGCGTCGATCTGGGCGGACGATCCGCCCACGAGCACGAGCACTGCATCATCGCGCCTGGCGGCAACTCGCGCAAAGGCCGGGAGCAGCAGCTCGATTCCCTGGTAGGATTCGAGATTTCCGGTGTAGACGATCGCTCGGCGCTCGCCGATGCCGAAGCGCTTGCGGAGGCTCGTCACTCGCGCCGGGTCGGGCGCGCGAAGGACCTCCTCGATTGGGCAATCCTCGATCTGCGCGACGATCACGCCGGGATGCATCGCGCGCACGGCATCCGACAGCGAGGCGCTGACGGTAATTGCGAGTGCGGAGCGGTGCAGAGCCGCGCGCTCGATCCGCCGCAGCAGCTTCACGACAGCGGGACTCTTCACGCGGCCACCGTACGCGAGCTGGTCGGACAGCCACGAGTCGAGATCGTAGATGACGGGGATTCCGCGCAGGCGCGCGGGAGGGAGCGCGAAGAACACGGACTCTTCCACTGCGTGCACCACATCGAACCGCCGGCCGGCAAGGAGCATCCACACGCGAAGTGCGAGCATCGCATCCAGAGCGACCTTCTTCCATGAAAAGCCGATCGGCACCGTGCGCACGCCGGGAATCGACAAGGCGCGATGAATGGTGAGGTTCGGCATCTCCACCGTCTCACCCATCGGGTACGTTGCCAGATGTATTTCGTGCCCGGCTTCGCTCAGCGTCTGCACCATCTGCCGGACGTTGATCGGCGTGCCGCGCTGCGCGAAGAACGGCTGGGGGGCGATCAGCAGGATGCGCATCACAGTGGGCCGAGCGCCAACGTGATATCGTGCCATGTCACGTGGCGAGCAACGAGGCCGGGAGTGTCCATGAACGCGGATGAGGGTCGGTCACGCAGGCGGATCACGGACCGTGCCCGCCTGAGTAGACTGCCAATGTAGCGGTCCAGGTACACACTCGTCTTTCTTGAGCCCCGAATCAACTCAAACTTCCCGGCATGCCGCCCCTCGCAATCCCAGAGCTCTCCATCATCGTGCCGCTCTACAACGAAGAGGAGAGCGTTGCACCACTCGTGAACGCCGTTCGGGACGCGCTCGAGGGGGAGCCGTCGTGGGAGCTGGTGCTCGTCGATGACGGGAGCCGCGACTCCACTGCCCAGGTTGCAGGAGCGCTCGCGGCGGCGGATCCGCGAGTCGTGCTCCTGCAGCTCGCGCGCAATTACGGGCAGACGCAGGCGATGCAGGCGGGATTCGATCGTGCGAATGGGTGCATCGTCGTCAGCATGGACGGCGACCTGCAAAACGATCCGCGCGACATCCCGTTGTTGGTAGCGAAGCTCGAGGAAGGGTTCGATCTGGTCGCGGGCTATCGCATGCGCCGCCAGGACAAGATCGTCACGCGCAAAATCCCCTCGTGGGTTGCGAACCGCATGATCATCTGGCTCACTGGCGTTCGCATTCGCGACAACGGCTGCTCGCTCAAGGCGTATCGCCGCGATCTGCTCGACGAGCTCCATCTCTACTCCGACATGCACCGCTTCCTTCCGGCGCTCGCCGCCGCAACCGCCAATGCTCGCATAGCCGAGGTGCCGGTGCGTCACCATGCGCGTCGCTTCGGAGTGAGCAAGTACGGCTTGTCGCGGGTCGCGAAGCTTCTCGCGGATCTGCTCACGATCAAGATGATCACATCGTTCCGGGAACGTCCGCTCGCGATGTTCGGCCTTGGCGCGCTGCTATCCGGACTGAGTGCCGCTGCCTTCCTCTCCGGCTGGCTCTGGTCGTTCGTCGATCGGGGTGGATCGCTCCACGGATCGCCCACGAACGACTATGTATTTTCCGGCAGCGCGCTGCTCTGCATTGCGCTCGCGGTCTTTCTGACGATGCTCGGGCTGATCGCCGAAGAGGCGCTCCAGAAGGTACGTACCGAGGAACAGCTCGAGCGCTTCGGCGCACGCGAGAGGCTCGGATGACCGAGATTGCAACACGCGAGCACGCGAGCGCGAATCGGACGCGCCCGGAGGTGCACCACCCGGAAGTGTCGGTGCTCGTCACGGTGGTGGAGCGGCCCGAGCCGCTCGATGCGCTCTATCGCGAATATGCGGCGGTACTGGCTTCGTGCGGACGGAGCTACGAGTTCGTCTTCGTCGCGCATCCGTATTTCCACGAGATGCTCGAGCCGCTGCTCGCGCTCGAAAAAGGGGGCGAGCCGGTGCGCACGATCGAGTCGCCGCGAAGCATCGGCGAGACCGCACTGCTGCGCAGGGGACTCGTGGAGGCGCGGGGAAGCATCGTCATCACCATCCCCGCGTACCGACAGGTGCAGCCGACTGCGATCCGTGCGCTCCTCGCGGCCGTGGACGGCGGAGTCGATCTCGCCGTGGCGCGTCGGTGGCCGCGACTGGACTCCAGAGTGAATCGGCTGCAGCACCTCGCGCTGCACCTCACCGCAGGGCGTCTCGCGAACGGCACGCTCCACGACATCGCCTGCGGTGTGCGCGCCGCGCGTCGCGAGGTGTTGCAGGACATTCCGCTCTACGGAGACTTCGCGCGCTTTCTTCCGCTGCTCGCGATCTACAATGGCTACAACGTGGCGGAGGTCGCGAGCGAGCAACATGCGAGCGATCTGTCATCGCGGGTGTACCGCCCCGGCGTTTACGTGCGGCGGCTCATCGACATCCTCGGACTGTACTTCCTGCTGCGCTTCACGGAAAAGCCGCTGCGCTTCTTCGGGCTCATTGGGTGCGTGCTCGCAGGCGCGGGCGGTATCGCGCTGATCGTGATGTTCATCCAGCGGCTGCTGGGGCAGCCACTTGGCGATCGTCCACTGCTGCTGTTGGCGGTGCTCTTTGCGACACTCGGCGTGCAGGCGATCGCGCTGGGGCTCGTGGGCGAGATGATCGTGCACTTCAACGCGTCGCGCCGCCGGAGCTACAGAATCCGCGAGCCGCGCGCGCCCGGAAGCGAGTCCGCGCGCAACTCCTGATCGCCACGGCCGGCGGCTCGCGCGGCCGATGCGAGCACGATCTCGCGCTGCGCGGTCGACCTGGCGGCGGGCGACACACATGCCGTGGCGCCGAGCTCCGTCCGGCGCACGAGAATGTCGTCGGCGCTCATCGCGCGCTCGAAGCGTGCGGCGTGCCGGAGCTGAGCAACGATCACGGGTGACTCCGCGTGCACGCGCGCTCCCAGAGCCGGCTCGTCGCGCACCAGCTGCACGATCGAATCGTACGGCTCGCCGTCACCGTACGTGCGGACGAGATGCGCGATCACGTCGCCAGGCAGCGTGGCACCGTGCTTGGCGCTGGCCCGTGCGACCACCGCTGGGATGTCCTCGGCAGGGGCCGAGGCAAGAGGCACGCTTTCAGTGTCGCACGGCACGGGTGCGCGGCCGAGTCGCACGATTGCGGCGTCGGTCAGCTGTTCCGCGATCGCGCGCGCCATCGTGAGCTTGGGTCCGATGGCGGTGAGCAGCTGGGGCACGCCCATCCGCGCGTGATCGATTATCCGATGCTCGGGCGGCCCGTGCGCGACTGCGTCTTCCGAGCCGTGCGCTGACGGCTGCATGCCCGCGTGCACGAGCAGCACGCTCTCGCGCGTGACCGCGCGCGCAGGCCACGCGATCGCCACCTCGCGCACGAAGCGCTCGATGTACGGCTCGAGCTCCGCCTCCGATTGCGGCGCGCGCGCGCACTCGTAGTGCGCCGTGCCGACCAGCGTTCGGCCGCGCCATGGCACCACGAACAGACGCCGCGCACCGTCGCCGAGGGGCGCGCGCAGCGTGAATCCCATCGTGAGCCCGTCGCCGGCGAGCATGAGATTGAGCGCAATTCCCGCCATTGGTGGCGCGGCGCCCTCGCGGCCCGTGAGCAGATTCGCAACGCCCGCGGCAGCGGCCCCCGCTGCGTTGACGATCAGTGGCGCCCGCACTTCGCAGCGCTCGCCCGTGAGACGGTCTTCGGCGATCACGCCCGCGAGGGAGCCTTTCGCGCGCAGCGGAGCCACCGCCTCCGCGTAGCTCACGATGGTTGCGCCCGCGCGCTCGGCATCTGCGAGTACCGCATACACGAGTCGCTCGGCCGAATAGAGCTGGGCGTCGTGGACGAGCGCGCCGCCGGAGTATTCCTCGAAGTGTCCGGGAAGGAGCGCGCGCAGCTGCGCGCGCGAGAGCACGCGTCCGGGCGGAATGCGGCGCGATGGGAGCAGGCCCGCGTTCCGGTCTCGCGACACGAGATCGTTGAGTGCGAGCGCCGCGCGCATGAGCTGCGCGGATTCGGACCCGGCGCCGCGGGTAGGCACCACGAAGGAGATCGGCTCGACGAGATGCGGCGCAATCCTGAGCCACGCGCGCCGTTCGCGCACGAAGGCGCGCGCCTGACGCACATCGAGGCGCTGCAGCGATCGCAGCCCGCCGTGCACGATCTTGAGGCTGTTCCAGGAGATGCCGCCGCCGAAGTCCTGTCGCTCGATGAGGGCGACTCTGAGCCCGCGTCGTGCCGCATCGCGCGCGGCACAGGCGCCGACGATGCCGCCACCGACGACCAGCACGTCGTGCGCGCCGCTCGCGAGCGAATCCGGGAGTCGAGTCACGCCGCAAACTACCATCCGCGGTCACGCCCGGAACCCGGACCCCTCCGCGGCCCGGGCCTTGCCCCTAGAATTCGGCATGCGACGCGATCTCCTCGCCTGCCGCCCGCGTGGCGGAGCGTAACGAGCCATGGCCTACGGTCCGCCTCCATGGAGAAAGCTCACCGGCGGCATCATCGCGCTGGTCGCGATCGTCGGAGGGGCCCTCGCGATCATCGCCTTTGCGCGCGTCGGATCGCTTCGGGGAGACACGTATCGCGCGTACATCGTCGCCGACCAGGCGAGCGGAATTCTCAAGGGCACCGACGTGTGGCTGCAGGGCCAGAAGGTGGGCGTCGTCAAGGACGTCGGCTTTCGCTCGCTGCCCACCGACACGGCGGTGCAGACGGTGATCGAGGTGGAGGTGCTGAGCCAGTACAAGCCGTTCATTCGCAAGGATTCCCGCGTCGAGTTCAAACCCGGTGGCACGTACCTCGGTGCACAGGTCGTTGCGCTCCGCATTGGCTCGCACAGTGCACCCGTGCTCGAGGCAGGCGACACACTCACGCGCGTATCGGTGATCGATCCCGAAGAGCGCTCGAACGAGCTCACCGAAGCGGGAGAGGACATCCCTCAGATCGTGAGCAGCCTTCGCGCGATCGGCTCCGACCTTTCGAAGACGCAGACACAATTCGGCAGCCTGGGAGAGCGTTCCTCGGGGCTGCGTCTCGCCATGACGCACGTCGCAGAATTCGCCAAGCGGAGGGCCGGCAGGAAGAGCGTGCTCTCACTGCTCGCCAGCGACAACGCACTCGCGAATCGAGCGGGCGAGGTCATCACGCGCGCGGACTCGCTGCTCAGAGTCACCCAGGAGCTGGGCACGATGAAGCGCTTCAAGGCCGACACGGGGCTTCGCGCGGCGCTCGCGGGCACGCGCGCGGATCTCGACAGCCTGCGCATTCGCATCTCTCGGGAGGACGGCGCCGCGGGTCGCTTCGTGAGCGACGACGCGCTGGAGCGTGATCTCCAGAATCTCTCCGAGCAGATCGCGCGCACGCTCGCGGATCTTGCGAAGCGGCCGGAGCGCTACTCGCCCTTCTAGCGCACTAGGCCGGGAAGAAGATCGCCTTCGGCGCGAAGGTCGCCACGAGCAGCGCGATCGCAACCCACGCCAGCACGCGCCGCTTCACATCGAGCGGCCGCTCGGGCGCGATCAACATCGGATGCCCGAGCTGCCCGCGACCGATCACGAGTGCGAGCACCGCCCACAGCCACCATCCCTGCCAGAGCCGTCCCATCGGAATGAGCAGCAGCCAGAAGAAGCGCGCAATCCACGGCTGCCGATCTCCGAAGAGCGCGTAGGTGATGTGTCCTCCGTCCAGCTGCGCGAGCGGCAGGAGGTTCAGACTCGTGACGAAGAGTCCCGTCCATCCCGCGATCGCCAGTGGCGTGAGTGCGATCGTCCCGTGCGTGCCCACGATCGCCTTGCACAGCGAGAGCAGCAGCGAATCGCCGAGCAGCAGATGCCAGTCCTCCACCACGATTACCTGATGCGCGAACGGCACGCCCGGCAGAGCGACGGCGCCGCTCTGTGCCAGCCCGAGCAGTAGCACCGGAATTGCCACGATCATTCCGGCGAACGGGCCCGCGACGCCGATGTCGAACAGCGTCCGACGATCGTACATGGGGGAGCGCAGTCGAATGAACGCGCCCATGGTTCCGAGCAGACCGAGTTGCGGAGGAAAGGGGAGGAAGAACGGCGGGCTCGCGTTCACGCGGTAGCGCCGCGCAACGAGATAGTGGCCGGACTCGTGCGCCGCCAGGATTGCCGCGAGCGGGAGCGAGAACGTGAGGCCAATCCGGATCGCTTCCATGGACGGAAGCGCCCACTCGGCGGGGATTCCGGCGAATGTCGCACCGGCCACCGTCATCGAGAGCAGCGTCAGCGCGAAGAGCAACAGGTGCAGCCACCACCGCTCGCTCGGCGGCTGATCTTCGGACACGAGCACCAGCGTGCGGCCACCCGGAGTGTTCTCCCAGTAGTGCGCACCGGGCCAGCGCTCGATCGCTCGTGCGAGCACAGCGGATGGCGCCGCGTGCACGGGATCGACGAATCCTTCGACGATCTCGCGGTCGCCCAACGGGAGCTCACGCCATTGCGTAAAGTAGGTCGTGACGGGTAGCTCGGTCACTCTTGACCACCATTTTTTGCCACGTTAGCTTGGCACCTCCCGCAGGTCGTTGCCCCCTGCCCCGCCGCCTCGTCTTTTCTCACTCGCCATCGTGTCCGGCTTCGCGGCGCCCGATCATGCCGATCGCCTGCGCCGGAGCGGCACATCCTCGCCACGTTCTCAGCAGCGAGTGAGTTCGTACTCCCTTTCCCAGACCGCACGGTCGTGGACATCTCCGAGCTGAAGCAGAAGTCGGTTGCAGAGCTACAGTCGATGGCTGACGAGCTCAATATCTCCAACTTCTCAGGGCTTCGAAAGCAGGATCTCATCTTTCGCATCGAGCAGAATCTGCTCGATGCGGATGCGGTGCTGCGCGGTGAAGGCGTGCTCGAGATTCTGCCGGAAGGCTACGGCTTTCTGCGCAGCCAGGACTGGAACTATCTGTACGGACCCGACGACATCTACGTGTCGCCGTCACAGATCAAGCGCTTCGATCTGCGCACGGGGGATACGGTGGCGGGCCAGGTGCGGCCGCCAAAGGAAGGCGAGCGCTACCTCGCGCTTCTCAAGGTCGAGACGATCAACGGTACTGATCCCGACACAGCGCGCCAGCGCATCAGCTTCGACAATCTGCGCCCGCGCTATCCGGATGTGCGGCTGCGTCTCGAGACTCCGAGCGAAGACCTCAGCATGCGCGTGGTCGATCTGATCGCGCCGATCGGCAAGGGACAGCGCGGACTGATCGTCGCGCCGCCGCGCGCTGGCAAGACGATTCTCATGCAGAAGATGGCGAACGCGATCGCCGAGAATCATCCGGAGGTCACGCTCATCGTGCTGCTGATCGACGAGCGTCCCGAAGAGGTCACCGACATGCAGGAGCAGGTGAAGTCCGCCGAGGTGATCAGCTCGACGTTCGATGAGCCGGCGGACCGGCACGTGCAGGTGGCGGACATGGTGATCGAAAAGGCGAAGCGGCTGGTGGAGCACGGCCGCGACGTCGTGATCCTGCTCGACTCCATCACGCGCCTCGCGCGAGCGCACAACGTGATCGTGCCGCACTCGGGGAAGATTCTGTCGGGCGGCGTCGACGCGCACGCGCTGCACAAGCCGAAGCATTTCTTCGGGGCGGCGCGCAACATCGACGAGGGCGGCTCGCTCACGATCATCGCGACCGCGCTCGTGGAGACCGGCTCGCGCATGGACGAGGTGATCTTCGAGGAGTTCAAGGGAACGGGAAACATGGAGCTCGTGCTCGATCGCAAGATCGCGGACCGTCGCGTCTACCCGGCCATCGACATCGGCCGCTCGGGAACGCGCAAGGAGGAGCTGCTCCTCGACCAGGCGGAGCTCAATCGCGTCTATCTCCTGCGCAACTTTCTGAGCGACATGCCATCGACGGAGGCAATCGAGTTTCTTCTGCAGCGGATGGCGCGCACGAAGACCAATCGCGAGTTCTTCGTATCCATGGCGCAGGGGTGATCGTGGTCGCGGATGCGGAGCGTGCATACCCCGGTCGCGTTCTCGCGGTGGACTACGGCGAGAAGCGCGTGGGACTCGCGGTGAGCGATCCCTCGCGCACGATCGCGTCACCCGCCGGCTTCATCGTTCGTCGGGCGGGCAAGCGGCCGCCCGTCGCGGAGATCGTTCGCAGGGCCGAGGCGGCCGAGGTGACGGCGTTCGTTATCGGACTGCCGCTGGATGATCGCGGCGACGACACCCCCCGCGCCATCGAGACGCGCCAGATCGCGGCCGAGCTCGAGAAGCGAACGGGGCTTCCGGTCACGCTCGTGGATGAGCGCTACACCACCGCGGCCGCGCTGCGCACGGTGCGCGAGATGGGTGGCACGACGCGCGGGCGCAAGGGCGACGTGGACGCGCTCGCGGCGACCATACTTCTGCAGCATGCGCTCAAACTCGCTCCCTGATCGCGCGCGGCGCGCCGTGCTCGTCGCCGCGTGCGCGCTGCTCGCGGCGTGCGGAAACGGCTCGTCCGGATCCGTCGTGAAAGTGACGATTCCGCCGGGCGCCAGCGTGCGCACGGCGGCCGACAGCCTGCATCGCGCGGGGCTCGTCGCGTGGCCGCGCATCTTCCGCTACTACGCGAAGGCCACGGGCAAGGATCACGACATCAAGGCCGGCACCTACTCGCTCAGGAGCGGCGAATCGTGGTCGCAGCTCATCACCGCGCTCCGCGACGGCGAAGGGCTCGAACGCCGGCTCACGATTCCCGAGGGGTGGAATCTCTTCAACATCGTCCCGGCCCTCGCCACGGCGCTCGGCTCACCCCCCGAATCCGTCGCGGTCGCGGTGCGCGACACCGCGCTGCTCCACGAGCTCGACATCCCGACGGAAACGCTCGAGGGCTATCTCTTTCCGGACACGTACATCTTCGCGTACGGCACCTCGCCGCGCGTCGCCGTGCGCGAGATGGTGTCGCGCTTCGAGCATGTCTGGGACCCCGCGTGGAACGACCGGCTGCAGCAGCTCGCGATGAGCCGCAACGATATCATGGCGCTCGCGTCGATCATCGAGCGCGAAGCCCGGCTTCCCGAAGAGCGGCCCGTCATCTCGGCCGTCTACCACAATCGGCTGCGGTTGCAGATGCCGCTCCAGGCGGATCCCACCGTGGAGTACGCACTCGGCGCGCACCGCGACCGGCTGTTCTACAAGGATCTCGAGGTCGAATCGCCGTACAACACGTATCGGCATCCCGGGCTGCCGCCCGGACCCATCGCGTCACCAGGGAAGGCCAGCATCGAGGCGGCGCTCTTCCCCGCCGCGGTGCCGTATCTCTATTTCGTGGCGAGCCCGGATGGCCACCACGAGTTCCGCACGACCTTCAAGGCGCATTCCGAGGCGGTGCAGGAAGCCCGGCGCGAGCGGCGCGAGCACGCGTCGCGCGAATGATCGCGCGCGCTAGCTCTCCTGCACGAGGTCGGGTCGCAGCGTTCGCGCGTCGTGCAAATACACGTGGCGGATGCCGGTGCGCGGCGCGTCGGACTCGACGTGCAGGAGCACGCGAATGCAGTGGGCGAGTGAGCCGGGCACGGGGATCTCGAGTGTGCAGAGCAACGGCACGTCGAGCCATCCGAGCTCGCGCGCCGCGTGCGCCGGAAACTCGCTCGTGAGATCGTGCGTCACGGTGAAGATCGCGCTGATCACATCGGCGCTCGTGATGCCGTTGCGATGGACGATCGTCTCGAGCAGCTCGCGCGTGGCGCGACGAATTTGCTCGGGCGTGTCGCTCTCGACGGTCGTCGCGCCGCGAATGGCTCGCGCTCGCCGGTCACCCATGACGCTCCTGTATGCTCGATCCTGAATCGCTGACGCTCGTGGCCATCACCGACGGCGCGCAGCGCGGCACCGGGGACATCGTGCAGCGCGCGCTCGCGTGCGTGCGCGGCGGCGCGACGATGGTGCAGCTGCGGCTCAAAGATGCGGATGCGCGTACGCAGGTGGAAGTAGCGCGTGCGCTCGTGGCCGCGCTGCCTCCGGGCGTTCCGGTCATCGTGAATGATCGCGCGGATCTGGCGATCGCATCGGGCGCGGCGGGCGTGCACGTGGGACCGGAGGATCTTCCCGTGGCTGCGGTGCGCCGCATTCTCGGACCGGATCGCATCGTGGGCCTCTCGGTTGGCAACGATGCGGAGGCGCTCGAGGCGAGTGGCGCAGACTACGTGGGCATCGGACCGGTGTACGCAACTGCATCGAAAGGCGATGCCGGCGATGCGATCGGCGTGGGAGAGCTCGCGCGGCTCGCGGGGTTGTGTGTGCGTCCCGCGGTGGGGGTGGGCGGCATCGATGCGTCGAACGCCGAGGCGGTGATCGCCGCGGGCGCGCGCGGAGTGGCGGTGATCCGCGCGCTGTTCAGCGCGAGCGATCCCGAGGCGGCTGCGCGGTCGCTCCGTTCCGCCATCGGAAGGTGATGTCGGGCGCGCCGACGGCCGTCGCGGCATCGCGGCGATCGGGGTGCGCGATCTGAGGTGAGCTCGCCGCGTGAAACGTCGCGACGGTCTCGCTGAACACCGGCTCGCTGAGGAACAGATCGGTGAGCTCCGGATCGAACTGCGTGCCCCTGCCATTCGCAATCACTTCGCGCGCCGAGCTCACGGAGCGTTCGCGCTCATAGCGCCGCCCGTTGGTGATGACGTCGAAGGTGTCGGCGAAGGCGACGATGCGGGCCTGCAGCGGGATCTCGAGTCCGCGGAGCCCGCGCGGATAGCCGCTTCCGTCCCAGCGTTCGTGGTGCGTGAGCACGCCGTCGTACAACTCCGGATAGAAAGGGCTGAGCGGACGAATGACATCGGCGCCGAGCTGCGGATGCGTGATGATGAGGGCGCGCTCGCCCTCATCGAGCTTCTCGTCGTCGTGGACGATGTCGAAGAGCGCGGCGTTGATCTTTCCGATGTCGTGATAGAGCGCGACGCGCTCGACCGTCGCGCACTCGTGCTCATCGAGGCCGGCCGCGCGTGCGAGCACGAGGGCGTAGGCGGCGACGCGCCGAACGTGGGCGCCGGTTTGCGCGTCGTTGGCGTCGATGGCGTTGAGGAGCGCTTCGAGTGCGGCGGCGGCAACGCGTTCGCCGAGGCGTTGGTCGTGCTTGCGGCGAACGGTGTAGGCGAGCCAGGCGCCGAGCGCGCCGAGGGTGAGGAAGCGGGTGCGAGACATCGGCACTCGGGTGTGAGGAAGCGGAGAGCGGGCGATCTCCAAATGTGAGGGATGTGCAGGCTGGATGGACGAGGCCCCCGGATTCGATAGTGCAATCCGGGGGCCTCGAAGGGGTGCCGGCGACGGCCTACTCTCCCGCGCCCTCTCGGGCGGAGTACCATCGGCGCTGCAGGGCTTAACGACCGTGTTCGGGATGGGAACGGGTGTGGCCCCTGCGCTCTAGTCGCC
>JAICLZ010000040.1 GCA_025929535.1 Gemmatimonadaceae bacterium
GCGGCGCCGGCGCTCGCGCGCCTGCGCGATCTGGCTGCCTCGCGCGCGCGCGCGGAGCCGCCGCTCCCGCTGGAGACGCAGGAATTCGCGATTCCCTCCGCCACCCAGGAATTCGCGATTCCGACGTCGACCCAGGAATTCGCGATCCCTTCGTCGACGCAGGAGTTCCGGATTCCGACGTCGACCCAGGAGTTCGCGGTCCCGAACGCGCCGCGCTCGTCCGCCTCGCGCGGGCCACGCACGATCCGCGTGGAGCTGCGCCGCCTGGATGGGCTCACGAATCTCGCCGGCGAGCTACTCGTCGCGCGCGGGCGCCTCACCGATGTGGCGCACGAGATCGCCCACCCTGCGCTGGATCATGCGCTCGCGCAAACCTCGCGGCTCATCGCGGATCTGCACGACCAGATCATGGCGAGCCGCATGGTGCCCGTGGGACAGGTGTTCGACCGGTTCCCCCGGCTCGTGCGGGACGCCGCCAAGTCGCTCGGCAAGGAGATCGAGCTCGCGCTCGAGGGGCGCGAGATAGAGCTCGATCGCTCGATGCTCGATGAGATCGGCGAGCCGATCGTGCACCTTCTGCGCAACGCCGCCGACCACGGAATCGAGCAGCCGGATGTGCGCGAGCGGGCAGGGAAGCCACGCGCCGGCCAGCTCACACTCACCGTCACTCGCGAGCGGCAGATGGTGACGATGCGCGTCGAGGACGATGGACGCGGCATCAATCGCGACCGGGTGCTCGAGCGCGCGCGCGCCGAAGGGCTGGTCGACGCGACGGTGGAAACGCTGAGCGACGAGGAGCTCGTGCGGATCATCGCGCGCCCGGGGTTCAGCACGGCCGCATCGGTCACCGATCTCTCCGGACGCGGCGTGGGTATCGATGTGGTGCTGACGCGCGTGCGTGCGCTGGGCGGCTCCGTCGAGATCGCGTCCGAACCGGGCGCCGGAACCCGCGTCACGCTGCGCCTGCCGGTGACGCTCGCGATCGTGCGTGCGCTGCTGGCGCGGGTGGACGGCGAGATGTACGCGGTGCCGATGACGCACGTGCGCGAGACGGTGGAGCTGCGCCAGGGCGCACGCCGCCGCGTGCAGGGCCGGGAGATGATGCTGCTGCGCGACGAGGTCGTGCCGCTGCTGCAATTCCGCGAGATCGTTGGACTCCCCGAGGCATCGCTCGTGAGCGTGGACGGCTCGACCCAGGTGATCGTGATCGAGTGCGGCGGACGCAGAGCCGGGCTCGTGGTGGATGAGTTCGCGGGAGAGCAGGACATCGTAGTGAAGGGCTTCGACAGCGTGCGCGATGGGCTCGCGCTGTTCAGTGGCGCAACGATCCTGGCCGACGGCGCACCCGCGCTGATCGTCGATGTCAGCAGTCTCAATTAGGGAGCACGCGATGGCGGACCTGCTTCAACTCAATACCCTGGAGCTCGATGCGCTCCGCGAGACGGCGAACATCGGCGCGGGTCATGCCGCGACCGCGCTCTCGCAGATGACCGGCAACACGATCATGATCACCGTGCCGACGATCACGATCGCCGCGCTCGAGGACGTGCCGCAGCGCATCATGCCCGACGAGGAGCCCATCGTCGCCGTGCTGATGCAGATGATGGGAGATCTCACGGGTCGCACGCTGCTCGTGTTTCCGCATCCCACCGCGATCCGCCTCGCGCAGCTGATGCTGCGGCGGCCGAACAATCCCGCGGCGCTCTTCGGCGATCTCGAGCAGTCGGCGATCAAGGAGGCGGGCAACATCCTGAGCGGCGCCTACATGAACGCGCTGAGCGAGTTCATGGGGCTCATGCTCCTTCCGTCACCGCCGAGTCTCGCCATCGACATGTCCACGGCTGTGCTGAACACGGCGTACCTGCAGTTCGGCACGGAGCGCGACATGGTGGTCGCGGTCGAGACGCAGTTCTTCCTGCAGGGTGAAGGTGAAGAGCTGCGCGGATTCTTCCTGCTCCTCCCTGATGCGGCATCGCTGCAGGTGATTCTCCGGGCGGTGCGCGCGCTGTGACTGCCAACGGCTCGTCGGCAACGCCCATCTCGCAGCGCGATCGCGACATTCTGCGGTCGTTCGCGCGGCGCATCGATGGCTCCGATGCCGGCGCGCACAACAACCTGGGCGTCCTGTATTACAACAAGGGGATGTACGAGGAATCGGTCGCCGCCTTCGCGCGCGCGCTCGAGCTCGATCCCAAGATGCAGGTCGCCCAGCGCAATCTCGAGGTTGCGTACTTTCACACGGGCTACTACGATCGCCGCGTAGCGGAGCTGCGCGACCGGCTGCGCGCGCATCCGGACGATCGTGAGGCGCGCTGGGAGCTCGGCCGCGCGTACGCCGCGATCGGCGATGCAAAGGAGGCAGTGACCGAGTTCGCCGCGATCCTGCAGTACGCGCCCAACGACGTCGGCGCCATCGTGCAGCTGGGGCTCGCCGAGAAGGCGAACGGCGATCTCGAGAAGGCACAGTGCTGGCTCGAGCGCGCGCTCGCGCTCGACGACAGGAGCCCGCTGGTCCACCAGTACATCGGCGAGGTGCTGTACAACCGCGGGCTCAACGATCAGGCGCTCGCCGCGCTGCACCGCTCCATCGAGCTCTCGCCCGAGAACGCCGATGCGCACTACCTCATCGGCTTCGTGCTCGGCGACATCGGCAGCCACGAGGAGGCGCGCGTTGCCACCAAGCGCGCGATCCAGCTCAATCCGTCGCTCTCGCGCGCCCAGGCGAATCTTTCGCTCGATCGGTACAACTCCGCGCGCTACAACGAGCTCGTCCCCGCGCGACAGGAGCGCCGCTCGTCCGCGCTCGAGCTGTCCACGGACGGCCATCTCGCGCACTACAATCTGGGTCTCGCCTTCCGCCAGAAAGGCTATTTCGCCGAGGCGCTCAAGGAGTACAACCTCGCGCTCGAGCGCAACGAGGACGAGAATCTCGTACGGCAGGCGATGGCCGAGGTGCACCTGCTCAAGAAGGATGCGGCCACCGCCATCGAGCTCTACGATCAGATCGTCGTCTCGCAGCAGGACTCGCCCAAGCTCTGGTGCGAGCGCGGGGTCGCGCTGCACCAGCAGGGACAGCACGCGGCCGCGGCCGAGAGCTATCGCCGCGCGCTCGCCCTCGATGCGGCGTACGCCATCGCGCACAACAACCTCGGAGTCGCGCAGTACCACGCGGGCGAAACGGAGGCCGCGATCGATTCCTTCCGTGCCGCGCTGTCCTCGCAACCGAGCTTCGTGAAGGCGTGGCTCAACCTGGCGCTCCTCCTCTTTCGCGGGAAGCGGATGCAGCTCGGCCTCGAGTCCTACCGGCAGGTGCTCACGACGGAGCCGGAGCAGCCTGTGGCCTGGAACGGGATCGGGCTCGTGCTCGCGGAGCTCAGGAAGTTCGAGGATGCGCGCAACGCGTTCGGGCGCGCGATCCACGCGCGGCCGAATTACGCCGAGGCGCACTACAATCTGGGCTTCACACTCTCGAACCTCGGCGACTTCGAGGGCGCACTGCGGGCAACGAAGCGCGCGCTCGAGCTCGACCCGTACTACACGGCGCAGAAGTTCGAGCTCGCGATCGACGTCGAATACGAGGATCCGGAGCTCTCGATCGCGCCGGAGCTCGCTGGCAGCGAGCACACGGCCGCGAACATCGAGAGCTTCGCCTTCGACGTGGAGGTTCTCGACTCGCTGTTCACGGAGCTCGCGCCAGCCACTCCCGCGCCCGACCCCGCGCCCGCGAGCGTCGCGGCGCCGGAGCCGGTGGTCGAGCGCCATTTCGTGCTCGCCCACGACTATCTCGCGAAGGGGATGCTCGATCGCGCAGTGGCGGAGGCGAATCGTGCGCTCGCGCGCGGTGCGCCAACGTCGGAGGGCTTCGCCATTCTCGGCGACATCTTCATGCGCCAGGGCTTGTTCGGCGAGGCGCTCGAGCGCTACCGCAGCGCGCGCGCCACTGCGCCCGCCGATGCGAAGCTGCTCGCGGGCGAGACTCGTGCGCTGCTCGCGCTCGACCGCGTGGTGGAGGCGCGCGTTACGGCCGAGGCACTGCTGAATGTCGACGGCGGCTCGGTGGAGGGGCTGTTGCTCACCGCCGCCGCGCGCGCGCGCGCCGGAGATCCGAGCGCGGCGCGGGAGCTGCTGCGCAGCGCGCGGCGCCTCGCCCCTGCCCGCGCGGACGTGCTCAAGGAGTTCGGCGATGTCGCGCGCGCGGCAGGCGACGTCGACGGCGCGATCGCCGCGTACCGCAACGCGCTCGACCTCGATCGCGACTTCGCGGTGGTGCACTACGAGCTCGCGCAGCTGCTCGCGGGGCGAGGTGAGCCCGCGAAGGCGGAGGAGTCGCTCCTCGCCGCGCTCGAGGCGGTGCCCACGTACGTCGAAGCGATGCTCGCGCTGGCCAGCGTGCGCCGCCGCTTCGGCCGGGTCGAGGCGGCGCTCTCGCCGCTGGTCGAGCTTCTGCGCCGCGACCCGTACAACATCGAGGCGCTGCTCTCGCTGAGCGAGGTGCTGCTCGAGCTCGATCGCCACAGCGACGCGGCGATCTCCATCGATCGCGTGCTCCGCTTCGATCCCCGCCACGTGCTCGCGCTCTTTCTCAAGGGGCAGCTGCTCGCCGACCGACACCGCTATCGCGATGCGATTGCGACGTGGCAGCGGGTGATCGAGCTCGAGCCCGACAGCGAGCACGCGCGTCGTGCGCGCCGCGAGTCGCGGACCGCGGCGGACCTCCTGCGCATCTTCAGCCGCCGCAAGGAGGTCGCGTAATGGCGATCGAGGGACCGCTGCGCGAGCTCGGGATCCACGACGTCTTCCAGCTGCTGGATCTGAGCCGGAAAACGGGCGCGCTCACCGTCACCTCCGTGCTGCGCGACAACCAGGGCACGGTGTACTTCGACCGCGGCTCGGTGGTGTTCGCGGCCATCCGCAGCAATCCGCATCCGCTCGGCGAGCTGCTGCTGCGCGGCGGCAAGATCGCGGAGGCGGACCTCGCGCGCGCGCGCGACGCGCAGCGCACGACGCAGCCACACCGGAAGCTCGGCGAGCTGCTGGTCGCGAGCGGCGCGCTCACGACGAGGGAACTCGAGCGCCAGGTTCGCTTCCAGGTGGAGGAGGTCGTCTTCGAGCTGATGTCGTGGCGCGAGGGCTTCTTCTCCTTCGAGGAGCAGGAGGTGAACGATGCGACGGCGGAGGCGAACATCCGCATCTCCACCGAGTCGCTGCTCATGGAGGCGGCGCGACGCATCGATGAGTGGTCGCGCATCGAGGGAAAGGTCGCGCACCTCGGCGTGGTGCCCGTGCTCGCCGAAGTCGCTGAAGATCATCCCGGCTTTCTCGATCTGCGCCCGCGCGAATGGGAAGTGCTCGCCGAGATCGACGGGACGCGCGACCTGCGTGCGATCGCGACGATGCTCGCCCAGAGCGAGTTCGATGTCGCGCGGGTTGCGTACGGGCTGCTCTCCACCGGGATCGTGGAGTTGCGGGATGGCGAGCTTCCGCCCGATCTCGAAGACGATGGCGCCACGCCGGCATCGCCAACCACCGTCGCTCCGCTGCAGGCGGCTGCATCCGCGCTCCAATCGGGCGAAGCGCAGGTGGCGCTCGCGATCTGTGAGCGGATCACGGCCGAATCGCCCCAGCTCGCGGACGGACATCTGTTGCTCGCGCGCGTGCTCAACCGCCTCGGCCGGCAGGGCGACGCCGCCCTCGCCGTCGCGCGCGGACTGGAGGCGGACCCGCTCAACGCCGAGCTGCACGCCGAACGTGGCTACTGCGCAGCCTGGTGCGGCGACTTTCTCGACGCGCTCGCGTCATGGGAGCGATCGCTGCGCCTGAATCCCGGGAGCCCGGACGCTCGGCGCATTCGCGCGGCGCGCGACGCGGCGAGCCGGCTGCGCTCCCTGCTCCAGGAGCACATCGATGTCTGAAGAGATCAGGAGGCTGAGCGAAGAGCTCGCGCATGATCCGTCGAGCCTCGTCTTCCTGCAGCTCGGCGAGGCACTCCGTCGCGCGGGGCAGCTCGATCTCGGGCTGAAGGTAGCGCACCGCGGCCTCGAGCGGCACGCGCACAACGCGGACGCGCACGATCTGCTCGCGCGCATTCGCGTGGACCGCGGCGAGCTGCAGGACGCATTCGATGAGTGGGACATGGTGCTCCGGCTCGCGCCGAGCCACGTGGGTGCGCGAAAGGGAATGGGGTACGTTCTCTTCAAGCAGGGCAGGCTGGCCGAGGCGGAATCGCATCTGAGCACCGCGGCTACGCACGACCGCGACGACGCGTCGATCGCGACGGCGCTGCGGATGGTGCGGCGGCTCCTGCGCTATGCGCACGTGGCGGCGAACGGCAACGGCACGCCGGGGCACGCGGAGCTGCTCGCGGCGCAGCGTCGCGTGGAGGAGGAGGCACGCCTGTTGTTCGCGGACATTCTGGGCGAGGGCGAGCATACCGCGCTCCTCCTCAATGCGGACGGACTCGTGGCCGCGGGGCTCTACGTCACCGCGGACGGCGAGGACGTCTCGCAGGAGGTGGGCGCGGCGCTCACGGGCGTGCGCGACGAAGCGCTGCGCGCGGTGCGGCATCTCGACCTCGGTGAATGGAAGGCGGTGATGTACGAGACGGACCTCGCGGCGATCGCCCTCGCGCCGGCCATCGACGAGTCGATGGTGCTCGTTGCGGCGGGCCGCTCGGTGCCGCTCGGATTCGTACGGCGCGTGCTCGATCGATGCGTGCAACGCGCCACCGCGTGGCTCGAGGAGGTCGCATGAGCGCATCGCCATTCGAGCGCGTGCTGTCGCTGCTGATCCGTCAACGCGGCGTGCTCGGCTGCCTCGTCGTCGGTGAGGCGGACGGCATCGTCGTCGACTCGAACGTGCAGGTGGGGATCCAGTCGAACGTGGTCGCCGCGCTCGCGGCCACGCTCTATCGCAAGGCGAGACTCTGCTCGGCCGCAGCCGGGCTCTCGACCATCAGCTTTCTGCAGCTCGAGGCCGAGCGTGGCCACATCTGCGCCATCGGGCGCGACGGGCTGGTGCTGGTGACGCTGGCCGAGCCCCGTGCGCACATCGGACGCATCCGCGGCGCGATGATCGAGTCGCTGAGCACACTCGCGTGAGAACGCACGTCGCCGAGCCGTGGGTCGAGGCGCCGCTCCAGACGTTCGTGGACGACGCGAATGCGCTGTTCGCGCTGCTGCTGCATCCGAGCGGGCAGGTGATGGGGCAGTTCGGCTTCACGCGCGCGGTGGACGTGATGGCGGCGTGCGCCCTCGCGGCCGCGATTCACGCGTCCGCCGGCGAGCTCGGACGGGAGTTGCAGGGCAAGCCGTTTCGCGAGCTGTATCACGCGGGGCGCAACCGGCAGATCTTCATCGGCGACGTGCCCACCACGCATCACCGCTTCGTCTTTCTCACGGTGTTCGATGCGGAAAGCTCACTCGGGCTGGTTCGCATCTACTTTCAGGAATTGTGCACGATGCTCCAGCACGCCCAGCCTCCACTGCTCGCCCAGGCTCCCATCTCGGACGCCTCGCTCGAGCAGGATCTGAATCGCAGTCTCGCCGCTCTGTTCAGCCGCGCGCCGCGCGCGGATGGCGGCGAGTCGTCCCTCTCTCTCGCCTGACGCGCCGTGTCCCTGGTCAACTACGCCACTCGTGAGATCACCTGCAAGATCGTGTACTACGGTCCAGGGCGATCCGGAAAGACGACCAACCTGCATTACATTTACGAGCAGGTCCCGGGCGATCGCAAAGGGCAGATGGTGTCCCTCGCGACCCAGACCGATCGCACACTCTTTTTCGATTTCCTGCCGCTCGACCTCGGCACCATCTCCGGGTTCTCGACGCGCTTCCAGCTCTATACGGTGCCCGGCCAGGTCTATTACCAGGCCACGCGGAAGCTGGTACTGCACGGCGCCGATGGAGTCGTGTTCGTGGCCGACAGTCAGGCGCGCCAGCTCGCGGAGAACATCGAGAGCATGCAGGATCTTCACGCGAATCTCGCCGAGCACGACATCGATGTGCGCGCCATGCCCCTCGTGCTGCAGTACAACAAGCAGGACTTGCCCCGCTCACTCATCTCGACCGTTTCCGAGCTGGACGACGCGTTGAACTTTCGCGAGATCCCGTCCTTCGCCGCCGATGCGCTGCACGGCACCGGCGTGTTCGAGACGCTGCGCGGCATCGCGGGCATCGTGCTCCGCCGGCTGAGCGCCGGCACGAGCAACCCGCCGGCCGCCGCCGCCGCAGGAGGCCGCTGACGGTGGACCTCGATCCGCGGTACCGGTTCGAGAATTACATCGTGGGAGGCGCTAACCGGCTCGCCGTATCAGCGGCGCGCGCGGTCGGACAGTCTCCCGGTACGTCGTACAATCCGCTCTTCATTTACAGCAGCTCGGGACTCGGCAAAACCCATCTGATGCTGGCGATCGGACATCTCGCGCATCAGCTGCAGCCGCAGCTCACGGTGGAGTACGTCACGCTCGAGGAGTTCATCGAGGAGCTCAATCACGCGATCGGCGACAGCGCGATGGAGCTGTTCAAGCGGCGCTTCCACATGGTGGACATGCTGCTGCTCGACGACGTGCAATTCCTGGCCGGCCGCAGGGAGACGCAGAGCGAGATGCTGCGGCTCTTCAACACGCTGCAGCGCGCGGGGAAGCAGGTCGTGCTCACGAGCGACCGTCCTCCGTCCGAGATCGGTGATCTCGACGAGCGCCTCATCACGCGGCTCACGGGCGGGCTCGTGGTCGACGTGGGGCCTCCGGACTATGAAACGCGCGTCGCGATTCTGCGCAGCAAGTGCGACGAACGCGGCGTCGCGTTCGAGTCCGGCGTGCTCGACGAGGTGGCGCGGATCAACTTCACGAACGTCCGCGAGCTCCAGGGCGCGCTGAACCGTCTCGTCGCGTGCCAGACACTGGATGAGGTGCCCGTCACCGCGCGCAGCGTGCGCGAGCTGCTCGGCGAGAAGCCGGATGCGCCGCTGCTCGTTCCATCCCACGCACGCGGACAGGAGTTCGCGAGCTTTCTCTCGGACTTGAGCGAGGTCGTCGCGCAGCACATCGACAGCTGGCGCGTACGCGTGGTCGAGGCGATGACGTACTGGCACCAGCTCGGCTACGTCACGCAGCTGCTCGAGCGCACCCTGGAGCTCACCGAAGAGCCGGATGTCGACACGCTGCTGTCGCGCTTCGAGGCATCGATCCGGCGGCTGCGCGAGCTCGAGGCGGAAGCATCGAAGATCGACCCGCACCTCGCGGCGTCCGAGCTCTTTCGCGATCCGGAGCGGGTCGGCGAGGCGGAGCTCGTGGTCGCGCGAATGGTCGGTGGCGCGGAGCCGCCGCCGGGTCCCGATCCTGCGCTCACGCGCGCGGAGCTCGAAGTGGGCGCATCGAACCAGCTCGCGGTGCACGCGATCGACACGATCGTCGATGAGCCGGGAAAGACGTACAATCCGCTCTTCGTCCATGGATCGCACGGCGTCGGCAAGACGCACCTGCTCCACGCGCTCGGCAACGAGCTGATCGCGCAGAGCGGCGGCGCGTTCACCGTGGCCGTAGTGAACGCATCGCAATTCATCGACCAGCTGATCGCCGCGCTCCAGGACGAGCAGATCGAGAAGTGGCGCGCGCGCTATCGCGTGCTCGACGCCCTCATTCTCGACGACGTCGACGAGTGCGCCGGGAAGGAACGCTCGCAGGAAGAGCTCTTCCACATCTTCAACAGCCTCTCGGCGAACGGACGCCAGATCGTATTCGCGAGCGCGCACGCGCCCAAGGCGATCGAAGGGCTGGAGGAGCGGCTGCGCTCGCGCTTCGAGGGCGGCCTCGTGGTGGAGATCCAGCCGCCCGACCACGCGCTGCGCGAGAAGCTCTACGCTCGCTACCTCGCGGGCGCCGGCGAGCGTCTCGACCGGCCGCTCATCGATTATCTCGCGTCGCGCTCCGTCGCGAGTGTGGCCGAGATGACGGGAACGGTCGATCGGCTGCTGAAAGCGGCTGCCGTGGTGGGCGTTCCGCTCAACGCGTCGTTCGCGCGCAAGGAGCTCGAGGGCGGCGCGGCTGCGCCGGCGCCACCCAGACACTCGAACGGGCGCGATGCCGATCCGTTCTTCCTCGACGAGGAGAAGATCCTCTGGGACTGGCCCGATGTGACCGGGCGTGCCATCGAGGAGTTCCGATAGATGGCGATCAAGGGGAGTCTTCGCGAGGCGAGCTTGCCCGACGTGCTGCAGCTGCTGGCGATGGGACAGAAAACGGGCTGTCTCAGCGTCACCGACCGCAACAACTTCGGCTACATCTACTTCGATCGCGGCCGAATTTCCTACGCGTCGATCGTCAACCGGCGCGACCGGCTTGGCGATACGCTGGTCAAGAACAACGTCATCACGCAGCGCGAGCTGGATGCGGCCATCGACGCGCAGGCTACCCAACAGCGCAACAAGCGCCTCGGCGAGATTCTGATCGAGCAGCACATCCTCACGCGCGAGGAGCTGCACCGCTACATCCGCGTGCAGATCGAGGAGGCGGTGTACTACCTCTTCACCTGGACGCAGGGGACGTTCAGCTTCGAGGCTGACATGCGTCCCGACGACAACGACGTGCTCGTCTCGATCAATCCCGAGTCGCTGCTACTCGAGGGCGCGCGCCGTGTCGACGAGTGGAGCCTCATCGAGAAGAAGGTGCCGAGCTTCGACCTCATCTTCGAGCTCGACGTGGGGCGACTCGCGGTGAGCGAGTCCCAGCTCACCTCGCAGCAGCAGCAGCTCACGCCGTTGATCGATGGCCGCCGCGATGTGACGGCGCTCATCGACTTGTCGGGGCTTGGCGATTTCGAGGTGGGGAAAGCGCTGTACGGGCTCGCGACGGCGGGATTCATCCAGCGCGTGGGCAAGTCGCGCCCGCAAGACGAGGTCGTGCGCGAGGCTCGCGTGGAGGAGCATCGAAACCTCGGCGTCGCCTTCTACCGCACGGCGATGTTCGACGAGGCGACGCGCGAATTCCGGCGAGTGGTGGAGCTGCGGGACAGCGACGTGCAGGCGCGCTTCTTTTTGAGCCTGGTCTCGATGCGCGAGGGACGCTGGGCCGAAGCCGTGCTGACGCTGCGCGAGGCCGCCGCGCAGCCCACGGCGCGTCCATCGATCTTCCACAATCTCGCGTATGCGCTCGAGCGGCTCGGGAACCTCGACGAGGCGCGCGAGATGCTGCAGGAGGCGATCACGCGAGGCGGTGGCGATGATCCGCGCATCCGCACGTCGTTCGGCGTGCTCGCGCTTCGCATGGGCGAGGTGGACGACGCGAATACCTCCTTCACCGCGGCGCGCGCGCTGCTCGGGAAGCGGGTGCCATCGCCCGCGTGGTTTCACTACGCGTCGCTGGCCGCGGGGCTCGCCGGCGATCTCGATCGTGCGCTCGAGCTCATCACCGAGGGCGTGAAGACGCATCCGCACGCCGCGGTGCTCGGCAATACGCTCGCCGCGGTGCACGAGCGGCGCGGCGACTTCGCGGCCGCGGCCCAGGCGGCCGAGTCGGCGATGGGAAACGGGGGAACGATTCCCCAGCTCCACAAGAATCTCGGCGACTACTTCTATCGCGCGCTCCGGTACGAGGAGGCGCTCGACCAGTATCAGCGCGCGATCAAGATCAACCCAGCGCTGGGCGACGACGTCTACTTCAAGCTGGGCAACATCCGCTTCAAGTGGCAGGAGAAGGAACAGGCGCTCGCCTACTGGGAGCGCTCGCTCGCGCTGAACCCGGCGAACGAGATCCTGCGCACGAATCTCGAGCTCGCGCGCACGAAGGCATCATGACCTCTCCCGAGCTCGACGACGATGGATACGCGGCGCTCACCGAGAAGATCACGCGCGAGCGCAGCTTCGGGTGCGCAAGCTACAAGGAGAAATGCGTTCGGCGACGCATCGCGGTCCGGATGCGCGCGCGAGGCGTGCACACGTTCGAGGAGTACGGGCGAGTGCTCGATCGCGATCGTCACGAGTACGATCTGCTTCTGGATGCGCTCACGATCAACGTCACCAAGTTCTTTCGAAACCCGGAGACCTTCGCGGCGATCGGCCGCGAGATCGTGCCCGCGCTGTACGCGCGTGTCGAGCCGCAGCTGCGCATCTGGAGCGCGGGATGCGCATCGGGAGAGGAGCCGTACTCGCTCGCGATGCTGATGCACCGCTACGCCGTGGCGCAGGGAAAGCGCTTCGATCGTGTCGACGTGCTCGGCACCGATGTCGATCGGGCGAGCCTCGCGGCGGCCGAGCGTGCCGTGTACCTCGAGTCCACGCTCGCCGATACGCCGGCGGAGCTCCGGCAGATGTACTTCCCGATGCAGGCGCCCTATCGGATTCCACACGACGTGCACGCGCGCGTCGAGTTCCGCCGGCACGACCTGCTGCGCGAGCCGTTCCCCGAGTCGCAGCACCTCATCGTCTGCCGCAACGTCATCATCTACTTCGACCGGACCACCCAGGAGGAGCTCTTCCAGAAGTTTGCCGCGGCGCTCCTGCCCGGCGGCTTTCTCGTGCTGGGACGCGTCGAGACGCTGTTCGGGCCCGCCCGCCCGATGTTCACGCCGGTGGACAACCGCGAACGATTGTTCCGGCGCACATGAAGGCGATCTCGGTGCGTGTTGCCGATGCGGCGGTCGGCCAGGGGGACGTGCTTCTGTCCACGCTCGGACTGGGCTCGTGCATCGCGATCGCGCTCTACGATCGCCAGGCGCACGTGGCCGGGCTCGCGCACATCCTGCTGCCGAGCGAGGCGCTGGCGCGCGACCGCGAGAACCGGGCGAAGTTCGCGCAGACCGCGGTGCCGCTCCTGCTCGAGCGGATGCGTGCGATCGGCGCGCGCGATACCAACATCGTCGCGAAGCTCGCCGGCGGCGCGAGCATGTTCACGTCGCTGCTCACGCAGGGCGGTCCGCCGATCGGCGAGCGCAATCTCATCGCCACGCGGATCGCGCTCGCGAGCCACGGCATTCGCGTGCTGGGCGAGGACGTGGGCGGCGGCCACGGTCGCAGCGTCTTCTTGCACGGCTGCGACGGGCGCGTCGAGGTCAAATCGATCGGGAAGGGCTGTGTCGTCCTCTAGCCGCCTGCCTTCCGTGCTCGTCGTGGACGACAGCGCCTTCATGCGCAAGCTCGTGACGGAGCTCATCGAGGGCTCCGCTGAGTTTCGCGTGATCGGCACCGCACGCCACGGGCTCGACGCGCTGCAGAAGGTGCAGACGCTGCATCCAGATATCGTCACGCTCGACATCGAGATGCCGGAGCTCGACGGACTCGGCGCGCTCGAGCGCATCATGCGCGAGTCGCCGCGCCCGGTCGTGATGCTGACGGCGGCATCGGGCGCGGGCGACGAGATGGCGCTGCGCGCGCTGGAGCGCGGCGCGGTGGAGTTCGTGCGCAAGCCGTCCGGGCCCATCAGCCTCGACCTGGCGACGATTCGCGATGAGCTGCTCACCGCACTCCGCGCAGCCGCGCAGGTGAATCTCTCGGGCGTGCGCGCCTCCGCACTCGAGTCGTCGCGCGCCGATGCGGCCATCAGCCGCAGCCCCAGTGCGGCGCACCGCGTCATCGCGATCGCGGCGTCCACGGGCGGCCCGCGCGCGCTCGCGGAGCTCGTGCCCGCGCTCCCCGCGCAGCTCGATGCCTCGGTGCTCATCGTCCAGCACATGCCGCCGGGATTCACGAAGACGCTGGCCGAGCGACTCGATGGGCTGAGCGCGTTGACGGTGAGCGAGGCGGTGCACGGCGAGACGATCGAGTCGGGGCGCGTCTACATCGCGCCGGGTGGGCAGCACATGCGCCTGCAGGCGGTGGGTCGCACACGGGTGATCATGCTCGACGACTCGCCGCCGGTGTGGGGCGTGCGACCGTCGGCGGATCCGTTCTTTCACTCGGTGGCGGAAAGCGCGGGCGCGGCAGCGATCGGTGTGGTGCTCACGGGGATGGGGCGCGATGGCGCGGCAGGGCTGCGCGCGATCCGCGATGCCGGCGGAGCGGGGATCGCGCAGGATCGGCAGAGCTCCATCATTTACGGCATGCCGCAGGCCGCGTACGCGGCGGGCGGCGCCACGACGGTGCTTCCCCTCGCGGAAATCGCGCCCGCGCTCGCAACCATGGTACGCGCGGCCGCGGATGTGACCGCGACCGGAGGCGACCGGTCCATCTACGGGGGCGGGAGCGGCCAGTGAGCGCCGGCTTGGAGGAGCAGCACTCGAGCGAGACGCCACTCACGGCGCTGCTTCTCATGCGGCAGGGCACCGAGTATTTCGCGCTCGCGCTCACGGCTGCCATGGAGGCACTGGAGCTGCCGCCGCTCACGGCCATTCCGGGCGCGCCCGCGTATCTGCTCGGCATGCTCACGGATCGCGGGACGGGAATACCGGTGTTTGCCGGGAGCCGGATCCTCGAGGTGGAAGGGCTCGGCGCGGGCGACGAAGTGCTGGTGATCGTGCGCGACGTCGAGCGGCAGGTCGGTCTCGTGGTGGATGCGGTAGAGGACGTGATCATGGCGGATGTGACGACGATGCAGCAGCCCATGGATTCGATGCGGTCCGATGGAGTCGTGCGCGGCGTGGTGCAGTCGGAGAACCGGCTGATCGCCTTGCTGGATGCGCGTGCGCTCGTCCGCCTGGGTTCGCGCGCGCTGCCGGAGGTCGCATGACCAGCGGCGCGCAGCAGCTCGTGCAGCAGCTCGTCACCTTCCGTCTTGGCGACGATCAGTTCGCGGTGGACATCCTCCAGGTGGAGCGGGTGCTGCGATTCAGCGCGCCGGCGGCGGTGCCGAATCTTCCCGCATGGATCGACGGCGTGATCGAGCACGGCGGTCGCGTGGTGCCCGTCATCGACCTGCGCACGCGCTTCGGGTTGCCGCGCCTGGAGCCGCGTCCGGAGCATCGCATTCTGGTGCTCGCGATCGGCGAGGAGTGGCTTGGCGTCACGGTAGACTCCGTGCACGAGGTGATGTCGGCATCGCCGGAAGAGATCGCGCCACCGCCGTCGTTCTTTCGCGGGCTCAACGCGGCATACCTGAAAGGGCTCGTGCGCCGGGACGGTCTCTTGATCATTTTTCTCGATGTGGCGCGCGTGCTGACCTCCTCCGAGCTCCTCGAGCTGACATCGGCCGCGGCCACGAATGGCTGACGTCGAAGCCACGCCCTTTCGCGCGAGATATGCGGCCATCGAGGCGCGACTCGAAGCCGCGACGGCCGCCACCGATCGCGATCTGATCAAAGGCGAGATCATCGCACTCTACAAGGAGGTCGAGTCGGAGCTGTCGCAGCTCGCCATCCTGCGCGAGGACATCAAGAAGCTGGTCGAGAAGTGGAAGCAGGTGCAGCAGAGCTCCGTGCCATCCACGGCGCCGGAGTTCGGGGGCGATCGCCCCGCCGTGGTGGCCGACCACATCGGTGCGTCGACGTTCGTGGAGAAAGGCTGGAGCCTGATCTCGCTCGGCGATCACGAGGGAGCCGAGCGCGCGCTCAAACGGGCACTCGAGCTGTCTCCCAACGATCCGCAAACCGAGTCGCTCCTCGGCTGGGCACAGATGCTCCAGGAGAAATACGACGAGGCGCTGCTCAACTTCCAGAAAGTCCTGATACGCCAGCCGACGAACTCGCTTGCGCGCATCAATCTCGGCTACATCTGCCTCAAGAAGCGCATCTTCGGCGAGGCCATCGAACATCTGTCGAAGGCGATTCGACTGGACAACGATCGCAAGGCGACGCTCTACGCGCACTTCTACCTCGGCCTCGTGTACGGCGAGCGCGAGATGTACGAGGACGCGCAGACCTTTTTTCGCAAGACGCTCGTGCTCGGACCGAATCTCATCGAGGCGTACTACGAGCTCGGGCGCTCGCTGTGGTTCGACGGCAAGCGCGAGGAGGCGAAGCAGACTTGGCGTGACGGGCTCGCGGCCAACAAGTTCAATCCATGGGGGAAGCGCTGCGGGGAGATGTTGAAGCACGTCGAGGAGGGCGGCGCCCCGGCGCGAAACGGCTAGCGCTCGCCGCTCACCTCGCACTGCTCGTGCTCGTCGCTGCGCCACGCGCGCGCGCGCAAGCCGCGGAGCCGCAGCGCCTGGATCGCGGCCGCTTCACGATCGTCGCCTTTCCATCGGACCTGCCCCTCGCGCGCTCGCTGCTCGCGCAAGCCGCAGCCAACGACACCTTTCCCGGTCTGCCGCGCCCGCACACGCGCGCGCTCATCGCCATCGCACCCGACGCGCAGCGCTTTCGCGAGTGGACCGGCGCCGGCGCGCCCGATTGGGGTCAGGCGATCGCGATTCCCGACGAGCATCGGATCGTCATGCAGGGAAGCCGCGCCGGCTCCGATGCCGGCGATCCGCGGGCGGTGTTGAGGCACGAGCTCGCGCATCTCGCGCTGCACGAGTATCTCGGCGCGCTGCCGCCCCGATGGTTCGACGAGGGCTACGCGGGCTACGCCGCGGGCGAGTGGTCGCGCGACGAGGTGCTCGCCGCCAACATCGGCCTGGTGCTCCACGGGATTCCGGCATCGCTCGACTCGCTCGAGGAGGGCTTTCACGGGGGCGCTTCCCGCGCGTCGGGCGCGTACGCGCTCGCGTATCGCGCGGTGAGCGATCTCGCCGCACTCGATCCGCAGCGCGGGCTGTCGCTCTTTTTTTCGTACTGGAAGGAGACTGGCTCGATGGATCTCGCAATGCGCCGCGCGTACGGATTGACGAAGCCCGCCTTCGAGGCCGAGTGGCGCTCGCGCACGATGCATCGATACGGGGTGATCGCACTCGTCGCGAACGTGTCGCTGCTGTTCGCGCTGCTCGCCTTTCTCCTCTTTCCACTGCTCTGGATTCGCCGCCGCCGCAACCGGCGGCGTCTGGACGTGCTCAGGGCCGCGGAATCCGCTAACGACAAGGCGATCATCGAGGATGTGGCGCGCCTTCTCGCGGGAGAGCCCCCCGTTCCATCGCGGACCGATCGCGACACGCGCCCTCACTGAGCAAGAGTGCGGTTGCCGACCCATTATATTGTTCGGGCATCCACGGCCGACTGCCGCTTCCGTCACGTTCGGTCGGTTCGCCACCATCGGGCTGGTAACGCAGGCAGGTCGAGCCTGGAGTGCACGTGAAGACGCAGAATTCGAGCGGGGCAACGTCTGCCGCAACGTCCTCGGGAGGGGAGCCACTCATCATCGTGGCTCCCCTCTCCGGCATCATCGTGCCGCTCGAGCGTGTACCGGACCCGGCATTTGCACAGCGCATGGTTGGCGATGGCGTGTCGATCGATCCGATGAGCGATCGCGTGCTGGCGCCTTGCGATGCGCAGGTGTTGCAGGTGCATCGCGCCCATCACGCGGTGACACTTTCCGCACGCGGACTCGAGATCATCATCCACGTGGGCCTCGACACCGTGATGCTCAAGGGCGAGGGATTCACGGCACTCGCGAACGCGGGCGACATGGTGCGCACGGGGGACGCGCTGCTCAGCTTCGACCCGGAGCTCGTTGCGCGCCGCGCGCGCAGCCTGTTGACGCAGGTGGTCATCTCCAACGTCGAGAAGGTGGCCGCGATCGAGCCGGGCGATGGATTCGTGAGAGCCGGGCGCGACACGCTCATGCGCGTTCTTCTCGCCGGGCACACCGTCGCACCCGGCGTGCAGGTGCCGTCCGAGCTCGTGCGCTCGAAGCCGATCGTGATCACCGCCTCGGGCGGACTGCACGCGCGCCCCGCGGCGATGATCACCACCGCCGCGCGGCGATTCACCGCGGACGTCCGCCTCGTGAGCGGTTCGCGCGAAGCCAACGCGCGCAGCGTCGTCTCCATCATGGCGCTGGAGATTGGACAAGGCGATGCGGTCACGATCGTCGCCAGCGGGAGCGATGCGCGAGAAGCGATCGCCGCCATCGCGGAGCTGCTCTCGAGCGATCTCTCGAGCGAGGCCGCGGAATCCACGCACCCCGTCGTTGGCGCCGCATCGCCGGTGGCACCCACACCGTCGCCGCGCTCCGAGCCCGGGGTGCTGCGCGGTGTGCCCGCGTCGCCCGGCATCGCCGTGGGAAACGTCTTTTTTCTGCGACACGATGACACGGTCGTGGAGGAGCGCGCCACCGATCCGCAACACGAGCGCAGGGCGCTCGACGCGGCACTCGCGGCCGCGCACGCACAGCTCGAGGCATTGCGGGCCGGGCTCGCGCTCGATGCCGACAAGGCGGCGATCTTCGCCGCGCACGAGGAGCTGTTGGCCGATCCCGAGCTGCTGGACCATGCGTCCGCCGCCATACGCGAGGGTGGCAGTGCTGCATGGGCATGGAAGCGCGCGTACACGGCGCAGGCGGAGCGCCTGCTCTCGCTCAGGAACGAGCTCTTCGCGGGCCGGGCGGCGGACATGCGCGATGTCGGCCGGCGCGTGCTGCATCTCCTCGTGGGCGACGAGGGCGCGGCACCGGTGGTGCCCCCGCAATCCATCATCGTCGCCGAGGACCTCGCGCCGTCGGACGCTGCGTCGCTCGATCGAACGCGCGTGCGCGGCTTCTGCACGACGTCGGGAAGCGCCACGTCTCACGCGGCCATCCTCGCGCGCGGACTCGGCATCCCCGCCGTCGCGGGCATCGATGCACGCGTGCTCGATCTGCCGCAGGGCACGCGCGTGATCCTCGATGGCGATGCGGGCCTCATGCGCACCGCGCCCAGCGATGCCGAAGTGGAATCGGTCGCGCACCGGCGGGCGGCGGACGAGGGGCGTCGGGGCCGGGAGCTCGCGGTGTCGGGCGAACCGGCGACGACGACGGATGGCCATCGCATTCACGTGTTCGCGAACATCGGCGACACCGGCGAAGCGGCGGACGTGGTGCGGTCGGGCGGGGAGGGCGTGGGTCTCCTGCGCAGCGAATTCCTGTTCATGCGCCGCGAGAGCGCGCCAACGGAGGATGAACAGACCGAGAGCTACGCATCGATCGCGCGCGCGCTCGGCCCCGACCGGCTGCTCGTCATCCGCACGCTCGATGTGGGCGGCGACAAGCCGCTGTCCTACCTGCCGATCGCGGCGGAGGCAAACCCGTTTCTGGGTGAACGGGGCGTTCGCTTCTCACTCGCCCGGCGTGAGCTCTTCCGCGCGCAGATTCGCGCGATTCTGCGCGCGTCCACGAGTGGCAGGATCGCGATGATGTTTCCGATGATCGCGACCTTCGACGAGTGGCGCGTCTCGCGCGCGATGGTGGAACAGGAGCGTGCGTCGCTGGGCGTGGCGCCGATTCAGATCGGGATCATGGTCGAGACGCCTGCGGCCGCGGTGATGGCCGATCAGTTCGCTCGCGAGGCGGATTTCCTCTCCATCGGAACCAACGATCTGACGCAGTATACTCTCTCGATGGATCGCAGTAACCCGCGACTCGCGCCGCAGCTCGATGCGCTGCACCCGGCCGTGCTGCGACTGATCTCGCAAACGGTGGAGGGCGGTCACGAGCACGAGCGATGGGTGAGCGTGTGCGGCGCGCTCGCGGGCGATCCGGATGCGGTGCCCGTGCTCGTCGGGCTCGGCGTCGATGATCTGAGCGTCGACATTCCGATCGTGCCGGCGGTCAAGGCCCGCGTGCGCACACTGTCGATGCTGGACTGCAAGGCGATCGCGCGCGCGGCGCTCGATGTCGAGGATGCAACGGCGGTGCGAGCGCTCGTGGCTCGGCATCGCGCATGAACCGCGTGTGAGCCGACGCAGGAGCGAGGAATGAGCATCTGGCGGGGCGCGTTTGCGTGGCTGCAGAAGATCGGGAAGTCGCTCATGCTTCCCGTGAGCGTGCTGCCGGCTGCCGGAATACTGCTGGGCGTCGGCAGTGCGAAGTTCAAGGTACTCCCGGACGTCGTTTCGAACGTGATGGCGCAGGCCGGCGGGGCGATCTTCAGCAACCTGCCGCTCATCTTCGCGATCGGCGTTGCGCTCGGCCTCACCGGCAACGATGGCGTTGCCGCGCTCGCGTCCGTGGTCGGCTTCGCGGTCATGCTCGCCACCATGGGCGTGATGGCTCCGCTGCTCCACTACGAGCCCACGCCCATCATGGGCATTCCGTCGATCGAGACGGGCGTGTTCGGGGGCATCCTGATCGGTGCCATCGCCGCGATTCTGTTCAATCGCTATTTCCGGCTGAAGCTCCCCTCGTATCTGGGATTCTTCTCGGGCAAGCGCTCCGTTCCGATCCTCACGGCGTTCGCGGCCATCTTCGCGGGCGTCGCGCTGAGCGTGATCTGGCCGCCGATCGGTGAGGGCATCAAGAGCTTCTCGCACTTTGCCGCAACGTCACATCCGGCCACGGCGTTCGCGATTTACGGCGTGGTCGAGCGCGCGCTCATTCCGTTCGGGCTGCACCACATCTGGAACGTGCCGTTCTTCTTCGAGGTGGGCTCGTATCTCGATCCCGCCACGGGGAAGGTCATCCACGGCGAGATCTATCGCTTCACTGCCGGCGACCCAACGGCGGGCAATCTCGCCGGCGGCTATCTCTTCAAGATGTGGGGCCTTCCCGCGGCCGCGATCGCGATCTGGCGCACGGCCAAGCCCGAGAATCGCAAGCGCATCGGCGGCATCATGATCTCCGCGGCGCTCACGTCGTTTCTCACCGGCATCACGGAGCCGATCGAGTTCGCCTTCATCTTCGTCGCCCCGGCGCTCTACGCGATTCACGCGCTGCTCGCCGGCGCCGCATACTTCGTGGCGATCAAGCTCGGCATTCACCACAGCACCACCTTCTCGCACGGCCTGATCGACTTCGTCGTGCTGTACCCGCACTCGAAACGCGGCTGGTGGCTGATCTGGCTGGGAATTCTGTGGGCGGGGATGTACTACCTGATCTTCCGCACGCTCATTCTCAAGTGGAATCTCAAAACGCCGGGTCGCGAGGCGGACGATGTAGCGGGCGCCGTGGATCCCTCGCTCACCGGCGAGGAGGGCGGCGCAGACGAATCGATGGCGGCGAAGCTGGTTGCCGCGTTCGGCGGTGCGTCGAACATCCGGAGCCTCGATGCGTGCATCACGCGTCTTCGCGTCGAGCTCGAGGACACCGCGCGCGCGAGTCCCGACACGCTCAAGGCGCTCGGCGCGTCCGGCGTGATGAAGGTGGGCGGCGGGATGCAGGCCATCTTCGGCACGCGATCGGAGAATCTGAAAACGGACATGGACGAGTACATGCGCACGCATCACGACGTCGCTGTCGCGCCCGCCGCGGCGTCGCGCGCGCCCGCCTCACAGGCGTCGATCGCTCCGGCCGCAACCGCGAGCCCCGAGCTTCGCGCGCGCGCGAGCGCGATCGTCGCTGCGCTCGGCGGCGCCTCGAACATCGTGCGCGTGGAGGAGCTCGCGCTCACGCGACTCCGGGTCGAGCTCCGCGACGAGGCGAAGATGGATGAAGGCGCGCTCACGAGGGCGGGGGTGCTGGGAGTGTGGCGGCTCACCGGCACGGTGCTGCACTTGATCGTGGGCGAAGATGCTGCGATGCTCGCGTCGGCCATCGCAACCGCGCTCGAGGACTCGCGGGGACAGTCCGCGCGATCGTCGGCCTGATGCCCGCCTCGGCATCTCGCGAGCTGACACGCGCAGTCACGCGCTGGCCGCGGCTCCTCGGCTTCGCGCTCCTCGCGGCGTGCCACACAAGCACGCCGCCGCCCGCAGCGCCGGTCGTGTCGTCCGCTCAATGGTATCGTCCCGCACGGGCGCTGGGCGATCTGTTCAAGGACGTGCAGAACGCGCGCGTCTTTCCGGATTCCAAGACGTTCGTGGATTCGCGGCCACTCATGCCCCCCGCGCGCATCGTGAGCGAGTACGAGGCGCAGCGTCACACGCCGGGCTTCGATCTGCGCGCGTTCGTCGCGTCGCACTTCGCGCCGCCGGTGTCCCCACCCGTCCCGGTTGCGGCGAGCACCGACAGCGCGGTCACGATGGAGCAGCACATTCGCTCGCTGTGGCCCGCGCTCACGCGCCCCGCCGATGTGCCCGACCCGCGCTCGTCGCTGATTCCGATGCCCGAGCCGTACGTCGTGCCCGGCGGCCGCTTTCGAGAGGTCTACTACTGGGACTCGTACTTCACGATGCTCGGCCTCATCGAGAGCGGCCGCGTCGATCTCGTGCAGGACATGCTCGACAACTTCGCGCATCTCGTCACTACGGTCGGACACGTGCCGAATGGCAACCGCACCTATTATCTCGGGCGCAGCCAGCCGCCGTACCTGGCGGCGATGGTCGCGCTCTATGCGTCCACCACGAACGAGGCGCACGCGCTGAAGTACCTCGACGCGCTCGAGAGGGAGCATGCGTTCTGGATGGATGGCGCGGACAAGCTCGCGCCCGGCACCGCGTGGCGCCGGGCGGTGCGGCTGCCGAACGGCGCCATTCTGAATCGCTACTGGGATGACATTCCGGAGCCCCGGCCGGAGTCATTTCGCGAGGACTACGCGGTTGCGCAGACGGTTCCCGCGTCGCGCCGTGAAGCGCTCTACAGGAATCTGCGTGCTGGCGCCGAGAGCGGGTGGGACTTCTCGAGCCGCTGGATGCGCGACCCGAAGGATCTTCGGACGCTCGAGGTCATCGACATTGCGCCAGTCGACTTGAACAGTCTGCTCTACTTCGCAGAGCGGGAGATCGCGGCGCAACGCCGCTGTCGAGGGGCCGCGGGCGATGGGGAAGTGGCGGATCACTACGATGCGCTCGCGAGCGCGCGTCGCGCCGCGCTCACCGCGGCCGCCTACGACTCGGTGGATGGATGGTTCTACGACGTGCGCTGGAGCACCGCGGAGCGCATCCGCGATCGGCCGACGCTCGCCGCCGCCGTGCCGCTCTACTTCGGCGTGGCGAGCCCGGAGCAGGGACGCGCGGTGAGCGCGCGTCTCGCGCGCGACTTCCTCGCGCCGGGCGGGTTCGTCACGACGCTGATCGCGTCGGGGCAGCAGTGGGATGCGCCGAACGGCTGGCCGCCGCTCGAGTGGCTCGCGATCCAGGGTGCGCGGCGCTACGAGCGCGCCGATGTGGCCGACTCGGCGCGCGCACGCTGGCTCGCGCTCGATCGTCGCGTGTTTCGTGCGACGGGCAAGATGACGGAGAAGTACGATGTGATGGATCTCCACCGCCGCGCTGGCGGAGGCGAGTATCCGACGCAGGATGGATTTGGATGGACGAACGGCGTCGCGCTCGCGCTGTCGGCTGAGCTGTCGGCAGAACGGACGTTGAGCCGCGACGCCGGCCGCGTGAGTTGCGGACGTTGAGCCATCGCGCGCTGCCGCCACTTTCTTGACACCATGTTGCAGTCAACCTACACTACTGCCAATGCCCCCTCGGGAACCCAACGTTACTTCTCGCGCGCGTCCGTACCTCTGGTGGGGACTCGCGGCGCTCGCACTGGCCGCCGGCTACGCGGATTTGATCCGCGGTGGCGAAACACTCGCCCCGATTTTGCTCGTGCTCGGTTATTGCGTGTTGGTGCCAATCGCCATTTTGAAGTAGGTCGTCGCATCCCGTCGCCACCGGTGCAATGCGTGTCGCGAGTGCATGGCGCGCGCGTCGATCGCTGTGCTGAATGCTCTCCGGGGGCATGGGCGAATAGCTCAGTTGGTTAGAGCGCCTGCCTTACACGCAGGATGTCGGGGGTTCGAGTCCCTCTTCGCCCATTGAGCACGAAGTGGACCCTGTCGGGCTGGAGCGGGGTATATCTGTTTACCGCATTGGAGGTAAGGATCGAGATGAGAATGACTTGTCAGCCGAAGCTCATGTTGGGTGTGATCGCCCTGGCACTTGGCGCACTGGCCCCCGCGGCGCTGCTCGCCCAGACGCGTACCGAAAAACTGCCCGATGAGACTCCCCGGGCGCTGGTCGTCGCGTTCCATTCGCCCGAGAAGGGCACCGGCACCAACCTCGGCGAGCAGATCAGGACCAAGCTCCAGAGCGACATTCCCATCAAGCAGATGTACGTCATTCCCAAGGCGACCATCTGCGCGAATCTCGAAGCATCCGGCTTTCCCTGCGACAGCATGCCGGACGCGATCACGTCGCGTCTCCTGGCAACGTCGCTGCGTGCGGATTTTTACGTCGACGGCAACGTCGTGAAGACGGGCACCGGCTACAAGGCCGATGCCAGGCTCGTGCTCGCGCGCGACAACAGCATGGTGCAACCGCTTCCCTCGATCACCGCGAACAAGCTTGGGGATGTCGCCTCGCAACTCTCCAAGGCGATACTCGAGGCACGCAAGGAGCTTCCGGACGAGCGCACCTGCGAGACGAAGCTGGCCGCGGGTGATGCGGCCGGCGCGATCACGGCCGCCAAGGCAGCGATCGGGATCTATCCACAGTCCACGATCGGGCGCGTGTGTCTCGCGAACGCATTGATCAAACAGAACGCGCCGGGCGACTCCGTCATCGCCGTCGCATCGAAGGTCGTCGAGATCGATCCGCGCAGCCGACCCGCGCTCATCATGCTGGGCGACGCCTACGCGGCGAAGAAGGATCTCAACCACGCCGTCGAAGCGTGGACCAAGTTGATCGCCGCGTATCCGAAAGACGTGCAGCTCGTGTCCACGGTGGTGAACAAGATCGGACAGAGCGGCCAGGCCGCTGCTGCGAAGCCGATCATCGTTGCCGCGGTGGATTCCAACCCGGGCGATCCCGATCTCGTGCACCTCAAGTGGCTGATCCTGCTCGCCACCAAGGACTGCGCGGCAGCGACCGCCACGGGCGAGCAGATGATCAAGATCGACACCGCTACCGCGGATACGACCTTCTACCTCCGTCAGGCGGCGTGCTACGCGTCGGACAACGATCCGCAGAAGGCGGCGGCCACGACTGCGCAAGGTGTCGCGAAGTTCAAGAACAACGCGGGGCTCTGGTCGCTCTACGCGCAGACGCTGCGCATGGCCGGACAGTTGCCGCAGTCGCTCGCCGCGGCTCAAACCGCCGTCAAGCTCGATCCGAAAACCGAGCATGGCTATCTGCGCATCGCCCAGGCGCAGATCGAGCTGAATCAGCCCGACAGCGCAATCGCCACGCTGAAGCAGGCGGTGGCCTCCGGCGAGGACAAGGCGACGGTCGGGCAGTTCCTGCTGGTCCTCGGCAACAAGGCGTACAAGGACGCGAGCGCGGCGAATCCGCCCAAGCGCGAAGATTTCCAGCGCGCCGAGATGATTCTCGCGGCGTCCGACAGCACCGCGCCTTCGCCCGCGGCCAAGTTCGTGCTCGGCGTCTCCGCGTTCAAAGTCGGTGACTCGGCGGTCCGCGAAAATCAGACGGCCAAGACGTGCGATCTCGCGAAGCTCGCGGAGTCGTCGTTCCTCACCGCACAGATCAACATTGCCGCCGGCGGCTCGATCGATGCGAAAACCGCACAGCAGCTCCTCTCGGCGCTGGAGCAGTACCGGCCGGCCGTGCAGGGTCAGGTGAAGAAGTTCTGCAAATAGACCGCACGTTGTGACGCTCGACACGAAGGGCTCGCCGCTGGCGGGCCCTTCGTTTTTTTCGCGCCGGCGAAGGAAGCGAAAGCCCGCCCCGGATGGTAAAATCCTCCCATGATTTCGCTCGCACCGGACGCGTACCACATCCCCGTGCTCGCCGCCGAAGTCGCGGCGCTGCTGGCGGGGGCGCATTCGGTGCTCGACGGCACGCTCGGCGGCGGCGGGCACTCGCAGCTGCTCCTGAGCCACGGCGCCGACGTGGTCGCCATCGACCGCGATCCGCGTGCGATCGCCGAGGCGAGCGCGAAGCTGGCGGACTACGAGCGCGCCGGGAAATTTCGACCCTTCCTCGGCAACTTCGCCGAGATCGACGGCATTGACGCGCTTCGCGGCGCGCGCTTCGATGGCGTGCTCCTCGACCTCGGCGTGTCGTCCCGCCAGTTCGATGATCAGTCGCGCGGATTTTCGTTCAGGGAGGGCGCGCCGCTCGACATGCGCATGGGCGATGACGCGGGACGGAGCGCCGCGGAGCTGCTCAACGAGGCACCGGACCAGCAGCTGATGCATCTCTTCCGCGAATACGCGGATGAGCGCAAGGCGCCGCGTCTCGCGCGCGAGATCGTGAAGCGCCGCGCGACGGTTCCGTTCGCGACGAGCGATCACCTCGTGAACGCCATCCGCGGCGCGCTCGGCCCGCGCAGCGGCCCCGGCGACTTCGCGCGGATCTTCCAGGCGATTCGCATCGAGGTGAACGACGAGCTCGGGTCGCTCGAGCGCGCGCTCCCTGCGCTGCGCGACCGCCTCACACCGGGCGGCACGATGGTCGTGATCGCGTACCACTCGGGCGAGGATCGCGTCGTGAAGCATGCCTTCCGGCAGTGGAGCAATCCGTGCACCTGTCCGCCGCGCCAGCCGGTCTGCGTGTGCGGCGCCGTGGCGCTCGGCGAGAGCGTGCAGCGCAAGGCGATCACTGCGGGCGAGCGGGAGCTCGCGACGAATCCGCGCTCCCGCAGCGCGCGGCTCCGCGCGTGGCGGCGCGCCGCGTAGCCGCCCGGGCGCGCGGCCGCGCCTGGGTGGCTCTCGCACTGCTCGGCTTCGTGCTCGTGGGCGCGGCCGTGATCTGGCGCCGCGCGCAGGGACACGCGCAGGCGAAGGCGTTGCTCGCACTCGAGCAGCAGCGGCTGCAGCTCCAGTCGCAGCGCGCGCAGCTGCGCAGCGATATCCGCGATCTCGTGAGCCGCAGCTCGCTCGCCGCCGTGGTCGAGAAGCGGCTCGACATGCACGTGCCGAACGATACCCAGCTCGTGATCCTCACGCGGCCGCAGCGTGCGGCAGTTTCATCTCCCTGATGTCCACACTTCCCATGCGGCGCCCCACGCGCCTGCAGCTCGTGCACGGCTCGCTCGCGCTGTTCGCGGTCGCGCTGATCCTGCGCGCCGCTCAGGTGCAGCTCCTGCAGGCGGACGTGTGGCGCCATCGCGCGCAGCGGCAGCAATTCGCGGCGGCCGACGTGCCGGCGCCGCGCGGGAACATCTTCGATGTCAGCGGCGTGCCGCTCGCGCAGAGCCGCCCGACGGTGCGCCTGCGCGTCGCTCCCAGGGAGCTCAAGGACCGCGCGGCAGCGGCGCGCGCGCTCGCGAAGCTCCGCGTGCCGCGCGAATGGGTGGCACGCGCCACCGATCCGCGCCGCGCGTGGGTGGAGATTCCCGGCGCGTATGCACCGGGCGAAGCGGCCGCGGTAACACACATGCGCGGCGTGTACTCCGAGCCGGGCGTCGAGCGCGTCTACACGCAGCGCGAGGCGATGCGCCGGCTCGTGGGAGTGGTGGATGCGCGGGGCATCGCCGTGGACGGGCTCGAGCTCACGCTCGACTCGCTGCTGCGCGGGGAGGAGCGCGTCACGCGGCTCGCGCGCGACTCGCACGGCGCGCGCATCGATGCGCCGGATGACAGCGCGCCGGAGCCCGGCGATGATGTCGTGCTCACGATCAACCAATCGCTCCAGGAGATCTCCGAGCGCGCCCTCGCGGACGCGCTGGCGGGAACGAAGGCCGACGGCGGCGACATCGTCATCATCGATCCGCGCGACGGCGAGATCCGCGCGATGGCGAGCCAGCGGAGCGATCCGCGCTCCGCCGGCAGCCCCGCGGTGAGCGAACCCTTCGAGCCGGGCTCCACGCTCAAGCCGCTCCTCGTCTCCCGCCTCCTGCAGCTGCAGCGCGCCAAGCCCAACGAGATCGTGAACACGGAGAACGGCACCTTCGTGCTCGACGGGCGAACGATCACCGACGAGCACAAGTTGCCGCAGATGTCGCTCGCGGACGTGATCCGTTACTCGAGCAACATCGGCATCGTCAAGTTCACCTCGCGCTTCTCTCCGCGCGAAAAATACGATGCGCTCCGCGACTTCGGCTTCGGCATGCCCACCGGACTGCCGTATCCGGCCGAAGCGGCGGGAACGCTGCGCCCCCCCAGCGAGTGGTCGAAGATGTCGCCCGCGTCGCTGGCCATGGGCTACGAGATCGCGGTCACGCCGCTGCAGCTCGCCGCGGCCTACGTGCCGATCGCCAACGGAGGTCTCTTGCTCGAGCCGGCGCTGATACGCGAGATCCGCGCACCGGACGGCAAGGTGCGCTATCATCATGAGCCGCGAGTGCTTCGGCGGGTGATGGATGAAAACGTCGCGGCGGAAGTTCGTCGGATGCTGGTGGGGGTCGTCACGGGCGGCACGAGCAAGGAAGCAGCGATGCTCAACTTCGATGTGGGGGGAAAGAGTGGCACGTCACGCCGCACGGTCGGCAAACACGGGTATGGCGCCGGCGCGTACACGGCGTCGTTCGTCGAGCTCTTTCCGGCCAGGGCGCCGCAATACGTGATGCTCGTGAAGCTCAACGATCCGAAAGGCGACATCTTCGGCGGCTCGACGGCGGCGCCGGTCTCCAAGATCGTGCTGCAGGCAGCGCTCGCGGCGAGCAACGCATCGCTCGACCGGAGCAAGCTGGCGATGCGCGACTCCAGCGACTCGCTCGCCCCGTTGGCCGACAGCGACGCGCACGCGCAAGTCGCCTCCCAGGCCGCCGCCGACGATGACACGCTGCCACCGGTCGTGCTCACGGTCGGAAGCGCGCGGCGTGCACCGGCGTCCGCAACGACGCCGCGTGCGATCCCCGATGTGCGCGGGATGTCCGTTCGCGAAGCGGCCTTCTCACTGCACCGCGCGGGATTCCGCGTCCAGCTCGATGGACTGGGCTCCGCGAGGATGACGGCGCCCGACGCCGGCACGATCGCGTCGCCGGGTACCCTCGTGCGAGTGAGCGCAACCCCGTGACGACCATCCCCGTCGAACGCATCGTCGCCGCGCTCAGGCACGCCGGTCTCTTCGTCGAGCTCTCGGGCACGCTGCGTGATCACGTGGCCGACATCACGGACGATAGCCGGCAGATCGCTGCGAACGGACTCTTTCTCGCGGTGCGCGGCTCCGAGCGCGACGGTCACGATTTTCTCCCGCAGGCGCAGGCCGCCGGCGCCGTCGCGGCGATCGTCGAAGATCCCTCGCGCACGACGCTCCCCGCCATCGTCGTGCGCGAGGGACGCCGTGCCGCGGCGATCGCCGCCGCCGCAGCATTCGAGGATCCCGCGAAGCAACTGCGCTTGGCGGCGGTCACCGGGACCAATGGCAAGACGACCACGGTGGGCATTCTGCGCCACCTGCTGGACAAGCCGGACGCGCGCAGCGCCTCGATCGGCACCCTTGGCGTCCTCCTCGGCAGCGAGGGCGTGCCCGTGGGCGGTGGTGCCTCGCTCACCACGCCGGGGCCCGTCGAGCTGCAGCGCGCGTTGCGTGCGCTCGTCGATCGCGGTGCGCGAACGGTCGCGATGGAGCTCTCGTCGCACAGCCTCGACCAGCGCCGGGCCGAGACGCTCACCTTCGAGGCAGGGGTGTTCACGAATCTCACGCGCGATCATCTCGATTATCACAAGACGATGGAGGCGTATCTCGAGGCCAAGGCGCGCCTGGTCTCGCTGCTCGGCGCGCGCGGCGCGGCCATCGTGAACTCGGACGACGACATCTGGCAGCGCCTCCCGTCAGCGCACACGGTCATCACCTTCGGGCGGGATCCTGAGGCGATGGTACGCGCGGAGTCCGTCCTCTTCCATCCGCGCGGGAGCGAGTGGCTGCTCGTGGCGGACAACCAGCGGCATGCGCTGCAGCTGCCGTTGATCGGTGACTTCAACGTGAGCAATGCCCTCGGTGCAGCGGCCGCCGCATGGCATCTCGGGATGTCGTTGTCGTCGATCGCGGCGCGGCTGCGCACGGTGCCGCAGGTGGCCGGGCGACTCGAGGTGATTCACGAGCGTCCGACGGTGCTGCGCGACTATGCGCACACGCCCGACGCGCTCGAGCGCTCGCTGGCGGCTGTGCGCCCGTTCGCGCGCAAGAAGCTGATCGTGATCTTCGGTGCGGGCGGCGATCGCGATCGCGGGAAGCGCCCGCTCATGGGCGCGATCGCCGAGCAGGGTGCGGACTTCGCGATCGTGACCAGCGACAATCCGCGCACGGAGGAGCCGGCGTCGATTCTCGTGGACATCGAGCGCGGCATGCGCGAGACGAACCACGAGCTCATCGAAGACCGGCGTGATGCGATCGTGCGCGCGCTCGCCATGGCGGGTCCGGAGGACGTGGTACTGCTCGCCGGCAAGGGTCACGAGACCTACCAGGTGCGGGGCACGACGGCGCATCCGTTCGATGAGAAGGAGATCGTGGCCGAGCTCACCGCGTGATGGGCGGAACGTTCTGGACGATGGCACGCATCGCGGAGGCGCTCGATTGCATCGGCGCAATTCCTCGCGACGATCGCCCGGTTGCGCGCATCGCGACGGACACGCGGAGCATCGCGCGGGGTGATTGCTTCCTCGCGCTGATCGGAGATCGATTCGACGCGCACGACTTTGTGGCCGAGGCCGTGGAGCGCGGCGCGGCGGCGGTGGTTGTGTCACGCCCGGAGCTCACGGCGGGACTCGGTGTACCGGTCTTCGCGGTTCCCGACACGCTCGTGGCGCTCGGCGCGCTCGCCCGCTTTCGACGGCACGCGTGGAACGGCACGGTGATCGCCGTGGGCGGATCGAACGGCAAGACGACCACCAAGGAGCTCATTCGGGCGGCGGCCAGCTCTCGTTATGTCGTGCACGCGACCACGGGCAATTTGAACAACCTCATCGGCGTGCCGCTCACCCTTCTCGCGATTCCGGATGCCGCGGAGGTCGCGGTGATCGAGATGGGAGTGAACGTGCCGGGAGAAATGACTCGCCTCCGCGGCATCGTCGAGCCGGAGCTCGTGGTGGTCACCTCGATTTCCGAGGAGCATCTCGAAGGGCTGGGGAGCCTCGAAGGAGTGATGCGCGAGGAATCCGAAATTTTCACGGGCGCCGCGATGGCATTCGTGCCGGCCTCACAGCCGGAGATCGCCGCCGCCGCGAGGGGACGGGCGGCGATCATCGTGACCGCGGGTCTCGATGCGGGCGACGTGCGCGCGTCCCGATGGAGCTGGGGCGCCGACGGCATGGGCGAGATCGAGATCGAGGGGGTGACGGTCCGTCCACCGACCCGCGGTGCGCACAACCTTCGCAACGCGATGCTCGCGCTCGCCGTGGCGCGCGAGCTGGGCATCTCGATGAGCGACGCGTCGCGCGGGATCGCGCGCGCGACCTTCCCGTCGATGCGCATGGAGATGGCGCCGCTCGGAACGGGAGGCGCAACGCTCATCAACGATGCCTACAATGCCAGCCCGGCCTCGATGCGAGCGGCGATCGATGTGCTCGCGGGCAGCGGATCGGGGCGGCAGCGCGTCGCGGTGCTCGGCTCGATGCGCGAGCTCGGCGTGCACGCGCCGCGCCTGCACGAGGAGGTCGCGCGGGCCGCGCTCGCGTCGCCGGTGGAGATTGTGGCCGGAATGGGCGAGATTGGCGAGGCGCTGCGTGCCGTGGGCGGCAGCGACCCGCGCGTGGTCGTTGCCCGCGAAGTCGAGGAGCTGTGGACGGCGCTCGTGCCCCGCCTGGCGCGCGATGCCGTCATTCTTCTCAAGGCCTCGCGCGGCGTGAAGCTCGAGCGTCTCGTTCCACCTCTCACCGAGTGGGCAAATCGTTAGTGCTCTACCATATATTCACCCCCCTCGTCGGCAGCTGTCGGTTCTGCATCATCTTCAACGTCTTCAACTACATCACCTTCCGGTCGGCCGGTGCGGCCGTGACGGGGCTGTTGATGGCGTTCGTCGTCGGTCCGTTCGTCATCCGGCGACTGCGCGCGATGAAGGTGCGCCAGGTGATTCGCGCCGGCACGCCGGACAGCCATCAGGAAAAATCGAGTACGCCAACGATGGGCGGAGTGATCTTCCTGATCTCCGGACTCGTGCCCACGCTGCTCTGGACGCGCCTCAACAATCGCTACGTCTGGGTCGCGGTGATCGCCACCGCGTGGATGGGATGCATCGGCTTCATCGATGACTATCTCAAGCTCAAGCAGCAGCGCGAGGGGAAAAAGAACGAAGGCCTCGTGGAGCGCTACAAGCTCGTCGGGCAGATCACCCTTGGTGTGGCGATGGGAATCTTCCTCTGGCGCTCTCCACTCTCGAATCTGCCCGGGGCTTCCACCACGCTTCCGTTCTACAAGTACGTGCTCGTGGTGCCGGTGTTCGCGTGGCTCTACGTGCCTTGGATCGCCTTCGTGCTCACGGGCACGAGCAACGCCGTGAATCTCACCGACGGACTCGACGGGCTCGCGACCGGTCTCGCCTCGATCGCCTTCGCGACCTTCGCGATCTTCGCCTATCTCATCGGCCGCTTCGACGCGAGCCAGTATCTGCACATCTATTATCTCCGCGACTCCGGCGAGCTCACGGTGTTCTGCATGTCGCTGCTCGGCGCGTTGATCGGCTTTCTGTGGTACAACACCCACCCGGCGGAAGTCTTCATGGGCGACACGGGCTCGCTCGCGCTCGGCGGTGCGCTCGGCGCCGTGGCGATTCTGCTGAAGTCGGAGTTTCTGCTGCTGCTCGTGGGAGCCGTGTTCGCGGCCGAAACGGTGTCGGTGATCGTCCAGCGCTCCGTGTTCAAGTACCGGCGCGCGCGACACGGGTTGGACTACGCGAAGGCACATCGAATATTCCTGCGCGCGCCGCTCCACCATCATTTCGAGCTCAAGGGATGGCAGGAGTCGCAGGTGGTCGTGCGCTTCTGGATTCTCGGCATCCTGTCCGCGCTCGTGGCGCTCAGCACCCTCAAGCTGCGATGATTCCCGCGGAGTGGAAGTCGGGCGAGGCGGCCGTGATCGGACTCGGGCGAAGCGGCGTGAACGCGGCGCTGCTCCTCGCGCGCGACGGCGTGCGCGTGTACGCATCGGACGGCGGCGGCGACGCTGCCGCGGAGGCGGGCGCGACGCGGCTGCGCGAGGCCGGCATCGATGCGGGTGCCGGGGCGCACGACCTCGAGCGCATCGCGCGCGCAGCGGTCGTGATCGCGAGTCCCGGCGTGCCACCGGACGCGCCGCCGCTCGCAGCAGCCCGCGCGGCGCACGTACCGGTCGTGAGCGAGATCGAAGTGGCGCTCCGCGCGCTCGACGGCATTCGCTACATCGCGATCACCGGCACCAACGGCAAGACCACCACCACGGCGCTGATCGGCCATCTCCTGCGCTCGGTTGGCAAGCGCGTGGCCGATGCCGGAAACATCGGCACGCCGCTCACCGAGATCGCGCTCCGCGAGGATCGCCCGGAGTGGATCGCCCTCGAGCTGTCGTCGTTTCAGCTGCACGATACGCCGAGCGTGGATCCCGCGGTGGGCGTGCTGACCAATCTCGCGCCGGATCACCTCGACCGGTACGCCACGGCCGAGGAGTACTACGGCGACAAGGCGCTCCTCTTTCGCAACGCGAACGAGCAGTCCACCTGGGTGCTCAATGCGGACGATGCAGGGGTGATGACCATGGCCGCGGGCGTGGCCGGCGCGCATCGCGGCTTCGGCATCGCGAGCGCGATCGCCGAGATGCGGTTCGTGCAGGAGGGAAGCGGGGGGGAGATCCGCTGGAATGGCGCAAAGGTTCTCGCGCGTGAGGAATTGCCGCTGCTCGGCGACCACAACGTCATGAATGCGATGGCGGCATCGCTCGCGGTGATCTCGGCGGATCCGGCGCACACCACGCGCAACGCGCTCGCGCGCATCGCGGATGGGCTGCGCTCCTTTCGCGCGCCGCCACACCGCCTCGAGATGGTGGGCGAGCGCGGCGGCGTGCTCTGGATCAACGACTCCAAGGCCACGAACATCAGCTCCACGCAGGTCGCGATCGATGGGATGACGCGCCCCACCGTGCTGCTGCTCGGGGGCCGTCACAAGGGCGAGCCGTACACGGCGCTCGCGCGCGGACTCGAGCGCCATGTGCGCGTGGTGCTCGCGTACGGCGAGTCGGCGTCGATCATCGAGAAGGATCTCGACGGAATCGTGCCGGTGGAGCGGCTCGGCCGCGACTTCGCGGAGGTCGTGGCGCGCGCACGCGCGCTCGCGAAGCCGGGAGATGTCGTGCTCCTCTCGCCGGCGTGCTCCAGCTACGACATGTTCCGCAACTACGAGGAGCGGGGCGCGGCCTTTCGCCGGCTCGCCGGCGCGGCGTGACGACGTCGCCGCCGGCCGTGCGCGAACGGTGGCGGATGACGCTCGAGGCCCGCGCACTGATCATCGTCACCGGTGTCATCCTCGCCTTCGGGCTCGCGGTGCTCTACAGCGCGAGCGCATTGCTCTCGGTGCGCGAAAACCACGGGAGCATGCACTATCTGCTGCTCCAGCTCTCGGGCGTCGCGATCGGGATCGTGCTCTTCGCTATCGCCGCGAAGGTGGATGCCGAGCGATGGCGAGGGTGGGCGTGGCCGCTGCTGGCGATCGCGTTCGTGCTCCTGCTCATCCCCGTGCTCCCAGTACCCAACAGCATCGCGCCTCGCTTTCACGGCTCGCGGCGCTGGGTGAACATCGGATTTCTCTTTCAGTCGTCGGAGTTCGCGAAGCTCGCCGCTATCGTGTGGACGGCCATGCTCATCGTGAAGAAGGGCGACAAGCTGCGGCGCCTCACGAAGGGGCTGCTTCCCTTCGTTCTGGTGCTCGCCGTGCTGAACGTCCTCGTCATCCTCGAGCCCGATCTGTCGATGGCGATGACCTTCACCCTCATCATGGGGATCATGCTCTTTGCTGGCGGCGTTCGCATCGGGCACGTCGTCTTTCTTGGGATCGTCGCGATCCCGCTGCTGTGGCGCCAGGTGGAGCACGTCCAGTACGCGCTGCTCAGGATGACGAGCTTTCTCAATCCGGGGAATGCGCCGGTCGAGGCGGGCTACCAGCTCAAGCAGTCGCTCATCGCGGTGGGCTCGGGCGGCCTGTTCGGAGTGGGCTTCGGCATGGGCCGGCAACAGCTCGGCTTCGTGCCCTTTCCGTACAACGATTTCATCGGCGCGAACATCGGAGAGGAGTGGGGCTTCCTCGGCATCCTCTTCATCACGCTGGTGTTCGTGGCGTACGGATGGATCGGATTCCGCATCGCAAAGCAGGCGCGCACCACCTTCCAGCAGCTGCTCGCGATCGGGATCACGTTCATGACCGTGAGCACCGCGTTCCTGCACATCGGCGTGGTCATCGGGCTGCTTCCCACCACCGGGCTGACGCTCCCGTTCGTGAGCTTCGGCCGCACGAATCTCGTGATGTCAATTCTGATGACGGGCATTCTCGTGAACATCGCGAGCACGCGCGAGCGCCTCGTGGGCTCGCAGGCGACGAATCCACTCGAGCGCGCTCCCGCATGACCGCGCGGGTGATGTTCGCCGGCGGCGGCACGGGCGGACATCTCTATCCGGGGCTCGCGATCGCGCGCGCGCTCGTGCGCCTGGCGCCGGAGGTGCAGCCGTTCTTCGTTGGTGCGCTCCGCGGGATCGAGCGCGATGTGCTCCCAAAAACGGAGTTCGAGCATCTGCTGCTCGATCTCCATCCCATCTACAGGCAGCAGCCCTGGAAGAGCTGGCGAACGGCGCGCGGTCTCGGGAGCGCGTGGCGCGCGCTCGCGAGGGAGCATCGCGCGCACCCGTCGGCCACCGTCATCGGCACCGGCGGCTACGCCTCCGGCGCCGCGCTCGCGTTTGCGCTCGCGCACGAGATCCCGATGCAGCTGCAGGAGCAGAACTCGGTGCCCGGGATCACGACGCGCTTCTTCGCGCGCCACGCGCGTGCCGTGTACCTCGGTTATCCCGAGGCGGAGGCGAAGCTGCACCCGGGCGTGCACACGCAGCTGTTCGACAGCGGGAATCCGATAGAGCCGCCGCCCACTCCGCGTCCTTCGCGCGCGGAGTCGCGCGCCGCGTGGGGCTTTCCGCCGAACGATGGCTCCGTGGTGCTCGCGTTCGGCGGAAGCCAGGGCGCGCGTCCGCTCAACGACGCGATCGCATCGCTGCTCGATGTTGGCCTTCCGCCCGGAGTGCGGATGATCTGGGGAACCGGGCAGGGCAGCTACGATCGGTATTCGCGCCACGAGTCGGAGACCGTGCGCGTGCGTCCGTATCTCTCGCCCATCCACAGCGCGTATGCGGCCGCGGATCTCGCGCTCACGCGGGCGGGCGCGCTCACGGTGGCCGAGCTTTGCGCATGGGGAATTCCATCGATTCTGGTACCGCTTCCCACGGCGGCAGCCGACCATCAGCGCGCGAACGCGCGTGCACTGGAGGCCGCGGGCGCGGCAGTGTCGCTGGAGCAATCCGGGCTCTCGGCCGCCACGCTCGGGGCTGCGCTGCGCGACCTGCTCAGCGCGCCAGCCACACTCGGAGCAATGGCAGAGTCTGCCAGCTCACGCGGCCGCCCGGATGCAGCGGAGCGCATTGCCAGTTGGATACTTAGCGTGTCACAGCTCAAGTCGGTTGGCGCTTGAGCCGTCGCTCTCGCGCGCGCTATATTGGAAGCGCCGCATGACACGTTTCGACGTCCACGATCCTCGTCCCGTTCACTTCGTCGGCATCGCCGGCGCAGGAATGAGCGCGCTCGCCGAGCTGCTCGCCCGGCGCGGGATCACTGTCACCGGCTGCGATGCCAGCCCCAACCGCAACGAGGCGCTCGAGAAGCTCGGGATTGCCGTCGAGCCTCGTCACGATTCGGCCCATGTGACCGGAGCGCAGGCTGTGGTCGCCACGTCGGCCATGCCGCGCGATCACGCCGAGCTCGCCAGGGCGCGCGAGCTTGGAATCCCGGTGATCCGGCGCGCCGAAGCGCTGGCGGGCGCGGTGGAGACCGGCAAGACGATCTGCATCGCCGGCACCCACGGGAAAACGACCACCACCGTGATGACCACCGAGGCGCTCACGGCTGCGGGAGCGGATCCGACCGGAGTTGTGGGCGGCCGCGTCGCCACGTGGGGCGGCAACCTGAGTCGCGGCGGCGACGAGCTGTTCGTCGTCGAAGCCGACGAGTACGACCGCTCGTTTCTCGCGCTGTCACCAACCGTCGCGACGATCACGAACGTCGAGGCCGATCACCTGGACATCTACCGCGATCTGGACGACATCCGCGGCGCCTTCGCCCAGTTCGCGTCGCGCGCGCGCGCGGTCGTGGTGTGCGCGGATGATCCCGGCGCCTCGTCCATCACGCTCGAGGCAACGGCGGAGATCGTGCGGTACGGGCTCGGATCGCCGGACGCACGACTGGTCGCACGCGATCTTCGAAGCGTGGATGGCGGAAGCGTCTTCATCGCCGTGTACGATGGAAGCGAGGAAAGCGAGATCCGCCTGCGCGTGCCGGGCACGCACAACGTGCTCAACGCGCTCGCAGCACTCGGCAGCGGGCGCGCGCTCGGTGTTCCGCTCGGCGCGATGGCGCCGGGGCTGGCGGCGTTCGGGGGTGTCGACCGGCGATTCCAGCGGCTGGGCGAGGCGCGGGGCGTGGCGGTGGTGGACGATTACGCGCACCATCCCACCGAGATTCGCGCCACGCTGGCTGCCGCGCGGGCGGCATTTCCCGGACGGCGCATCATCGCGGCCTTTCAGCCGCATCTCTACTCGCGCACGCGCGATTTTGCCGGCGACTTCGGGGGCGCCCTCGCCGCCGCGGACACGATCTACCTCACCGAGATCTACGGCGCGCGCGAGCAGCCGATCAGCGGAGTCACCGCCGCGCTCATCGATGGAGCCGCGCGCGATGCGGGGCGCGCCGTGACCTGGCGCGGAGAGCGCGGCGCGCTGGCGGCTGCGCTCGCGGCTGGCACCGAGCCTGGCGATGTCGTGCTCACGCTGGGCGCGGGAGACATCACGCGCACGGGTCCCGAGCTGCTGGCGCTGCTCTCGGGCGCGCCGTGAAGCGCCTGCTCGGCGACATCCGCGAGATTCGCTGGCGAACGGTGGGCATTGTCGCGGCGCTGCTCGCCGTGCTCGCCGCGCCATGGTGGGGACCGCCTTTCCTGTCGCATCTCTCGTTCTTTCGCGTCCACAACGTGGAAGTGTCGGGCTATCGCTATGTGCAACCACAGGACGTGCTCGAGCGTCTACGTGTCGACACCACCACCAGCGTGTGGACCGATCTGAGTGAGCTGGAGCATCGCGTCGAAATGCATCCGCAGATAAAATCAGCGACAGTGGAGCGGGATCTTCCCGGCACGCTCGTCGTCCGCGTCACCGAAAATCCGCCGATCGCCTACGTCACCACCTCGCAAGGCTTGCGGGCGGTCGACAAGGATGGTCGCTTTCTCCCGATCGATCCGAGTCGAATCGCCATCGATCTGCCGGTGCTCGCCAGGGCGGACACCGCGCTCCTGCATTTGCTCGCCGACGTCCGAAGCGTGAGTCCTGCGCTCTTCGGTGAAATCAGCGACATTCGGAGAACGGGAGGAACCGACATCGCACTCACGCTGCACTCCGCACAGGTCCGGGCGCTCGCGGGCATCTCCGCGCAGCGGCTCACCGACATTCTCCCCGTCGAGGCGGATCTCGCGCGCCGCAAGGCACGCGTGACCGAGCTCGATCTGCGCTTTCGTGATCAGGTCATCGCCAGGACGCAATGAATCCCGAACGATTGGTCGCCGGGCTCGACATAGGCTCTTCCCGCACCACCGCCATCATCGCCGAAGCGGTGGGGGACTTTCCCCACGCGCCGTCGCTCAAGATCCTGGGCGTGGGGAATGCACGCACCGCGGGGATGCGGCGTGGAGTCGTCTCCGACATCAAGGAGACCACGCAGTCGATTCAGAAGGCGATGCGCGAGGCCGAGCGAATGGCGGGCGTGCAGGTGGATGGCGTGTACGCGGGGATCGCGGGCGAGCACGTGGAGGCGATGAACAGCTCCGGTGTGGTCGCGGTGAACGGCGATGAAGTGACGCGCTCGGACATCGACCGCGCGAACGAGGTCGCGCGCACGCAGCCGATCGCGACCGA
>JAICLZ010000126.1 GCA_025929535.1 Gemmatimonadaceae bacterium
CCATCAGCGTGTGGGGGATGATCGGAGATACGCTGATGATTCAGAAGATGCTGCGCGTGGCCGATTCGGTGTCGAAAGTTCCGAAGCCCACCATAGAAGCGGGAGTGATCCAGTACGCGGTGGCGCTGGGGAATGCGTATCTGACTCTCGATCGGCGCGACACGGCGCGCGCAATTCGCGAATTCGCGTCACTCCCGGACAGCCTGTGTCACGAGTGCGGATGGAGCTGGCTCACGCGCGCGCAACTGCTCGAGTCGCAGGGACGGCTCGCGGAGGCGGCGGCGGTCCTCGATCACACGACTGTGCTCAACTCGACCATGGGCACGCTCACCGAGTTTGCGCGGGCACGTCTGGCCGAGAAGCTGGGAGACAAGGCGCGTGCTCGCGATGGCTACGCGTTCGTTGCCGGCATGTGGCAGCACGGCGATCCCTTCTTCCTCGGCTACGCCTCCGACGCGCGCGCGGGACTCAAGCGATTGAGCGGCGAGAACGGTGCGGTCACGATCCCGGTGAACAAGCCGTAACGACCGTTCAGCTTCTCCGCTGCATCTTGAACACGCGGAAGAGATAGTAGAGCGACGGCAGCAGCACGCACGCTCCGGCCGCGAGCGCCCAGAGAATGAGCACCAGCGTGCGGTTCGGCGCTGCAGCCGCTTCGATGGTGAGCGTGGGCGGCAACAGATACGGATATTGCGCAGCCGCCCAGCCCCAGAGGATGAAGGTGACCTGCGCTGCGGCCGCCACGCGCGCAAGGCGGAAGTGGCGCGTCCACAGCGCCGCGATCGCAGTGATGGCCGCTATTCCCGTCACGATGTGCAGCGGCAGCGCCCAGGGGCCGGCCATCAGCATCTGGCGCACCATGGGTGCTTCCGTCCACGAGAGCGCGAGCACGCCGAACGCGATCACGAACACCGCCCCGGCCGCCCAGAGCGCGCGCGTGCGAAAATCCTCCTGCAGCTCGGTGCCCTCTGCCTCCACGGTTAGATACACCGCGGCGAGGAACGAGAAGAGCGCGAGCGCCAGCAGGCCAACACCAACGCCGAACATCGTGAGCCACGGGTCGATGAACTGGCTCACGAACGAGCCTGACCGAGACACTGCGGTCGCGCCGATGGCGCCAGTGGCGACCGCGCCCACGCACATGCCGAGCAGCACGGGCGTGGCGATGCTCGCGATCGCGAACACGCGGCCCCAGCGCTGCTGGGCCGTATCGCGCTCGCTGCCGTAGCTGCGGAAGATGAATGCGGAGCCTCGCAGCACGATGCCGAGCAGCATGAGCGTGAGCGGGATGTGAAGCAGGATCGCGATCGTCGAGAATGCCGCGGGAAAGCAGGTGAAGAGGAGGACGATCACGAGAATCAGCCACACGTGATTCGCCTCCCAGATCGGTGCGATTGCGTGCGAGATGAGGTCGCGCTGCGCCTGACGGCGGTCGCCACGCGCGAAGAAATCCCACACGCCACCGCCGAAGTCAGCGCCCGCGAGCAGCACGTACGCGTTGAGCGCGATCATCACGATTCCCGCGAGGATGATGGCGAGCGTGAAGGTCATGCGGCGTCCGTCTGATGCGGGAACGTCTCGCCTTCGCGCGGGCTCCTGAGCACCTGCTGGTAGAGCAGGAGCACGACGATGATGCCGAGGAAGCAGTAGAGCGCGGTGAAGGTGAGGAAGGGCACGATGAGGCCGGGCATCGGGGTGACTGCGTCCGCGGTGCGCAGAATTCCGTAGATGACCCAGGGCTGGCGGCCGACCTCCGTGACCGTCCAGCCGGCCTCGATGCACAAGAATCCCATTGGCCCGCACAGCACGACCGCGATCAGAATCCAGCGAAGCGAGATGATGTCGCGCTTTCGCCAGAGCAGAATCAGCACGGCGGCCGACACGAGCGCCATGAACGATCCGAGGCCGACCATGGTGTCGAACGCGAGATGCACGATCGCGACCGGCGGCCACTCGTCCCGCGGAAACGCATCGAGCCCCTTCACCTCGGCGTCCAGCTCGTGGAAGGCGAGCAGCGAGAGCCCGTGCGGAATCTCGATGGCGAATCTGGTGCGTCGTTCGTTCTCGTTCGGGATGCCACCGATGCTCAGCGGTGCCCCGCGCGTTGTCTGGAAGAGACCTTCCATCGCCGCGAGCTTTGCCGGCTGCTGCCGCGCGACGTAACGCGCCTCGATGTCTCCCGCGAGCGGCTGCACCAGCGCCGCCGGCGCGCCCACCAGGAGCGCGACACTGAGCGCGCGACGGTGAAACGCGTTGCGAGGATCACGGAGGAGCATGGCGGCGTGGATCCCCGCCACCGCAAATCCCGTGGCGGCGTACGCGGCCAGCGTCATGTGCAGCGTTTGCGGGAAGGCCGCCGGCGTCATCATCGCGGCGATGGGATTCACGTTCGTGAATTTTCCGTCGATCAACGTGAAGCCGCGCGGCGTGTTCATCCACGCGTTCGCGATCACCACGAAAATTCCGGAGAGCGCCCCGCTCACGGCGACCAGCACACCCGCGATCACGTGCGCGCGCGGCGAGATTCGATCCCAACCGTAGAGATAGACGCCGAGAAAGATCGCCTCGGTGAAAAAAGCGAAGCCCTCGAGTGAGAACGGCATGCCGACGAGGGGACCCGCCTGCTTCATGAACTCGGGCCAGAGCAGGCCGAGCTCGAAGCTCAGCACCGTGCCGGAGACCGCGCCTACCGCGAAGAGGATGGCGGTGCCCCTGGACCAGCGCTTCGCGAGCTCGAGATAGCCTGCGTCCCCCGTGCGCCGCCAGCGATGTTCCGCGATCACCATGAGCGCGGGCATGCCGATGCCGACCACCGCAAACAGAATGTGGAATGCGAGCGACATTCCCATCTGCGAGCGGGCGGCTAAGAGGTCGCGCATGAACGAACAGTCGCAGAACCGGGAGACGCGCGCAACCGGCCGATGGCATAGTCGCGTGCTTGCCGGTGTCAGGGCAGCGCGCGACCTTTTGTTCGTGCGGTCTCTGCTCCTCCTCGTCGGGGTGCTTCTCCTCGCCCACATCGCGCTGCTCTTCGTCCATCCCGCGCCGCCCGCACCCGTGGCGAGCAGTGACGGGCTCGACATCGGCATCGTGTTCGATGTTGGCGGACGCGGCGACAAGTCCTTCAACGACGGTGCATATCGCGGCGGAGAGCGCGCCGAGAAGGAGCTCGGTGCCCGAGTGCACTTCA
>JAICLZ010000092.1 GCA_025929535.1 Gemmatimonadaceae bacterium
CTGCGCGTGAAGCGGCGCTTCCCGGATCGCATCGCCTGGGAGCCGCGCGGAGGGCTCGCGACGGAATTCCGCCGCCTCATGAACGTTGGCGGCCACGGCTACCGGCTCGCGCGCGCCGAGGAGGTGTCCGCCACGGTGATCGCCATCGACGCCGAGCGCTCGATCGTGCGACTGGATGCGAGCCTCGCGAACGTGCGCAAGCAGCGCATCGCCGGCGGCAGCGGTGTGGCCGCGTTCGGAACTGTTTCCGGTGGTATCCTGGTTGCGCTCGGCGTGATGACTGCCGTCGCCGCGCTTCCGGTGGCGGCGGGCGTCGTCGCGGGCTATTTCGTGGCGCGAAGCCACGGGCCGCAGGTAGCTGGCGCGCAGCTCGCGCTCGAGCAGATGCTGGACCGACTGGAGCGCGGCGAGCTGCAGCGCCCGTCGCTCATCTCGGCGATAACGGCGAGCACCGGCTTCCGCTGGCCCTGATCATCTCACAACGCACCCTTCCTCTACTTCTCATATGACAACGATTGCGACCGTCGGCGTGCTCGGCGGAGGACTGATGGGCTCCGGGATCGCGCAGGTTGCAGCACTCAACGGCTTCACGACCATCGTTCGCGAGATCGACGAGCCCTCGGCGGCGCGCGCGCGGGCGAGCATCGAGAAGTCGCTCGCCAAGGCGATCGAGAAGGGAAAGCTCACGGAGGACGCGCGTGCCGCGGCGATGGGCCGCCTCACGTTCACGACGGTGGTCGCCGATCTCGCGTTCGCGGACATCGTGATGGAGGCGATCGTGGAGGATCTCGCGCTGAAGAACGAGATCTGGAAGGAGCTCAACGGGCTTTGTCCTGCGCACACGATCTTCGCGTCGAACACGTCCAGCCTGACGATCGCGGCGATGGCTGCGGTGAGCGGGCGCGGAGACCGGATGGTCGGATTGCACTTCTTCAATCCGGTACCGGTAATGAAGCTCGTCGAAGTAGTGAAAACGGTGACGACGAGTGAAGAGACGTTCGAGCGCGCCTTCGAGTTCGCGAAGCGGCTGAAGAAGGAGCCGATCGCGGCGAAGGACAACTCCGGATTCGTGGTCAATCTGTTGCTCGTCCCCTATCTGCTCGACGCGATCAACGCGCTCGAGCACGGCGTCGCGAGCGTGGAGGACATCGACAAGGGGATGATGCTCGGCACCGGCTATCCGATGGGGCCGTTCACGCTGCTCGACTTCGTTGGCCTGGACACCACGTACAAGATCGCCGAGATCATGTTCGACGAGTACCGCGAGAAGCGGTACGCGCCGCCCCCGCTGCTCAAGCGAATGGTGCTCGCGGGCTACTACGGCAAGAAATCGAAGCGCGGCTTCTACGATTACACGGTAGAACCGCCGGTCGTGAGCTCGCTGGGGCTTTGAATCGCGCGGCGCTCGACCAGAGCGACAAGCGCCGCCTAGAGCTTCTTCACCAGATACTTTCGGACAAACTCATCCATTCGCACCAGATCGAGCGCGGCGTCCTTGCATGGGCCGTTGGGGAGCGTCATCGGGAGACCGAGCACCGGCACCCGGCCGGCGACATCGTGCAGCCCGCTCACGAGATCGCGCTCGCATGCGACGGCGACGACAGCCTTCGGGCGGCGCTCGCGAATGACGCGCCGGGCGAGCTGGCCGCGCGTGGCAACGAACGCGGAGACGCCATAGCGCCTGGCAATTTCGAGCACGCCGTCCAGCGACTCGCGCGAGAGACAGCGCGGGATCAGGATGAGAAGCTCGGACGGGTTGACGCGCCGCTCGCGGGCGAAGGCGAGTCGATCGTAGACCGCGACGCTCGCGTGATCGGTCCAGTCGCGCTTGATGCCGAAGAGCTCACCCACGCGCCACGCGAGGTGGAGCGTGCGCAGCAGCAGTCCGCGCTCGGCCAGCTTTTCGGGAAGCAGCGCGCGGCCGGTCCACACGGAGAGGGCGAGAAGTGTGAGCCACGCGAACGACAGGGCGACGAGGCCGACGATGCTCAGGTAGAGCACGAGTGGAAGTCGGCGCGAGATGAGCGCGAGACGCGGTGCGAGGAGGTAGACGGTGGCCGCCGCGAGGATCGCGAGGAGAACGATGCCCACCGCCGTGAAGCCGAAATAGAAGCGCGCGGGCGACGCGAAGTCGCCACCGTTGTCGAGAGCGCCGCCGTCCCACTCGTCCCACTCGTGTCCGAGCCGCCGGTCGGTTTCGATCTTGATCAGCGGGCCGACGTTTCGCAGCGGTACTTCGCTCTCCATGCTGGATGATGACGGAGTCACGAGTGGCTTGTCAACGGCAAACGGGCGAGGCAAGGTGGCCGTCGTGACGCCCGAAGGATTTCGTGGCGTCTTTCGCGACGATGCGTCCGCGCGAGCGGTGTACGCCGAGGGAGCGGGAATCGCGCGCGCGATGCCGGCAGCGGTTGCGGTTCCGGCAAACGCGGATGACGTCACTGTGCTCGTGCGCTGGGCGGCGGCATCCGGCACGCCGCTGATCGCGCGCGGCTCCGGGAGCGGAATGGCCGGCGGCGCGGTGGGCGCAGGCGTGATCGTGGATTTGAGCCGGCTCGATGCGATCGGGCCGATCGACAGCGCACGACGGCGCGTCGAGGTCGGACCGGGCGCGGTGCGCGGCGTGGTGAACGAGGGCGCGCGCCGGAAGGGGCTGCGTTTTCCCGTGGATCCGTCGAGCGGCGCGTTCTGCACCATCGGTGGAATGGCGGCTACGAACGCGGCCGGCGCGCACACACTCCGCTTCGGAGCGATGCGCGCGTGGGTGACGGCGCTCGACTGCGTGTTCTCCGACGGATCGCGCGCGCGCATCCAGCGTGGCGCCGCGCTTCGCGAGCTTCCGGTCATCGATCGCTTTCTGGCCTCCGCGCGTCCCGCGATCCTCGCGTCGCCCGCGCGCGTGCGCGCGCACCCGGGTGTGCGAAAGGAATCGTCCGGGTACGGGCTGGCCGATTATGCACGAAGCGGTGAGCTGCTCGATCTGCTGGTCGGCAGCGAGGGAACGCTCGCGCTTTTCGTGGGAATCGAGCTTGCGCTCGCGGCGCTCCCGGGCGCGACGAGCAGCCTGGTGGCGGAGTTCGCGACGCTGGAGCAGGCCGTGGACGGCGCCGCACGGGCGCGGGTGGGCGGCGCGAGCGCGTGCGAGCTGCTCGACCGCACCTTCATCGACGTGGCGCGGGGTGGGCCCGCGCTCGTGCCCATCGAGGGCACGAGTGAGGCGGTGCTCCTGATCGAGCTCGAGGCGGATGATGCGCCGTCTGCGGCGTCCGGGGCGAAGGTGATGGAGCAGGCGATGATGTCCTGCGGCGCGACTCGCGTCACGCTCGCGCTCGACTCAGCGAGCGAGGCCCGGCTCTGGGCGCTGCGCCATGCCGCGAGCCCGATTCTGAACCGGCTCTCGCCGTCGCTCAAGTCGATGCAGTTCATCGAGGATGGCGCGCTTCCGCCCGAGCGTCTGCCGGCGTACGTGCGCGGGGTGCGGGAGATTCTCGCGCGGCACGGCGTGCGTGGGGTCATCTTCGGCCATGCCGGCGACTCGCACGTGCACGTGAACCCGCTCATCGACGTCACACGGCCCGAATGGCGGGACACGGTGCACGCGATACTCGACGAGGTGACGTCGCTTGCGGCGAAGCTGGGCGGCACGCTGGCGGGCGAGCACGGCGACGGGCGGCTGCGCACGCCGCTGCTCGGGCGGGTGTGGGATGCGCGCTCGCTGGAGCTCTTCGCGCTGGTGAAGCACGCGTTCGACCCGCAAAATATTTTCAATCCCGGCGTGAAGGTGCCCACGAGCACCCAATCCATCGGGGACGTGAAGTACGACCCGAAGCTTCCCCAGCTGCCGCTCGACGCCCGCACCGCGCTCGACACCATCGAGCGCGACCGCGCATGGAATACCTTTCGACTTTCGATGATCGGCGGCCGCTGAGCCGCCCCAGCCCTCTCTCGGAGATCCGTGTACTACTACGAGCCGCACATCAGCATCCTCGCCAAGCCAGCCTTCACCGCACCCGAGCACCTGGGAGTCGCCTGGCTCGGCGAGAGCACGCCCGGCGAGAAGCTCGCCGAGTTCGCGGGCCGTCTCTGCTACATGAGCCAGAGAAATCCCGCGAAGCGAACGACGCGGGACTATCTGGAGAACATCAAGAAGCAGGGACACGGGAGCGTTCTCGAGCACGCGAACTACTCGCTGCTCTTCGAGGGCGTGAGCCGCTCGCTCACGCACGAGCTGGTGCGCCACCGGGCGGGCTTCGCCTACTCCCAGCTCTCACAGCGGTACGTCGACGAGAAGGACGCGAGCTTCGTCGTGCCGCCAGCGGTGGCCGGGGACGAGGCGCTCGAGAGCGCGTGGCGCAGCCAGGTGGACGGCGCGCTCGCGAGCTACATCGCGCTCGTGGAGCAGCTCATGGAGCGTTACGCCTGGGTGGGAGACAAAGTCCATCGTCGGAAGATGGCGCGAGAGGCTGCGCGCGGCGTGCTACCGAACTCCACCGAGACGAAGATCGTGGTGACGGCGAACGCGCGAGCGTGGCGGACGATGCTCGAGCTGCGGTCGAGCGAGGGCGCGGAGCTGGAGATCCGGCGGCTGGCGGTCGCGACGCTCCGCCTGCTCACGCAGGAGGCGCCGGGATTTTTTTCGGACTTCGAGATCTATGTCGGAGAGGATCGTCGCGAGGCGGCGCGGGTAGGATTTCACAAAGTCTGAAATAATCCGAGCGCACAAGGGAAAAATCATTGCGCTGCTTTTCATTGACTCTTATTTTGCTCGCACCCGAGAAACAGGCATCACGTTTGCACGAAGAGAAAGCGGCAGCGTGAACGATCTTCGCGGGATGCGCGTCAATGAACGAGCGGGTGTGCGAATCGGGTCGCGGCGAGTGTTCGAGCGGAATTGTCTGTCCTCAAGCAGGATCGGATGACACGAATCGGGTTCGCCTACAATCAGAAGCCTGAACTCCCTGCTCTTCGTCTCGAGGATGGCGCCGAGGATGCGCGTCCCGACGAAGAGCCTCCCAGTAGCTCGGAGCCCGAGTGGGCGAGCGCGCCGGCGGGCGGCGTTGCAGCCGCCAGCGTCGACGATGAGTTCGCGGAGTGGGACAGCGCGGAAACGATCAATGCCGTCGAGCACGCGCTCAGCGCCCTCGGCGAAGTACTCCGCCTCGAAGCAAACGCCGATTTCCCGGAGCGCTTGAGGGCGACTCAGCCGGACATCGTCTACAACATCGCGGAAGGAATGGGCGGCGTGAATCGCGAAGCCCACGTTCCCGCAATTTGCGAATTCTACGGCATCCCCTACTCGGGATCCGATCCGTTTTCGCTCTCGCTCTGCCTCGACAAGGCACGCACGAAGGAATATCTGGCGTATCACGGTGTGCCGACGGCGCCCTTCGCGCTCATCCGGAACGCCGCCGAGATCCCGGCGATGCTCGATCGCCTCACCACGCGCAGGACGAAGAGCGGCAGCACGCGCCTTCGCCTCCCGCTGTTCGTGAAGCCGGTGCACGAGGGCTCGTCGAAGGGGATCACGGAAGACAACTATTGCCGCACGGTGGCCGAGGCGCAGACACAGACTGCGTTTCTGCTCGAGCGGTACGCGCAGCCGGTGCTCGTGGAGGAATACCTCCCCGGCCGTGAGTTCACCTGCGCGGTGATGGGTAACGGTGACGGCGCGCACGTGCTGCCGATCGTCGGGATGAACTTCGAGGCTCTGCCACCGGGCGCGCTCCCGGTGTACGGCTTCGAAGCCAAGTGGCTCTGGGATGATCCGAGCCACCCGTTGGAGATTTTTGAGTGCCCTGCGAGGATCGATGAGGCGCTGCGGAGCAGGATCGAAGAGGTCGTGCTCTCCGCCTACCAGGTTCTTGGCTGCCGCGATTGGTCGCGTATCGATGTGCGACTGGATGCCGCGGGCGTGCCGAACGTGGTGGAAGTGAATCCCCTTCCGGGAATCCTTCCCCGTCCCGAGGACAACTCGTGCTTTCCCAAGGCCGCGCGGGCAGCCGGATTGAGCTACGATGAGCTCATCCAGCGCTCCCTGCGTTTCGCCGCGGAGCGACAGGGCGTGGCCCTGTCGGGAAAGGCCGCGCGTCGAGTGCGACGCGCGGCGGCGTTGGGCTGAGCGCGCGAGCCTAGTTTCCGGAGCTCGCGCACGTCGGCCCCACCACGAGGTAGGGATCCGATGAAAATTGCTCTTCTGTTCGACGGCGCTTCAGCGCTCGGCAAGTCGCCCGATCTGCTCATTCTCGAAACCGTCGAGGCCGTGGAAGCGGTGCTCGCGGCCGAGGGCAACCAGGTCGTCCGCGTGCCCGTGCACACGGATGGACGCTGGATCGAGCGCGTGCGGCGCACCAAGTGCGACGTCGTCTTCAATCTCTGCGAAGGCATCGATGGTGTGGCCGAGCTCGAGCCCACCGTCATCTCCGCGCTCGAAGTACTCGGCATCCCGTTCACCGGCAGCTCGTCGTGGACGACGTCGCTCTGCCTGCGCAAGCACGTCGTGAACGCGATCCTCGATCGCTCGCGGCTGCCGATTCCGCGCTTCGCGATCGTGCGCCGCGGCGATCCGATTCCCGCGGTGGGCTTCCCCGCCATCTGCAAGCCGGCGGCGGAAGATGCATCGGTCGGCGTCGAGCAGCGCTCGGTGGTGCGCACCATGCGCGCGCTCGCGGAGCGGGTGAGCTCCATGCACGAACGCTGGGACGAGGTGCTGGTGCAGCGCTACATCGATGGCCGCGAGGTGAACGTGGGCATCGTTGGCGATCAGGTGCTGCCCGTGTCGGAGATTCACTTCGGGGCGATGCCCAAGGGAATGTGGCGCATCGTGTCGTATCGCTCGAAGTGGGCGGTGGGAAGCGATGAGGACTCCGGTGCGCAGCCCCAATGCCCAGCCGAGCTCCCGAGCGATCTCGCGGACGAGCTGCAGCGGATCGCAATGCAGGCGTGGCGCGTGGTGGGCGGCGATGGCTACGGCCGCGTCGACTTCCGCATCGATCGCGCGGGAAAGCCGTGGATTCTCGAGGTGAACTCGAATCCCGACCTCGCGCCGGACGCGGGGCTCGCGCGCATGGCGCGCGTGGAAGGACTCGACTACGGCGCGCTGGTGCGCGCGATCTGCGAGCGTGGGCTGCACCGCGAGCGTCCGTCCACGCTCGACCAGTGGGCGCTCGCACAGCGGCTCTCCGGCGTGGGCGTGCAGGGCGACAGTCCCGAGCTCGAGCTCTTCGCCGTCGGGCAGCGCTGAGCGACGTCGCGCACGCCGGGCGCGCGGCCCGGCACGTTGGCTCGCTCGCCCCGCATCACCGCGAGCGCCTCGTCGAGATCCTCGAAGCGACGGGCGCTTTCGCACCGGCGGAGATCGATGTCGCGCTCGAGCTGATCGATGACGGCATGCGAAGTGCCGAGTCGTACGAATTGATGGGCGTGTTCAGCGACGACGGCAGGTTGCAGGGCTACGCGTGCTGGGGACCGACGCCGGGCACCGACGGCGGCTACGATCTCTACTGGATCGCGGTGGATCCGCGCGCGCAGGGCGGCGGCTACGGGAGCACGCTGATGCGCGAGGTGGAGACGCTGCTGCGGGGCCGCGGCGCGCGGCTGCTCGTAGCGGAAACGTCCTCGCGCGCATCGTACGCGCAGACGCGCGACTTTTACGAGCGCGGTGGATACGTGGAACGCGCGCGCGTGCGCGGGTTTTATGCAGTGGGTGATGACCGGGTGATTTTCTCGAAGCTGCTGGCGGTTGGCGCCGGCGAGGAGGCACGCCATGAGTGAGTGGCAGAAGGTTCTGCGCGACGGAAGCGTGGACACGCTGGAGAAGCTGGCCGGGAAGTTCGGCCACGACGTGATCGACGTCGAGGCGCTTCGCCCGGCGTTCGACGCGTTCCAGGTGCGCATCACGCCGGCGGCGCTCGAGCAGATCAAGGAAGTCGGCGATTCGATGTGGAACCAGTACGTGCCGAGCGTTCGCGAGCTCGAGATCGTGGACGGCGTCGTCGACTCGCTCGACGAGGATGGCGACTCACCGGTGCCGAACATCACGCACCGCTATCCGGATCGTGCGCTCTTTCTGGTGAGCCCGGTGTGCGCGTCGTACTGCCGCTTCTGCACGAGGCGCCGGAAGGTGGGAGATCCGGAGAAGATCCCGCTCAACCAGTACGACTCCGCCTTCGCCTACATTCGCGAGCACACGGAGATCCGCGACATCATCCTTTCGGGCGGCGACCCGATGATGCTGTCGGACCGCCGCATCGAGTACATCCTGCAGAAGCTGCGCGAGATTCCGCACGTCGAGATCATCCGGATCGGCAGCCGCATCACGTCGCACCTGCCCGAGCGCATCACGCCCGAGTTCTGCGACATGGTGCAGAAGTACCATCCGATCTACATGAACACGCACTTCAATCACCCGAGCGAGCTCACGCCGGCATCGGTCGCTTCACTCGACCGGCTCTCACGCGCCGGTGTAGTGCTCGGCTGCCAGACCGTACTGCTCAAGGGCGTGAACGACGATCCGAAGGTGATGATGAAGCTGATGCACGAGCTGCTGAAGGCGCGCGTGCGTCCGTACTACATCTACATGGCCGATCAGGTGGCGGGGGGCGAACACTTCCGCACGATGGTCCAGACCGGGCTCGAGATCATTCAGGCGCTTCGTGGATGGACATCGGGGCTCGCGGTGCCGCACTTCGTCATCGACGCTCCGGGCGGCGGTGGCAAGGTGCCGCTCCTCCCCGAGTACGTGGAGGAGATCACGGATGACGAGGTGGTCTTCCGCAACTACGAAGGGAAGCGGTTCACGTACAAGCAACCGAGGGTGACGGCGGGCGTCGCGCCCTGAGGCAATCAGGAAACCTGGCTCACGAGCCAGGTTGCGAAGTGCGTCCAGGTGGGCGTGGACAGAAAGTGCCAGATGAACGGCATGTCCAACGCGGCGAGCAGGGGCACGCCGATCGCAAAGGCCGGGTGCAGCCTGCGATGGCGCCAGGTGTCCCACGCGACACATGCATA
>JAICLZ010000109.1 GCA_025929535.1 Gemmatimonadaceae bacterium
GACGAGGAGACGATCATGCGAACATGGCTGCGACGCATTCGCGGTGCAATCGGCATGGGGGTCGTTTGGGGAGCAGCATGGGCCGTCGTGGGTTCGGTCCCACGCTGGGTCTTCGGCTTCAACACCGACGCGCCATTCCCGATCATCTTCGGTGTCCTCGGCTTCGTTGCCGGATTCATATTCTCCGGGCTCGTCGTGTTGGCCGAACGCCGCCGTAGCTTCGACCAGATTTCGTTGCCGCGCTTCGCGGTTTGGGGCGCAATCGGCGGCCTCGTGCTATCTGGCATCTTCGCCAGGGCCGCATCGCTCGCTTGGCGAGACGTGCTCGCGATCACCCCGACATTCGCACTTGCCGGCGCGATCTGCGCCTCCGGTTCGCTCGCGTTGGCCAGGCGAGCACGGCGGCAAGCATTGTCTGACGTGGCCGCGAGGAGTGGCTGAAAATGCGCTGCTGCGTGGCGACCGTACTTCACGGCATGGTCGCTCAGCGCACCTGATACGAATTCGCGATTCCCGGCTGTCCTTGCAGGCACTCGACGACGGCATCGACGTCGTCGTTTGGCGCTTCGCGCTGCAGTACGACGTAGAGGTGCGGAGCGCCACGATCGAGGACGAGGCCACTCCCGAAGATCGGAATGTCGAGCGAATCGACTTGCGCGAGCGCACTCGCCGCTGCGCGACGGGGATCCTCGGCGATCAGACTGGCGAATACCGCTGGGCCGCGCGGAGCATCTGCGTAGTCGAATGGGCCGAGAGCCTGCTCGTGGCGTCTCGCGCCTGGTAGCTGGTCCGTCGGTGTGTCGGGAAACACATCAGACCACGAAGCACCGCGTTCGAGCGTGTGGAGGCGTTCGACGAAAGCGTCAAAATCGGCGCGTCGACCGAATGCCAACCCGCGCATTTCTTGGGGATCGAGTCCGATTCGGCGGAGCTCCGCAACGACGGTCTCGAACAGCGAGTCGGCCGAGTCGTCTCTCATTCGGGAGTCCCCGAACCAATCCGCGCGATCACCTGTGCTGTCCGCTCGGCCACTGTGCCGTGCACCTCGAGTACCGGGACGTCGAATCCCCACGCGCCCTCGATCAGCATTTCGCGCAAGAATCGGTCGACGCGACGTCGAAGCCGCGGAAGCTCCGCCCCGGCGATGCGATCCGCGCGTTCGACGGACACGAAAACCACGAGATCGAGCGTCTCGAGCGCGGACGCAACGGCGGTCGTCAGATCGCGCAAATCACTCCTCGCCTTCACGTGTTTCGCGGCAATGTACGCGAGATAATCCGCCGGTGATCGGTCGAACAAGACCGGCGCCTCGCGCCGCTCACCGAGTAGCGCGACGGCCCGCTCCAGCAGCGCTACGAAGTCATCTGTGGTCGGTGGCGTGTCGAAGACGTAACCGTCCGCCTCGAGGAGATAGTACGGCTCCTCGATCGTCGCGAAGTCGGCAACTCGGTGCGAGAGCTCGGCGACGAGGGATGACTTTCCGGTCGCATGGCTTCCGGAGATGGCAATGCGCATATGCTCTAACCCATAGCCGCCGCTCGTCAGCTGCCGAGACACTCAGGCACTGCGATCCAGGTCGTTTCGCAACACGAGTGATTCATCGTGGGCGTCGGAGATTGCCGGAATGATCTCGCCGTCTCGACGGGCGGATTCGATCGACCGGCTGAGACGTCCATCGTTCAGGATGTATTCCGGGTATCGGCTCGGACGCCGTTCAGCAAATTCTCGCAGCGTGTCAGCATGGAATTCAGGCCGCCGCTCACCGGTCACGGCGGCGCGATCACGCTGGAAATCGCGAATGAGTTCGTACAGGCGCGCTTCCATCGTCCCGCCCGAGGTGTTGTTGCTCCAACGAAAGATATGGATGTCACGCCCCGGAGAAGGCGGCGAGAACGGCGTCGATCCGGGCGGACTCCGCCAGCCTGCTGCGACGTCAGCCCGCACGGCGGTACCACGCCTTGTGCGCGGAAATCCTGCCGCACGCCGGACACGCCGTCCACGCGAACTGCGCCTCACAATGCGGACATCGGCCATGCGTGTCGAACGTGTCGAACATGCCGCCGCAGCCATCAGGGCTGCAGACCCATTGCGTTCCAACGAACGGTGAGGAGCCGCACGCCGGACACGCGATATCGTGACGGCGTTCTGGAAATTGGATGAAAGCAGCGTCTCGATCCATGACGAAATCTCGATTCGTCCGGGGACAGGCCGATCCGTCGGCTTTAGCGGATCCAATGCCCAATGCGACTCCACCTGATTGCGGTCAGCGCACGAATGTAGTCGTGGCCGCGCTCGGGGTCGTACGAATAGTAGACAAACATCGGCGTACCGCGGAAATTCGCGCGCGGCACCGGGCCGTAGTACCGACTATCGACCGAGTTGTCCCGATTGTCGCCCATCATGAAGAAGGTGCCGGAGGGAACAACGATCGGTCCCCACTCGTGGAGGCTGGGCGCCTCGATCGGCGGCCCGAATCGAGAGCCGCGAATCTCGATGCGATGTTGCCAGACGAAGATGGACTGTGGCTCGTCAGCGAAGGAATCGGGTAGCACGAACGCGTTGGGCGATGGCGCGGCAATGCCGTTCACCGTCAACTGGCCGTGTCGCATGACCAACGTGTCGCCGGCAACACCCACGATGCGCTTCACCAATGTCGGTGCAACATCGTCCGGTGTGATACGGATTGAAGGATCCTGTGGCGGCGAAATGAAGACAGCGACGTCGCCCCGCGTCGGACTGGCGTACCCTGGCAGCGAGTGACTGGTGAACGGGATGTGCGGCCCGAATCGAAGCTTGTTCACGAAGAGCCAATCGCCCACGAGCAGCGTCGGCTCCATGCTGCCGCTGGGTATTCGATACGCCTCGGCGAGCAGTTCGCGCGTCCCGAGAAAAATCGCGAGCGCCGGGAGAACGCTCATGATCAGCGCGCGGCTGCCAGCGACGAGCGTGCGACGGGGTGTGGATTTGGGACGCGTGGCGGCGAGTGCCGCTCGGTTCCGTCGAGAGTTGCCCATGTCAATCCTCCAGGTGGCAGTCCAAATCGAAAAGTCGCCTGTCGACTTTAGAGATTGCTCAACGATGGCCCCGGGTAGTCACCACCGCCCTTCGTTCGATTCACGCTCTTGGATGCGCGGCGCAGTAGACGGCGGCGAGCCGCTCCAATTCCGCGCGACTCGTCCCCGTCGGAACGGTGCGGAGGAACTCCAAGGCATCGGAGCGGCCGGCGAACGGGACGAGCACGGGCTGGAGAGCACCCGACGAGCCCATCGGAGGCTCGTTGCACAGCACGCGGTGCAGCTCATCCACGAGCAGGCGAAACGCTTGCAGTGCCGGATCAGTCATGGAAGCAGGACGCGGATGGTGGTGACGGGCGCCGAGTCAGCGCTGGTGGCAAACCGCACGATGAACGATTGTATCGCCGACGCGCAGCCGCGCGAGTCAGGCAGGTTCCTCTCTGAGGAATAGAGTCAGCGTCGCATAATCGATCACCGCCTGATGATAGCGCAGTACATCCTGCCCGATGACTGCGCGGATGGGGTCGACTCCCCTCATCACCAGCCGTTGGTTGGTGCTGCTCATATCGAGTGCGAAGATACCATCGGTCCGGATTCGCAGGCCATCGAGAGTCATCTGAACGTCGCCCAGCGTGTAAACGTTGCCCCCGTGGCCGGGCTGCCCGGTGTCGGTCACGCGAATTCCCTCGGAGCGACAGTAGGTCAGTTCGACGAAGGTCTTCGACGCGCCGGTGTCCAGCACGATGTCGATTGGCCGGCCGTCGATTGCTCCGTCCAGCTTCAGATGCCCGACCGGGCTCCGTGACATCGTGAAGCGACGAAACCCGTGATCCGACAGCAACTCCGCGATCGCCGATGTGTAATCCATCCTGAGCTCTCCGGCTGGGCGTCTCCAAGAAGTCGCGCAGAATGCGCGACGGTCTCGTCACGCTGCGCCGACCTGCTTCCGTATGACGGCAAAGTCTTGCATGGGGCGAATCTCGACGCAGCCGGTCCGCGTCCAGGGAAAGGACGCTCCGATCCGCACCGCGTCGTCCATGTCCTCCGCCTCGATGAGATTGAACCCCGCGATGACCTCCTTCGTCTCGGCGAAGGGTCCATCGTGAATGGTCTGCTTCCCGTTGCGAACGCGCACCGATTTGGCCGTCGTCGTCGGGCCGAGAATCTGCGAGTCGAGCAGCCGTCCCTGCGTGCGCAGGTCGTCGGCGTGTTCGATGCAGCCCCGCATCGTTTCGTTGAATTCGCGTGGGGTCAGCTCGCCGAGCAGGGATTCGTCACTGTAGATGAGAACGATGAACTTCATAAGGACTCGCTGTGGAGTGGGTACGGAACGATGGCGCTACGGGTGAATCACCTCGTGGCGCTCCAACATATCGACGAACTGCTCGATCTTCTTCGCGCGCGTCTCGGCTCGTTTCACCGTCTGGATCCGGAACAGGATGGCGTATCGGTTCGCGCTGTTCAGGGTCGCGAAGAACGCCTTCGCTTTCGGGTGCGTGTCGAGTGCGCGCTGCAGATCGTCCGGAACGCCGGCGGTGCGATGCGAGTCGTACGCCGAATCCCACTGACCGTTCGCCTTCGCGCGGTCGACCGCCGCGTGACCGGCCGTCTGCATGCGGCCACTCTCGA